>CAUTFW010000075.1:0-2544 GCA_963537955.1 Parahaemophilus parainfluenzae | reverse complement strand
GATCCGGTTGGATTGTTATTATCTCATCGTGCAGATTGGGCGATTGTGTCTGAAGTTGAGCAAAATGATGATGTTTTATTTAAGCCGTTATTTTCTTATGAAATGGTGGGAATCTGTTCTAAAGATCATCCATTAGCCAATAAAGAGGTTTGGCAGGCGGAAGATTTCGCTGAAGAAACTTGGGTAACCTATCCTGTTCCTGATGATATGTTAGATTTATATCGTCAAGTGTTGAAACCAAAAGGTATTAATCCGCCACGTCGTACAACGGAGCTAACGATCGCCTTGATCCAGTTAGTAGCGAGTCGTCGAGGCATTGCTACTGTGCCTTATTGGGCGGCATTACCTTATTTAGAGAAAGGGTATGTGGTGGCGCGTAAAATTACAGAAGAAGGGTTGTACAGTAACCTCTATGCCGCGATTCGTAAAGAAGATGCTAATTTAGCTTATATCGAAGATTTCCATCAAACAGTAAAAGCACAAAGTTTTTCGACCTTACCTGGTTTGTCTGTTTTAGAGTTGTAGTAGGTCAATATGTCAGAAGTAGTGACAGAAAATCCCATCAAAGCCGCGGCAAAATCGGCATTTCCTTACAGTATGCCAATGCTTGCCGGCTTTTTATTTTTAGGCATTGCATACGGCATTTACATGAAAGCACTTGGATTCGGTGTTTGGTTCCCGGTAGCAATGGCCGCACTCATTTATGCGGGCTCCGTTGAATTTATTGCTGCAGCCGCACTCGTTATGCCTTTTTCGCCCTTAAGTGTTGCGTTGGTTACGCTGATGGTAAGTGGGCGCCAAATTTTTTATGGTATTTCCATGTTAGAAAAATATGGTGCTCAACTCGGGAAAAAACGTTGGTATTTAATTAGTACCCTAGTCGATGAAAGTTTTTCCCTGAACTATATGGCGAAGATTCCTGATCATTTAGATAAAGGCTGGTACATGTTCTTTGTTAGTTTTTATCTCCATCTTTATTGGGTTGTAGGAGCTGGATTAGGTAATCTATTTGGTTCAATCATTCCTTTTGATTTAAAAGGGGTAGAGTTTGGTATGACCGCACTTTTCCTGGTGATTTTTGCTGAAAACTGGCTTAAAGAGAAATCTCATGAAAGCTCATTATTAGGTTTAGGTGTGGCTTTTGCATCGCTATTAATTGTTGGAAAAGAGCATTTTTTAGTGCCAACGCTAATCAGTATCTGGATTCTATTAACGGTACGACGTCCTAAACTTTCATCTAAATTGGAGGCACTAAAATGACATTGATGGAACAAATTATCACCATTGCAATTTGTATTGTGTGCGTGCAATTTACTCGATTATTGCCATTCTGGATCTTTCCCGCCAATCGCCCGATTCCAGACTATATTCGTTACCTTGGCAAAGTATTGCCTGCGGCGATGTTTGGGATGTTAGTGGTGTATTGCTATAAAAATGTGGATGTATTGAGTGGTTATCACGGCCTACCCGATTTCATTGCAGGCGCTTTGGTATTGGGATTACATTTCTGGAAAAAGAACATGTTTCTTTCTATCTCGGCAGGCACAATTTTTTATATGTTTTTAGTGCAAAAAGTCTTTATCTAAGGGAATTTTGAGCGAAATAAAAATTTCTTGATATTGCAATCGGTTGCCTTTATTTCGCCTCTTTTCCTTAATTCCAAAATCTTTTATGATGCCGCCTCCAATCATTGTTGACGGAGAGATTTATGGAATTTAATTTCATCGAATTATTAGGTTATTTGGCAACATTCTTTGTGGCTGTGTCTTTTTTATTTAAATCGATTGTTCACTTGAGAGTTGTTAATGCAATTGGAGCGGTACTTTTTGTCGTTTACAGTTTGATCATCAAATCTTATCCAGTTGCGCTTCTAAACGTATTCTTAGTTTTCGTTAACTTATATCAACTTTATCGTTTGAAAAAAGAGCAGCCGGCATCAAAAGTGCTTAAATAATTGACCGCACTTTTCCACGATTTACCCCCATATTTGATATAAGGCAATCACTAGTGGCATAGTAAACATACAAAGCAGCGTTGTTACACCATAAATGGCGCTGGCTTTCTGTGGATTGTTGTTATAAATCACCGCCATTTGTGTCACAGTTGAAGCAGATGGGCTCGTGGTTGCTAAAAAGCTAATCAATACAATAATTTCCCCTTTTTCAGCCCAACGTACAAACCCAATCAACTTTATTAATACCAATAATGCAATCGGAATAAGTAACAAGCGCAAAAGTGTGACTAAATAAATGCGTTTGGATGATACGATGCTCCGTAAAGGTATTGCCGCAATCAGCATACCCGCAACAAGCATGGCATTTGGGCCAATAAACAAGCCGATGGAAGAGAGTGTGCCATTGATAATACTTGGTAATTTTATTTGAAAAGCAAATAAAAATGCTCCGACGAGAATTGACCAAATATTGATGTTTTTGGCAATCATCTTCAAGGATAAATTTCCTTTTCCTACAATAATCAAACGGCAATGCGTCCAAAATAGAAAGGTTTGAACCACAATAAAACAGCTGGCGTAAATGACCCATT
>CAUTFW010000074.1:0-3030 GCA_963537955.1 Parahaemophilus parainfluenzae | reverse complement strand
AACAACCACACATTAAAGCCTTCTTGGAAAAGCAACTGGCTAAATGCTAGGGCTTGTTGCTTGTTTAAGGTCAATCGGTTATCAAGATTAACTAAAGGATTATCCCCTAGAGCTTGTTGCCAACTTTTTTGTTCAGTAGGCACAATAATCTCTTCCACATAATCTTTGCCCTTTAAGGCTGACCAAATCGCGGAACTGATTTCATTGTTACCTTTTTCTAGATCTTGCGTTAGCAATAAACTTAAGGCTTCAATTTGTTTTTTAGCACGTTTTAATTCACCCGATTCTAACGCTTGTTTTCCAAGGTCCGTAATACGCCAAAAAGTGCGGTCATTTTTAACCGCGCTTTCTCCATTACGAAGTTTGACTGGCAACGCTTGAAACAACACATCGCCTAATGCTGCACGATAATAATTAGCCGACCAATCTAACCAATCCCAAGTTGTGGAATTAAAAAGTGATTCAGCATCAAGTACATCAATAATCGGTTTTAACTTTTCTTTTGCGACATCCGAAGAAGCGGGCAAATCCACCACGATCCCGACTCGTTTTTGCGAACCAAAAGGCACCAACACGCGTCCACCAACGATTGGTGTCAAGTCGGGCAAATAGAGATAATCAAAAAATCGGGGGAGCGGTACGGCTAATGCAACTCGGACAATATTCATAACAAAAAACAATTAAAAATTTTCGCTATTATACGGGAATTAGGTGGAAAAATCCCACAACCTTGCCTTTTAGTGTATAATCGCCGCCAATTTTAATTGAGCGAATAAAAACCATGACAGAAGAGCAAAAAACCTTTGCTGATCAAAAACGTAAAACCGTTGAAACGGCTGAATTTACAGAAGATGGTCGTTATAAACGTAAAGTTCGTAGCTTTGTATTGCGGACAGGTCGCTTAAGTGATTTTCAAAAAAATATGATGAACGATCACTGGGCTGATCTTGGATTAGATTATCAAAACGCCCCTTTTGATTTTGCCACAATTTATGGCAATACGAATCCCGTTATATTAGAAATTGGCTTCGGAATGGGGAAATCTTTAGTGGATATGGCAGAAGCAAATCCTGATAAAAATTATCTCGGTATTGAAGTACACACACCAGGTGTAGGTGCCTGTATTGCTTATGCGGTAGAAAAAGGCGTGAAAAACCTTCGCGTGATTTGCCATGATGCCACTGAAATTCTACGTGATTGTGTGAAAGATGGCGAATTGGGCGGCTTACAACTTTTCTTCCCTGACCCTTGGCATAAAGCGAAACATCATAAACGCCGTATTGTTCAACCGCACTTTGTAGAGCAAGTCGTGCAAAAATTACAACCAAATGGTTTTATTCATATGGCAACGGACTGGGAAAACTATGCGGAACAAATGCTCGAAGTGCTTTCAGCCAATGAAAACTTAATCAATACTGCCGAACAAGATTATATTCCACGTCCTGATTTCCGCCCTCTCACAAAATTTGAGGCGCGCGGTCATCGCCTAGGCCACGGTGTGTGGGATTTATACTTTAAGAAAAAATAATCATCGAGATGATGACGATACCCATTACCTTAACATAGGAGAACATTGAAATGACAACTCGTAATCAACGTCAACGTAAAAAACTTCACTTAGCAGAGTTCCAAGAATTAGGCTTTTTAGTGAATTGGCAATTTGCTGAAGGTACCAGCATCGAAACTATCGATGAAACCGTTGATCGTTTTATTGCTGAAGTGATTCAACCAAACGGCTTAGCTTATGAAGGTAGCGGCTATTTACATTGGGAAGGCTTAGTTTGCTTAGAGAAAATCGGTAAATGTGATGAAAGCCATCGTCAATTAGTGAAAAAATGGTTAGAAGAAAATAAATTACAACAAATCGAAATCAGTGAATTATTCGATATTTGGTGGGATTACCCAACCCAAAACGCATAATATTTTAAACTCACTTCAGGGCGGATCTCCCGCCCTATTTAATAATCATTTTCACTTATATTTTAACAATTTATTTACACTAATAACATATTTTCAAAATATCATTGATCTATCTCAACAAAAGTGTATATTTCTTAAAAACTACTCCTTTTAGGTAGTTACTATTTTTTTATTAGCACTAGATAATGCATCCCTTGAAAATACCGAACTTTAAAGAAAAATATGGCGATTGAAAATCCTTCTCGCAGACAATTATTACGTGGGCAATTTTTACAATCGTTACATTCTGAAAACGCGAAAATTCAAGGTATTAATGCTATCCGTCCACCTTGGTCGATAAACGAGAGCAACTTTACAGATAAATGTACGCGGTGCGGTGATTGCATACTGGTATGTGAAACCCAAATTATCGTAAAAGGCGATGGCGGTTTTCCTGAAATACAATTTGACAAGGGCGAATGCACGTTCTGCCAAAAATGTGTTTTAGTCTGTGAACAACCGATTTTTCGTTCATTAGAAGAAGAGCCTTGGGCACATAAAGTTGAAATTACAACGCAATGTCTCACAGAAAATCGAGTGGAATGTCGAAGTTGCCAAGATAGCTGTCCGATGAATGCCATCCGTTTTCGATTACAACTTGGTGGCGTAGCAAAACCCATATTGGATTTAGAAAGCTGTAATGGTTGTGGTGCTTGCCTAAGTGTTTGCCCAACAAAAGCAATAAAAATTTTTAATATTGAAACAAATATCGATGAGTCAATTTAGCGAAAATGAGAACTGGTATGTATGCAGCATTGTTGTGCAAGCCAGACCAGAAAAACTTAACCAAGTCAAAGAAGCCATTTTAGCGATTCCAACCGCTGAGATTCATGGCGAAAAATCTGATGAAGGCAAATTGGTGGTCACCCTTGAAAGTAACCGTCAATTAGCATTAGCGGATCTTATGGATGAAATTAAAGACATTCCTGGGGTTATTGTTGTGTCTTTAATTTCTAATTATTTAGATGAAAAATAAATAATTTAGGTATACATGCCATTTTGTATATTCTAAAAAATTCAACAACGAGTGGGGAAAACTATGGAACTTAATCGTAGAGATTTTATGAAAGC
>CAUTFW010000073.1:0-3102 GCA_963537955.1 Parahaemophilus parainfluenzae | reverse complement strand
ACACAGATTGTCTGATATATTGTTAAAGAGCAAAAAAGAACGACGCACTGGTTTTCTAAAGATTCACAACAGCGCGTCGTTGTGTGGGGCGTATTATAGGCATTTCAGATGCCTTTGCAAGATCTTTTTGTAAAAAAATGTAAATTTTTTCTTAGTTGAAGATCTTTTAATCAAATAGTCTAAAAAACACTATTTTTATGGTGTTTTATTCTACGAATTCAGGCTTTCTGCAAATGTCTTTACTTTTCCCCAATCGGTATATTCAATTTCTTTGGTCGTATCCGTTTCACCACCTGTAATTTTCATAATCAATTGGATCATGACACGATCAATCCATTTATAGCGCGGATATAACAATGCGCCCGCAAACACACCGACTTTTGCTGGCGTCCATTTTATGCGTTGAAGGAACTTACGCACATAGGCATTTTCCTCCGGCGTATCTTTTCCTTCTTTTCTCGCGGTCAAATTTACGCCAAAAAAGACCGCACTTTTTGCATTCAGCAATTCATGATGGCGTTCCACAAAATGGTATAACTGTTTATTAAAATGACCATAGCGAATGGATGCTCCAATAATCACCCGATCAAAAAATTGAAGATCCAGTTCCTCTATTAACGGTGAAACCACCACTTCGCCTTCAAGATACTGATCCATAAATTCAGCAATCTTTTTTGTTTGCCCATCACAGCTTGAATATAAAATTAATGTTTTCATTATGCCTTCCAAAACGCTGGTGTGAAGAGCGCCAATAATGTGAAAATTTCTAAACGACCGCATACCATCGCAATGGTGAGTACCCATTTAGCACTATCTGGCATCGCCGTCATATTACTGCTTACTGAACCTAATCCTGGTCCAAGGTTATTAATACTTGCCAACACTGCATTAAATGCGTCAAAAGGTTCGACACCACAGGCAATCACACTTAATAAACAAATAGTGAATACCAATAGATACGCTGAGAAAAAGGCCCAAATACTCCCAATCACACGTTCATCAAGGACATTTTGACCCCATTTAATTGGATACACTAAATTTGGGTGAACAAATCGTTTTAGCTCTCTCGCACCTTGAAGATATAGCACTAAAATCCGCGCAACACGCAAACCACCACCAACTGAGCCTGCACAACCCCCAATAAAAGAAGCAATAATTAATAGCATCGGTACAAAAGAAGGCCATTCAGCGAAATTCGATGTGGAGTAGCCTGTTGTAGTTGAAATCGATACGGCTTGGAATACGACTTGCTCAAAATCTTGCCATGAGGAATCAAAATATTGATGGCTTATCATCACCAATGTACAAACCACGATAAGCAAAATTTGGATACTCATAAAGAATCGGAATTCTGGATCTTTTGTATAAATCTTCAGAATATTTTCTCGTCCTAAAGTCGAAAATGCTCTGAAGTGTAATGCGAAGTTACAAGCCGAAATCCACAAGAAAATAACCGTGATAAAATTAATCGCCGAGCTATTAAAATAGCCGATACTGGCATCGTGCGTAGAAAAGCCGCCAATGGATACCGTCGAGAAACTATGTGTAAGTGCATCAAACGGTGTCATACCTGCTAGCCAATAAGCCAAGGTACAAGACATGGTTAAAAAGAAATAAACAAACCACAATGCCTTTGCCGTTTCTGCTATCCTTGGCTGAATTTTCTGATCTTTCATTGGACCAGACATTTCAGCACGGTATAACTGCATTCCGCCAATACCCAATAAAGGAATAATCGCAATCGCAAGTACGATGATCCCCATGCCGCCTAACCATTGTAAAAATTGACGGTAAAACAGAATGGCTTTCGGTAAATTATCTAACCCCGTCATGACTGTGGCGCCCGTGGTTGTTAACCCGGAAAACGCCTCAAATACGGCAGAAGCCACCGTTAAATGAGGTGCATCAAATAATAACAATGGTAAGGTTGCTAACCCGCCAAGAACGAACCAAAATGCCACCACAATTAAGAAACCATCACGAGATCGCAATTCTTGTTTGTGGTGATGACAAGGCCACCAAAGCAACATGCCCACGGTTAAGCTCAATGCAAAAGCTTGCATAAACGCTTTACCGCCGCCATCGCCATAAATAAGCGCCACAAAGGCTGGAATCAGCATCGTGCCAGAAAAGCACATGATCAGAATGCCGATAATCCGAATAATGGATAAAATATGCACAATATCTCGCTTAATTAATTTCTTCTAATTTCAACGTTCCTGCCGAACGCTCAATTAATGCTTGTTCAAAAGGTTTAATTTGATCTTCACTAATGCCTAACTGCAATATAATCTGCACTTGAAAATCTTGCTGATAAATTTCAATTTGATGCTGTTCACATAAAATTTGGATCCAATTTAATTGTGCATAATCACAATGAACTTGGAATAACTGACGTTCTACTTTTCGTTCAGTTTCTAATAATTTTAAAGCTTGCTGAACACCATTTCCATAAGCACGAACTAAACCGCCAGTGCCCAATAAAATGCCACCATAATAACGAACGACAACAGCACTGATTTCACCAACTTGGCTACCTTGCAAAGCCGATAGCATCGGTTTCCCTGCGGTTCCAGCTGGTTCACCGTCATCGGAAAAGCCTAATTGTTGAGAATCCGTTGGCTTTCCGGCCACTGCCGCCCAACAATGATGGCGTGCATTAGGGTGCTGCGCTTTAATTTCTGCCCAAAAAGCTTTGGCTTGTTCAAGTCCTTCCGTATGTTGCAAATACGTAATAAATCGACTTTTCTTAATTTCTTCTTCAAAAACGACCGCACTTTTGGGGATAAGGTATTCAGCCATGGACTCATTATTCAAGTAAACTTGTTGCGTAGTTTATCATTGATAGCGGATTTATCGAAATTTCCCCATAATTATTGTATGATGTAGCTCAATTTCAATAAAACTGATGAATAACAATGACTGAAATTACTGTCGATAAAACCCTTGATACCGTTGGTTTACGTTGCCCTGAACCCGTCATGCTCGTGAGAAAAAACATTCGCCACATGAATGAAGGTGAAGTATTGCTTATTTTGGCGGACGATCCTGCCACGACTCGCGATATTCCCAGTTTCTGCCAATTTATGGAACATACCCTTT
>CAUTFW010000072.1:0-3149 GCA_963537955.1 Parahaemophilus parainfluenzae | reverse complement strand
CTGCAAGCTGTAAGGCTAATGCAAATGTATTATCTGTCGATGCATCATCAATCAGCCAAAGATGGCCAAGATTACCTTGCTGCAACACAGATTCTACTGCACGAACAAGCGTTTGTTCAGCGTTATAGCAAGGAATGACGACATCAATTAAAGGCAAATTCATTTAAGCTGACCGTTTTCTCAATTTTGCATAATAGAACCCATCTCCGCCATTCTCTTGTGGTAAAAATTGGATTCCAATCGTATTTTCCGTTTGTTCAAACGGCAATGGCATTAATTCTGCATCGGGTGTTTCAGCTAAAAAATGCTGTATTTGCTGACTGTTCTCATCGGGAAGCACCGAGCAAGTCGCGTAAAGCAAAATACCATTAGGTTTCAATTTTGCCCAAAGCGCTTTTAGAATTTGTCCTTGCAAAGCAACCAATTGAGCAATATCCGTTTCTTGACGCAGCCATTTAATATCTGGATGACGACGAATCACACCTGTTGCTGAGCAAGGTGCATCTAATAAAATACGATCAAAGGATGCACTACTTAAACCTATTTCTGAAAGCCACTTTTCAGGCTTGGTCGCATCGCCACAAACAACTGTCGCCTGCTGATTCAAGCGGGCAAGATTTTCTTCGACGCGTTTTAAGCGATGAGCCTCTACATCAAGCGCTATTACCTTCGCTTGCGGCACCATCTCTAAAATATGTGTAGTCTTCCCACCTGGGGCCGCACAAGCATCTAAAATTAATTCATTATTTTGTGGCTCAAGCAATAAGGCCGACCATTGTGCGTTAAGATCCTGAACTGTTACTGCGCCTTGTTCAAAATTGGGTAACTTTGTGACGGAAAACGGTTGTGCTAGACGCAAAGCATGCGGGTTATCACATTCAAATGCGCTGATATCCTGATCTTCTAATAATGCTCGGTAGGTTTCCGTATTACTTTGTTGTTGATTGACCCGTAACCACATCGGTGGCTTCTGGTTATTCGCTTCAATAATTTCACGCCAATTCGGATAGGCTTTTTTGAGTTTATTCACAAACCATTCAGGATGAAGCGTTTGCCAATGTTTATCTACTACAGCAAGAATATCTTCTTGTTCCCGCAAGAAGCGACGTAATACACCGTTTACCAAACCGCGAAAACTGTCCGATTTTAATGATTTTGTGGCATTTACTACTTCATCCACAGCGGCATGAGCGGGCACTCGCATATAAAGTAATTGATACAACCCTACCAATAACAAGCAATGCACGATACGGGTTTTCCCCTTCAATGGCTTATCTAATAGTTTTTTTATAATATTTTCTAAACGAGGCAATACGCGACAAATACCAAAGGTGATTTCCTGTAATAAAGGCAAATCCTGTGGCTTTACCTGCGATTGCACTTCTGGAAGTAAGGTTGATAAGGACTTACCTTGATCTAAAACCTGTAAAATCACTTGAGCAGCAATAGCGCGTACCGAAAGTATGGTCGTTTTTTCTGTTTTTTTATGTTGAAATTTCATTAACCGAGTACCTTACCCACTTTAAACCAATCAGACCGACCATTCAGAAAATCTTGCACCGACATTGGTTTCTTACCAGCTGGCTGCAATTGCAATAAATTCAAAACACCTTCTGCAGTGGCAATTTGGATACCTTTTTTATCAACACTTAAAATCGTCCCAGCCGGTTTATCCACATGTGGCAATACTCCAGCAGCATAAACTTTTAGGGTTTGTTCATTACCTTGTTCATCAGTTAATTGCAGGAAACTAATCGGCCAAGGATTAAACGCGCGAATATTACGTTCAAGCTGGGCTGCTGATAGCGACCAATCTAATTTAGCCTCTTCTTTAGAAAGTTTCTCTGCATAGTTACTTTGGCTATCATCTTGTTTTTCTGCAATGAATTTCCCTTCTTCCAAATGATCCAAAACATCAATCAATGCAGATGGCGCAATTTCAGCTAATTTATGGTAAAGCGAGGCTGAGGTTTCTTGCGCATCAATATCGCAATACACTTTGTGTAACATATCGCCAGTATCCAAACCCACATCCATTTGCATAATCGTCACACCGGTTTGTTGATCCCCTGCCCAAATAGACCGCTGAATAGGTGCGGCTCCACGCCAACGAGGTAAGAGAGAGCCATGCACATTTAAACAACCTAAACGAGGCATATCCAACACTGCTTGAGGTAAAATCAAACCATAAGCGACAACAACCATTACATCAGCATTTAACGCTTTAAGCTCTGCTTGTGCTTCTTCTTTACTCAAGGATTTTGGTTGATAAACAGGAATTTGATGCTGTTCAGCTAATTGCTTTACAGGACTCGCCTGTAATTTTTTACCGCGACCAGCCGGTTTATCTGGCTGCGTATAAACAGCAATAATATTGTGATGTGAATTTAAAAGTGCAACAAGATGCTGTGCTGCGAAGTCCGGCGTACCGGCAAAGATGATATTCAATGGTTTCATAATGTTCTACGTTATGGCGTTGATAGGAAAAGTGCGGTCATTTTATACCGCACTTTTGATTATTGTTTTGCAATCTGTTTTTTATATTTCACTAATTTTTCTTTGATACGTTGACGTTTCAACGGTGAAAGATAATCCACAAATAAAATACCGTTCAAATGATCGATCTCATGCTGAATACAGATCGCTAATAAACCATCTGCATCAAGCGTAAATTCTTTTCCATTACGGTCTAAGGCTTTTACCGTGACTTTTTCTTTACGAGGCACTAAAGCACGAAACCCAGGAATAGATAAACAACCTTCTTCAATGCCAGTTTCACCTTCAGAAGCCAAAATTTCTGGATTGATCAACACTAATTGATTTTGTTTGTCACCTTCAATATCAATCGTAATAATACGCTGCAAGATATCTACCTGCGGTGCTGCAAGACCAATGCCTTCTTCTTGGTACATCGTATCAAACATATCATCTACAATTTTGCGAATGTCATCATTGACTTCTGCAACTGGCTCACAAACAATCTTAAGGTGATCATCTGGATAAATTAATACATTAAGTGCGGTCATATTTTCTCTTGTTTTATTAAAATTACGGCGATGATTGTATCATAGAATCAACGCTTTGCTAAAATATTGAAAACTCCATAAACAAAAACCCCAAGCCATTCAGCTCGGGGTTCTACATTCAGT
>CAUTFW010000071.1:0-3153 GCA_963537955.1 Parahaemophilus parainfluenzae | reverse complement strand
AAGTGTGGTTAAATGGTATGGAAGTGACCCAATTTACCTATTTCCAACAAGTGGGCGGCTTAGAATGTAAACCCGTAACAGGTGAAGTGACTTACGGTTTAGAGCGTTTAGCCATGTACATTCAAGGTGTGGATTCTGTGTATGACTTAGTTTGGTCTGATGGTCCACTTGGCAAAACCACTTACGGTGATGTATTCCATCAAAATGAAGTGGAGCAATCGACTTACAACTTTGAATATGCGGATACCGATTTCTTATTCTACTGCTTCGATCAATACGAAAAAGAAGCAAAAAGCTTATTGGAATTAGAGCGTCCATTACCATTACCGGCTTACGAGCGTATCTTAAAAGCGGCACATAGCTTCAACTTGTTAGATGCACGTAAAGCGATTTCGGTCACAGAGCGTCAACGCTATATTTTACGCATTCGTGCATTAACCAAAGGCGTGGCTGAAGCATATTATGCGAGCCGTGAAGCCTTAGGTTTCCCTGGCTGTAAAAAATAGGCAAAAAAACAACCGCACTTTAAGCATTAACACAACGATATAAGGAGAAAATGATGAAAGATTTTCAATACCCAGACGATATCTACACGGAAGCAGAAACTGATCCAAATACGATTGCGAATTTAGGCCCATTGGCTAGATTAGCGGGTGTTTGGGAAGGGAAGCGTGGTGTGGATATCAATCCGAAAGCAGAAGGGCCAGAAAAAGATCCTTATATCGAACATTATGAAGCTCATCCAACAGATGGTCAAACTAATGGTCCGCAGCTCTATTATGGATTACGTTATCACGCCCATATTGTACAACCGGGCGAGGTAGAAACCTTCCATGATCAAGTCGGTTACTGGTTATGGGAACCTGAAACAGGCAATATTTTATTAACAGGTAGCATTCCACGCGGCCAAACGTTTATTGCGGTCGGTAATGCACCAGCTGATGCGAAAGAATTCACCGTAAAAGCAGTACGCGGTTCACTAACAAACGGCATCATTTCTAACCCGTTCTTAGAGCGTTCATTTACCACGGAAAGTTTTGAAATGACGGTGAAGTTCCATGATGATGGTACTTGGTCATACGATCAAACCACCACCCTGATTATTCCAAATTATGATGCACCGTTTGAACATCGCGATCGTAACCGTTTAAGCAAAATTGGCGAACCGAAATTGAACCCAACTGCGGCAGCAGAACAACAAGAAGGTGAATAATGAAACCCATTCTTTATTATGCGGCAGATTGCCCTGATACTGCGCCATTTGTGGCGGAATTAAAACGCTTGGGTGTGGATTATGAGGCAGTGGAAGTATTATCTTCCATTCCGAATTTGAAACAATGGTTGCTCTTGCGTGATCGTCACGCCGCATTTGATGATGCAAAAGCACAAGGCTATGCAGGCTTTCCGGCATTATTGTTGGATGATGATCGCGTTATTTTAGATGAATCCAAATTAAAAGAGATTTTCTAAAATGATAAAAAAAACCTTAGCCTTTGCAACTTCAGCGATGATTTTGACCGCTTGCAGCAATGCACAACCGCAAGCTGAAATACCAACTGTGGGCGGGGAAACCGATGCTCACGGTTGCTTATCCAGTGCGGGCCAATCTTATTCTTATTTGAAAAAAGCCTGTGTACAAGTATTTGATGTGGCGGATATTAAGTTAGATGATCCTGCTAATAAAACTCAAGCGGTGTACGGCATTCTTTCGGAAGACAAGCAACAGGTTGAAGTGTTTGCGTCTGATTTACCTGAAAACACGATTTTAGAGGTAGTCAAAGGCGGCTATGTGTCCAAAGACGGCAAAGTGCGTTTAATGAAAACCAAGAATAGTTGGAAAATTCGTAAGTTATGAAGAAAGTCAGTTTTTTGCAATTTTTATTTAGAATTGGTGATGACTATTTAATGTTTTTGCGAAATTTAACACCCGCTGTGTTGTTTTTATCACTCGCATTATTTATGTATTCTGAGCTGAATTGGACACATTGGGCGTGGAGTAATGTGCTCGTACTGTTTTTAAGTTTGGCTTCAGGGTTTATTGCACTCAGTGTCATGGCAATAAATACCGTCACTTTTGTACGCAAGATGCTGAAAACCTTAAGAACACTAAGCGGAGAGCGCGAACTTGATGAAAATATTGGTACGCTCGCATTATTTAGAATGCTCTGGCTCGAAAGCAACAGTAAACAGCTAATCTTTTTTGCGGTAGTCAATATTGTGGCGGTATTTATGGTGTTAGTTTATGGCGCCAAATATGCCTTGAATTTTTATAGCTCAATTTCAGCATTAAATGATTAGGTCTTAAAGGCATAATAGAAAGTTAGGTTAAGTCTCGAATATGAAAAAAACATCCCTAAAACTCACCGCACTTTTACTTGGTTTGACGCTTGCAAGTAGTGTATTTGCGACAGAGAATCGCAAAAGTACACAGAATGCAGATTATGAGCTTGAGAAAGTCTTAATTTTCAGCCGTCATGGATTACGCTCACCAGTGGAAAAAGACCCACAAGAGATGGCAAAATATTCCCCGTATGCGTGGGCAAAATGGGATATGCCATCAGGTTATCTCACGGCAAAAGGGACGGTATTAGAAACCTATTTCGGTCAATATTTAGGGCAATGGCTTGCGGATAAAGGATTATTAACGACAGAACGTTGTGCATCGGGTGAAGGTATTTTCGCTTATGCGAATGCAGTACAACGCACAGTTGCAACGGGGCAAGCGATTGTGGCAGGTGCTTTTGCCGGATGTAATGTGCAATTACAACATCGTGGTGAAATTGGTTCAGAAAAAGATCCAATTTTTACGACAAAAGTCCACAACCCAAGTAAAGCCTTGATCGAATCAGCAAAAAATAACGTTGATTTAACCGCTTTACAGCAAAAATTAGCGCCAAATTATGCGCTATTGAGTGAAATTATCGATTACAAAAACTCACCAAACTGCTTGCAAAAAGGCGAATGTGATTTAGGTGGAAAAGTCGGTGAATACAGTATTAAAGACGGCAAGTCAGTCAAAATTACTGGCTCTATCAGTACAGGAAAGAAAATTGTAAGTGCGTTATTGCTTGCGCATTATGTGGGTAAGCCTGATTCAGAAATCGCAAACGGCCGCGTGGATAGCCAAGAAAAATGGCGTGCAATTAACGAAAT
>CAUTFW010000070.1:0-3303 GCA_963537955.1 Parahaemophilus parainfluenzae | reverse complement strand
AATTTTAACCGCACTTTTTGTTTTTGATTAATGTTGATTGCGTTCCCACAAATCAGCATACTTCACAAAGGTGGAGTGGGCTGAAAGTACCGCAAGCAGAAAACCTTGCTTTCCATCTAAGAAACCGGCTTTTAAAATGTACATTTTGACAAAGCACCCGATGGCATGACTGACACCTTGCCACAATGTTGCTTTTTTACCTTTGGCTTGGCGTTGGTCAGCCCAAGCCTTGGCATAGCCCGCAGATTTCACCAAATAGTGATGAATGCTTTTATAAGTGAAATGCTCTAAATCCCCAGTTAATTTCTGTACTTTCGTGTTTTCAGGATAAACCACTTTTTCATGTACCAGAGAATCATTATATCCCGCATAATTTGTGCGATATAAACGCACCACATAATCCGGATACCAACCAGAATGGCGAATTTCGCGCCCAAACACTTCACTCACACGAGGAATATCATAAACCGTATTTTGGGTATCTTGTTGAACTGCTTGTCGAATGGATTCACGCAGTTTCGGTGTGACACGTTCATCGGCATCTAGCCACAAAACATAATCACTGGTGACATATTGTTGTGCACGTTGGCGTTGTTTGCCAAAGCCTGGCCAATCAGGATGCGAATAAAATTTTGCACCATATTGTTCTGCAATTTCTTGGGTATTATCAGTACTGCCTGAATCGACAATAATGATTTCATCTACCCAATCTTTTACCGTATCGAGACATTGAGCGAGATCTGCAGCTTCATTTTTGACAATCATGGCAACGCTAATTGTTGGCATATTTTGATCCTTTTTTTGCTATACTAGCTGAAATTTTTGTAAGTATAACCGAATTTATTTTATGTGGCGTTTTTTTTATACCTGCTTGATGTACTTGATTCAGCCTTTTGTGCTGTTCTTCATGTTGCTACGAAGTCTCAAGGCGTCGAATTATCGTAAGCGTTTAGGCGAACGATATGGTATTTATGCGAATCTTGTTAAGCCTGCAGAAGATGGGGTCGTCATTCATGCTGCATCAGTCGGTGAAGTGATTGCAGCCACACCGCTAGTAAAACGTATTCAGAAGGAATATCCACATTTACCAATCACGTTCACAACGGTTACACCAACAGGCTCTGAACGCGTAAAAGCCGCGTTCGGGGATAGCGTGACGCATTGTTATTTGCCTTACGATTTACCTTGTGTCATCAATCGTTTTATTGATTTTATTCAGCCTAAAGTATTCATCGTGATTGAAACGGAGCTTTGGCCAAATTTGATTGATTGTTTGGCTCATCGAAATATTCCTTTCATTGTGGCGAATGCTCGTCTTTCTGCACGTTCAGCCAGACGTTATGGCAAAGTCAAACAACACTTGCAGCATATGCTTTCTCAAATCAGCTTGATTGCGCCACAAGATAGTATCAGTGGAAAACGTTATTTAGCGTTAGGTTATGAGAAAGATCGTCTGCAATTAACCGGCAATATTAAATATGATCTTGTGGTTAGTGATGAGTTACTCAAAGACATTGCAACACTTCATGAGAGCTGGGCGAAAGATCGTCAAATTTGGATTGCGGCGAGCACCCATGAAGGGGAAGAAGAGCTCATTTTGCAAGCGCATCATTTGTTACTAAAAAAACATCCAAACTTATTGTTATTGCTGGTGCCTCGCCATCCTGAGCGTTTTAATCCTGTGGCAGATTTAATTGAAAAAGCCAACTTTAACTTTATCCGCCGTTCAACGGGTGAGATTCCTTCCGAGAATACCCAAGTGATTCTGGGCGATACCATGGGTGAATTGATGTTGATGTATGGTATTTCTGATATTGCGTTTGTCGGCGGAAGTCTGGTCAAACACGGGGGACATAATCCGCTCGAGCCTTTGGCGTTTAAATTACCCGTTGTGAGCGGAAAGTATACTTTCAATTTCCCTGAAGTCTTTACTTCGTTGCTAGAAGTACAAGGTGTATTGCAAATCAACTCAACAGAAAAAGCATTGGTAGAGATTATTGATAAGTTATTGAATTCAAAAGAAGCGCGTCAGCGTTTAGGCAATGCAGGCTATGAGGTGTTAATTGAAAATCGTGGCGCATTACAGCGACTTTTAGATTTGCTTCATCCTTATTTAACCAATATTTCGGAGAACCATAAATGACAAGCGTAATTTACCCTGGTACGTTTGACCCGATTACTAACGGGCATTTAGATATCATTGCGCGAAGTGCGGTCATTTTCCCAAAAGTTTTTGTTGCGGTTGCGAATAGTCCAAGCAAAAAGCCATTGTTCTCATTGGAAGAACGCGTTGAGCTGGTGCGTCAATCGGTCGCTCATTTACCCAATGTGGAAGTATTTGGATTCTCTGATTTACTCGCAAATGAAATCAAAGCGAAAAAGATTACCGCCATTATTCGTGGCGTGCGCACAACGACGGACTTCGAATATGAATTACAACTGGCTGCGTTAAACCGTTTATTAACTGATGGTGTGGATAGTTTGTTTTTCCCACCAACAGAAAAATGGGCGTTTGTGTCTTCCACGATTGTACGAGAAATTTATTTGCACCATGGCGATATGAAAGAACTGGTGCCGGAAGCCGTTTATTTAGCCTTAAAAGCACGTCGTGAATGAAAAAAACACTTCTAATTTTAACCGCACTTTTAGCGTTAACCGGTTGTGGTACGGTGGTGAAATTAATCGACCCATCGGAGAAATACACACCTTATGCGGGTGCGGCTTATGATTTAGAGATGGCACAAAAATGGGGCTTGCCTATTTTAGATTTGCCGCTGTCATTTTTATTAGATACCGCATTGTTGCCTTATGCGTGGTCAAATTAATTTGCATTAAGATATGAAACTCAATCCTCAACAACAACAGGCTGTCGAATATGCCAGCGGGCCTTGTTTGGTGCTGGCTGGCGCAGGCTCTGGCAAAACTCGTGTGATCATCAATAAGATTGCTCATTTGATTGAACACTGCGGTTATTTACCTAAACAGATTGCCGCCGTGACCTTTACCAACAAAGCCGCTCGTGAAATGAAAGAGCGTGTAGCCCATTCCATTGGTAAAGAAAAATCCAAAGGATTGATTGTTTCCACTTTCCATACCTTAGGTTTCGACATTATCAAACGGGAATATAAAGCTTTAGGCTTTAAATCGAATATGACCTTGTTTGATGAGCACGATCAACTTGCCTTACTAAAAGAACTGACGGCAGATGTGCTGCAGGAAGATAAAGACTTACTGCGTGAATTAATTTCCGTTATTTCCAACTGGAAGAATGATTTGGTTTCGCCAAAACAGGCTTATGCCTTA
>CAUTFW010000069.1:0-3347 GCA_963537955.1 Parahaemophilus parainfluenzae | reverse complement strand
GTTTAAGAAAAAATGCGGTCATTTTTGACCGCATTTTACGCTTTAAGATAGATTAAAGAATCTCTAATAACTTCGCAAAGTCATCAAACACCCAATCTGGGTTTGATTCAGCAATTGGGATATTGTAGTTGTATCCGTAAGTTAAACCCACAGCAGGACAACCTGCTG
This sequence comes from Parahaemophilus parainfluenzae, assembly GCA_963537955.1. Lineage (GTDB taxonomy): Bacteria > Pseudomonadota > Gammaproteobacteria > Enterobacterales > Pasteurellaceae > Haemophilus_D > Haemophilus_D parainfluenzae_AJ. The sequence continues at coordinate 3,179 of CAUTFW010000069.1, read as the reverse complement.
AATGTGCTGCGAGAATGTCATTTCGAGAGTCACCTACAAACAACACTTGGCGAGGTTCTACGCCAAATTTACCACATAAATAATACAATGGGCCTGGATGTGGTTTAATCGCGGGTAATGATTGCCCACCAAGCATTTCTCTGAATAAATGATCGATACCAAATGCCGCTAATACCGGCTGAACATGGCGAGTGGGTTTGTTCGTTACCACAGCTAAGGTATAACCACGAGCTTTCAAGGTTTCCAATGTTTCTTTTACATTTGGATATAAACGGCTCACATTACAAAGGTTCTCCGCGTAATACACGTTAAAACGCTCTTTCACTTGTTCCATTTCTGCATCTGAAAAGTCTTTACCTGTTTGCTCTTTTGCCCATTCTAAAGCACGAGCAATCAATACAGGTGCTCCATTACCAATCCAAGTTAACACTAACTCTTCGGGTGCTTGAGGTAATCCAAAGTCTGCTAAAGCAGAATTCACAGACAACGCTAAATCTGGCAAGCTATTCACAAGCGTACCGTCTAAATCAAAACCGATAACTTTAAATTGAGTCTTCATTCTTGCTACCATCTATTTAACTGAAGCTAACTGCGCACGCATTTGATCAATGATTTGTTTATAATCTGGTTTGCCAAAAATCGCTGAGCCTGCCACGAACATATCTGCACCTGCTGCGGCAATTTCTGCAATATTATCTACTTTTACCCCACCATCAACTTCTAAACGGATATCTAAACCGCTTTCATCAATCAGACGACGTGCCTGTTGTAATTTTTTCAATGTGGAAGGTAAAAAAGATTGCCCACCAAATCCTGGATTCACGGACATTAACAAAATCACATCCACTTTATCTAATACATAATCCAAATAACTTAATGGTGTGGCAGGATTAAACACTAAACCCGCTTTACAGCCGTGATCACGAATGAGCTGTAAAGAGCGATCAATATGTTCACTGGCTTCAGGATGAAACGTAATGTAATCCGCACCGGCTTTGGCAAAATCAGGAATAATACGATCAACCGGTTTTACCATCAAATGCACATCAATAGGTGCTTTAATACCGTAATCACGCAAAGCTTTACAAACCGCTGGGCCAAAGGTTAAATTTGGCACATAGTGATTATCCATTACATCAAAATGAATCACATCCGCACCTGCATTCAATACGTTTTGCACATCATCACCAAGACGAGCAAGATCTGCAGAAAGGATAGAAGGGGCGATTAAATAAGGTTTCATTTGTCATCTCCTAAAGGATAAAAGTGCTTGTAGTTTACTACGTTGAGCTCAATTTTACCTTGATTATTTACAAGTTTTAGCTGAAAACAAAGAAAAAAATAACCGCACTTGATTCAATTGCCTCAAAGTGCGGTTGGTTTTTATTGTATTTTAAAAGGACCGATTAGTTTAATCCAATGATTTCCCAACGGTTGTGAGATTGACCATCGATTTTACCTTTCTTCACGTTGGTGATGTAATCGATCATCATATTTTGGATAGTGCCTTTTTCACGGCCCATTGCTACTTTAGATTCCCAAAGTACCGGAATTTGTTGGCCTTCCCAAATCCCACCTTTACCGTTTAATTGAGCGAAACGATATGAGTTCATACCCACTTTTAATTTCATATCATCTGTCACCGGTTTGCCGTCAGCAAGGGTTAAATCAACGATTTTGCTACCTTTTGGATTACGTAAGTCAATTTTGTAATTTACGCCACCGAAAATGTCGTAAGTCACATATTTTGATTTTTTACGTTCTGCATTGTAACGGTATTCAGTATCACCTGGTTGGATGGTATCGAAGTAGTTTGCAGACCATTCCATATATTCTTTCAATTGTTTACCGGTCATTTCATAAACGGTAACATCACCGCCTGCATAACGATAGTTAAAGATGATGTCTTTTTTCTTGATATCGCCTTTATCCATACGTGCTTTTTGATGGTCGAAAGAGAAAGTCACCACATCTGCACCGCTGTAATGTTGTTCAACATCATTAATAAATGAAGATAAACCAGTATCTTTTGAGAATGCAGCAGATACACCGTGTTTAGTCTCTTGAGGTACCATTTCATTCGCTGTTTGACCGATTACTACGTTGTTTAACTCACGTAATTTCTCGTGATAAGGTTTGTAGATTTCCACAATTTTCTTATCTGCTTCAAGTGCTTTAACTGGAACCGTTTTCGATTCTTTCTTCACTAATTTCACTTCTTTTTTATCATTGATATCAAAAGTTAAATCCACTTCAGATACCACGGTACCGTAACGGTGTGGTTCAGTGATTAGTGTGTTTTTAATGGTTTCACTTGGTACATCTTTGTGCATGTGACCCGCGATAACCACATCAATACCATCTACTGCATTGATGACATCACGCATACCGGTATCAGGAATATTGTTTTCATTATCGATACCCATGTGGGTCACCGCAATAATCGCATCCACGCCTTTTGCTTTTAATTTCTCAACTTGTGTACGCGCTTCTTCTGTCGGTGAAGTAAATTTCATGTCTTTTAAGTTGCCCGTATCTTCTTCAAATTTTGCTGACATTGGGGTACTTAAACCAATAATCCCTAACTTCACGCCATCTTTTTCGATAATGGTTGTCGCATCGATATAACGTTTGTCATTTTTCTTATGATAGAAGTTTGCGGTTAATTTTTTCGCTTTGATATCTTTTAGGATTTCATCTAATGCTTTCATCCCAAAGTTAAACTCGTGGTTACCCAATACGAAAATATCATAATTCATTTCGTTTAATACTTTTGGAATTGGGTGATCTTTGTAATATTTTTTATCTTTTGCGAACACATCGATTTGGTTATCTTGGATCGCATCACCGACTTCCACTAACACTACGTTTTTATTATTTTTACGCACATCTTTCACATAAGTTGCAATTTGTGCATAAGAACCAGATTTGTCCTCTACGTCTGCACCATAACTCCAAGGTACGATACGACCGTGAACATCTGAGGTCCCTAATAATTTAATATTCACTTCTTGTGCCATTGCTGTGCTAACAGCAGAAAGCGCAAATAATGAGTAAAGTAATTTTTTCATAGAATTTCCTTTAAAGTTGCACAAAGTACGGTTAAAAATGCCGGAGAATTATAGCGGTGAATCGATTGCTTACATAATTTTATTTTGAAGAAAAATAAAATTTGTGAG
>CAUTFW010000068.1:0-3348 GCA_963537955.1 Parahaemophilus parainfluenzae | reverse complement strand
ACTTTTCTTGAAAATCGTGGAAAAGGCATCGGTTTACGCTTAGGTGTGAAAACATCAGGTTGTTCGGGTTTAGGCTATGTGCTTGAATTCGTTGATGTGCTCAATGATGACGATCTTGTTTTTGAGCAGCATGGCGTGAAAGTGGTAGTCGATCCAAAAAGCTTGGTTTATTTAGATGGCATTGAGCTAGATTATGTCAAAGAAGGCTTGAACGAAGGCTTTAAATATAACAATCCAAATGTGAAAGAATCATGTGGATGTGGTGAAAGTTTCCATGTTTAAGGAATAAAGATGACAGATCCTTTTGCTATTTTTGATTTGCCCGTTGCTTTCAATGTTGATCAAGCCCTTTTGTCTGAACGCTATTTAGTGCTTCAAAAGAGTTTGCATCCAGATAATTTTGTTACAGCAGATGCACAAGAACAACGAATTGCAATGCAAAAGTCGACAGAAGTTAATGATGCATTAAAAACCTTGAAAGACCCAATTTTACGTGCGGAAGCAATTATTGCGTTAAATACGGGCGAAGCACAGGATTTAGAACAAAAGAGCACGCAAGATGTCACATTTTTGATGCAGCAATTAGAATGGCGAGAAGAGCTCGAAAATATTGAGCAAAGCCAGGATGAGAATGCATTAGAATCCTTTGCGAAACGTGTTAAAAAAGAAACAAAAGAAATGTTGACCGCACTTGAAGCACAGCTTAATGAGCAACAATGGTCAACTGCTGCACAATTCTGCGATAAATTACGTTTTCTAAAAAAATTGGCGGATGAAATTAGCCAAGTAGAAGAACGTCTATTTGAATTATAATCTTGAGGGCGTTTAATACGCCCTTTTCGCTATTGATAAATGGGCAGTCGCCCTCATACTAATGAAACCCGATTATGCAAACTTTAGAACAACTGACTGATGCCTCAAAATCTGCTTGGGGAACTATTTCCCAATGGATTGAGCATGCTCGTAATCATTGTGAAGTGATTAAAAAAGATCAATCTAGTGCAGAACGTGAGCTTTTCACCATGCAAATGCCCACTTCTTCTCCAATGGGCGCGGTAATTTATGAAACGGGTGGTATTTTAATTCACCATGGTTGGTTGCGTATATTGGGTTCAGGCAGTTTTAAATTACCACGTGGATTAATGGACTGGAATTTCAGCAAATCCTTTAATCAATCAGGTGATAAACCAAAATATTTGCTCGTTGCAGATGATGTCATTGGCGGTTATTTTGCCTTAAATGGTGGCTCTTTAGGTTCTAATCTCGGTAAGATTTATTATTTTTCACCAAAAGACTTAACTTGGCATGATTTAAATTTTACCTATACAGATTTCTTAGCTTGGACATTAAATGGTGACATTGAAGCATTTTACCAAAATCTGTTCTGGCAAAATTGGCAAGAAGATGTAAAACAACTTGATGGCAACCACATGATTGTTTTTACGCCAGAACTTTCGGAAGATAAAATAACTGATATTAATCAGCGTGAACGACACGAAGTCAGCATTGAAACCCATTACAACGCAAGTTTCACCGAACAAGATAAATTTGCACAAGCTTATTCAGTGGCATAACGAGCCCTTAACGAATTAATTATTAGAGATAAAAAGAGATATGGCATTACTCCAAATTGCAGAGCCAGGACAAACGGCAGCTCCACATCAACATCGTCTTGCGGTAGGGATTGATTTAGGTACAACAAACTCTTTAGTTGCCGCAGTGCGTAGCGGTCAAGCCACCATTTTGAATGATGAACAAGACAGAAGCCTTGTGCCTTCAGTTGTGTATTATGGTGAAAATGAAAAACTTGTGGGTACCGAAGCATTTGCCAAAGCTGCAATTGATCCTAAAAATACGATTATTTCGGTTAAACGTTTGATTGGTCGTAGCCTTGCAGATGTGCAATCACGTTACACAAACTTACCCTATGAGTTTGTGGCAAGTGAAAATGGGTTGCCATTATTGGTCACACACCAAGGCAAAAAAAGTCCGATTGAAGTCTCTGCTGATATTTTATCTCGTTTAAATCATATCGCTGAACAACGCCTTGCTGGTGAGCTTTCTGGCGTAGTGATTACCGTTCCCGCGTATTTTGATGATGCTCAACGCCAAAGCACGAAAGATGCAGCACGTCTTGCAGGGTTGAATGTATTACGTTTATTAAATGAACCCACTGCTGCCGCAGTCGCTTATGGCTTAGATAGCGGAAAAGAAGGCGTCATCGCTGTTTATGACTTAGGTGGTGGTACCTTTGATATCTCAATTTTACGTTTATCTAAAGGCGTATTTGAAGTGTTAGCAACAGGTGGGGATACCGCTTTAGGTGGTGATGATTTTGACCATTTAATTGCAGATTGGATTGTTGAACAAGCGGGTATTAAACCACAAAATGTAAATAAGCAACGTGAGCTTTTAAGCTTAGCCACACAAACTAAAATTGCCTTAACAAGTGCACAAAGTGCGGTCATTTCTTGGCGTGGATTTGAAGGTGAGTTAAGTCGTGAGCAATTCAATGAATTAATTCATTCATTGGTTAAACGTTCTTTATTAACCTGCCGTCGAGCATTGAAAGATGCGCATGTTGAAGCTGAAGACGTACAAGAGGTGGTTATGGTTGGAGGCTCAACTCGCGTGCCTTATGTGCGTGAGCAAGTAGGAGAGTTCTTCGGTAAAACCCCATTAACATCGATTGATCCGGATAAAGTGGTCGCTTTAGGTGCGGCAATTCAAGCGGATATTTTAGTGGGCAATAAGAATGACAGTGATATGTTGTTACTTGATGTTGTGCCGCTGTCTTTAGGTATTGAAACCATGGGCGGTTTAGTGGAGAAAATCATTCCACGTAACACCACGATTCCAGTGGCTCGCGCACAAGAATTTACCACCTTTAAAGATGGTCAAACTGCAATGACTGTACATGTGGTACAAGGAGAACGTGAGTTAGTGAATGATTGCCGTTCTTTAGGTCGTTTCACATTGCGTGGCATTCCGCCAATGGTAGCAGGTGCCGCACATATTCGTGTGACTTATCAAGTGGATGCGGATGGCTTATTAAGTGTGACCGCGATGGAGAAATCCACTAAAGTCCAAGCATCGATTCAAATTAAGCCTTCTTATGGCTTAACGGATGAAGAAGTAACGGCAATGATTAAAGCTTCTTTTGATAATGCACAAGATGATATGCAAGCCCGTGAATTAGCCGAGCAGCGAGTTGAGGCTGATCGTGTGATTGAAAGCGTGATTGTGGCCTTACAGCAAGATGGGGCAGACTTATTAACCGAAGCTGAATTCCGCCAAATTGAAAATGCATTGAAACAATTAATGGATGTAAAAGAAGGTACAGATCGT
>CAUTFW010000067.1:0-3785 GCA_963537955.1 Parahaemophilus parainfluenzae | reverse complement strand
TTGAAGAAGGTGTTGTATTAGGCGATAACGTGATTATTGGCGCGGGTTGTTTTGTCGGTAAATTCACAAAAGTTGGTGCAGGTACACAGCTTTGGGCAAACGTAAGCGTTTATCATGAAGTAGAAATTGGACAAAATTGCTTAATTCAATCAGGTGCAGTCATCGGTAGTGATGGCTTCGGTTATGCGAATGATCGTGGCCGCTGGGTGAAAATTCCACAAGTAGGGCAAGTGATTATTGGTAATAATGTCGAAATCGGTGCTTGTACTTGTATTGACCGTGGTGCCTTAGATGCGACAGTCATTGAAGATAACGTCATTATTGATAATCTTTGCCAAATTGCCCATAACGTTCATATCGGCACAGGCACAGCGGTGGCTGGTGGTGTGATTATGGCGGGTAGCTTAAAAGTAGGTCGTTATTGCTTAATTGGCGGAGCAAGTGTGATTAATGGTCACATGGAAATCTGCGATAAAGTAACCGTGACAGGCATGGGCATGGTGATGCGCCCAATTACTGAGCCTGGCGTATACTCATCGGGCATTCCACTACAAACCAATAAAGAGTGGCGAAAAACAGCCGCACTTACCTTGGGAATTGATGGTATGAATAAACGATTGAAAGCCCTAGAGAAAAAACTTGGCTAAGATTTTAAAACGTACCCTAGGGTGCGTTTTATTTTTATACAGAAATATCGTATAATTCCAGTGTTTTATTATTATTTATTTTAAAGGTATTAGACGTGTCAGAGAATCAAGTAAGTAAAGTGATTGAAGCAAAAGAAATTATGACCTTATTGCCACATCGTTATCCATTTTTATTAGTGGATCGCGTATTGGACTATAAAGAAGGTGAGTGGTTAAAAGCAATTAAAAATATCAGTGTAAACGAACCTTGCTTTACGGGCCATTTCCCGAGTGAACCGATTTTACCAGGTGTGTTAATTCTTGAAGCTTTGGCACAAGCAATGGGATTACTTGCATTTAAAACGCATGAATTAAAAGGTGGCGAATTATTCTATTTCGCAGGTATTGATGAAGCGCGTTTCAAACGCCCTGTATTACCTGGAGATCAAATGGAATTGAACGTTCAAGTGATTAAAGAACGTCGTGGTATTACAGCATTCACGGGTATTGCAACCGTAAACGGTGAAGTAGCTTGTGAAGCCAAATTAATGTGTGCTCGTCGATAATTAAAGAAAATTAAGGGGTAAGTATGATCCACCCAAGTGCAAAAATTCACCCGACCGCGCTTGTTGCTGATGGCGCAGTTATTGGCGAAGATGTTGTTATCGGTCCTTTCTGTATTATTGAAGGGAGCGTTGAGATTAAAGCTCGTACTGTTTTAAATTCTCACATTGTCGTGAAAGGCGATACCGTGATTGGTGAAGATAACCAGATTTATCAATTCGCCAGCATTGGTGAAGTAAACCAAGATTTAAAATATAAGGGCGAAGCAACAAAAACCATTATTGGTAATGGAAACCGTATTCGCGAGCATGTGACGATTCATCGCGGCACTATCCAAGGTGGTGGTGTAACACGTATTGGTAATAACAATTTACTCATGGTAAACGTACATGTTGCTCATGATTGCCAAATCAAGAATAACTGTATCTTAGCAAATAACGCAACACTTGCTGGTCATGTTGAATTAGATGATTTTGTGATTGTTGGTGGTATGTCTGCGATTCACCAATTTGTGATCGTAGGGGCACACGTTATGCTAGGTGGTGGTTCTATGGTTAGCCAAGATGTGCCGCCTTATGTGATGGCTCAAGGTAACCATGCGCAACCTTTCGGTGTTAACCTTGAAGGATTAAAACGTCGTGGTTTTGATAAACCAACCATGCACGCGATTCGTAATGTCTATAAAATGATTTACCGCAGTGGTAAAACCCTTGAAGAAGTATTGCCGGAAATTGAACAAATTGCACAAACTGAATCTGCAATTAGTTTCTTTGTGGAGTTCTTCAAACGTTCTACTCGTGGCATTATTCGTTAATTAACGTTTCTTTTCTCATTAAGAGAAAATGATGAATAACAAAGAGACCGCACTATGATTTGTTCAAAGTGCGGTCGTTTTTTAGGATAAATTTAATGATTAAAGAAAATCCGACTATTGCGATTATTGCCGGCGAGGTCTCTGGCGATATTCTTGGTGCAGGTCTCATTCAAGCGCTAAAACGCCACTATCCGCAAGCTAAATTTGTCGGGATTGGTGGCGAGCGAATGATTGCTCAAGGCTTTGAAAGCTTTTTTGATATGGAAGAGCTCTCTGTCATGGGGATAGTAGAAGTTCTCAAACATTTGCCGCGATTGCTAAAAATTCGTCGTAGTATCATCGACCAACTCTCTGACATTAAACCTGATGTATTTATCGGTATTGATGCACCGGATTTTAATCTTACCGTTGAACTGAAATTAAAAGAAAAAGGGATTAAAACCATTCATTACGTGAGTCCATCGGTATGGGCTTGGCGTCAAAATCGTATTTATAAAATTGCCAAAGCGACCCACCAAGTCTTAGCTTTTCTTCCTTTTGAAAAAGCCTTTTATGATCGTTTTAATGTGCCTTGCCGTTTTATTGGCCATACCATGGCAGATGCGATTCCATTAAAACCAAATAGAACAGAAGCTTGCCAAACCTTAGGCATTGATGAAAAAGGACGTTATCTTGCCATTTTAGTGGGGAGTCGGGGGAGCGAAGTTGGGTTTCTTTCAGAACCATTTCTAAAAACCGCTTTGTTATTAAAAGAAAAATATCCAGACCTGCAGTTTTTAGTCCCTTTAGTGAATGAAAAACGTCGTCAACAATTTGAGGAAATAAAGGCTCAGATTGCTCCTGATCTTGATATGCATTTAATTGATGGTAAAGCACGCCAAGTGATGATCGCTGCTGAGGCAACTTTACTTGCTTCAGGTACTGCTGCACTTGAAGCGATGTTATGTAAATCACCAATGGTGGTGGGCTATCGAATGAAACCGTTCACGTATTTCTTGGCAAAACGATTAGTCAAAACAAAATATATTTCATTACCTAATTTATTAGCGGATGAAATGCTGGTGCCAGAAATGATTCAAGAAGATTGCGAACCGCAAAAATTAGCAGAACAACTTTCTCAGTATTTGGGTGATGACGAAAGTGCGGTCAAATCTCGCAGTGTTTTAATTCAACGTTTTACTGAATTACATAAATTAATTCAATGTGATGCGGACAGCCAAGCCGCACAAGCTGTGATTGATTTGTTGGAGCAAAAACATGACTGATTTTGTTTACCCTGAAGGCTATCAATTATTTGCAGGTGTTGATGAAGTTGGACGAGGCCCTTTAGTGGGGGCAGTTGTCACGGCTGCGGTGATCTTAGATCCGAATAAGCCGATTGCTGGTTTGGCGGATTCTAAAAAACTTAGTGAGAAAAAACGTCTTGCACTCGCAGCAGAAATTAAAGAGAAGGCCTTAGCTTGGGCAATGGGACGAGCTGAGCCAGCTGAGATTGATGAATTAAATATTCTTCATGCCTCGATGTTAGCCATGGATCGAGCAGTAAAAGCCTTAAAAATTCAACCGCACTTTGTATTGGTAGATGGCAATCGTATTCCGCCTAACCTTGGTTTACCAGCTCAAGCGGTAGTAAAAGGGGATTCACTTGTGGCGGAAATTAGTGCCGCCTCTATTTTGGCAAAAGTCGCACGCGATCAGGAAATGGAAGCATTAGATAAAAAGTATCCTGAATATGCTTTTGCTCAACATAAAGGGTATCCGACCAAATTACACTTAGAAAA
>CAUTFW010000066.1:0-3847 GCA_963537955.1 Parahaemophilus parainfluenzae | reverse complement strand
AACCAATCTATATTCGTTTTTAATCCCAATAGGCTAATATCAATTTCTACCTCATCACTGCTAAACAAACGCTCCTGTGATTTTGAATATTTAATTTTTTCTACTTTTTCAAAAATAACATCTTTTTCCGCAAAAATAGCAGGAATAATCTTCTCCGCCTTTTCTTTTTCAGCTTTTAATTGCGTATTTTCTGCCGTCAGTTGTGCAATTGTCTGTGTTTGTTGCTCGATGGTTGCTTTCGCTTCTTTATCTTCACAACCTGTTACAGTAAAAAGTGCGGTTAAAATTAAGGCTGAAATGAATGTCTTTTTCATGTTTTATCCTATAAATCAAATGTATCTTTATCACGTAGAATGTGATCATTGCCTTTGCGGCGTAAAAAGCCAGTACGGTCAAAATATTCCATTAATTGCACTGTCAGTTTTCGCCCAAAGTTCAGTTTATCACGTAATTCATTTACGGCAACTTTACCTTCTTCACCTGCCATTTGCTTAATTAAGCGAGCATAAGCATAAATGCTTTCAGTCAGGAAAAAACGATCTTTTACGATTGGCGTAAGATAGCCCAATTTACCTGCTTTATACATAAAATTACGCATTACACTTTCATCTTGCGCCAAGGCTGTTGCCATATCGCGCACCCAAATGGCTTGACCATGCGCTTTCTCAAATTCAGCTAATACCGCTTGCCATAAGCTTTGCTCTTCAGCTGAAAATTGGATTTTATGTGAAGGCAAATGTAGCCAGCCACGAGTCTGCTGCAATAGGCCTTCATCAAGCATTTCTTCAATAAAATGATAAATCAGATTTTCCGGTTGGTTTAGTGTCGCAATACGGTATAAGCGGGCCTTACTCAAACCTAGCTGATCATTATGTTGCTCATGATAGGTAGTAAGTGCGGTCAAAATTTGCTGCGTTTTTTCACGTTGATAATCGCGATTAAAACACCAACTTTGGAAACGGATATCGACGTTCTCGGCCAATGCTTCAGCCAATTGATTTTCGGTTAGTTGCTCACTCCACATTAAAGCTTGAGCTGAAATCGCCTCTTTTTGTAAGGTCAATCCAATGCGTTGTGTGGCAGTTTGAGCCTGATTAAGTTTAGCTAAGAACGCTAAGCGAGCCTCTGTGCGCTTATAACGTTTTGGTGAATGAATTTCAAGTACCTTCGCCCCACCAATTAATATTTTTGCATCGCCACTACGTAAAATTAATTTATCCCCGAAGGCCAAAAATAATGGCTGCTCTAAAATGACTTCTGCCAAAGTGCGGTCATTTTTCATTGCATTTTTGCTTTCAAGCAAAGTAAGCTTACCAGTTGTGCGGTTTGCGGCATGATAAATGTGCACAGGCTGACTGTCTTTCAAATTCACTTCAGGCGTAATTTCAATGGTAATACGATCAGTTGGCTCAAGTGGTTCTGAGGCTAACAACCAATCGCCACGTTGCATTGGAATACGATCTAAATCGACATTTAAATTGAGGGCTAATCGTTGACCAGCGAATCCTTTCTCACTCGGTGTATTTTGAGCATGGATATTTTTAACACGAACCTTTTGTCCTGTTGAAAGGAAAAGTTCGTCATCAATAGCTACTGAGCCAGCAAATGCTGTGCCTGTTACTACTGTCCCTGCCCCTTTCACGCTAAAGACTCGGTCTATAGCATAACGAAACGGTTTATTTATTTCGGCTAATTCCGGTAAATTGGCTAAATAATCACGTAACGCATCAATTCCTAAGCCTGTTTGTGCCGATGTAATAAAATAATGAGATTCAGCTAAGAATGGATAAGCCGTCTGAATTTGTGTTTTTAATGCCTCAATTTGCTCATCTGTTGCTCGATCAGCCTTGGTAATCACCACCATGATTTCAGTAAATTGAAGCTGACGTAAAATCGCTAAGTGTTCTTTCGTTTGTGCGGCAATCCCTTCATCGGCGGCAACTATAAGCATGGCATAATGCACGCCACCAAGCCCTGCCAACATATTAGCGAGAAACTTTTCATGGCCAGGCACATCAATAAACCCGAGCACTTTCTCTTTTAAAGGCAAATAGGCATAACCCAAATCAATGGTCATGCCACGTTTTTTTTCTTCCGGCAAATGGGCGGTATTCGTACCTGTCAGTGCTTTTAAAAGGGCTGTTTTACCATGATCGACGTGCCCTGATGTTACTATGATCATAATTTTTCCACCGTATCTAATAATGCCTTAAAGTCAGCCACGCTACGTAAATCTAACCAAATCTTTCCTTTCTCAACACGGCCAATTATCGGCTGTTCTAACGCTTTGAATATTGCTAAAAGTGCGGTCAATTTTGCCTCTGTTTTTTCGGCAATCGTCACCGCAAAAGAAGGAATCGTTGCCATCGGTTGAGAGCCACTCCCTATTTGAGCAAAGCTTTCTTCAATCTCAACGTTGTAATCTTTTAAACGATTTGCTAAACAGGCTTTAAGTTGTTCAGCTTTTTCTTTTAATACATCCATTGATTGGGTGAGCAAATGCAAAGTTGGCAACGTCTCAGTAAGTTTTTCAGGTTGAAGATAAAGGCGTAATGTTGCCTCAAGCCCGGCTAAAATCACTTTATCGCAACGCAATACGCGCTTTAATGGGTGAGCTTGTAACTGAGCAATCCACTCTTTTTTACCGACGATAATACCAGCTTGTGTTCCACCCAATAATTTATCGCCCGAGAATGACACCAAGTTTACGCCTTGTGCAACTTTTTCTTGTACTGTCGGCTCATTCGGTAAACCATATTGGCTTAGATCAATCAATGCACCGCTACCAAGATCCGTCATCACTGGAATATCAAACTCTCGTCCAAGATCAACTAACTCTTGTTCTGAAACTGAAGCGGTAAATCCACTAATATGATAGTTACTGCAATGTACTTTCATTAAGAAGGCGGTATTTTCATTAATTGCTTGACGATAATCTTTCAAATGTGTGCGGTTTGTAGTACCCACTTCAACAAGTTTACAGCCTGCTTGGGCCATAATGTCAGGGATGCGAAATGCGCCACCGATTTCAATTAACTCACCACGAGAAATAATCACTTCTTTATCTTTTGCAAAGGTGGCTAACATCAAGAGCACGGCTGCCGCATTATTATTCACAATACATGCAGCTTCTGCCCCTGTGAGTTGCGCAAGTAGTTCACTAATATAATTATCTCGATGACTGCGTTTGCCTTCTTCCAAATCATATTCCAGCGCAACGTTACCTTTCATCGCATGAAGTGCCGCTTGTTGTGCACTTTCAGCCCATAATGCTCGCCCTAAATTTGTATGTAATACCGTGCCCGTTAAGTTATGAACTGATTTAATCTGCACATGATTTTGTTGAGTTAATCGCTCTTGTAAATAATGCAATGTACTCGGATGATCGGCAAAAAAGTGCGGTAAGTTTTGGTGTTGTTTGATAAACTCGCGTCCTTCAGACAATAATTGGCGCAATTCACGTACAACGGCTGAATGACCAAATTCAGTTAAAAGCATTTCACCTTCTGGTGTTTTTAAAAATTTATCTACCGAAGGAAGTTGTTGAAAAAGTGCGGTCATTTTTAATTCCTATTTCAAAATGGCGTTGAATTGCGAACTAATTTACGCTAAAGTAACCGCAATTTCAATAACGGAAGGTCGTCATCTCCGGTGAGGTGGCAGGACTTCAAATCCTGTTGGGGACGCCAGCGTTCCCGGGTGGGTTCAACTCCCATGACCTTCCGCCACGCTTTTCTTCCTAACCAATATTCATCTTTTCTGAATATTCATATTTTTATTTTAAATTTCATTATAATTTTGCGGAATTTTAGGCAAACAAAAAGGCGTATCTTTCGATACGCCTTCT
>CAUTFW010000065.1:0-3974 GCA_963537955.1 Parahaemophilus parainfluenzae | reverse complement strand
ATGTTTTCACACCTAAGCGTAAACCGATGCCTTTTCCACGATTTTCAAGAAAAGTACGAACTCGTTCTGCTGCTTTTTCAGTTAATGTTATAGACATGATCTATTCCTACATAATTTTAAATATCATTATTGCTAAAGGTGCCGCCAATAGGTTGATAATGAGTGTTGAGAAAAATGCTGATTTTGCGGAGCGGATAAAAATTGCAGGCTTAAAGAGCACAATTAAACTTGACAATACAAAGCAAGCCACACCCCAAACAGAATATATAAGCCAGATAAATTCGCCAACTAAACCGCCATCTTTTGCAGGTAAACAAGAAAGTAATGCATAAAGAGCAAAAGCCAATAAGGCTGAAGCCGTTACAGCAGCACTACGTAATCTCGTATATAAAATAAACGATGCGATCATTGAACCCCAAAACCAAGCTAGGATCTCAAAAAACACCTGAATCCGAAGTGAGGTTTTAATCTCATAGAAATTTGTAAACTCAAAATAGAGCAAAAGTGCAAGTGGTGTAAGCAAACATAATGCCACACTAGCAATAGCAATTTTTTTCTCTAACGTCATGACAACTGCACCTTCCTAAGAGCTTAATTTCTCGACGCTCATATATGAAGTATAAAGTGCGGTCATTTTCAACCGCACTTTGATTACTTACCTTGTTTATTTTTGTAGTCAGCAATAGCGGCTTTAATAGCATCTTCTGCTAAAATTGAGCAGTGAACTTTTACCGGTGGTAATTCAAGTTCTTCCGCAATTTGACTGTTTTTAATTGCGCCTGCTTCATCTAACGATTTACCTTTTACCCATTCCGTAATTAAAGAACTTGATGCAATCGCAGAGCCACAACCATAGGTTTTAAATTTCGCATCTTCAATAATGCCACTATCATTTACTTTAATTTGTAACTGCATAACATCACCGCAAGCTGGCGCACCCACCATGCCGGTGCCCACAGAATTATCTTTTTTGTCCATTGAACCAACATTGCGTGGATTTTCGTAATGATCGATAACTTTTTCGCTGTATGCCATATTATTTTCCTTTCCTAAATAAGTTGCTATCAGGCGGTCAAGCCGCCTTGAAAATTAGTGGGCAGCCCACTCAATAGTGTTTAAATCAATGCCTTCTTTGAACATATCCCAAAGTGGCGATAATTCACGAAGTTTCGCTACTGCACCATGCATTAAATTAATGGTGTAATCAATTTCTTCTTCCGTTGTCCAACGACCAAGTGTGAAACGAATTGAGCTATGTGCTAATTCATCATTACGACCTAATGCACGTAGTACATAAGATGGTTCTAAACTCGCAGAAGTACAAGCAGAACCAGAAGAAACTGCCACATCACGTAATGCCATCATTAAGGATTCACCTTCAACATAGTTAAAGCTGATGTTCAAGTTATTTGCTACGCGGTGTTCCATCGAACCATTTACATAGGTTTCTTCAATTTCTTTCAAGCCATTATATAAACGATCGCGTAAAGCTCTGATACGCGGAATTTCTATTGCCATTTCTTCTTTTGCAATACGATAAGCTTCACCCATACCCACAATTTGGTGTACAGGTAATGTACCAGAACGCATACCACGTTCGTGACCACCACCATGGATAATTGCTTCTAAACGAACGCGAGGTTTACGGCAAACATATAGTGCCCCGATACCTTTTGGTCCGTATAATTTGTGGCTAGACATTGACATCAAATCAACCGGTAATTCAGCAAGATTAATTTCTACTTTACCGACACTTTGGGTCGCATCTACGTGGAAAATCGTTTTATTTGCACGGCAAAGCTCACCAATTGCTTTAATATCCTGGATCACGCCAATCTCATTATTCACGTGCATAATTGACACAAGAATCGTATCTGGACGCAATGCAGCTTTGAATTTCTCAAGATCGATTAAACCATCTTCTTCTGGATCTAAATAGGTCACTTCAAAGCCTTCACGTTCCAACTGACGACAAGTATCCAATACTGCCTTGTGCTCAGTTTTACAAGTAATAATGTGTTTACCTTTTGTTTGATAAAAGTGTGCCGCACCTTTAATTGCAAGGTTATCGGCTTCCGTTGCGCCTGAAGTAAACACAATTTCACGTGAATCTGCACCAATTAAATCAGCAATTTGATTACGTGCAATATCAACTGCTTCTTCAGCTTGCCAGCCAAATTTATGTGAACGAGATGCAGGATTACCGAATACACCATCAATGGTTAAATATTCCATCATTTTTTTAGCTACACGTTCATCCACTGGACATGTTGCTGCATAATCTAAATAAATTGGTAATTTCATTTTCACTCCTAAATAACGACTAAAAATGCTATCAATTTGACCGCACTTTAATCTACTTTCCTATTATTGGTTAACGACAACCAAGTCATCAAAATCTTTATGAACTTTGTGCTTCGCTGATTTTTTCTCTACAAGTTCAGCTAACGTAATCTCATCTAAAAAATCAGAAATTCGATCACTCAAATCTTGCCATAAAGAATGAGTTAAACATTCAACACCACCTTTACAATTTCCTTTTCCAAGACATCTTGTGACATTAATGTTCTCATTGACGGCAGAGATCACCATACCGATAGAAATTTGATCGGCTGGCAATGCTAAACGATAGCCACCACCTGGGCCTCGAACGCTTTTTACTAATCCACCTCGACGCAATTTTGCAAATAATTGCTCAAGATACGAAAGTGAAATACTTTGACGTTCTGAAATATCTGCCAAACAAACCGGATCGGTTCCAGCATGTAATGCGATATCTAAAATTGCGGTAACCGCATATCGTCCTTTAGATGTAAGCTTCATAAAGCATCCCTATTAATCGTCATTTAGATAGTTTACATATCTGACTATGATAGTCAATTTTACTCTTTTTGCAGATCAAGGCGTTTTTCAACCGCACTTAACATTCCACGCAAAATATTTAATTCATTTTTTTCCAAAGAAGAACGGTTATAAAGCCGTCTTAATTTTTGCATAACCCCTTGATTTTGAATAAAACCAAGAGACTTATAAACCAGTTCCGTATGAGCAAAAAAATATTCCATTTCTTGTGCTGTTGGATAGATATTTTCTATTGTTGAAAGTGTACTTTCCGTTCTCTCTTTGACTAAAAATGCCATTCGCATTTCATAACTTACCAACTGCACTGCCATCGCTAAATTTAGCGAGGAATACTCAGGATTCGCAGGAATAGTTAAATGATAATGGCATTTAAGTAATTCTTCATTTGTGAGTCCAACACGTTCACGACCAAATACAATCGCCACTTGACCTTGATGTGCACAAGCTTTTTCTGCACATTCTCTCGGTTCAATCAGTGTACTCTGTAAATGGCGTAATCTCGCACTGGTACCAATCACTAAGGAGCAATCTTCTATTGCTTGTTCGAAAGTATCAACGATGTGAGCATTACGTACTACGTCATCAGCGCCTGCAGCTAACGCAATAGATTGCTCATCTACCGATTTTGGTGACACTAAGTAAAGGTTGGATAATCCCATCGTTTTCATCGCGCGTGCTGCAGAACCGATATTTCCACTATGCGATGTTTCAACCAAAACAATACGAATATTTTGTAACATTTTAAGCCCGACTTAAATTTGTGGATATTCTACCATAATAACCGCCAAATATAGTCAAGAATTTTAAAAATATTTTACTTTTTTGTAAATTTATTGATAAACAGGACAATAAGATGTTGACTGGTGGGCTGTGAGAGGCTCGAACTCTCGACCGACGGATTAAGAGTCCGCTGCTCTACCAACTGAGCTAACAACCCAACCGGTTTAATCATGATTTGTAAAATAGGTGGTGGGTCGTGAAGGATTCGAACCTTCGACCAACGGATTAAAAGTCCGCTGCTCTACCGACTGAGCTAACGACCCAAAAGGGAGTGTTCTAAAGTGGTGGGTCGTGAAGGATTCGAACCTTCGACCAACGGATTAAAAGTCCGC
>CAUTFW010000064.1:0-3992 GCA_963537955.1 Parahaemophilus parainfluenzae | reverse complement strand
AAATACGTTTACCAGTTAAGAAACCCATATTTTTTCCTATGTTTGAGTTAAAAAAATCGACGAGATTATACTTGTTTTGTATGCTTTCGGCAATCAATCACACTTTGTACCAGTTACGCTGGATTATCAATATCTTTAAATTCTACATCTAAGCCATATTCAGCTGCTAGCCATTCACCTAATGCTTTAATGCCGTAGCGTTCTGTTGCATGGTGACCAGCCGCAAAGAAATGAATACCTTGCTCACGAGCAGAGTGAATTGTTTGCTCCGAAACCTCACCGGTAATAAAAGCATCACAGCCTTGTGTTGCAGCTAAATCAATATAGCCTTGTCCGCCACCGGTACAAATGCCTACTTTACGGATTAAGTGCGGTCCGTTTTCCGTGCAAATTAACGGTTTACGATGAAGCACTTGTTCAATACGTTGCGCAAATTCTTCAGCGGTAACAGGATCTTTTAACGTTCCCCAAACAGGAATGCTGGTTGAGCTATTTTCTAAAGGTTGAAGATCGCCAATTCCTAATAACTGAGCAAGTTTTGCATTGTTGCCTAATTCAGGGTGAACATCCAAAGGCAAGTGGTAGCCGTATAAATTGATATCATTCACGAGCAAGGTTTTGATGCGTTTGCCTTTCATGCCGCGGATGCACGGATTTTCACTTTTCCAAAAATAACCGTGGTGGACAAGTACCGCATCAGCTTGTTGTGCAACGGCATAATCAATCAAAGTTTGGCTTGCGGTGACACCCGTGATGATCTTTTTGATCTCTGCTTTACCTTCTACTTGCAAACCGTTAG
The DNA here is from genome assembly GCA_963537955.1 of Parahaemophilus parainfluenzae. Lineage (GTDB taxonomy): Bacteria > Pseudomonadota > Gammaproteobacteria > Enterobacterales > Pasteurellaceae > Haemophilus_D > Haemophilus_D parainfluenzae_AJ. The sequence goes on along the minus strand of CAUTFW010000064.1, from coordinate 3,193 downwards.
GGGCGTAATCATTTATTCTGTCTGTGCTAAGTTTTTCGTTTAGTAAACGTTCAAGTTCTAGATTGTTCATCATTTTTGAGAAAAAAGAAAAGGGTGAGATATGGTAAGGGATTTAAAAAAAAATGGCTAGTGCAAAAGGAGTGGGGGGAATGCACTAGCCAGTAGTGTGTATGTCATAACACAAGTTTACTATCTAAAACCTTAAAACGAGTTCATTATATATTCAATTATATAAAGATCAAGAAAAAAATAAGGAAATTTTCCTTATTTTTCGATATGTCGTTTTAGTATTCAAAAACAGATAAAAAATCAACCGCACTTATGGATACAAACTTGGTTCATCTTCAGTTGGACGCGTTTTAAATCGGCGGTGTAACCACATGTATTGTTCCACGCCTTTTAAGATTTCTTTTTCCACAACTTTATTCATTCTTGCAGCGATTGCTGTTTCATCTGAAAGATCGGAAAAATCCACTGGTGGAGAAATACTGACTGTATAACCTGAGCCGTCTTTATTACGCAATGGAGCAAAAGGGACAACTTTACAATTTGGTGCAGATTTAAGCAGATAATAACTGCCTGTCGTAGTTGCGGCTTCTTTTACTGCAAAGAAAGGCACAAATACGGCATTTTTTCTGCCGTAATCATGATCAGGGGCATACCAGATGGTTTCACCTTTGCGTAAAGCTTTGAACATTCCACGTAGATCTTTTCGGTTCAGCATATCTTTATTTGAACGTAAGCGACCTTTAATTTGTAACCAGTCTAGTACAGGATTATCATTGGGACGATAAACACCTATGCCAGGATGATGTAAGCCCACAATACGGGCGCCTAACTCAAGAGTGAGGAAATGAACACCCACAAAGATAATGCCGTCTTGAGCATTTTCTTTTAAATAATTTAAGCCTTCAATTTTTGACCATTTTTTAATGCGCGCATCAGACCAAAACCACGCCATGCCGGTTTCAATAATCGCCATACCAACAGCACGCAAGTTTTCTTGCAAAATGGCTTCACGTTCTTGCTCGAGCATTTCTGGGAAGCAGAGCTCAAGATTTCGGCGAGCAATCGCTGCACGACGTTTTCCCACTTTTAATTTTGAGAAAAGCCAGCCTAAGCCATTGCCGATGTGACGTAGAATTGGATAGGGAAGTAACAAAAGGCTTCGCCAAATCGCCACACCAAGCCAAAATCCCCAGTATTTAGGGGCAAGAAAGTGCGGTTGAAATTGAGGGAGTTTTTCGTTTTTCATAATTCTTTTCTGGTTAGTTCGGCGTGTAGTTTATCGCAAATTTGAGTTGTGGTAAAATTGCACCAAATTTTTATTATTCCAACAGAGAGATTTCAAAATGGCTCAATATTCTGCCAATTTTAATCAAGCGAAAGTATTAGTGTTAGGCGATGTCATGCTTGACCGTTACTGGTTTGGTGCAACTAATCGTATTTCGCCAGAAGCACCGGTTCCTGTGGTTCGCGTACAAAATAACGAAGAACGAGCAGGTGGTGCAGCAAACGTTGCGATGAATATTGCTTCTCTTAATGTACCCGTACAAATTTTGGGCTTAATTGGTCAGGATGAAACAGGTTCTGCCTTAACGAATTTATTACAGCACCAAAAAATTGATTGTAATTTTGTGGCATTGGATACCCATCCAACTATTACGAAATTACGTATTTTATCTCGCCATCAACAATTACTTCGTTTGGATTTTGAAGAAGATTTCCAAAACGTAGAATGCCAAGAGTTGTTAGCGAAATTAGAAGTTGAAGTGAAAAATTTCGGTGCGTTAGTGCTTTCGGATTACGGTAAAGGCACGTTAAAAGATGTGCAAAAGATGATCCAAATTGCACGCAAAGCGAACGTGCCCGTGTTGATCGATCCAAAAGGTACAGATTTTGAACGTTATCGTGGTGCGACTTTACTGACACCAAATATGTCAGAGTTTGAAGCGGTGGTAGGTAAATGCAGTTCTGAAGAAGAAATCATTGAGAAAGGTTTAAAATTAATTTCAGACATCGAATTGACCGCACTTTTAGTGACGCGCTCTGAAAAAGGCATGACATTACTTCGTCCAAATCAAGAACCGTTTCATCTACCAACTGTTGCAAAAGAAGTATTCGATGTAACGGGGGCGGGCGATACCGTAATTAGTGTATTAGCAACTTCACTTGCAGATGGTCGTTCTTTTGAAGAATCTTGCTATTTAGCTAATGTGGCGGCAGGTATTGTGGTTGGTAAATTGGGTACATCAACGGTTTCTACTGTGGAATTAGAGAATGCAATCCATGGCCGTTCTGAAACAGGCTTCGGTATTATGTCTGAAGACCAATTAAAAACAGCGGTAGCTCATGCTAAAGCGCGCGGTGAAAAAATTGTGATGACAAACGGTTGTTTTGACATTCTTCACCCTGGCCATGTGTCTTATTTAGAAAATGCTCGCAAACTTGGCGATCGTTTAATTGTTGCCGTGAATACGGATGATTCAGTCAAACGCTTAAAAGGTGAAAGTCGTCCAATTAACAATCTGAATGCACGTATGGCAGTATTGGCAGGCTTAGCCTCTGTGGATTGGGTGGTTTCTTTTGATGAAGATACACCACAACGTTTAATCGGCGATATTTTACCGGATTTATTGGTGAAAGGCGGCGATTACAAACCAGAAGAGATTGCAGGTAGTAAAGAAGTGTGGGCAAATGGCGGCGATGTTCGTGTATTGAATTTCGAAAATGGCTGTTCAACTACAAGCGTGATTGAGAAAATTAAAGCGCTGAAAGATTAATTTATTAAGGAATGAGTAGAATAAAGCTTGCCTTTATCCTGCTCAATCGTTAAAATTCAGGTTCCTTGTCATCGCTGAGTTAGAGATCGGCGAATGATGTATTAATAACACTACCTTTTAGGAGTAAAAAATGTCTCTAAGTACTGAAAAAAAAGCAGCAATCGTTGCTGAATTTGGTCGCGATGCGAAAGATACTGGTTCTTCTGAAGTTCAAATCGCATTATTAACTGCACAAATCAACCACTTACAAGCTCACTTTGCTGAGCACAAAAAAGACCACCATGGTCGTCGTGGTTTATTACGTATGGTTTCTCGTCGTCGTAAACTTTTAGACTACTTAAAACGTACTGATCTTGCTTTATACCAAAGCACTATCGCTCGTTTAGGTTTACGTCGCTAATTTTTATTAC
>CAUTFW010000063.1:0-4271 GCA_963537955.1 Parahaemophilus parainfluenzae | reverse complement strand
GCGGTCAATTTTTAGTGAGTTTTTATGAAAGAAACAATCGTCGCACAAGCGACAGCGCCAGGACGTGGCGGTATTGGTATTTTGCGTGTATCCGGCCCGAAAGCGGTTGAGGTTGCACAAGCGGTGCTAGGTAAATGTCCTAAACCACGCATGGCAGATTATTTACCTTTTAAAGATGCTGATGGCACCGTATTAGATCAAGGCATTGCGCTTTATTTTAAATCGCCGAATTCCTTTACTGGTGAAGATGTATTGGAATTGCAAGGTCATGGTGGACAAGTGGTATTAGATTTGTTGTTAAAACGAATTTTACAACTTGATGGTGTTCGTCTTGCTCGTCCAGGTGAATTTTCTGAACAGGCTTTTTTAAACGATAAATTAGATTTAGCCCAAGCCGAAGCGATCGCGGATTTAATTGATGCCACTTCGGAGCAAGCTGCTCGTTCAGCATTAAAATCGCTACAAGGTGAATTTTCTAATAAAGTGAATCAGTTGGTAGATTCCGTAATTTATCTTCGTACTTATGTAGAAGCCTCGATTGATTTCCCCGATGAAGAAATTGACTTTTTGGCAGACGGTAAAATCGAAGCAAAATTACGAGAAATTATCAATCAACTTGATTTAGTCCGTAGCGAAGCAAAACAAGGCTCGATTTTACGTGAAGGGATGAAAGTGGTGATTGCCGGTCGTCCAAATGCAGGTAAATCTAGTTTGCTGAATGCTTTAGCGGGCAGAGAAGCGGCCATTGTGACAGATATTGCAGGAACAACGCGTGATGTATTGCGTGAGCATATTCATATTGATGGCATGCCTTTACATATTATTGATACCGCAGGGCTTCGTGAAGCGACAGATGAAGTTGAACGTATTGGGATTTCGCGTGCCTGGACGGAGATTGAGCAAGCCGATCGTATTATCTTAATGTTAGACAGTAGCGATCCTGATAGCCAAAATATTGAAAAAGTGCGGTCAGAATTTTTGTCAAAATTGCCAAATAATATGCCAGTGACCATTGTTCGTAATAAAGTAGATTTAAGCGGCGAGGCAGTTGGGCTAAAAGAAGAAAATGGAACAACGACCGTTTGTTTATCCGCCCAAACTCATCAAGGCGTAGATTTGTTGCGTGAGCATTTAAAACAGGCGATGGGTTTTCAAACAGGGATGGAAGGTGGTTTCTTGGCTCGTCGTCGTCATCTTGATGCCTTAGAAAAAGCGGCCGAACATTTACAAATTGGATTAGTCCAATTAACCGAGTTTCATGCGGGTGAATTACTGGCGGAAGAACTTCGTTTAGTGCAAGCTAACCTGAGTGAAATTACGGGGCAATTTACCTCGGATGATTTACTCGGCAATATTTTCAGTTCTTTCTGTATTGGAAAATAAACTGTAGTTTATGACTTTTCATATGTTGTGGCTCATTGCGCTTGGTCTTTCGATGGATGCCTTTGCAGTTTCCATCTCTAAAGGCTTAGCAATGCGCGCTTTTCGATGGAAACAAGCATTAGCTATCGCATGCTGCTTTGGGTTATTTCAAGGCATTATGCCTGTGATAGGCTATGTTGTCGGGCTGCAATTTAGTCAAATGATTCAAAATTGGGACCATTGGGTTGCCTTTGTTTTGCTTGCTCTCATCGGTGTGAATATGATTCGAGAAGGACTTAGCTCGGATGATGAACCCGCTCCCTTATTGATTAGTTTAAAACACTTGCTAACACTAGGTGTGGCAACGAGTATTGATGCATTAGCCGTCGGTGTCTCTTTTGCTTTTCTTTCCGTGGACATTTTATTGGCTGTCTTCATCATAGGTTTAACAACCTTTGTCATCTCTTTTATTGGAGTAAAGAGCGGTCATTTTTTAGGGAAAAAATTCAAAAGCAAAGCAGAGATTTTTGGCGGTTTAGTGTTATTAGTCATAGCTGTGAAAATCCTACACGAACATGGTGTTTTTTAAGTGCGAATTTTCGCCTTTTAGATTATAATCTTACGAACTTTGTCTTTTTTAAAAGGGTAATAATTGAATGTTAATTGAAAAAATGCATGGCGTCGCCCATAGCTTTATCGGGAAAGCGATCTTTGCTTTACTTCCAGTTTCATTTTTAATCGGTGGGATGTCAGGCTATTTGTATGGTGGCAACGAGAGTTTTGCTGCAAAAGTAAATGGTGAAACAATCTCTCAACAAGATTTTTTAAATCGTTACAACCAAGAGTTTGAAGCTCGCGCACAACAAGAAGGCGAGAGTTTCTTAGCGAAAACTGACTCTGTGGAATTTGTGACAGCACTTCGTCAAAATTTAATTCAACGTTTAGTGGATCAAGAATTAATCCGTCAATATGCGAAAGAATTAAAATTAGGTGTAAGTGATGAGATGATCAAACGCGCTATTGTAAGCGATCCTAACTTACAATCTAACGGTAAATTTGATAATGCCCGTTATCAACAATTATTGACTCAAAATGGTTTAACATCCGATACCTATGCGGCTATTTTACGTAATGCATTAACACTTGAACAAATGCAAAACGGTTTGGCTGACAGTGAATTTGTTGTGCCAGCTCAAGTAAAAGATAGTGCACAAACCTTTTTCCAAAACCGTATCGCTCGTCTTGCAACTCTTCCATTAGCTGATGAAATTGCAAAACAAAAAGTAACGGACGAAGAAATTAAAGCGTATTACGATGCGAATGCGAAATCACTTGTTCAACCTGAACAGGCTAAAGTCCAATATATTCGCGTCTCAGCAAATGAATTAGGTAAGTTACAACCTGTCACTGAAACACAAATTGCGCAATATTATCAAGAAAATAAAGCGCAATTCATTAGCCAAAAATTAGCACACATCCAATTAGCGACTGAGAAAGAAGCAGATGCGGTTTATCAAGAACTGCAAAAAGGCGCTGATTTTGCTGAGTTAGCAAAAGCGAAATCTGTGGATAAACTTTCTGGTGCACAAGGCGGTGAATTAGGTTGGGTAAAAGACAACGAATTACCGAAAAACTTTGAAGATGCCGCATTATTATTAAATGTTGGTCAATATAGCACACCAGTTAATGTGGATGGGGCTTACCATATTATTTTAGTGCAAGATCGTAAAGAACGTACGTTAGACGAATTAAAAGAGCAAATCGCGGATACTGTACGTAAAAATTTAGCAGGAAGTCGTTTCCAAGCGGTAGAAAAAGCGGTTCGTGCAAAAGCAGCAGAAAGCAGTGATTCTTTAGCTGCGGTAGCTGAAGCTGCAGGCGTGAAAGTGGAAGAAACAGATTATTTTGGTAAAAATAATGTCCCTGCGGCGTTAAATTTCCCAAATGTGACTTCTGCCATTTTTGAATCAGATATTGCAAACGGTGGCGCAAATTCTGAGCCATTAACGGTTGGTGAAAATGAATTTGTTGTGGTACGTGTCGTGGATCATAAAGCTGAAGGTTTACAAAGCCTTGATGAAGCGAAATCAACGATTGAGCAATTCTTAAAACGTGAAAAAGCCGATAAAGTATTGACTGAAAAAGCAGAGCAAGCCGTTAAAGCGCTATCTGCCGATCCAACTAAATTACCAGCAGGTATTAGTTTTGGGGAGCCACAAACCTTTACGTTAGTGGATAATAAAGATCCAGTGCTTTATGAAGGTGTATTTGCTATTGCAAAACCACAAGATGGCAAAGCGGCTTATCAAGTTGCTCGTAACAGCAAAGGTGATGTGGTTGTGGTTGCCCTTGAACGTGTAGAAGAGCCTACTTTAAGTGAACAAGAATTAGCGAAATTTAGCACTCAACTTGTTCGTGCGCGTCAAGGCGAATTGCAAGGACAGTTAATGCAAGCATTACGTGAAAAAGCACAGATCGAGATTAATACCAGCTTTATTAATCAAGATGATTCAGAAGAAGGTGCGGCTCACTAAGCCGATTGAAATGTCATTCATCATCAATTTCTGATGGAAAATAAAAGCAAAGTGCGGTAAATTTTGACCGCACTTTTTTATATAAAATAAGGAGAAGACGATGGCTCAAGAAACCATTTTCAGCAAAATTATTCGTAAAGAAATTCCCGCCAATATTGTTTATCAAGATGAATTAGTAACCGCATTCCGTGATATTTCACCGCAAGCGAAAACCCATATTTTGATTATCCCAAATAAAGTCATTCCAACGGTTAATGATGTGACGGAACAAGATGAAGTTACCTTGGGTCGTTTATTTACTGTCGCGGCTAAAATTGCTAAAGAAGAAGGCATTGCCGAAGACGGTTATCGTTTAATTGTGAACTGTAATAAACA
>CAUTFW010000062.1:0-4435 GCA_963537955.1 Parahaemophilus parainfluenzae | reverse complement strand
CGCACCATTAACATCACTTTACGTGGTTTTTCTAATTTAGAAGCTAAATCTTCTAAAGAGTATGCACCGATAATATTGGTACCTTTTGCTGCACCTTGTAGAAATTCATCCACTTTTGAAGTGGTGCGGTTATATGCCACGACTTTAAAGCCATGATCGTTCATATTTAAAATGAGGTTTTGCCCCATTACGGCTAAGCCGATAACACCGATGTCGCCTTTTACTGACATTTTTTGCTCCTGTTTTTAAGAAATCATGTATTCTTCTAATAAAGATAGTAATTTTTGGGGAACTGTTGGTGGATGCCGAATACCTTCATCTTCCCATTTCCATTCAGTGTGAGTTTTGACAAGTTCTACGAGTATGTCATGTTCAATTAAACACCATTGCTGTTTTATCGGAAAAGCGATGTGTAAACCTTTATCAAGATATTTTTTAGCAATAGTTAATCTACCTTTTAATTGAACTCTTAAAGTTTCATTGTGATCTTTATGATATGCAAGGAAATCGGCACCATTCCAGTCATCAGATAATTTAATACAATTAAAGCCATAATCAGCTAATATTCCTGCTAGCTTTTGGAAATTATAAATTTCTTTTTGTTTGGCATTTAGTTCGCAATAATCAATTTTTTTTAGTTTCATTTGATGTTACTCCCAGATGGAACTTGTCTTGGGCTCAAGCTTAAATTTTTGCAAAGTTTCTACGAAATTTCACCACTTGTTATAACAGTTTCACTGCGCCTTTATCTAAATATCATTCAGTCACGCCGTTTTTCCCAACATGATGGCATGTATCTCCCGATGAATACCCTAAATTAAAATACAAGCACGCGCTATGAAGAGAGTCCTCTCTATTATCCATCTTCTTACTACACAAAAGTGCGGTTAGTTTTCCAAACGTTTTTTAACTCTTCGTCCACGCACTCATGTGTTGAGTGAATCCAATATGCGGATAATAATCCACTGCTTGTGGAGCCGATAACAGCACAATTTTGGCTTGTGGATGTAAGACTTGTTTAGTGTGTTCAATCAACTGCAAGATGATACCTTGTTTCAGATATTCTATAGCAAAACTTCTTTTAAATTTCTCTAATTAAAGAGCTGCCTTGCTCTAACGTGTCTAGCCACTGCCATTTTTCATGACCGACGAGTTTACTTTTTTCTAAAGAAAATGTTGTACAGCAACGCCCCAAACGATTTTCTAGAGATTGATTTAAATGTTGATACGTAAATTCAATTTGAGTATCGTCAATCCATTTTCCAATTAAAAAGCCTTTTAAAATTTCACCGCCACCATATTCTGCCCAAATCATATTGCCTTGTTGGTGATAATGAAATTCTGTTTGGCTACTGACCTCACCATTTGCGGTGTTTTCAACAGCAACAAATTTTTTATTATCTAAATTCAACATTAAGCCACTCCGCATCTAATGTATCTATCTCTTATTTTTGCATAATGTAATGCATTTCTACATTTTTCGCTTTTGCGGCTTTTTCTAGATCTGCTTTATCACTTTGACTATCTCCAACAAGATATAAAGATACATCCTTACCGACCTTTTCTGCATTATTTAGTCCATACATAGCAACTGCTTTATTCACAGATTGACTGTTCCCTGCAATTCCAATGTGTAAATTATCTGTAGCTAAAAGAGATACGAGTCGTTTTCCTGAAGTACCACCTGAGGTTCTAATCGTTGCTACAAGCATTCCATTTGAAACTGGGTTTCCTGCTTCTGGAACTTGAAGCATTACTGAGCGATTATCTTTTGGCATTTGTGCCGCTAACTGATCTAAAGATGGACCAGATGAACAAGCAAATAACAAAGTTGAAGTAAGTAGTACAAACAGTTTTTTCATTTTTGTCTCCATATCATTCTAATAAATTAACTCTTCGTCCATGCACTCATATGTTGAGTAAATCCAATATGCGGATAATAATCCACGGCTTGTGGAGCAGATAAAAGCACAATTTTGGCTTGTGGATGTAAGGCTTGTTTAGTGTGTTCAATTAACTGCAAGCCAATACCTTGTTTTTGATATTGTTCATCAACCGCTAAATCAGATAAATAACAGCAGTAGGCAAAATCCGTCACGGAACGTGCCACACCCACTAATTGTTCACCATCCCAAGCGGTGACTAATAAATCCGCATGATGCAACATTGCCGCGACGCGCTTTTCATCCTCTAACGGACGGCGTGCCCCGAGCGTTGTTTTATTTAACAATTCAATAAATTGTTTAACTGAAATTGGTTCATTAATTTTATAGTCAATCATTTGTTACTCCAGGTTTTAAAGGTTAAATAGATAAATTATTTAACCGTTCTATGACTCACAAAAGTCGGTAATCCACCCCATGCACTACCTATAAAGCCTTTATCAGAACCAGAAGTATATTCCGCTGTAGTGATGAAAGTTTTGCCATTCCATGCTGCTTCGTAGCCATACCAGCTCTCAGCAAGGCCACTAGATTTATATGATCCTTCTACAATTAAAGCATTAAGCTTCTCATCATAATATGCAAAGGTGTATTGATCTTCCAATACTTGTTCTACTTTGCTCAATTTATTGTCCATGACCGCATAATAGCCGGTGTAAGCTGCACTACCACTGATACACACTGCCTCAGCTAACACTTTTCCCTGCGTAAGTGAATAAAGTGTAATTGTCTTCTGTTCAGAATCATCATGAAGAGACAAACAGTAATCAATTGCACTATTATCAGCACTTTTACGCAATAATGCTAATACAGCATCAAATTGTTTTTCGCCTCGTTTTAATTCTGTTTTGCTAGGGTTTTTAATATAGGCAACTTGAATTTTGGGTGCGGCTTGTGGTGCTAATACCGCATGTTTCTCTTGTCCCTGACGAATTAACGCTGATGGCGTATTTAAACGCTGTTGGAATTCATCCATTTTGAGCATGGCTGCCGCTGCACCTTTGTCTGACACTTTGAGCGTGGTTTTCCCATAGGTGAGACGAATTTCGCTTTCTTTTTTCAATCCGCTAAGTAGTGCCTTAGTTTGCGCCTCAGTGAGTTTATCTGAGTTCTCATCAGAAATATGTTTGACTGTGCCTAATGATTTGCCATTTAGCCAAATTTCAATGTCTTGACCGACTTGAACATCACGGTCGGCTTCACCGAATGGTAAAATAGTGAGTTTCCCTTCAACAGCAGCATTTTCACCTGCTGCGCGAGTAAATAAAATAGAAACTGGATCGTCTCCTTCCTCTTGATAACCTGCCATACGACAAGTGCCAAGATTATCACAAATCAAATCCCAGTCTTGATAAGTCTTTTCAAACCCTTTTAACGATGGCGCAGCCATTGCAGTGAGTGGTAATAATGAGAAAAGAATAATTTTTTTCATGTTATAAATGCCTAAAAGAAGATTTGCAAAAAATAGAAGAAATCTGCCCGCTTGCAAATAAGCCTCTATGGCTTGTTAACCACCTGTTGACTCACAAAAGTTGGAAAACCATCCCACGCACCACCAATGAATCTTTTACAAGAACCAGAGGTTTGTTCTTTAGTGAGAATAAAAGTTTTGCCATTCCATCCAACTTTTTGACTATACCAACAATCTCCAACACCATCCGTATCCGTTTTTAATAAGCCTACAATGAAAGCATCTAATTTTTTATCATAATAACTCGCAAAGTTATATTGATTTTCCAATACTTGTTCTACTTTGCTCAATTCGTTATCCATGACCGCATAATAGTTATTATAAGGTGCACCACCATTGTCACATTCTGCCTCAGCTAAAACTTTTCCATCAGTGAGCGAATAAAGTGTAATTTCATAATCATGAAGAGAATTGCAGTAATTACTTGAGATGGTCTCATTACTTTTACGCAATAATGCTAATACGGCATCAAATTGTTTTTCGCCTCGTTTTAATTTGGTTTTTCTAGGATTTTTAATATAGGCAAGTTGAATTTTCGGCACATCTTGTGGCGCTAATACAGCATGCTTTTCTTGACCTTGGCGAATTAGCGCTGACGGCGTGTCTAAACGCTGTTGAAATTCATCCATTTTAAGCATCGCAGCTTTAGCTCCTTTATTCGATAACTTGCCCCTAAATTGACCAGAAATGAATTTAATATCTGCATTGTTTTTTAAGGCAGTTAATAATGCATCCGTTTGTTTCTCATCTAATGCTACGACTTGTTGCTCAAGCGCTATATCCTCCATCTTTGGTACAACACTAAGCAATTTCCCATTGATCCTAATTTCTACAGGCTTGCCCTTATCGCTCCCATTATTGAGCGATATTTTTAAAGAAGATTTTACTGCCGCATTCTCACCGGCTTCTCGCCTAAATAGAAGTGAAACCAAATTTGAACCATCTTGATAGCCCACCATATTGCAAGTGCCAGTGTTATCGCAAATCAAATCCCAATCTTGATAGTTTTCAAAAAAACCTT
>CAUTFW010000061.1:0-4493 GCA_963537955.1 Parahaemophilus parainfluenzae | reverse complement strand
ATATGCAAGTGTGTATTCCATCTACACCCGCACAGGTTTACCACATGTTACGTCGTCAAGCGATCCGTAAAATGCGTCGTCCATTAATTGGTATTTCACCAAAATCTTTATTACGTCATCCACTTGCCGTGTCAAGTTTAGATGAATTAGTAAATGGCACATTCCAAACAGTCATTGGTGAAATTGATAATATCGATCCAAAACAAGTTAAACGCGTAGTCCTATGCTCAGGTAAAGTGTATTACGATCTCTTGGAACAACGTCGATCGAATAACCAAACAGATGTGGCGATCATTCGTATTGAGCAGCTTTATCCGTATCCACATGAAGATGTGAAGAAGGCGTTAGAGCCTTATGCTCATGTAACGAATTATGTATGGTGTCAAGAAGAGCCATTGAACCAAGGCGCTTGGTATTGTAGTAAGCATAACTTTGACAGCTCGCTTCCTGAGCATGTGAAGTTAAAATATGCAGGTCGTCCTGCCTCAGCTTCACCTGCGGTAGGTTATATGTCTTTACACACCAAACAGCAAAAACAATTGGTAGAAGACGCGCTGACACTGTAAAAGTGCGGTCGAAATTTCAGTAATTTTTTAAAAAAGAATAATTTAAAGGAAAATAAAATGACAATTGAAATTCTTGTTCCAGATTTACCGGAATCCGTTGCGGATGCAACTGTTGCAACATGGCATAAAAAAGTTGGTGAGACGGTAAAACGTGACGAAGTATTAGTAGAAATTGAAACAGATAAAGTGGTACTTGAAGTGCCGGCATTAAGCGATGGTGTGGTGGTTGAAATTCTTCAAGAAGAAGGTGCAACCGTAGTAAGTAAACAGCTTTTAGGTAAACTTTCTACTCAACAGGCTGGCGATATTTCATCTGAAACAGTGAAAGACAATGAGCCAACTCCAGCCGATCGTCAAAGAGCAGCCATTGAAAATAGCCACAATAATTCAGCGGATCAAGGTCCTGCTATTCGTCGTTTATTAGCTGAACACGATTTAGATGCTGAGAAAATTCAAGGTTCTGGCGTGGGTGGTCGTATTACCCGTGAAGATATTGCACGTGAAGTGGCAAAACGTGATGCACAGAAAGCGAAACAAGATGTGGCGACAGAGCAAAATACGATTAGCACTGTGGCATACAGCTCTCGTTCAGAAAAACGTGTACCAATGACCCGTTTACGTAAACGTATTGCAGAACGCTTGTTAGAAGCAAAAAATACCACTGCAATGCTCACCACATTCAATGAAGTGGATATGCAGCCGATTATGAAATTACGCAAAACATATGGCGAAAAATTTGAAAAACAACATGGTGTACGTTTAGGCTTTATGTCTTTCTACATTAAAGCTGTGGTTGAAGCGTTAAAACGTTACCCTGAAGTGAATGCTTCAATTGACGGTGATGATATTGTGTATCACAACTATTTTGATATTAGTATTGCCGTTTCAACGCCGCGTGGTTTAGTGACACCAGTATTACGCAATTGCGACAAACTCAGCATGGCAGATATTGAGAAACAAATTAAATCACTCGCAGAAAAAGGCCGTGATGGTAAATTAACCGTTGAAGATTTAACAGGCGGTAACTTCACCATTACTAATGGTGGCGTATTTGGTTCTTTAATGTCCACACCAATTATCAACCCTCCGCAAAGTGCGATTTTAGGCATGCACGCCATCAAAGAACGTCCTGTTGCGGTAGATGGTCAAGTGGTGATTCGTCCGATGATGTATTTGGCCTTATCTTATGACCACCGCTTAATTGATGGTCGTGAATCAGTAGGCTTCTTAGTGGCGATTAAAGACTTATTAGAAGATCCAACTCGTTTATTATTAGAAATCTAAGCACATAGGCTTTTCTCTTTTGAGGGGAAAAGCCTTTTTTACATTGATGTGAATAAAAGGGCGGGAACAATGCCCGCCTTTCTATAGTTAAAATCCGATCTTTATTTAGCTATTTTGCGTACTAAGATTGCTAAGATAAAGGTAATGATGATAACAGGGAAAGTCAGACCTAAATCGGTTTCCCAACCTTTTGTCATAAGGAAACGATAGAGCACGAAGCCGACAAACCAAACACCGAGTCCAACACTATCAACTGATTTTTTAACATCATGCTGTTTAAGCACAAAGAAATCAGCAATAAGCACAGCGATCATTGGCGCGAATACTGAACCAATAAAGAACAAGAAATGTTCGTATTCTGTCACTGGTAAGGTTGAGGCTAATATAATGCCCACAATCACGGTAAGTACGGAGATTGGCGTGACTTTTAATTGAGGGAAAATATTGTTTAAACTCATGCCGGTGGAATAGGCGGGAAGTGCAGTGTTAATCATGGTAGAGGCGATGACAATTAATACACCAATAACACTTACACCAGCAAGAGAAAGAATTTGTGAGATTTCAGATTTACCGGTCACTAATGCTGCACCTAAGCCGAGAGCATACATCCAGCAGCTGGTCACGGTATAAGTTAGCGTTGAAAGTGCGGTCGTTTTAAATGGTGTTTCGCTGTTCTTCGTGTGGTCAGATACTACAGGTAACCAAGAAAGTGGCATGACGGCAGCAATTTCTACAGCAGTACCAAATTTAATATTTTGTGCAACGTCCATGGCAATAAATGGTTTATTAGCTACTTGAATACTTAGCCACAGCATCAGTAAAAACATGGTGACAAGTGAGAGGCTTTTGAAGATACCTAATTTAGTGAAGCCGAGTAGTAGCCAAAGTATGATGAGTATGCCTAAGCCAAGTGTAAGGAATGGAAAGATGGAAGCATCAGCTGTTTGATTTAAGATAGAAATGACTTCAGCCCCCATATAAATCATGACAGCAGTCCATCCCATCAGTTGCATGGCATTGAGTAAAGAGAAAAGCGCAGAACCTTTTTCACCAAATGATATTTGTACCGTTTGCATGGCACTTTTTTGGGTTTTTGCACCGATGTAACCTGCACAGAAAAACATCGAACCACCAATAAAGTGCCCAACGACGATGGCAATTAAACCTTGTTGCCACCCTAGAGGAGCAAACCAAGTACCAGTGAGAATTTCTGCCATTGAAATAGCAGCAGTAAACCAAATGAGCGCAATCGCAAGATTGCTTGATTTTTTTGTTTGCATGTTGTTATCCTTAACATGGATTGTGGTTATTCTGGCTCAGTATATAACTCAATATGTAAAGAGCAAGTCCAGAATTTAAAATAAAACAAAGTGCGGTCAAATTTTTGTTTGTTTCGCTAAACAACATCAAAATAGGAAGGAAATATGAATTTACATGAGTACCAAGCCAAGCAGCTTTTTAAGCAATATGATCTGCCTGTGAGTGAAGGAGTAGTATGTCAAACAGCAGATGAAGCTGAAATGGCGCTCTTTCAGCTGAATGGCGATGTTTGGATAGCGAAATGTCAAGTTCACGCAGGTGGACGTGGAAAAGCCGGTGGCGTGAAGCTTGTTCATAATACAGAAGAAGCACGTGCTTTCGCAGATAAATGGCTTGGACAGCATTTAGTGACCTTCCAAACCGATAAAAAAGGCCAACCCGTTAATAGCATTTATATTGAAGAAACCTGCCAGATTGATAAAGAACTCTACTTAGGTGCGGTGATTGATCGTGCTTCACAGAAAGTTGTTTTTATGGCGTCTTCAGCTGGTGGCATGAATATTGAAGATGTAGCAAGAGAAACGCCTGAGCTAATCCATAAAGTCGCCATTGATCCTTTGGTTGGTGGAATGCCATATCAAGGTCGTGAATTAGCCTTTAAACTTGGCTTAAGTGGCGAGCAAAATAAGCAATTTGCTGCTATTTTTGTGAAATTATCGCAGCTTTTTATCGAAAAAGATTTTTCTTTAGTTGAAGTGAATCCACTCGTGGTGACGAAAGAAGGTCACTTAATTTGTCTCGATGCGAAAGTAGGCATTGATGATAACTCACTTTATCGTCATCCTGATTTGTTAGCTTTACGCGATTTAAGTCAAAGTGATTCTCGTGAAGCAGAAGCAGAAAAATATCAGCTCAACTATGTCGCCTTGGAAGGGGATATCGGCTGTATGGTTAATGGCGCCGGACTAGCCATGGGAACCATGGATATCGTGAAATTATATGGCGGTAATCCAGCAAACTTCCTTGATGTTGGTGGCGGTGCAACGAAAGAGCGTGTAGCTGAAGCCTTTAAAATTATTCTCACGGATAAAAATGTGAAATCTGTTTTAGTGAATATTTTTGGTGGAATCGTACGTTGCGATCTTATTGCTGAAGGGGTCGTTGCGGCGATTCAAGAAATCGGTGTAAAAGTGCCTGTTGTGGTTCGATTAGAAGGAACCAATGCTCCGCAAGGCAGAGCAATTTTAGCCGAAAGTGGTGTAAATTTAATTGCAGCGCATACTTTACAGGAAGCTGCACAAGCGGCAGTGAAAGCAGCAAAAGGAGAATAATCATGGCGATTTTAATTAATAAAGAGACAAAAGTAATTTGCCAAGGTTTCAC
>CAUTFW010000060.1:0-4583 GCA_963537955.1 Parahaemophilus parainfluenzae | reverse complement strand
CTGAATATGCTTTTGCTCAACATAAAGGGTATCCGACCAAATTACACTTAGAAAAATTAGCGGAACTGGGTCCTTTACCAGAGTATCGTCGGAGTTTTTCTCCTGTGAAGAAAGCATTAGGCATAGAAGACTAGCTAGCTTGAAAGATTTTAAGATTAATAATATAAAATGGACATTTATTGCCTTGTCTTTGATGACTATGAAACGTTAGATCTAATGGGGCCTGTTGAGTTTTTAGCAAAAGTCCCTAATGTTAAGCTTCACTATGTATCCCAAGTTAGTGGATTAATTCGTAGTAAGCAAGGATTTTATATTGAAACAGAAAAGCTAGAACATTTATTACCTCATAGTGTGTTATTGGTTGTTGGTGGACAGGGAACTCGTCAGTTAGTAAACGATGAACAATTTATTAATCAGCTTGGTAAATGGATTGATGAATCAGAGGTTTGTCTCAGTGTTTGTACAGGTTCAGCATTATTGGCTTGTACGGGGAGATTAGATAGTTTAAAAGCGACTTCTAATAAAAAATCTTTTGAATGGGTAAAACAATGTCGCCCAGCTGTAAAATGGCAACCCGTTGCAAGATGGGTGAAAGATGGCAAGTTTTACACTTCATCAGGCGTTTCTGCTGGTATGGATATGGCGCTTGGGTTTATTGCTGATTATTATGGTAGTGACTTGGCTCAAGACATTGCTAACCACACCGAATATCAGTGGCAAAGTGAGCCAAGCCTTGATGATTTCGCTGGAATATACGAATAATAAGTAACAGATTAAATTTTCTTTAATTTAAAAAAAGAGCGCTCAAAAAACACAAAGAGTTTTGACAGTTGTTTATATTATAATTTCTGAGTAATTTGCTATACTATTGTTGTGTTTTTTGTTATGCTACCTTGTATCATCCATGATGATAAATAGTGATTATCTTTTATTTTTAACCGCTTAGTCGAGGAATTTCTTTATGAGAAAAGTAACGTTTTCTGCACTAGCTATAGCACTTGCTATGGGATTATCTGCTTGTTCATCTAGCCAAGAAGAGAGTAATGCCTCATCTTCTAATAATGTTTCAACTTTCCAACCGAATAAATCTTCATTGGAGAATAATTCGACAAACCAATCTTCATCAGAAAATGATTCAGCAAATCAAACAAACGAATCAAATAACCAAAATCAATCAACTAAACCTAAATTGACAATAATTGAAAAAGGGCCATTAAGTAAAGAGCATCCATCAACAGCGAGAGATAATGCCATTCCTACAACTGGTAAGTTTAACGGTATTGCTTATGAATTTAAAAGCAGTAATGAAAATGACAAAATTGTTAATCCAAAAGTACATCAATTATCAACAGATGATATTAATGTGTTAAACATTAATGGTAAACGTATCGATATTGCGCCAGAGGGGGTAAATCCGGGGTACACTTACTCGAATAAGGATGGAGAAATCCGTTTAAGCACAGGAGCTTTTGTTAATGGTGTAGTTTTCCAAGACAGCATGCAAAATGGGATTTATCAAAGCCAAAAAGATGGAAAAACCTACGTTTATATCCAAGGTGAACTCACTCCGACAGATAATATTCCGAAAAGTGGTACCGCGCGTTATCTTGGTATGAGTAGCTACCATGTGGATAATCGTACCCTACATGAAGGTTCTATTGATATTGATGTTGCAGTGGATAAGCCACCAAGATTTAATGTTATGGGAGTTGATATAACGGCAAATTTTGAAGACAAAACTGTTTCTGGTCGCCTACTTCATACTTCTGCTCTGAATAATGTACAAGCTGAATTAGAAGGAACTATCTCTGGAAATCAATTCAGTGGCACAAAAAATGATACAAAACTGCAAGGCGCATTCTTTGGTGAAAATGCTAATGAGATAGGTGGTGTTTATATCAATGAGAAAGAAGGCTTTAGTGGAGCATTTAGTGCAAAAAGTAAATGGTAACAAACTACTAGAAAGTTAGCGTATTCTATCTAAAAGAGCGGTCAATTTTGACCGCTCTTTTTATACCTCTGCGAGATTATTTATTTAATTTCGCTTTGTAAGTTGGGTTCATTAAGTTTTCTACAGAAAGGATATCATCCAATTGTTCTGCTGTTAATAAACCTTTTTCTAATACCACTTCACGTACGCCTTTACCAGTTTGAGCACAGATTTTACCCACTAAGTCGCCATTATGGTGACCGATAAATGGATTCAAGTAAGTCACGATACCGATTGAGTTGAATACGTAGTTTTCACAAATTTCTTTGTTTACAGTAATACCGTCTACACATTTATCGCGTAAGTTCACGCAAGCATTGGTTAAGATGTCGATAGATTCAAACATTGCTTGACCAATCACTGGTTCCATTACGTTTAATTGTAATTGACCCGCTTCAGATGCGAAAGTAACGGTAGTATCGTTACCAATTACTTTAAAGCATACTTGGTTTACCACTTCTGGAATAACTGGGTTTACTTTTGCAGGCATGATAGAAGAACCCGCTTGTAATTCAGGTAAGTTAATTTCTTTAATACCTGCACGTGGACCAGAAGAGAGTAAACGTAAGTCATTACATACTTTAGAGAGTTTTACTGCGGTACGTTTTAATGCACCATGAACCATGACATAAGCACCACAGTCAGATGTTGCTTCGATTAAGTTTTCAGCTGGTACGCAAGGTAATCCAGTTACCTCAGCAAGGTGTTTTACTACTAATTCTGTATAACCTTGTGGTGTATTTAAACCAGTACCGATTGCTGTTGCACCAAGGTTGACTTCAAGGAGTAACTCAGCGGTGCGTTTTAAGTTACGTACTTCTTCTTCAAGTAATACGGCAAAGGCTTTAAACTCTTGACCAACCGTCATAGGTACCGCATCTTGTAATTGGGTACGACCCATTTTTAAAATTTTAGCAAATTCTTTTGCTTTATTATCGAAACCATCGTGTAAGTATTGGATTTTGTCGATAAGTTTTAAAATGCTGTTATATACCGCAATACGGAAACCGGTAGGATACGCATCGTTAGTAGATTGGCTAGCGTTCACGTGGTCCATTGGGTTAATAACATCATATTCACCTTTTTTATGACCAATTTTTTCAAGTGCGAGGTTAGCAACTACTTCGTTGGTATTCATATTGACAGAAGTACCCGCACCACCTTGATATACATCAGATGGGAATTGATCTAAGCATTTCCCCGTGGTAAGAATTTCATCACAAGCTGCTACAATCGCTTTTGCAATATCACTTGGAATAGCACCTAATTCACCATTCGCTAGGGCAGTTGCTTTTTTAACCATTACCATGCCGCGAACAAATTCCGGTACATCAGAAATGGTTACATTAGAAATATTGAAGTTTTCAACCGCTCTTAAGGTATGGATACCCCAGTATGCATCTGCTGGCACATCACGTTCACCTAATAAATCCACTTCTTTTCTGTATTGAGTCATTTTAATCACCTTTTTTGGTTGTTAATTAATTTGAGGTAATTATAGGAATTTACATCGAAAATAAATTTGACATGGATCACATTTCAAATAAGACGTATAAGAGATATTTTCATTTCTCGCATAAATTTTTTTAGGGGAAATTAATTCAGCTATATTAATTTTATGCTGATTTTAGTTGTTCACCTATTTTCTCAAACAGTTTTTGGATGAGTTCAGCACGATGCCCAAGCACTCTAACAATAAGTCCCCCTTCATTTAATTGAGAAACACCAATCAGTAGCGATTTTTCGCTTTCTTGCTGTTGAAGTGTTTGAACGATTTGTTTAACGTCAGTTGGCGTTTTCTGCAAATTGAGATAAACCAATGAGCCTTGATGTGAAAAATCTTCCATTTGGCTTAATGCTGTCAATTTCATTTGTGCAGGCTGCCATTGAATACAATCCAAAACAAGCGGTTTAGTTTGCCCGTTATTTTGCAACAGCTGAATTTTCAGATGCGAAGAAAATTGACGAAATTCAAAACGTTCATTATTTGCTACGCGGCCAATAGCCACAATCTCGCCGTAAATCAGAGTGCTATTGGGCAGCATATTGATGAATGTTTTTTGTTTAATTGCAGAATCCTTATGCAATACCAATGGGTGGGGCAAATAAAATAAACGGCTATTCTCTTCAAGCTGAATGAACGTGTTTTGTTCAGCAAAATCGCCTTCATTCATCGCCTGAACACGGGTAAATGCCTGTGTGTTTAAAGAAAGTGCGGTCAATTCTGCGAGCGTTATTTGAATATCAATACGATCCCCAGATAAGAGTCCTGGCGAAGAAGACATTTGAATGGCATTAAGTCCATTCGTCCAAACATCCGCATAAGCAGGTAATGTCACGACTTTAAAAGGTGGGGTAGCAAAATATTCCGCAAGCTGAGTTTTACCGCTTGGAGAAAGTTTAGTTGAGAGTTTGAGCGTACTGTTCATAATTGATTAAATTTGTAAAAGTCCCCCTCCTAAAGAAGAGGGGGAGTGCTTTATCTCACTATGGCTTTAGGTTCTTCTATATTTTTCAATAAAGCATATTTCTCAATCCAGCCAATTACACCATCTAAATTTTCTTTCTTCATTAAGTTGGTAAAGATAAACGG
>CAUTFW010000059.1:0-4586 GCA_963537955.1 Parahaemophilus parainfluenzae | reverse complement strand
ATCCAACTCGTCTTTGTGTTCGAGGTAATCCGCTTTTAAGGCATGAAGTAATTCAACAAAGTCATCTGGCAATGGGGCATACCATTCCATCATTTCACCTGTAATCGGGTGAGCTAAACGCAACATAACCGCATGTAAGGCTTGGCGTTTAAAATTACGTAATACTTCAGTGAAGGCTTCACTTGCATTTTTAGGTGGACGAGGACGACCACCGTAGGTTTGATCGCCTAATAATGGATGCGCAATATGTGCCATGTGCACACGAATTTGGTGAGTTCGGCCCGTTTCTAAACGTAAGCGTAAACGCGTGTAATTACGGAAGTTTTCCATAATGCGGTAGTGCGTCACAGCCGGTTTACCCATTGGGTGAACCGCCATCAATGTGCGTTTTGTCGCATGACGAGCCATTGGCTGATCTACTGTGCCACCTTTGGTCATAATGCCACTTGCAACAGCTTCGTATTCCCGAGTGATTTTACGTTTTTGTAAGTCACGCACGAGCTTAGTTTGTGCGGGGATGGTTTTAGCAACAACCATGAGCCCTGTTGTGTCTTTATCTAAACGATGCACAATTCCTGCGCGCGGTACTTCGGCAATAGGTGGATAGTGATAGAGTAGCGCATTAAGTACCGTGCCGTCTGGATTGCCTGCACCGGGATGAACCACGAGATCTTTAGGTTTATTAATCACGATAATATCGTCATCTTCATAAACGATATTGAGCGGAATATTTTGTGGCTCAAAACGGTTTTCATCTTCTACTTCTACCGAAATTTCAATTTGCTCTCCGCCATAAACTTTTGCACGTGGAATATCGGCAATTTCACCGTTCATTTTTACCTGTTTTGCTTCAATCCAGGTTTTTAAACGCGAACGGGAATATTCTGGGAACAACTCTGCGAGGGTTTGGTCTAAACGCTGTCCCATTTGTTCGGGCTGAATTTCAGCCGTTAAGGTAATTTGTGGCATAAAAAATCCATCTAAAAATTTAAAAAGTTGGCTTATTGTGTAATGTTCTATACAATATTCGTTAATTGTAACTTATTTATTGATTTTCGTAAAAATTAAGGAAAAAAGAATGCGTAAAATAAAATCTCTTGCACTTATTGCATTGACCTCATTCGCGATTGCAGCTTGTAGCAGTGGTAATAAAGAAGTAGAGCAAGCTTCTGTTGATGATCTTTATGCAAAAGGGGCAGCAGCATTGCAAGAAGGGAGCTATTCTGACTCGATTCGTTATTTAAAAGCAGCAACAGAGCGCTTCCCTGGTAGTACTTACCAAGAGCAAGCAATGCTTGATTTAATTTATGCAAACTATAAAACACAAGATTACACCGCAACGTTGGTCACTGTAGATAACTATTTACACCAATTCCCACAAAGTCCAAACCGTGACTATGCAGTGTATATGGCGGGTTTAACTAACTTGGCAACGGCTGATAACATGATTCAAGACTTCTTTGGTATCGATCGTGCAACGCGTGAAACAACTTCAATGAAAACGGCGTTTTCAAACTTCCAAAGCTTAGTGCGTGCGTTCCCAAATAGCCCATATTCACAAGATGCAGTAGCACGTATGGCATACATCAAAGATTCATTAGCTCGTCATGAATTAGAAATTGCAAAATTCTATGCAAAACGTGATGCATGGGTAGCTGTAGCAAACCGTGTAGTGGGTATGTTACAACAATATCCAGATGCCAAAGCGACTTACGAAGGTTTATTCTTAATGAAAGAAGCCTATGAAAAAATGGGTTTACAACAATTAGCGAGTCAAACTCAACAAGTCATCGATGCGAATAAAGATAAACAATTTGCGGACGTGAAAAAACCGGAAGAGTCTGATTTAATTCAACCGGTTAAAAAATAATCCCGTCCCTTGTGGGACGTGCTTGAATAAGCAAAATTATTCAAATAAAGGCTAGTCAAACCAATCAAATTGAGCTAGTATAAATTTAAAAGATTTCCTGGGGTGTTCGTGGATGGGTTATGTCCCTGAGCCGATACTTAGAACTTTATAAATCGGTTTCCCGCCATTGGTGTGTAGGCTTGACCTTTGACTTTGTCATTGGACTAAAGAAACCTAAAAATGGCCTTACCGGTTTCCTTGGACCGTCGGGTTCAAGGACTACTACTCGTAGCGGCACTCTGGGACCTTCCTTTAAAATCCATTCTTTCCAATCGAATGAAATCAACACAGCAAACGCTTCGCAATCAACTTCGTCAACAAATTCGTAAAACACGAGCAAATTTGACCGCACTTCAGCAGCAACAGGCGGAAGACTCCATCACTCAACAAGCTCTCGCATTAATTGAAGAACGAAATGCGCAGCATATTGCCTTGTATATTTCCTTTGATGGAGAAATCTCCACGGATAAACTCATCCAAATTCTTTGGGCGCAAGGTAAACAGGTTTATTTGCCCGTCTTGCATCCTTTCAACCCGAATCACCTTTTGTTTTTACGTTATTTGCCTGATACTCCGATGCTGAAAAATAAATTTGGCATTTGGGAACCTAAACTCAATGTGCAAAATGTATTGCCTTTGGATGAATTAGATATTCTTTTTACACCACTCGTTGCGTTTGATAGACAAGGGAATCGCCTTGGCATGGGCGGTGGTTTTTATGATCGCACCTTACAACATTGGCAGAAGTCTCCTTTTATCCCCGTGGGATTAGCCCATCAATGTCAGCAAGTCGAACAGCTTCCAACAGAAGTGTGGGACGTGCCACTTCATCAAATCTTAGTTGCTTAAACCTATCAAGAAGTAAAGTTTGATAGAAAAAATTAAAAATAGTTGATTTTTTCTCTTGAAATACCAAAAAAGGGTCTTATTTAATTACTCATAAAGGGGATGACCCCAACAATTTTATGCAGGAGAAGATAAGATATGAATATTGAAAAATTTACCACTAAATTCCAACAAGCACTCAGTGAAGCGCAGTCATTAGCGCTTGGTAAAGATAATCAGTTTATCGAACCAGTGCATTTATTGGCCGCACTTTTAAATCAACAAGACGGTTCAATTGCACCGATTTTGACAGCAAGTGGCGTGAATGTCGCGTTATTACGTAATGAATTAAACGCAGAATTGAATAAATTGCCACAAGTGTCAGGTAATGGCGGAGACGTGCAAATTTCTCGTCAATTACTCAACTTATTGAATTTATGTGACAAATTAGCACAACAAAAACAAGATAAATTTATTTCCAGTGAATTGTTCTTATTAGCGGCGCTTGAAGAGCGTGGCGCATTAAATGACGTTTTGAAAAAATGTGGTGCGAAAAAAGAACAAATTTTACAAGCGATTCAACATATTCGCGGAGGACAAAGCGTGAACGATCAAAATGCAGAAGAAAGCAGACAAGCTCTTGAAAAATATACGATTGATTTAACAGCTCGTGCTGAAAGTGGCAAACTCGACCCGGTTATTGGCCGTGATGAAGAAATCCGTCGAGCCATTCAAGTATTGCAACGTCGTACCAAAAACAACCCAGTATTAATCGGTGAACCTGGTGTAGGTAAAACCGCTATCGTGGAAGGGTTGGCACAACGTATTGTCAATGGTGAAGTACCGGAAGGCTTGAAAAACAAACGTGTGCTTTCTTTAGATATGGGTGCCTTGATTGCGGGTGCAAAATATCGTGGTGAATTTGAAGAACGTTTAAAAGCGGTATTAAATGAACTTGCAAAAGAAGAAGGTCGCGTGATCCTCTTTATTGATGAAATCCATACCATGGTTGGTGCAGGTAAAACTGATGGTGCGATGGATGCAGGTAACTTATTAAAACCAAGTTTAGCACGTGGTGAATTACACTGTGTGGGTGCAACAACGTTAGACGAATATCGTCAATATATCGAGAAAGATGCGGCGCTTGAACGTCGTTTCCAAAAAGTCTTTGTAGATGAACCAAGTGTAGAAGATACCATTGCGATCTTACGTGGTTTGAAAGAGCGTTATGAGATCCATCACCATGTAGATATTACTGACCCAGCAATCGTAGCAGCGGCAACACTTTCACATCGTTATATTTCCGATCGACAATTGCCGGATAAAGCCATCGACTTAATCGATGAGGCGGCTTCTAGTATCCGTATGGAAATTGACTCTAAACCAGAGCCGCTTGATCGTCTTGAACGCCGTATTATCCAATTAAAATTGGAACAACAGGCATTACAAAAAGAAGAAGACGAAGCAAGCCGTAAACGTTTAGAAATGTTAGAAAAAGAACTTTCTGATAAAGAACGTGAATATGCTGAACTTGAAGAAGTATGGAAGTCAGAAAAAGCGGC
Organism: Parahaemophilus parainfluenzae; assembly: GCA_963537955.1. Classification (GTDB taxonomy): domain Bacteria; phylum Pseudomonadota; class Gammaproteobacteria; order Enterobacterales; family Pasteurellaceae; genus Haemophilus_D; species Haemophilus_D parainfluenzae_AJ. The sequence goes on along the minus strand of CAUTFW010000059.1, from coordinate 290 downwards.
GCTTTCAGGTTCTCAACACATCAAACAAGCGTTAGATGCGGCGAAAACTGAAATGGAGCAAGCGCGTCGTGCTGGTGATTTAAGCAAAATGTCTGAGCTTCAATATGGTCGTATTCCTGAATTGGAAAAACAACTTGCAGCCGCTGAAACCGGTGAAGGCAAAGAAATGAGCCTATTACGCTATCGTGTGACAGATGAAGAAATTGCGGAAGTACTTTCTAAAGCAACAGGCATTCCAGTTTCTAAAATGATGGAAGGTGAGAAAGAAAAACTCTTACGCATGGAAGAAG
>CAUTFW010000058.1:0-4844 GCA_963537955.1 Parahaemophilus parainfluenzae | reverse complement strand
TTAATCTTAATTTTCCTTGCTATTCCAGTGTGCTTAATCTGTCGCTATGCCAGTGTTTGGCTACCATTCCAAGTCATGAAACGCTACCGTAAATACAACCCTTACACCATGAAAGTGCTCACTTGGGGTGCATTACGAGGTGGACTAGCGCTCGCTATGGCACTTTCTATTCCAAGTGGTCAATTTTATATTGAAGGATTAGAAATGGATGTTCGCGATCTTATTTTAGGTATGACGTATGCGGTAGTCGCATTCTCAATTCTCGTTCAAGGCATGACAATTGAAACCTTAATTCGTAAATCAAAAGAAGCAACCATGCGTGAACGTGGCTATACGGGTATCGGATTAGCGAAATAATCAATCACGTTTATATCTTTGGCTCAGCATTTGCTGAGCCTATTTTTTGAATCTGAGACATGACGCCTTCACGATGCCACCACTCTCCTTCTTTAGGAACAGTAAATACATCAAATGCCTGACCTTTAAATTCAAATTGCAATCTTGCAGCGTGCAAATAAGTGCGGTCAATATTTTCAGTGTTTTTACCATAAAGCATATCGCCTAAAATCGGGCTCCCTAAGCTTTTCATCGCCACACGCAATTGATGGGTTTTACCGGTTTGTGGCTTTAAGATAAATAACCGTAAATTAGGCTCACAACTTACACTTTCAAAACGCGTAATTGCGGGATTTTCTTTTGATTGGCAAAGTTTCCAAGCCCCATTACGAGCCTTTTGCATATCGCCGACAATCAATCCTTGCTTCTTTTTTGGCTTTTGATTGCTGAGTGCAAGATAAGTCTTTTGGATATGATGTTCAGAAAAAAGTCGGAAAAATTCAGCCGCACTTTCAGCATTCAATGCCAAAATGAGTAAACCAGATGTCACTTTATCTAACCGATGTACAAGCCAGACTTGTGGCACACCAAACTGCTCAGCAAGCAAAGTGGTTAAACCAATTTCACTTTGATCTTTATGCACACTTATCCCACAAGGCTTATAAATAATGATAAAATCATCGGTCTGATAAATAATGTCTAATTTCATAAGTGCGGTCAAAAATTAATGAGTTTTGAACATATTATACTGGTTTATATTATTCCCGTGTTAATTTGGGTAGCAGTTATTTCTGTCACCTTGCGTTTACTCGTCAAAAAACAAGCGGTTTCTGCTACGTTGTCATGGCTGATGATTATCTACCTTGTGCCACTGATTGGCGTCATTGCTTATTTAATTTTTGGTGAGATTAAACTAGGTACGCGCCGAGCCAAAGCCTTTCAATTGTTAAAACCTAAATATACCCAATGGCTTCAGCAACTGTCAGAACAAAAAGATCTGGTTACACATTCCCAGGATCCTCGTTATCGTGCTTTATTTAAACTAGTCCACCACCGCTTAGGTATTCCGAACATTCGAGGTAATGAATTACATATTCTCGACACGCCAGAAAGCATCATTCGAAGTATCATTCGTGATATTCAACAAGCACATCATTCCATTAATATGGTGTTCTATATTTGGAGCAATGATGGCATGATTAATGAAGTGAAACAAGCCTTAGAAGAAGCCGTGCAACGTGGAGTTAAAGTTTGTCTTTTACTCGATTCCGTTGGCAGTAATGCTTTTTTGAAAAGCCCTGTTTGTAAAGAAATGCGAGAAAAAGGCATTGAAATTACCGAAGCGCTACATGTAAATTTATTCCGGATGTTCTTCAGCCGAATTGATTTACGTCAACATCGTAAAATCATCATCATTGATAATCAAATTGCCTATACAGGCAGTATGAATATGGTGGACCCAAATTTCTTCAAACAAGACTGCAACGTAGGCAATTGGATAGACGTGATGGTGCGAATCAACGGTCCTGTTTCACCGATTTTAAACAGCTTACATGCTTGGGATTGGGAAATTGAAACCATGGAAGAATTACCTCTTTTATTGCCAAATTGTCCACTTGTGGAAATTGACGATAACGACACCCATTCTGTGCAAGTTATTGCGAGTGGTCCGGCTTTCCCAGATGATTTAATAGCTCAATCTCTTGCAACAGTCATTTATGCGGCAAGAGAAAGTATTGTGATCACTTCACCTTACTTTGTGCCAAGTCACAATATTGCTGAAGCATTACGTATTGCTGCATTCCGTGGTGTTGATATCACGCTTATTTTACCTAAAAACAATGATTCCTTGATGGTTCGTTGGGCGAGCCGAACGTTCTTTGATGATTTACTTGAAGCAGGTGTAAAAATTTATCATTTTGAAGCAGGACTTCTACATACAAAAAGTGTGTTAATCGATAATAAGCTCGCGCTCGTTGGTACAGTAAATATGGATTTACGCAGTTTCCTGCTTAACTTTGAAATCACCGTTGCCGTAGAAGATCGTAATTTTGCCAATGAAGTGGCCACACTTCATGAAAATTATTTAGCGAACTCTTCCGCTCTCGATATGCAAGAATGGATCAATCGTCCTTTCTATCATCGAATCATCGAGCGGTTATTTTTCTTGTTTAGCCCATTACTCTAATTTTCACAATAAATACAAAAAGGGCGTACCACACAGTACGCCCTTTCTTTTTCACGTTTATGCTTAACGTTTTTTCACGATAAACACTAAAGCTACTAAAACAACTGCTGTTGTCACAAATCCAGCTAAACCTGATTCTGTAAAGCCTACCACAATGTAGCCTACAGCGCTTGCTGTTGCGACAGTTGCTGCATAAGGTAATTGGGTTGTGACGTGATCCATGTGGTTACATTTTGCCCCTGTTGACGACAGAATCGTTGTATCCGAAACCGGTGAACAGTGGTCGCCACATACTGCGCCAGCCATAACTGCAGACAAACAAGGAAGTAATAATTCTGGAGCTGAGTTAGTCGCCATTGCCGCAGCGATTGGTAACATAATGCCAAATGTCCCCCAGCTTGTCCCTGTTGAGAATGCCATTGCTGAACCAAGGATAAATAAAATTACAGGTAAAAATTGAACTGGAATACTGCCACTCACTAAAGAGGATAAGTATTTACCGGTTTGTGCATCCCCAACCACTTTATTGATTGTCCACGCAAAGAACAGAATAGCAATTGCACCTAACATCGATTTAATGCCGGCAATCCATGCTTTTCCGTATTCTGGTAAAGAAACTTGGCGTTCAAGAATAATCAATAATGTTGACATAGCAACCGCACTTGAACCACCAACAACAAGCGAAATACCTACTGTTGTATTTTCAAATGCACCTAAGAGGCTAAATGGTTTTCCATCTGCTGCTAAGGCCTCACTACCTGTGTGAATCATCATAAAAACAGTGACGGTAATTAAGACTAAAATCGGTAAAATTAAGTTGCGAACTTTACCTTTCACACCTTCAATGACTTCTTCTTTATAATCGCGCTCCATGGCTAATTTTTCATGACGTGCCATTGACGCAATATCAAATGAGAAATAGGCCACAAAGAATACCATCAATAATGAGAAGATCGCATAGTAGTTCATTGAACTCATAGCAACGAATGCGCCCATTGGTGTATAAGAGGTAATAGAATATGTCGCCAATAAACCTGCTACGAGAGTAATAATGTATGCCCCCCAGCTTGATACTGGCATCATGACACACATTGGTGCAGCAGTAGAATCTAGAATATACGCTAATTTTGCACGAGAAACTTTGAAACGATCAGTAACTGGACGTGCAATCGCACCTACAGCAAGACTGTGGAAGTAATCATCGATAAATGTTACAAACACTAGAGATGCCGCTAATAATTTCGCACCGCGACGACCTTTAATTTTATTTTGTGCCCATTCAGCAAATGCACGGTTGCTGCCTGACACAGTTAAAAGTGCGGTCAATACGCCAAGTAAAACTAAGAAAAACACGATATTCATATTTGAATTCATGCCTTCTTCGCTACTATAAACTAATGCCACAACATTATCTTTTAAATAAATAAGTGCATTCAATGGATTGAAATCAACCAACATTAACGCACCGACAATAATCCCTGCACTGAGGGAGACCAAAACCCGACGAGTTGCAATTGCTAAAATAATCGCAAGTAATGCGGGGATAATTGAATAAATAGATGAAGAATAATCGACTAGTTCCATTAAGTTATACCTAATAATTTAATGGAGACAACGGCAAGAAAAGACACAATTATGACCAGACCGAACCGTAGCGCTCCATAGTTAATACACAAAAACTATGACAGTCACGTTCCTTTCGAAGACGTGACCAACCGAATAAGATGACGCCTATTCGATTTCGGCAATCATTCCTTTCCTTTCCCTTCAACGCTATCCACTCCAGGAAAATACTTATAATGACCGCACCTCTACTGTTGTATAGGATGGTGAGAGATTACATTAAAATGAATAAAATTACCAATAAAATCTTGCACTTTCAGTGAAATCTATTCTTTTATTAAAAATGACGTATTAAGTTGTTAATTCATTGTTACACAATTTTATGAGTAAACGATTGCAATAGTATAGAAAACAGGTCACTCCATAATATGGAGTATGATGAGATCAGACCAATTAATTCTTTAATTTAGGCGAATTAATATTTACCAAATATATTATTTTCGTTATTATTATCTTCCTTAAAATAATTAAGCATTCACACACATAAAAAAGAGGACATCATGAACGAATTAACAAAAGGTTTAACTAACCTTCGTAGTTTACGGGCCGCTGTACGCGATTTAACATTAGAACAAGCTGAAAGTTCACTTTTAAAATTACAAGCTGCAGTTGAAGAAAAACGTGCTCAAGCAGCTGAAATTGAACAAGCTGAACAAGAGCGTCGTGCGCGTATCGCAAAATATAAAGAATTAATTAA
>CAUTFW010000057.1:0-4890 GCA_963537955.1 Parahaemophilus parainfluenzae | reverse complement strand
ACGTTCATTTGAAAGGATAGATGCACGCACAAAGGCTTGTTTTAAAGTTTCCCAGTTTCCTTCTACAATACGCGTTGCATTACGTGGTAATACACGACGGTAATCAGGGAAACGACCATCAATGAGTTTTGAGGTAAACACAGTGTGGTTTAAGTGAATACGAAGATTATTCGTACCAATTTGCAAACGAGCAAGTTCATCACTGCTTTCTAATAGGCGATTCAGTTCTAATACGCCTTTGCGTGGCAGAATAACCGAATGAGTTTGCAGATCTTGATCTAATTCGATCGTACAAACCGCAAGACGGTGACCGTCAGTTGCAACAGTACGTAATAAATTACCTTCCGTTTCAAATTTCATGCCGTTCAAGAAATAGCGGGCATCCTGGTTCGCCATTGAAAATTGGGTGGCTTCAATTAAGCGACGCAAGGTGCTTTGCGGTAAGGCAAAATCCACTTCAGATTGCCAATCTGTCAGGTTTGGGTATTCTTCTGCAGGTAGCGTAGTGAGATTAAATTTACTGCGACCAGACTCTACAATGGCACGATCTTCCTCAAAGGTGACCGTAATTTCAAATTCATCTGATAGCGTGCGGCAAATATCTAAGAATTTTTTAGCCGGAATGGTGAACGCACCATCAGCGGTTGAAGAAGAAAGTTGAGTATAGCTAGAAAGCTCAACTTCAAGGTCTGTACCTGTAATCGTTAAACGGTTATCTTCAATTTGTAATAATACGTTGTTTAATACAGGAATATTCGGACGATTGCTTAATACGCCACAAACTTGCTGTAAGGGTTTTAGTAGATTTTCTCTTGAAATGCTGAATTGCATCATTGGCTCCTTATGCAGATAATGTGCGAATTAAATTCGCCCAGTCTTCTTGAATACTGCTGTCTTTTTCACGGAATTTAGGCACTTCACGGCAGGCATTTAAGACTGTCGTATGGTCGCGTTCAAAGGCACGGCCAATTTCCGGTAAGCTTTTATTGGTTAATTCTTTTGCTAACGCCATTGCTACTTGGCGTGGACGAGTGACGGATCTTGCTCTGCTTTTTGATTTTAAATCCGCCACTTTAATTCGGTAGTATTCTGCCACGACTTTCTGAATATTTTCAATGGTTACCAAACGTTCTTGTAAGGCGAGAATATCTTTTAATGTGTCACGGACAAAATCAATATCAATGTGACCACCTTTGAAGTCTTGCATCGCTTTCACACGGTTTAAGGCACCTTCTAATTCACGAACATTGGTGCGTAAGCGTTGGGCAATAAAGAATGCCACTTCCTCTGGCAGCTCCATATGATGTTCTTCTGCTTTTTTCAGCAAAATCGCAACACGGGTTTCTAAATCTGGTGGTTCAATCGCAGTCGTTAACCCCCAACCGAAACGAGATTTTAGGCGTTCTTCAATTTTCTCAATTTCTTTTGGATAGCGGTCAGAGGTCAAAATAATTTGACGACCAGTTTCAAATAAATTGTTGAAAATATGGAAAAATTCTTCTTGTGTTTTTTCTTTCTCTGCAAAGAATTGAATATCATCCACTAATAACGCATCAAGAGAACGATAGAATTTTTTGAATTGATCCATTTTATTATCACGCATTGCTTTTACCATGTGCTGCATAAAATTATTGGCATGGATATAAAGCACGCGAGCATTCGGTTTATTCGCTAAAATGCCATTACCAATTGCGTGTAATAAGTGGGTTTTACCTAAACCTGTCCCACCATATAAAAAGAATGGGTTTGCTGTTGGTTCACCAGGTGCGAGAGCGAGTTTTTGACCGACAGCACGAGCGAGTTGGTTTGATTTACCTTCAACAAAGTTTTCAAATAAATGTTTATGGTTTAGATGAGATTCAAATTTAGTGGGAACATCAGATTCTTGCTGAAAATTGACCGCACTTTCTTGATGATTATTCGTTTGAGTTGAGGCTGGTTCAATGGCTTTTGGTGCAGGTTTCACCCCTTCTTTTACAATAATTTGTAAATTTGGATTTTTAGCAAGGGCTTGGCAAATTTGATGAATTTGGGACAAGTAGTGATTTTCCACCCAGCTTTTCACAAACATATTGGACGCATATAACACCACTTGATCTTGCGAGATGACATCTGCTTGTAGTGGACGTAACCAAGTGCTGAGATCCATCGGAGAAACTTGATCTTGTAGTTGTGATAAGCAATCTTGCCATAGGGTAGAAAGGCTCACGATAAATTATCCTTATGTTATATGCGTATAAAATAAAAGCCGCAAAAGTGCGGTTAAAAATCGAAGAGAATTTTACAATAATTTAGGCAAAAGATCTTCTGTTGGTCGTCAAAAAAAAGACAAAAAGGTTGCTTGAGATTTTGTCTAAAATCCGTATAATCCCCACGATTTTAGAAGAAACGGAAGATTATTTCGGAATTTTCTCTTTTCTTATTTGACGAAAGCCCAATTTATGATTAAAATTGCGGTCTATTTTTTATAACCCTTGTTGTGTTTTGAATATCAAAACAGTAAACCATTTTGATTTAGGTAGATTACAATGAAACGTACATTTCAACCTTCTGTATTAAAACGTAGCCGTACTCACGGTTTCCGTGCTCGTATGGCAACTAAAAACGGCCGTCAAGTTTTAGCTCGTCGTCGTGCTAAAGGTCGTAAGAGTTTATCTGCATAATCACCGTTTTTAGTGATTAAGCTAAACTTCTCTCGGGAGTTACGATTGCTAACTCCCACTCAATTCAAAAATGTCTTCGAACAACCGTTTCGAGCAAGCACCCCTGAAATTACCATTCTCGCACGCAAAAATAATCTTGAGCATCCACGCTTAGGTTTAACTGTGGCTAAAAAACATCTTAAACGAGCACATGATCGTAATCGTATTAAACGTTTAGTTCGTGAAAGTTTTCGTTTATCTCAACATAATTTGCCTTCTTGTGACTTTGTCTTTGTGGCGAAACGTGGCATTGGTCAGCTTGATAATAAAACGTTTTTACAAACTTTGGATAAATTATGGGCACGTCACATTCGTTTGGCACAAAAATCCTCATCGCTTTAATTAAGTTTTACCAAGTAGCGATTAGCCCTTTAATCGGGCCCCGTTGTCGTTTTGTGCCAACCTGTTCTTGCTATGGTATTGAGGCGTTAAAAACACATGGATTGTTAAAAGGTAGTTGGCTTACGCTAAAACGTGTATTAAAATGTCACCCCTTAAGCGCCGGTGGATTCGATCCTGTTCCGCCGAAAAAGATTAATAATAACGATGAGAAAAAATAATGGACTCAAGACGTAGCCTATTAGTGCTTGCACTACTCTTTATTTCTTTCCTTGTTTATCAGCAATGGCAACTTGATAAAAATCCACCGGTTCAACAACAGACCACGGAACAAACAACAACCGCCTCTTCTGATGTACCGGCAAGTTCTTCTTCATCTGCCGAAGTAGTGGCAGACTCACAAACCAAAGGTCACATTATCACATTAGAAAATGATGTATTCCGTTTGAAAGTGGATACATTAGGTGGTGATGTAATTAGTTCTGAATTATTAAAATATGATGCAGAATTAAATTCAAAAGAACCTTTTGTTTTATTAAAAGATACAAACGAGCATGTTTACATTGCACAAAGCGGCTTAATCGGTAAAAACGGGATCGATACAAAAGCAGGTCGCGCACAATATCAAGTTACGGGTGATAATTTCAAATTAGCAGAAGGTCAAAATGAACTTTCTGTACCATTAACATTTGAAAAAGACGGTGTGACTTATCGTAAAATCTTTGTGTTAAAACGTGATAGTTACGATGTAGGTGTTAACTTTGAAATTGTGAACCAAAGTGGTAGCGCAATTGAAGTTGAACCTTATGGCCAATTAAAACATACATTAGTTGAAAGCAGCGGTAATGTGGCAATGCCTACTTATACCGGTGGTGCGTATTCTTCTTCTGAAACCAATTACAAAAAATACAGCTTCAGCGATATGAAAGACAAAAATCTTTCTATCGATACCAAAGCAGGTTGGGTTGCTATTTTACAACACTATTTCGTATCAGCTTGGATCCCAAATCAAGATGTAAATAACCAACTTTATAGTATTACAGACAGCAAAAATAACGTTGCGTCTATTGGTTATCGTGGTCCAGTGGTATCTGTTCCAGCGGGTGCAACAGAAACAATTACCAGCTCATTATGGACAGGCCCAAAATTACAAAACAAAATGGCTGAAGTGGCTAACCACTTAGACTTAACCGTCGATTACGGTTGGGCATGGTTCATCGCAAAACCATTATTCTGGTTATTAACGTTCATTCAAAGTATTGTATCTAACTGGGGTGTGGCAATTATTTGTGTCACCTTAGTGGTTAAAGCGATTTTATATCCGCTTACAAAAGCACAATACACTTCTATGGCGAAAATGCGTATGTTGCAACCGAAAATGCAAGAAATGCGCGAACGTTTTGGTGATGATCGCCAACGTATGAGCCAAGAAATGATGAAACTTTACAAAGAAGAAAAAGTAAATCCACTTGGCGGTTGCTTACCATTAATCCTTCAAATGCCAATTTTTATCGCATTATACTGGACGTTTATGGAAGCGGTTGAACTTCGCCATGCGCCATTCTTTGGTTGGATTCAAGATTTATCGGCACAAGACCCTTACTACATTCTTCCAATCTTAATGGGTGGATCAATGTTCTTGTTACAAAAAATGTCACCGACACCAGTTGCAGATCCAATGCAACAAAAAGTGATGAACTTCATGCCGTTGATCTTCATGTTCTTCTTCCTCTGGTTCCCGGCAGGTCTAGTACTTTACTGGTTAGTGTCTAACTTAATCACTATCGTACAACAACAAATGATCTACCGTGGTTTAGAGAAAAAAGGGTTACATACCCGTAAAAAATAA
>CAUTFW010000056.1:0-5590 GCA_963537955.1 Parahaemophilus parainfluenzae | reverse complement strand
CCTAAAATAGCACAATACTTTAAGGCTTTAGGCGGAACATTAAATACTAAAGCAAATCCTACTGCTGGAATGGCGGCAAAAAGCATATCGTCGAGTAAATTCAGTAAAAACATCCTATTACCCCACCCACGAAACAATATTTAAAAGATCTAATGCAAAGACAATACCTAAACAAGCACCAAAAGTGAGAACCGTAGCGATGGTCCATCGTCCTATTCCCATATTGACATACCCTTTTAAAATATCTGCAAGTGAATTAATTAATGGGAATCCTGGGACAAGTAATAAAACGCTAGAAGCTAATGCGATATGAGGATCATTGCCTAAACTATATTTCAAACTGACACCGGAAATCAGTGAAGCAACAAAAGCAGTAATGGCAAAAACGATGAGTGGATTGTAATGACGTTTAGAAATTTCTTGTCGAACAAACATGGCAATGGCAGAAGCAATAAAGGTGATTGCACAAATTGTGATATCTCCGCCAGAAAGGTGAGCAAAAGAGGCACAAGATAAACCAATCATAAACACCACCAAATAACGGTTATATTTTAGTGGTTTTAATTTATCCAGTTTCTTTTGAGCCATGGACAAATCATACAAGTGATGCTCTACGGCAACCACAATGTGCTGTACATCCGTAACAATTTGCATATTAATGCCTTTATCGACATTTTTCCGCACGGTGGTAATACAATGCTGCTTAGAAAGTGTGGTTAATAAGACGGCATTTGCCGTTAAAGCACACTCTACGCTTTCAATGCCTAAAGCTACACCTAATCGCTGTGCCATTTGTACGACGACAGCACTTTCTGCGCCATGCTGTAACAATAACAAAGCGGTTTCCACACAAATACGGGTAACCGCTCGTTGGTATTCCTGATCCATATCTCTGCGCTCTTATTAAAGTAAACGTTAGAGATTATAGATCGATGAATAAAAAATACTGAAAAAATGACCGCACCTATGATCCAAGTCAAAACTTCAGTATTTCCAAGCCCTATTAATCAGCTGTGGTTAAATGGCTTTATCAAAATACAACGGCACATGACTTAACTTAGCCATATTCGTGATGTAAGCTAAAACCGCTGGTGGGAATTCGATGCCTTTCACACAAGTAAGATTTCGTAATACAGGGAAAACGATAATATCTTCAAGAGAAAGTTGGCCGTTTAACGCACTTTCAGATTGAATTAATACCGCTAATTTCTCTAAATCGCCTTTTAAGCGAGTGAGATAAGTTTCAGTCTTCGCAATATTTTCAGCAAAATCACCAATAAATTCCGTTTTCTTTTTAGTGAAATAATCGACCGCACTTTGGGTTTCAAATTCTGCTAAACCAATTTGCGTAAAGCGTGCAGTCGTAAGATGACCATAATAACTGCCAACTTCTTTTAACCATGCTTCAGTTTCAGGACGAACGTGTTCAGATAAGATTTTTTCACCAAAATGTTTATCAACATAATGCACGATATCCAAACTTTCCGGCATCGCAGTACCATCTTCTTTGACAAGAATTGGCACAACCTTTTTGCCCACTAAACCAATCGGTGTGACTTCATCATCATTTGCCAGCACCACAAGTTCTACCGGCAGATTTTTTAAACCGAAAATCATGCGGGCACGTACACAAAACGGGCAATGATCGTAAACATATAATTTCATTTTTTACTCCTCTTTTTCCTGTAATAACTTTCCTAAACCACTTTGTCTTTTTACCGTATTTCTGACCGCACTTTGCCAGATTTTTTCATTGGCAAATACGGAAAGTTGATTTTTCGCACGGGTAACACCGGTAAATACCAGCTCTCGTGAAAACACTGGATTAGGTTCTGTTGGCAATACCATTACCGTATGATCAAACTCCGAACCTTGGGATTTATGAATCGTCATCATAAATGCAGGTTCGTGAGCGGGAATACGACTGGTAGAAACTTCTCGATTGCCGAACCACACTTTGCCTTTAGCTAAACACAAGCCAATATCACCGTTATACAGTTTCACGTTATGATCGTTTTCCGTAATCATAATTGGTTTACCAATATACCAATCATCCTCTTGACGGAACCAAAGTAGTTTTTCTGCACGCAATGCCAAAGCAATTTCTCGATTTAACTCTTCTACACCTAATGCCGAAGCACGAAGTGCGGTCAAAAATCTCACCGAATTAAAACGGTCTAAAATTGCTTCCGCATAAGTTTTTTCGTTGCCCTTTTCATCTATAAATTTTGTATTGAGATCTTTCTTCTGAGCAAAATAAGTTTGAAGTTGCGTTAAATAAACACGGTAATTTTCAACCGCACTTTTCACCACTTGACGAACAGATTCTTTAACATCTTGCTCTTCATCAAAATGGTGAAAATACAACTCTTGTGGATATTCCGCAAAGGTTGCCACACTCCCCTCGCCTTTTCCTTGTTGAATTTGCTCAGCAAGTTGTTTAATGCCCGAATCATCTCGGAAACGACGACTAAAGGTTAAATGGCAAATGGCATCACGCAGCGGACTATGTTCATCTGAAGTTGGAACGGTATAGCCTGTTGTTGCATGGATATAATCTGCTTGAGCAGGGCTATAATCTAACGTTAAAAACTGTGCAATTTCACCTAATACTGCCCCAGCTTCCACAGAAGCCAATTGAGCTTGGTCACCCAATAAAATCAAACGCGTTTCGGGTTTCAACGCTTGCACGAGTTTCGCCATCATCGGCAAATCAATCATCGAGGTTTCATCCACCACTAGCACATCTATTTGCAGCGGATTATGCGCATGATATTTCACGCTATCGGTAAAAGGTCGAACGCCTAATAAACGATGCAACGTTTCTGCGGTTTTCGGAATGGATGCACGTAACTCATCTGAAATCGGCATTTGCGCCAAAGCATTTTCGATGGATTCCGTTAAACGAACCGCGGCTTTTCCCGTTGGTGCAACCAATTTAATATGAAGTTTTCCACCAAATAATTCCTGTAATACACATAACAAGCGAGTAACAGTCGTGGTTTTCCCTGTTCCCGGTCCACCTGTAATCACAGAAAATGGACTTTTTACCGCCGTTGCGACTGCTACTTTTTGCCAATCAATTTGTGCTTGTTGTTGAGGGAAATAACGATCTAATAATGCCCGAATTTGTTGTGGTCCTACCGATAAAGTGCGGTCATTTTTCAAGGCATTTTTAATATATTGCGCCACGCGGAATTCATCTTGCCAAGCACGATAGAAATAAATCGCCCCAAATTGAAATGCGAGAGGCGCAATCTGATTTTCAGGATCTTGTGTAAGGGCAATATGTCCAGTCAATGCAGACTGCCATTTGGATATAGGAAGCGAACCAATCTTTTCATTGATAAGCGGCAAAAAATCCGTTTCAGTATGACGATAAGCCAAGCCGAATAAATTACGTTCTAAGAAACGATCTAACACACAACAAGTATTGCCTTGCGTATAGCTCCAGTTACAAAGTGCGGCTAATAAAATCGCTAAATTTTGGACGGGTTCGGCATAGCCTTTATCTTTTTGTTTATCCGCAATTAATTGAGCAAAATAATAATCGACTTGAGTAATTACACCTTGTTCTTGCAAGGATTTTAATAGGCTTAACATTAAAATAATTCCTCTAATTGTTGGATTAATTGCCAATCTGGCTTATCAAAAAAGATGCCCGATTGTGGCGAACCATTCATTCCTCGTAAAAATGCATAGACCACACCACCAAAATCTCGGTTGTAATCGTAGTGAGGCAAACGTGTTTTTAAATAACGATGCAATGCCACCAGATACAACAAGTATTGCCAATCATAATGATGTTCTAACATGGCTTTTTTCAATGCGGCTTGATCGTAATCCTTTAATGTTTCACCCAAGAAATTCGATTTGTAATCAAGCAAATAATATTTATCTTGATGGCTGAAAACTAAGTCCATTGTACCTCGCACCATGCCTTGAATATCATCAAACTGTAACGGTTCTGATGGCAAATGATGTAAGGTTGCTAACGCTGGATTAAAACCGGCGACATCAAAATGATTGGAGATATTGAGATAAAACGCCAACTCTTTTAAGCATTGTTTTTCGTTAATTTGTGCAAGGGTAAAATCATCGTTTGGCAAAATTGGCGTGCTGAGTATTTGTTCAAACCACTGTTGAACTGCTGCAAATTGCTCTTCTGCAAGATTCAAATCCTGACATAACTTTTCAATGTTTTCTTTCTCAGCCAGTTGAATAAAAGGCACCTTTTCAAAATAACGATGCAATAACGTACCGATTTGTGTTCCCCGTGGAAAATCTAGAACCATTTCATCGTTATCATGCTCAAGTGCGGTCAGATTTTCAGTGATATTTTCTATTGAAATTGACACATCATAATCTTTCGCATCATCAAAAATAAGCGATTTTTTCACCGCACTTTCATTCAAATAAGCTTTGCGTTGATGAGTTTGTTCAATGCCACTAAAGCTCGTCACTCGCCAATCTTGTTCAATTTCACCTTGGAAAATTTCCGCACTTAAATTTTCTTGAGAAACATTTAAGGTAAGTGGTTCACTGGCTTGTAACACATCAGTTGATTCAATCGCTACATCATTTGGTAAAAGCTGATTAAATTTTTCCAATAACGGCTGTGTGTCCCAATTATTTGGCAAATCGAGTTTTCGACCAATTTCACCCTGTGTTAACACATACAATAAAGCATTCCATTTTTTATCAAAGGCTTTCGGTAACACAAAGGCCATTTGGTATTTTGCTCGGGTTAATGCCACATAAAGCAAACGCAATTCTTCCGCAAAAACTTCTTGGGTTAAATCATCCAAGTGTTGATCTTGCATATCCCACAAGGTTTTCTCTTCATCACTGTCGTAATATAAATTAAACAGTTTATTCTTAGCTGGATTTTTCGCCGCATTACCTAAAAATGGCAACCAAACCAAATCATATTCCAACCCTTTGGATTTATGGATAGTCACAATCTTCACTAATTGACGTTCGCTTTCTAAACGGATTTGTGCTTCTTGACGACCTTCATCTTGAATTTGCTTTTCAAACCAACGCAATAATGCCGCTTCACTTTCATTTAATGCCGCTGCTTGTTGTAAAATTTCAGCTAAATGTAATAAATCTGTCAGTTTACGTTCACCATCAGGCCGAGATAAGAGTTTTTCTGTGATATTTTCAGCTAAAAGTAAATGGTGCAACATCGGCAATACGCCTTGGCGTTGCCAAATTTGTTGATACTCTGCGAATTTTTCAGCCCAACGTTGCCACTGAATTTCATCATGATGAATTTGGTGAATTTCAGCTGCATTTAAGCCGAAAAGTGCGGTCGCAATTGCATTTAAAATTGGGCGTTCCGTCACGCTCAAACAAGCTTGCAAAATCAAGGCCAGTTCTTTTGCTGTGTTACTCTCAAAGACATTTCCTCTATCCGAAAGGTACACGGAAGCAATACCAAGAGCTTGCAATTCTTTTTTCACTAGATCCGCTTCGGTATAACCACGCACCAAAACAGCTATATTTTCTGCTCGCAATGTTTGATTTTCCGCTTTGCTTTCATTCGGAAAAACAACCGGATTTTCAGCCGCACTTTTTAACCATT
>CAUTFW010000055.1:0-5661 GCA_963537955.1 Parahaemophilus parainfluenzae | reverse complement strand
CATCTTGAATATGGCGTTTATCTGGTGCATCAACAAATGGGAAGGCTTCAATATCGTCTAAGCCCAATGCCGTCATTTGCAAAATAACGGAGGCTAAATTGGTGCGTAGAATTTCAGGATCGGTAAATTCAGGACGAGAATTAAAATCCTCTTCCGAATATAAACGAATACAAATCCCCTCGCTCACACGACCACAACGGCCTTTACGCTGATTAGCGGATGCCTGTGAAATGGGTTCAATCGGTAAACGTTGTACTTTGGTGCGATAGCTATAACGGGAAATGCGAGCAGTACCTGGGTCAATCACATATTTAATGCCCGGCACGGTCAATGAGGTTTCCGCGACGTTGGTCGCTAATACAATGCGATTTAATCCGCTCGGATGGAAAATTTTATTCTGTTCTTGCGCAGAAAGACGGGCAAACAGCGGCAAAATTTCCGTATGTTTTAGATTTTGTTTTTGTAAGGCTTCCGCGGTATCGCGAATTTCTCGCTCACCGTTCATAAAGATCAAAATATCACCACGGCCTTCCGCTTGCAGTTCATCCACTGCGTTGAGAATGCCTTGCAGTTGATCTTGATCGTCTTCTTCCACTACGGGGCGATAACGCACTTCAACAGGATAGGTTCTGCCCGAGACTTCGATAATCGGGGCATTGTTGAAATGTTTAGAAAAACGTTCCACATCAATGGTCGCGGAGGTGATGATAAGTTTTAAATCACGACGACGTGGCAGTAATTGTTTCAGATAACCGAGAATAAAATCGTTGTTCAGGCTACGTTCGTGGGCTTCGTCAATAATCAAACAAGAATATTGATTGAGGAAACGATCGTTTTGAATTTCTGCTAATAGGATCCCATCGGTCATCAACTTGATTTGCGTATCATCACTGATTTGATCGTTAAAACGGACCTTATAACCAACTAACCCGCCAAGCTCTGTTTCCAGCTCTTCTGCAATACGCGCTGCCACCGAACGAGCGGCAATACGGCGCGGCTGAGTATGGCCAATCATGCCCAAATTGCCGAAACCTAACTCCAAACACATTTTTGGCAATTGGGTGGTTTTACCTGAACCGGTTTCCCCTGCCACTACAATGACCTGATGTTCAGAAAGCAGTTTTTGAATTTCTGCTTTACGTTGGCTAACCGGTAAACTCTCTGGAAAAACAATCGGATTTTTGACCGCACTTTTACGATTTTCTACACGTAATTGGGCCTGTTCAATTTGCTGTTGGATTTCAGCCGCCACTGCTTGCTGAGCTTCTGGACTTTTAATTTTTCCAATACCATGAATTCGGGCAGATAAACGACGTTGATCCACCAGCATGATATCCTTGAGTTTCGAAAAGAGAGATTGTTGTAGCGGGTTTAATTCACGTCTGACTGATTTATTCTTCATATCTATTTACTTTTAACACCACCGTAAGCCAAGCAAAGCCAACCAATTAAAAATAACGTTCCGCCAATTGGCGTTACCCACACAAGGAACTTTCCCGCTCCAAGGGCAAGTGCATAAAGACTGCCGCTAAAAAGAAGAATACCGTACGCCCAAGCGCCTGCAGCAAGATTAACTATTTTGTTTGCAACCAATGCTTCCCGGCATAATTGCAAAATGCCAATCGCAAAAATCGCAATGGTGTGGAACATTTGATATCTCACACCGGTTTCAATCCACGCTAACTCTTTAGGCTCTAAAACTTTGCTTAATCCGTGAGCGGCAAATGCACCAATCGCGACACATAAAAAACCGCTCAACCCAGCGATAAATAACCATTTGTTTTTCATCTAAAATTTTCCTACTAATATCGCTAAAATACCAGCGGCGATAAGTGGACCTACTGGAATCCCACCTAAGAAAGACACACCAATAATCGTACCAATTAATAATCCAGTCACTAAAACGGGTTGTTCTCCCATTAATGGCACGCCTTTACCTGCAAGCCACGCCACTAATGCCCCGATTAAAATAGAGATGCCCATTTTCCAGTTTAAAAATGAGCTGAGATCAGGCAATTGGATTTTCCCCGACACTAACGGTGCAAGCACACCAATCGTTAAAATGATGATCCCAATTTTTATCCCGTATTGTTCAAGTATGGGAATGTATTTGGATAATAAGGTTTGCTGCATGATTAATAACACAGCCGCTGAGATGGTGATTGCGCTGTTTTGACTCATTAAACCTAAAATGATTAAGAAAACCAACAACAACGCTACCATATTGAATTGTAATGACATAATACCTCTAAAGTGCGGTCAGAAAAATGACCATTTTTGGCATGTAAAGTTTTTGTAAATTATACCAATTTCTTGCTTTTCTGTGTTTTTTATTTACCCAAAAAAAGCTAGAATACAAAAGAACTTACTTCTCATCCTCCCTGTTTTTACTAAGGTTCCTTTGCCCTATGTCGAATGTCGTCAGCCCTGAATTGATTAAAACTGTTGTTCTACTCGCCACCAGCGTAACCATCGTGCCGCTTTTTAAGCGTATTGGCTTAGGTAGCGTATTAGGTTATTTAGTGGCAGGCTGTTTAATTGGTCCTTCGGTATTTGGCATGATAGAAGATGCGGAATCAGTTCTCCATATGGCGGAACTGGGCGTGGTGATGTTCTTATTCATTATCGGTTTGGAAATGCATCCCGAACGCTTATGGGCAATGAGAAAAGCAATCTTTGGGCGAGGTTTTCTACAAGTAGGGCTATGTGGTGCACTGCTTACCTTTGCCGGTATCTATATATTAAATCTTCCTAAAGAAGTCGCGTTTATTGCAGGTATGGGCTTTACGCTCTCCTCTACTGCTATCGTAATGCAGGTATTAGAAGAACGCGGCATTACGAATACACCAAAAGGCCAAAGGGTGATTTCAACCTTAATTTTTGAAGATTTATCCATTGTGCCATTATTGGCTTCTATTGCCTTTTTAACGCCTGAAACCAAACACATTGAACATCAAACCAACTGGACATCTATTGCTATTGCACTCGGTGCCGTTGTCGGTTTAGTGGTTGCGGGTAAATGGTTAATGAACCCTATTTTCCGCTTAATTTCAAAAGCTCACATTCGTGAAATGATGACAGCAGCCGCCTTGCTTGTGGTATTAGGCGCAGCCTTAGCCATGGAAGCGAGTGGACTTTCAATGGCGATGGGCGCATTCGTCGCCGGTGTGATGCTTTCAGAATCTGCATTCCGTCACCAACTCGAAGCGGATATTGAACCGTTCCGTGGTCTATTGCTCGGTCTCTTCTTTATGGGCGTAGGGATGTCACTTGATTTAACCTTGGTGTTCGACAATGCACTTTGGTTATTGGGTATTGTGTGCCTTTATATCATCGGCAAAGCCTTGGCCGTTTACACTGTTGCACGTATTACGAAACTTGACCGAAAAGAATCCGTTGGACGAATGACCATCATGGCGCACGGTGGTGAATTTGCATTCGTACTCTTCTCTGCTGCAACCACTGCGGGTGTGATGACAAAAGATCAAAATGCGACCTTTACCGCTGCGGTGATTATCTCAATGTTATTCTCACCATTGGTTGGCTTATTAATGCGTAAAATCAACCAACGCAAATCAGTAAATCAAGAGGAAAAAGTCGATACTAGCGATCTCGATCCAATTGTGGATTTAGAAGATAGCGTGCTCGTGATTGGTTTTGGTCGTTTCAGCCAAATCGTCTGTCAATCGCTTCTTGTTCGTGGCATTAACGTATCGGTGATTGACCGTAACATCGAAAACATCCGTGCGGCAGCCAAATTTGGTTTTAAAGTTTATTACGGTGATGGTATTCGCCTTGATGTATTACGTGCTGCCGGTATCGAAAAAGCGAAATGTGTCGTCATCGGGATTAACGATACAGATCGTATTGAAAGCATTGTTCAGAATTTGAAAGATGCTTATCCTAAACTCCCCATTTTAGCGCGAACTTATGACCGTAAAACAACAGTAAGCCTGATTAAACGAGACGTAGACTTTATTGTACGTGAAACCTTTGAATCTGCACTTACGCTCAGCCATGCAACATTAATGCAATTAGGTATCAATAAAATTGAAGCGGATGAGGTCATTGCAGAAGTTCGTTACTTAGATCAAGAACGATTGAATGAAGAAGTTTTACATGGCTTTTCTACGGACATCATCCGAAAATATTGGATGCCAAAACCTTTCATTAAACCACATTCTGATGCTGAAGCACTAAATGAAGAAACGGCTGAGATTTTAGAAAAAGAAGATGACACCAATGACGAAGCAGCAGTTGAAACCCTTCTTCATGATGATTCTGAAGCCGAAAAACAAAAAGAAGTCGAATAATAAAAAAGCCCGATAAATCATTATCGGGCTTTTTATTAGGCTTTCATTGTCACAATCCAGCAATTGTGGATTTGTTTATTACGCTCAAAATCAAGCGGTAAGGTTTTCGCTGAAATTTCAACCGCACTTAATCCCAATTCATCTAACACCTCAAAATCCATTTTAAAACCACGTTTATTGTTCGAGAACACGATGGTGCCGTTAGGACGTAAAATACGCTTAAGATTACGCATTAATTTGATGTGGTCACGTTGTACATCCCAGCTGTCTTCCATACGTTTAGAATTCGAGAATGTTGGCGGATCCACGAAAATCAAATCAAACTGGTGATCACATTTCTCTAACCACTGCAAACAATCTGCCTGAATGAGCTTGTGCTGTTTGCCTTCGATATCATTTAAAATTAGGTTTTGTTCTGCCCAGTTTAAATAGGTGTTAGACATATCCACGGTCGTCGTTGATTTTGCCCCACCTAATGCTGCATGCACTGTTGCGGAACCGGTATAAGCGAAAAGATTGAGGAAATCTTTGCCTTTTGCCATTTCGCCAACCATTTTACGGGTTAAACGATGATCTAAGAATAATCCTGTATCCAAGTAATCCGTTAAATTCACCCAAAGCCGTGCACCGTATTCATTCACATAGAAATATTCGCCTTTATTAGCTAATTTTTCATATTGGTTAGTGCCTTTTTGCTTTTGACGAACTTTCAAAATCAGTTTATTGGTTTCAATACCGGTGACTTGCAAGGTTGCAGTAACCGCATCCAATAAACGTTGACGAGCTTTATTTTCATCAATATTTTTCGGTGCGGCATACTCTTGCACCACAATATGATCGCCATAACGATCCACAGCTACGTTATATTCCGGTAAATCCGCATCATATAAACGATACGCATCAAGGCCTTGCTGTTTCGCCCATTTTTCAATTTTCTTGATATTTTTCTGTAAGCGATTCGCAAAATCTACCGCTATCGTTGAAGTACGGTCAAATTCAAACAGATTTTCAGCCGCACTTTCTTTGCGTTCAGAAATTTGATAATTCTTCTGAACACAATCTAACGGACCGTTTTTTGCTTTAAATTGACGATGTGAACGCATACGCAAGCAATCAAGCAAGGTAGATTCACTACTGAAAATCGACGCATTCCACCCACCAAATTCATTTTTAAGACGTTGTCCAAAGACTGAATATAAAGCAATCAAAGCAGGAGTTGTGCCTAAACGTTCACCATAAGGTGGGTTACAAATCACCGTTCCGACTTCATCTGGACTTGGATTTTTTAATGCCGCAACATCACCTTGTTTCCACTGAATTAAGTGTGCTACGCCTGCATTTTGCGCAT
>CAUTFW010000054.1:0-5807 GCA_963537955.1 Parahaemophilus parainfluenzae | reverse complement strand
AATTTAGACGTTTGGCCTTACTTAACGGAGTTCCATTAAGCTTTAGGACGTTTAACGCCGTATTTAGAACGACCTTGTTTACGATCTTTAACGCCTGCACAGTCTAATGCGCCGCGTACAGTGTGGTAACGAACACCTGGTAAGTCTTTAACACGACCACCACGGATAAGCACAACACTGTGCTCTTGAAGGTTGTGGCCTTCGCCGCCGATGTAAGAAGTTACTTCAAAGCCATTAGTTAAACGAATACGACATACTTTACGTAATGCTGAGTTCGGTTTTTTAGGTGTAGTTGTGTATACACGAGTGCACACACCACGTTTCTGCGGGCAAGCCTCTAATGCAGGAACGTTACTTTTTACAACCTTTTTCACACGCGGTTTGCGTACTAGCTGGTTGATAGTTGCCATTAAAAAAGCTCCAGTTTAAATGTTATTCATAATAGAATGTTTGTTACAAAATCTATCTCTCCATCCAATAGACGGAAGAAATAGACGCTGAATTTTAAAGAGTTCATGGAAAAATGTCAAGCATCACATTCTTTGCGCTTAACAGCCTCCTTCATTAAATATCGTTAAGGCTTGAGGATTAAAAATCAATCTACTTGTTTTTGCTTAGAGTCTGTTATTTTATTAAAGTACTTCCATAGTTGTTCCGCATTCGTACTAATTTTTTCAAAGCCTGCTGGTAGTTCATAAGTTTGAGTTTGTGGATTAAATAAAATTACTACCTTACCTTTCTTGTTACCTATGCTCTTTATATCCCATTCTTCTGATCCATTTTTAGCCTTATCATTAAGCTTATATTTCACAAGTTTATAATTCAATTCGATCGGATAAAATGCCTCTGTTGGCTTTAGGCTTGAATTAATTTTAGGCTCGCATTCAACGCCGAGAGGTCCAAAACGCCACTCTTCATAATGACACCCAGCCACCATTTTCATTTTATTATCTACTAGATAAACCCAACTAATATCACCTTTCTCACCGCCACTCCCACCATCACGGCTGTTTAATTGAAAACCCAGTGTATCCTTTCCTAGCTTAACAACCGCAGCCTTACCAAGAAACTCTATATTTTTATTTTTAAATAATGGTTTTTGCTCAAAGTTTTTAGAATTCATATATTCCTGATTTTCTAAAACCCATTCATCTAATGACTTTTTGAAAATGTATAAATACAATTCCTCATTATATCCTGCAGTTCCATAATTCAGTGCAAAATAACGCTTTTCTCCTTCACTGGTTTGAATATCTTTTAAATCATAATCAATAAAAAAAACATCATCTTCCCAAGATTTACTCCATTTATCGTATACCGCTCTTGGATAAACTTTTTTGAGAATATGTTTGCCAAATTCTTCATTACTTAAATTAGTAGAAATTTGATTAAATTGACTACTCGAACTGGTGGAATTTGCTATAGATGCTTGTACTTCAGTACAAGTTAGGAAACAGCTAAGCATAGAGATAAATAGTATTTTTTTCATAATAGAATCCTTATAATTATTGATCTAAGTGTAGTGAATTCTGACTTAACTTAAGAGATCTTCTATAATTATATAATTTTAAAATAATTTATTCCATCCCATCTTTACATTTCATACATTCTCTTCAAGATGTTTAATTCATTTAGTTTTAACTCTCTTTTTCCAAATCAATTGCCTGCCTGAAACTAGGGTTTTATAATTTCAAGCAGAATTATTTTGTTGGCAATCATTATGTTACGTTCATTCATTTTTCACTTACGTTATTTCTACCATAAAAAGCTTCGACAAACCCATCGTATCTCTCATAAAACCCTAGAGTTTGTATGTTTACTAATTGGTGCGACATTTGTTGCGCTTTTTTCCTTTGGATTTGCAAAACTCGCTGACATGGGACTTGAATTTAACGCCTATTGGTCTGCAAAATACCCTCTCGCCGTTTGGATTGTTTTACCGCTTGGTCTTGCTTTTCTCACCTGGTTTACCGCTAAATACACGCCTTATGTTGGTGGTAGCGGTATTCCACAAGTGATTGCCTCCATTAATCTTCCTTACAATGGCTATAAAACGAAACTGGTTAAATTTCGCCAAACCATTTGGAAAATTCCACTTACTTTCTTTGCAATGGTTATCGGTGCATCTGTTGGACGTGAAGGCCCATCTGTTCAAGTGGGTGCTGCAGTCATGCTAGCTTGGGGAAATTTCTGTCGTAAATACAACTTTGCTTTCCGTGGTTTGAGTACGAATGAACTCATCGCAACCGGTGCGGCAGGCGGTCTTGCTGCCGCCTTTAATGCGCCTTTGGCTGGTGTCATTTTTGCCATTGAAGAACTTGGTCGAGGCGTGATGTTACGCTGGGAACGCCGAGTATTGCTTGGTGTATTAGCAGCCGGTTTTATTTTAGTGGCGATTCAAGGCAATAGCCCTTACTTTCCAGCCTATAAAGGTGCAACAGCTATTCCCTATTTATATCTTTGGCTTGCTATTTGTGGCGTAGTTTGTGGCGTACTGGGCGGTATATTTGGGCGACTCCTTGCAAAAGGATTAGCAGGACTGTCTCCTCTCAAATGGCGTGATTGGATCCGCAAACACCCCATTTACATTGCCTTATTACTCGGTTTAGTACTTGCCGCGATGGGTACTTACAGCGAAGGGCAAACCTATGGAACAGGTTATGATGTGGTCGCCAGAGCATTAGAAGGGCAACTCGTTTCACCTGAAGTAGGGATCCTAAAACTCTTCGCAACGGTTACGACTTATTGGAATGGCATTGCGGGCGGAATTTTTACACCGTCTCTCACCACTGGTGCGGGTATTGGTACCATGTTATGGGAAATCAGCAACGGCATGGTCGATCAACGTTTCTTGGTTATTTTATGTATGGCAGCCTTTTTAGCTGGTGGGACACAATCTCCTGTGACAGCTAGCGTAGTGGTAATGGAAATGACGGGTGCTCAACCTGTGCTGATTTGGCTCTTGATTTCCAGTATCATTGCCTCCATAATTTCGCGCCAATTTAGTCCGAAACCTTTTTACCACTTTGCGGCTGGACGTTTCCGTCAACGAATGCAGGAACAACAAGCAGAAGATCTGCGCCGTAACGAAATTCAAGAGAAATAAAATATGTCAGAAAACCAACCGCACTTTTATCGTGGACGCTTTTCCGTTGCGCCAATGTTAGATTGGACGACACGCCATTGTCGCTATTTTCATCGTCAATTTAGTAAAAATGCGTTGCTTTATACTGAAATGGTTACGGCCCCCGCCATTATTCATGCGAAATACGATCATTTAGATTTTGATTTACAAGAAAATCCCGTTGCCTTACAACTCGGAGGAAGTGATCCTGCACAGCTTAAACATTGTGCCAAATTAGCCGAAGAAAGAGGCTATCATGAAATTAATCTGAATGTCGGCTGCCCTTCTGATCGCGTGCAAAATGGTATGTTTGGTGCTTGCTTAATGGCAAAAGCGGATTTAGTAGCAGAATGTATTTCAGAAATGCAAAGTGTCGTGAATATTCCTGTCACTGTGAAAACCCGCATTGGTATTGATAATTTGGATAGCTATGAATTTCTCTGCGATTTTATCGAAAAAGTCCATCATGCAGGCTGCCAAGAATTTATTGTTCATGCACGAAAAGCCTGGCTTTCAGGATTAAGTCCAAAAGAGAATCGCGAGATTCCCCCTTTGGATTATGATCGTGTTTATCAATTGAAAAAAGACTTCCCGCAGTTGACCATTGCAATTAATGGCGGCATTAAAACTATCGAAGAAATGAAACATCATTTGCAATTTGTGGATGGCGTGATGGTTGGGCGTGAGGCTTATCAAAATCCATCACTGTTGGGCTATGTTGATCAAATGCTTTTTGATGCCAATGCGGATATCATCACACCAAGACAAGCGGTGGAAGCCATGTTCCCTTATATTGAAAAACAACTGAGCCAAGGTGTTTATTTAAATCATATCGTTCGACATATGCTCGGTGCATTCCAAAACTGCAAAGGGGCAAGACAATGGCGACGCTATCTAAGTGAAAATGCCTTTAAACAAGGCGCAGGAATTGAAGTGGTCGAAACAGCATTAAGCTTTGTGGAAACCAATTAAGCCTAAAATACAAAGTGCGGTCAGAATTTAATGGATTTTCTGACCGCACTTTTGTTTTCTGAGTATTTGATTAGCAATGATGTTTTTGACGATATGCTACTAAATCTTCAATCGTTAACACCGCATAACCAAATTTTTTCGCAAATTCGATAATTTCTGGTGCGCGAGCCATGGTTCCATCATCATTCGTAATTTCACAAATCACCCCTGCCGGTTTAAAACCACTTAAACGCGCTAAATCAACTGAGGCTTCAGTATGACCGCGACGCGTTAAAACACCACCTTCTGCCGCACGTAATGGGAAAACATGTCCTGGACGGTGAAGATCTGCCGGTTTTGCCAGATCTGCAATCGCCGCTTTGATTGTGGTAACACGATCTTGTGCCGATACACCTGTTGATACACCTTCTGCCGCTTCAATCGTCACGGTAAACGCCGTTTTATTCACGCTGTTGTTGTGCTCAACCATTGGTGGCAAATCAAGCTGTTTGCATTGTTCATCGGTGATACATAAACACACAATACCACTGCCATAACGAATAAGTTTTGCCATTTGTTCTGGTGTAATCGTTTCTGCAGGGAAAATTAAATCGCCTTCATTTTCGCGATCTTCATCATCCAATACTAATACGCCATTGCCTTGTTTGAATGCATTCAATGCGTTAATCACCCGTTCTTCGCCGGTCGCACCAAATGCAGATAAAATTGACTGATTCATCGTAATTTCCTTTGTTGTTACGTTAAAATTAACCAGAATCAGGGCTGAGAAATGCAAATAAATAGAACGGAAGTGGGAACCCAATCCGTTTTATTCTCTTTCATCCAGACTATACTGTCGGCTTTGGAATTTCACCAAATCTGCTAACCTTAAAAGGACAAAGCGAAACAATTTTGTAAAAACTTAATCAAAATTGACCGCACTTTTAAGTGCTCGTGGGCTGTTACCACCGGTAGGGAATTTCACCCTGCCCTGAGAATGCAAGCCGTAGTATAACGCAAAATGTTGCGGTAAAAAATCATTCAATGAAAAATGTTTTTATTTGCACAAAGATTGCATAAAATAGGGCTATACTGTCACTATGCGGTGGCGATTTAGCGAAGGATACATTATGTCGAACAAACACGATAAAAAAGTGGGTGTGATTTTTGGAAAATTCTACCCTGTTCACACCGGCCATATTAATATGATTTATGAAGCATTCAGTAAAGTGGATGAGCTTCACGTGATTGTCTGTAGCGATACCGAACGCGATTTAAAGCTGTTTTATGATAGTAAAATGAAGCGTATGCCGACGGTACAAGATCGTCTTCGCTGGATGCAGCAAATCTTTAAATATCAAAAAAATCAAATTTTCATTCATCATTTAGTTGAGGATGGTATTCCAAGTTATCCGAATGGTTGGCAAGCTTGGAGTGAAGCGGTAAAAAATCTCTTTGAAGAAAAACAATTTACCCCGACGATGGTTTTTAGTAGTGAACCACAAGACAAAGCGCCATACGAAAAATACTTGGGTCTCGAAGTTTCTTTAGTGGATCCTGACCGCTCTTTCTTTAATGTATCCGCAACGAAAATTCGTACTACACCTTTCCAATATTGGAAGTTCATTCCGAAAGAAGTTCGTCCGTTCTTTGCGAAAACCATTGCCATTTTAGGTGGTGAAAGCAGCGGTAAAAGCGTGTTAGTCAGCAAACTGGCTGCCGTATTTAATAC
>CAUTFW010000053.1:0-5944 GCA_963537955.1 Parahaemophilus parainfluenzae | reverse complement strand
CATAGCCAATAAGTACAATGAGTGTCAGTTCAATAATTTTAGTGCCGAGTAAAAATGCGATGTCCATAGTGAATCTTGATGAGAGAAATTAGCGCTATGAAAGAAGAAAAGGGCAAATAATTTGCCCTTTAAATTGATTGATATTATTCCCACTCTATCGTTGCTGGTGGTTTTCCGCTAATGTCGTACACGACGCGGGAAATGCCATTCACTTCGTTAATGATGCGGTTAGACACTTTGCCTAATAAATCATAAGGTAAATGAGCCCAATGTGCAGTCATAAAGTCGATGGTTTCTACTGCGCGTAATGAGATAACCCAATCGTATTTACGGCCATCGCCCATCACACCTACAGATTTCACTGGTAAGAACACGCTGAAGGCTTGGCTGGTTTTTTCATACCAACCGCTATTGCGTAATTCTTCGATAAAGATCGCATCGGCACGGCGTAATAAATCGCAGTATTCTTTTTTCACTTCGCCTAGTACACGTACGCCTAAGCCCGGACCAGGGAATGGGTGGCGGTTGATCATTTCAGCCGGTAAGCCTAATGCTAGGCCGATTTTACGCACTTCATCTTTAAATAATTCACGTAACGGTTCAACTAAGCCTAATTTCATATAATCCGGCAAACCACCTACGTTGTGGTGTGATTTAATTACATGTGCTTTACCGGTTTTGCTTGCTGCCGATTCGATGACATCAGGGTAGATCGTACCTTGTGCTAACCATTTTACATTAGCAAGTTTTTTCGATTCATCATCGAATACATCCACAAACACTTTACCGATAATTTTACGTTTTGCTTCAGGGTCCGATACGCCTGCAAGCTCGGCTAAGAAACGGCTTTCCGCATCAACGCGGGTAATATTTAAACCAAATTTATCACCGAACATCTCCATGACTTGATCGCCTTCGTGTAAGCGGAGTAAGCCGTTATCCACGAATACGCAGTGTAAGTTTTTGCCGATAGCACGGTGTAAAAGTAATGCAACCACAGAAGAGTCCACACCACCAGATAAACCTAGAATCACTTCATCGTCACCCACTTGCTCTTTAATGCGAACTACTGCATCTTCGATAATGTTTTCTGCTGTCCATTTGGTTTCGCAACCACAAATGTTCACCACGAAATTCATTAATAATTCCAAGCCTTTTTTAGTATGGGTCACTTCTGGGTGGAATTGTACGCCGTAGAAACGACGGCTTTCATCAGACATCGCAGCAATTGGGCAGGTTGGAGTCGTACCAGTAACTTGGAAGTTTTCAGGTAAGCGAGTTACTTTATCACCATGGCTCATCCATACATCTAATTTGCTGTCACCATCATTTAAATGAGCGAAAAGTGCGGTTGGATTATCCATTAAAACAGAGGCATAGCCGAATTCACGATGATCAGAGGTTTCAGTTAAACCGCCAAGTTGCATCGCCATGGTTTGCATACCGTAACAAATACCCAATACAGGCACGCCTGCGTTAAATACATATTCAGGTGCACGCGGGCTGTTTTCTTCAGTGGTACTTTCTGGGCCACCAGAAAGAATAATACCGTCTGGATTAAATTCACGGATTTGTTCTTCAGTCACATCCCACGCCCAAAGTTCACAGTACACACCGATTTCACGCACACGACGTGCAATCAGTTGAGTATATTGTGAACCGAAGTCGAGGATCAGAATTTTATGGTTGTGGATGTTTGTCATTGTTTACCTTGTTTATGAATTTTTTAAGTAGTCTTGTGTTACAAAATTTACTCGTCATGTTTATAGCAAATATATAATTTGTCACTTTTCTGAAGTTTGTCGAATAATATATTTCACTGGTGAGTCTTTTTGTATATTAGTAAAAATAATTTGGTAGTTTTTATTATTAAACACAAAAGATGATACATCACCATTTCCAAAAGAGCGATCGATTGATTTGCCATCTGGTAAAGTCAAAGCTATATCAGCACTATTATTTCTACTACTAACAGATTTAACAGACACAATTAGTCCTGTTATAGGATCAATATCGCTTTCACCTGTTTTGATTTCTTTTATACCAGTATTACTATTTGGTGAAATTGTAGTTATATCTTTTCCTAGTTGTTGTCTAAGTTGGATATTCTCACTTTCTAATACTTTAATTTTATCTTCAAGCTCAGATAGTTCGTTGTATCTCATATTGACATAATCTGCTTTATTACCAGCAGCCCAAGTAGAGAACCCCCAAATAGCAGATGTATAAGCTGTAATAATAGTAATTGATACACTAATTAATTTTGCCCACCCTAAATTTTGTACAAATTCTAGTTCTGCAAATTTTTTCATTTATGTATTCCTTAGTAAATAAAGCACAAAAGGTGGGTAAAAACCCACCCTACGGATTAGCCCATACGATAGTTTGGTGCTTCTTTAGTAATGGTTACGTCATGAACGTGGCTTTCTTTAATACCTGCACCACTGATGCGAACGAATTCAGCTTTCGTGCGTAATTCTTCGATGGTTGCGCAGCCAGTTAAGCCCATGCAAGAACGTAAACCACCCATTTGTTGGTGGATGATTTCTTTTAAGTAACCTTTGTATGGAATACGGCCTTCGATACCTTCTGGTACGAGTTTGTCTGCCGCGTTATCTGATTGGAAGTAACGGTCTGAAGAGCCTTTCGCCATCGCACCTAATGAACCCATACCACGGTAAGATTTAAATGCACGACCTTGATAAAGTTCGATTTCACCTGGCGCTTCTTCAGTACCCGCGAACATAGAACCAACCATTACACAGCTCGCACCTGCAGCGATAGCTTTTGCAATATCACCAGAGAAACGGATACCACCGTCAGCGATAACTGGAATGCCACGATCTTTTAATGCCGCAGCGGCATCTGCGATAGCAGTGATTTGTGGAACACCTACACCGGTCACGATACGAGTAGTACAAATAGAACCTGGTCCAATACCTACTTTCACTGCGCTTGCGCCTGCATCTGCAAGTGCGATAGCACCTTCAGCCGTTGCTACGTTACCCGCAACGATAGGTAAATTTGGATATTTTGCACGAGTTTCACGAACACGTTGTAATACGCCTTCTGAGTGACCGTGAGAAGAGTCGATTAACAATACATCTACACCTGCTTTTACTAATGCATCAATGCGTTCTTCGTTACCAGGGCCTGCGCCTACAGCCGCACCGACACGTAAACGACCGAATTCATCTTTACATGCATTTGGTTTTTGTTCTGCTTTTTGGAAGTCTTTAACGGTGATCATGCCTTTTAATTTGAAAGCATTATCTACAACAAGTACTTTCTCTACGCGGTTTTTGTGCATTAATTCTAAAATCGTTTCACGACTTGCACCTTCTTTTACGGTGACCAAGTCTTCTTTTTTCGTCATTAATTGTGAAACGGTTTTACTTAAATCTTTTACGAAACGCGTGTCGCGGCCAGTGATGATACCAATTAAGTTATTTTCATCATCGACAACAGGGTATCCTGCGAAGCCGTTTTTCTTTACCATTTCAGCAAGTGCTGCAAGGGTTAAATCAGGTGAAACAGTTACAGGTTCAGATACGATACCACTTTCAAATTTTTTCACTTTACGAACACGATCCGCTTGGCGTTCGATCGTCATATTTTTGTGAATAAAGCCGATGCCACCTTCTTGTGCTAAAGAGATCGCTAATTTGGTTTCTGTGACAGTATCCATCGCAGCAGAAAGCATAGGAATATTTAAGCGAATTTCTTTGGTGAGTTGAGTTGAGAGGTTGGCGGTGTTCGGAAGAACGGTTGAATGAGCAGGGACGAGTAGAACGTCGTCAAAAGTCAGAGCTTCTTGTTTGATTCTAAGCATGGCAATATCTCGCTGTTAAAAGTTGTGTCAAAAAATATTGCGCCGGGATTATACAGATTTTTCATGTGGTTGAAAATGAATTTTTTCTCTTTTATGGTAAGATTTGCCAAGGTTTTTATAAGAAGGAATGAATATGCCATCGTTATTGGATTGTTTGTCTGATTGCCAACCTAAAGTGCGGTCAGATTTGATGTCGTTTTTAAATATTACGCCCAATGAATTGGCGCAAGAAATGGCATTATTGAGAGAAGTGGGATTGAATATTCGAGAAGAAAATGAGGTTTATCAGCTTGTGCCAGAAATGCCTTTGTTAAATCCGCAAGCAATTTCGACCGCACTTTCACCTTATTCCGTGCATTATCATCGAACCATTTCTTCAACAAATGAATTTATAACGAATCAAATTAACCAATTAAAAAAAGGTGATTTGTGTTTGGCAGAATATCAAACAGCAGGGCGGGGACGTCGTGGTCGCCAATGGCTTTCACCGTTTGCTGGGCAGTTAATTTTCAGTTTTTATTGGACGATAGATCCTAAAAAAGCATTGGATGGATTAAGTTTGGTGATTGGTTTAGCTATTGCAGAAGCGTTAAATGCGAAAGTGAAATGGCCAAATGATATTTTGCTTTCAGGGCGAAAATTAGGTGGTATTTTGGTGGAGATCATTAATCACAAGAATGGGTTGCTTAATTTAGTGGTTGGTATTGGGATCAATGTAAAATTGCCACAATCAACCGAAATTAGTCAGCCGTATGCACAGCTAACTGAGCAGGATCTAAATATAGATCGTGAAACGATCCTTGTTAAAGTGATTCAACGTATTTATTCTCGATTAGCTCAATTTGAAGAAAAGGGTATTGATGAGGAATTCATGCAACAATGGATAAACTATAATGAATTTTTTGGTGATGAAGTGAATGTCTTTACTGAACAAGGTGCGATTTCAGGTATAGAGCAGGGAATTGATAAACGCGGTTACTTAAAAGTCATAACCGATGAAGGCGAGCGGTATTTTAATGCCGGAGAAGTTTCTTTAAGAAGGAAGTAAATAAAAAGTGCGGTCGAAATTAACCGCACTTTTTATATATATGCTAAACCACTTTCTGAATCAGTGCTGAAATGTCATCTGCAAATTTTTCATCTCTTGCCATTTTCTCAATTTCCTCAGCAGAATATTTTTCACCGTCATACACAGCAACAATACTGAGATCATTGGGTTGCAAGAAATGTGTTTCACCGAACTCGGTATAACGGGTGGCGCCAATACTAATAATCGCTTGTTCAGGATAGTTTGCTTGCTCTAATAAAGAAGCAATATGATTCATTGGTCCCTCATCGGGTTGATTATTCATTCTATCCACGATCCAATCTAATAATTGTTGATGGAAATAGCTATAACCAATTGCAGGGCTATCAATACCGTAAATATTCATTTCGCCATTTCGTTTATGGAAGCATGCAATACGATATTGATCAATTTCACTTCCTTTAATAAAGGAAGAAAGTGGAATTAGTTTGGAAGAAATACCTTTACTTGCCTCGCCCCAGTTTTTCTTTTCACAGATTTTTTTCGCATTAGGGCGACGAATAGAGCAATCATTATAGGCTGCAAAATAGCGCGGGATAATTTTCTCAACTTGATTTCCTTTATAGATAAGCTCACAAATAAGTGCAATTTCAGGTTCAATTTGCAGATTATCTGCGCCTTGTGGAAAATTAATTTGATTGTGACTTAAAGGATAGGTTGAAAGAAAGCCCGCTTTTTCACTTGGTACATAAAAAGGGAAAATCGCTTTCGGTTGAATGGCATTTTCTGTTTTAACTTGAGTGAAATCAGCTGCTTCGCCGGCTTGTTCTAAATGTCCCGCGAAATTGCCCGCTACACCGAAACCAATCATTTGCTCAAAATTCATAAATACCTCGTTAAAATGCTTACTCTTTGGAGGTAATTTACCTTGAATATTGAACAAAGACAATTCACTTTGATGATTAAATCATCAGGCAATCAAAAAATTGAACTTTTTTGTAAAAAAGCACTTGCAAAGAATTCTGAAAGTCCTATAATACGCCCCACACAACGACGCGCTGTTGTGACTCTTAAGAAAAACCGGT
>CAUTFW010000052.1:0-6877 GCA_963537955.1 Parahaemophilus parainfluenzae | reverse complement strand
CCTTCGACCAACGGATTAAAAGTCCGCTGCTCTACCGACTGAGCTAACGACCCACATTATTTCGTAACAGGTGCGTATATTACCGATTTTATTTTCTGACGCAAGAAAAATCTGAAGAAATTGTGTTAATTGCGTGAATACTCGTCAATTTCTGACAATATCTTAGAACAAATAAAAAAGGAGAGTATTTCTACTCTCCCTTTTTCTAAGAATCAAAATTCTCTAAAAATTAGTATGCTAACACTGCACGACGGTTTTTAGAGTATGCTGCTTCATCGTGACCTAACACTGCAGGTTTTTCTTCACCGTAAGAAACAGTTGATACTTTACCAGCGTCAACACCTTTACCAGCTAAGAAACCTTTAACTGCATCAGCACGACGTTGACCTAAAGCGATGTTGTACTCTGGAGTACCACGTTCGTCAGTGTTACCTTCAACAACAACTTTAGAAGCTGGAGTTGCATTTAAGTATGCAGCGTGAGCATCTAAGATTTGAACGTATTCACCTTCGATGTTGAATTTGTCGAAACCGAAGTAAACGGTGTTGTAACGTTGTTGAAGATCTTCAACAGAGTAACCACCGAAAGTTTGACCGTTGTTAGCACCGTTGCCTGCTGCATCGTTATTTGATGAGCTACATGCTGCTAATGCAGCTACTGAACCAGCAACTAATAATGATTTAACAAATTTGTTCATTAGATTTCTCCTCAATGAGTTTTTTTATTTAGTCAAGTATGGAGACCAAGCTGGAAATTTCACTTGGCCATTACTTCCTGGAAGACTCGCTTTAAAGCGACCATCTGCAGAAACTAATTGTAACACCTTTCCTAGCCCTTGTGTAGAGCTGTAAATAATCATGATACCATTAGGAGAAATACTTGGGCTTTCACCTAAGAAAGATGTACTTAATACTTCAGAACTACCGCTGGTGAGATCTTGTTTCACCACGTTGTTATTACCGTTGATCATCACGAGTGTTTTACCATCACTACTGATTTGCGCACTACCGCGACCACCAACTGGTGATGCACCACCACCACTTGCGCTCATGCGATAAACTTGAGGCGAACCGCCTCTATCTGAAGTAAAGAGAATTGAGCTACCATCTGGAGACCATGATGGCTCTGTATTATTACCCGCACCGCGAGTTAATTGAGTTGGTGTACCACCATTTGAGCCCATTACATAGATGTTTAATAAACCATCTTGTGAAGAAGCAAATGCGAGTTTAGAACCGTCCGGAGAGAATGCTGGCGCACCGTTATGTCCTGGGAAAGAAGCAACTACTTTACGAGAACCTGAACCTAAGTCTTGTACAACAAGTTGTGATTTTTTGTTCTCAAAAGACACATACGCTAAACGTTTACCATCTGGAGACCAGGCTGGAGACATAATTGGTTGTGAGCTACGATTTACGATAAATTGGTTGTAACCATCATAATCTGCTACACGAACTTCATAAGGTTGTGAACCACCATTTTTCTGCACTACATAAGCAATGCGAGTTCTGAATGCACCACGAATACCGGTTAATTTTTCAAATACTTCATCACTCACGGTATGTGCACCGTAACGTAACCATTTATTTGTCACGGTATAGCTATTTTGTGCAAGTACCGCACCAGGTGTACCTGATGCACCTACAGTATCAACCAATTGGTAAGAAATGTTATAACCGCTACCAGTTGATGTCACTTGACCTACCACAACAGCATCAATACCTAAAGCAGTCCAAGCTTCTGGTTTCACTTCTGCTGCAGTAGTAGGTTGTTGTGGCATTTGGCTTACTGGAATTGGGTTAAATTTACCACTATTACGTAAGTCATCCGCAACAATTTGACCAATATTTTCAGGTGCAGAACCTGCGAAAGGAACAACTGCGATAGGACGAGCGCCATCAACACCTTCATCAATCACAATTCGAACTTCATCTTCTGCCATTGCTGTGCTTGCAAATGCAAACATCACCACAAATAGCCCCATAACACGTTTGATCAATTTCATTTAATCACCTTATTTTAACGTTGTTACTTTCCTAAAACCGATTATCGAGCATTGATATCAAAATCGATAGTCGGCGCTTTATATTTCTCATAAATAGCATCAGATGGTGCTGCTGGAACTTTTTTCGTTCTCGCTACCGCACTTAATGCTGCAGTACAAATATCATCAGGTCCAGAAACGCGTTGATAGCCTAAAATAGTACCATCTCGACCGAGTTGGATTTTAATGCTACAAACTTTACCGGCAAAGCTTGGGTCTTTTAAGAAACGGCGTTGAATTTCACGTTTAATGACACCCGCATATTGGTCACCAACTTTACCACCATCTCCAGCACCAAGTCCTGCACCACTACCTTGTGTACCACCTTTATTTGCATTACCACCTTTAGATGCACTACCACCACCGACATCACCGCCGTTCATGAAGTCATCTAAAGCCGCTTGATCTGCTTTACGTTTTGCTGCATCAGCTTTTGCTTTCGCTTCTGCATCTGCCTTAGCTTTTGCTTCAGCCTTCGCTTTCGCTTCTGCATCCGCTTTAGCTTTTGCTTCAGCCTTTGCTTTCGCCTCAGCATCGGCTTTCGCTTTTGCATCAGCCTCAGCTTTTGCTTTCGCCTTCGCATCGGCTTCCGCTTTGGCTTTCGCATCGGCTTCTGCCTTGGCCTTCGCTTTTGCTTCAGCATCGGCTTTCGCTTTTGCCTCAGCCTTGGCTTTAGCATCTGCTTCAGCTTTTTCTTTCGCTTTTTGAGCTTCGGCTTGTGCTTTAGCTTTTGCCTCTTCCTCAGCCTGTTTAGCTGCTGCCGCTAAACGTTTTGCCTCTGCATCAGCTTTTAATTTCGCTGCTTCAGCCGCTTGTTTTGCTTTCGCTTCTTCAGCTTGTTTCTGCTTTTCTAACGCCTCTTGACGAGCAAGTTCTTGTTGCTGTTTCTGCTTTTCAATTTCTTGCTGCTTTTGTTTTTCAAGTTCTTTTTGACGTTGAATTTCCTGCTGACGCTTAATCTCTTCTTGTTTCGCAATTTCTTGCTGATTTGGTTCAGGTTCAGGCTCTGGTTTTTTCTCTTCGACTACAGGTTCTGGTTTTTTCTGTTTATCAGTTTGACCTTTTTTCTGTTGTTGAATACGTCCCCATTCCTGCGCTGCGCTGCCAGTATCGACCATCACAGCTCCCATGGCATCACCTTCACCTTCTCCACCACCCATTATTTCAACGGTTTGATAAAGAGAGCTCCAAATCAACAAAGCAAACAATGCAAGGTGCATCGCAATAGAGATAACAAACTCATTTGCACGTTTTTTTCGTCGATTATTCTGCACGGTTTTACCTACTTATTCTTAAATCGGGTTGGTCATTAAACCCACAGACTTAATGCCGGCAAGATGTAGTAAATTCAGTGCTTTAATCACTTCTTCATAAGGTACATCTTTTGCTCCGCCCACTAAGAACATTGTGTTATTGTCTTTATCAAATTCTTGTTTTGATAATTGGGTTACCATTTCTTCGTTAAGGCCTTCTTGGCGTTGACCACCAATAGAAATAGAATACTGCCCTACACCCGCTACTTCTAAGATAACCGGTGTTTTATCTTCATTTGATACATTTTGACTTTGCACCGAATCAGGGAGTTCCACTTGAACGCTCTGACTGATAATCGGCGCAGTTGCCATAAAAATTAACACCAAAACTAAAAGAACATCGAGAAATGGCACGATGTTAATTTCAGATTTAATGTCTTTACGCTGACGACGAGCCATAATTTCCTCTAAAACTTCGCTAAAATCCACCGCACTTTTTTAATTTATCAAGTGCGGTCAATTTTTCATTTATTTTTAATGGGGCGCTTTACCAAAAGCTTGACGATGTAAAATTGTGGTGAATTCATCAATGAAGTTACCATAATTTTGTTCAATCGCATTAACACGTAAGCTTAAACGGTTATACGCCATTACAGCTGGAATCGCCGCAAACAAACCGATTGCTGTTGCGATCAAGGCTTCTGCGATACCTGGAGCAACCATTTGTAATGTTGCTTGTTTCGCACCACTTAATGCCATAAATGCGTGCATGATCCCCCAAACGGTACCAAATAAACCAATATATGGACTGACAGAAGCCACTGTTGCTAAGAAAGGTACACGACTTTCAAGCGCTTCTACTTCACGATTCATCGCAAGGTTCATCGCACGGGTGGTACCTTTAATGATTGCTTCTGGGGCATCTGCGTTCACTTGTTTTAAGCGAGAGAATTCTTTAAAACCAACAAAGAAAATTTGTTCGCTACCAGTTAATACTTCACGACGATTAGATAAACCATCATAAAGTTTATTTAAATCTTCACCAGACCAGAAACGATCTTCAAAAGTATTCGCTTCTTTTAACGCGCTCGTCAAAATACGGCTACGTTGAATGATGATTGCCCAAGAAATAATTGAGAACGAAATTAAGATCACAATTACAAGTTGAACAACGATACTCGCTTTTAGAAAAAGATCTAAAAAGTTCAATTCTGCAGTCATTGCATACTCCGAAAAGTTATTTACTTTAAAAATGCCGCTTTTAATTCTTCAGGAATTGCGACAGGTTTCATTTTGCCTAGATCAACACAGGCTACCTTAACAGTAGCCTTTGATAACACCACTGCCTCACGAACTAACCGCTGTTCAAAGAGAATTGTTGCTCCTTTCACTGCCGTTATTTCCGTTTCGACAATAAGATAATCATCCAATTTTGCCGGAATACAATAGTCAATAGACAT
The DNA here is from genome assembly GCA_963537955.1 of Parahaemophilus parainfluenzae. Taxonomy (GTDB): domain Bacteria; phylum Pseudomonadota; class Gammaproteobacteria; order Enterobacterales; family Pasteurellaceae; genus Haemophilus_D; species Haemophilus_D parainfluenzae_AJ. The sequence continues at coordinate 2,120 of CAUTFW010000052.1, read as the reverse complement.
GGTTTTGACCACAAAAGCTAATTGTTGTTCCTGCAATAATGATTGTTGGGAAAAATTAAGCGTTCTTAAATATTCAGTTCGCGCACGCTCAAAGAAATGTAAGTAACGTGCGTGATACACTACTCCGCCAGCATCCGTGTCCTCATAATAGACACGAACCGGAAAGGTAAAACATTGGTTATTCAAAATAATGCTCAAATTATCAGCCATAACAAGCCGCTTATTTTAGAACCTGTTCATTAGATGTGCAAGCGCCAAATAATAATATTTGTCTATCGTTCTTATAAAAACCAATGCTGAACAATAGCAATTATTGTGGTGAAATAACCAATAAATGGCAAGAAAACGAGCTGCCATATTGCTCGGCGAATGTCGAATCCGATACCGTGGATCCACAAATTAATCAATCCCCAAAAAATCGCAAGAATCCAAGCTGGATGTGCAGTACGAAGTGCGGTCGAAAATTGATTTAAATTTAAAAAGAAAGCCGCGGTTAAAAATAACGCTAAAATAAACGAAAGGGTTCGCAAGGAACCCTTATTACTTAATTGATAGAGTGAATTAATCATCATTACTCGTCAAATTTACCTGACTTTTCTTTGCCAATGGTTAATTTAGCACTCACCATAACTGCAGCCAACACACCCACTACCCAAATTACATATAACATATTGTTTCTCCTTAGTATAATGAGTTTTTGTTGTCTTCAACAAAGCTTTCATCCAAGCGGCCAAACATTTTGTAGTATGACCAAATGGTGTAAAGCAATGAGATGGTAACAAATACTAATGCCAAGTAGAACATTAGAGTTAATGTTAATTCACTTGACGTTGCATCCCACATTAACAAGCTTTGTTCAGGGTGAGTACTTGAAGGCATTACAAATGGGAACATTGATACTGCCGCAGTAATAATCACACCAGCCATGGTTAATACAGAGAAGAAGAACGCAAAACCACAACGATTTGCTTTAGATGCAACTACATTTAATAATGCACCAACCACAGCTAATACGGGGAATGCCCATAAAGCTGGATTTTCATTGAAGTTTTTGAACCATGCACCTGCCTCAACTGCCACTTGTTTACCTGAAGCTGGCGCTGATGCTGCAAAGTGATCAATCGTGCTAGTCACCATATAACCGTCTTTGAAAGAAAGCCACACACCTGCAAGCACAAAAGTAATTAATGTCACTAATGCACCGATTTGTGTAATTGCTCTTGCGCGATCACGCAACGCAGCAGTGGTTTTCATTTGTAACCAGTTTGCACCGTGAGTCACTAACATTGCAAGGCTTAACACACCGCAAAGTAATGCGAATGGGTTTAATAATGCAAAGAAAGAACCTGTGTAAGTTGCTTGTGAAAGCTCATTTAATTCGAATGGCACACCTTGTAATAAATTACCAAATGCCACACCGAATACTAATGCAGGTACAAAACCACCCGCAAACAAGCCCCAATCCCACATCGCACGCCATGTCGGATTATCAATTTTCGCACGATATTCAAAACCAATTGGACGGAAGAATAACGCAGCTAACACAAGGAATAAGGCAATATAGAAGCCTGAAAACGCTACAGAATAAACAATCGGCCATGCCGCGAAGATTGCACCACCAGCAGTTAATAACCAAACTTGGTTACCATCCCAGTGTGGAGCAATAGAGTTAATCATAATACGTCTTTCTACTTCTTTCTTACCTGCTACGGGTAAAAGTGCGGTCACGCCCATATCGAATCCATCTGTTACAGAGAAACCGATAAGCAATACGATAACTAGCACCCACCAAATAATACGTAGAATTTCATAATCAAGCATAATTCATCTCCTGCTTATTTAGATGATTGCTCAAAATAGTATTTGCCGGTTTTCAATGCACTTGGACCTAAACGTGCATATTTAAACATCAAATACATTTCCGCAATGATGAAGAAGAAGTAAAGTACACAAATTAAACCGATAGAGAACCATAAGTCACCTACACTCAAGTTAGAGGCAGATACACCTACCGGTAATACTTCATAAATCGCCCACGGTTGACGACCAAATTCAGCTAAGAACCAACCAAATTCAATCGCTAAGATTGGCAATGGGATACCCCAAAGCAATGCTTTAAG
>CAUTFW010000051.1:0-7778 GCA_963537955.1 Parahaemophilus parainfluenzae | reverse complement strand
GCGGTGAATCGATTGCTTACATAATTTTATTTTGAAGAAAAATAAAATTTGTGAGCTTGATCACATTTCATTTGGAGGATTAATGCCCTGTTTGAGAAAACAAGTTAATCACTAAAACACCACTGATAATCAACGCCATACCTATCAGCCCTGCGGTATCAATTTTCTGATTAAAAGCGAAATACGCCACAATGGCCGTCAAAACAATGCCAACGCCCGACCAAATGGCGTAAACCAAGCCCACGGAAAGTGTTCGGAAAACAATGGAGACAAAATAAAACGAAATAGCGTATAACGCCAATGAGCCAACGGTGGGTAAAAGTTTGGTAAAGCCATCACTGACTTTTAATAAATTCGTTGCCACGATTTCAAGGCAAATAGAGATAGCTAGTAATGTCCAAGGATTCATATCAATCAAACAGTAAAATAGAAAAACGCTATTCTACCTTAAGCAGCGGATGGATGTAACCGAATTTGACGAGCCATCGCCTGCATATAAGGTGCCGTTTGCTCAAAGAAATAACGGTAAGAGGCACATAAATAATTATGTGGATTAGGTTCATTTTCGAGAGAAACAAAACGATGTTTCGGGCAACCGCCATAACAGAGTTTGCGAAACTCACAACGCCGACAAAGTGCGGTCAATTTTTGTGATTTTTCTAAACCGAATTGCTGCTGTTTACTGGAAAGCACAATCTCCGTTAAAGGTTGCTGAGTTAAATTGCCAACCTTGTATTCAGGGTACACAAAATGGTCGCAAGCATATACATCACCATTGGCTTCTGTGACAAGAGATTGACCGCAAGTGGGTTGATGAACGCAAGTTGTGGAAGGATAACCGAGCCATTGCCCTAGTAAATTATCAAACTGCGACACATAAACTTTTCCCACATCATGAGCATACCATTCATGAAAGACATCCACGAGAAATTGCCCGTAGCCTTCTGATGGTACTGAAAAATCGGTTACTGATTGTGTTTGGGTATGACGTTCGACGATAGGAATAAACTGCATATAAGTCGAACCAAGCTGTTTGAGCGCTAAATAGGTTTCTCTTCCTTTTTGCCAGTTTTGATCGTTAATGACGGTTAAGGTGTTAAATTCCACGCCATATTCTTGTAGCAGATTTAACGCTTTTACGACTTTTTCAAAAGTGGGATTACCGTTACCCGAAATACGATAACGATTATGCACAGCACTTAAACCGTCAATAGAAAGCCCAATGAGAAAATGATGTTGTTTGAAAAATGCAGCCCATTGCTGATTAAGAGCAATGCCATTGGTTTGAAAGGCGTTTGTGATCTGTTTGCCTTGGGCAAATTCCTGCTGATATTCAACGGCTTGTTTATAAAAATCTAAGCCTGAGAGAGTCGGCTCCCCCCCTTGCCAAGCAAATTCAACCACATTACCGGCATGAGATTGGATATAGTTTTTGACGTAATGTTTTAAGGTGTCTTTCGACATAAAAGGCGCATGTTGCCCAAACTGTTCTGATTTTTCCAAATAAAAGCAATATTCACACTGAATGTTACAGTGAAAACTGCTTGGTTTCGCCATTAAGTGAAAATGAGCTTGTGGTGGAAAAACAGACATCAACCATCCTTTGTTACAACATCATTTGTGACCTGATATTCGGTCTAATGCGCCATTTTGTTTGAGTTCTTTTGCAATACGAATCGCGGTTTCAGTTTCACAGCCGGCATATTCTGCAATTTCACGATATGTCCAATTATAATCAGGAAAATGTTGTTTGAGAAAATACAAACTATCCATCACGCGATCTAAGGTCCGCAAATAGGCACTTTTTGCCAAACGTTCTTCTGCTTCGCGTAGTTCATCTGCCAAAATCTGTAATAAACATTGGCTCATCACTGTATTATGCGTGAAAAATTCACTCACTACATTAGGTTTGATGCGAGTAATCTCCGCATCAATTAAGACTTTTGCATTGCAATGATAATGTTTATCCGCCATCGAAAACAAAGTTCGAAAACCAAAATAATCCCCCTTGGAATATAATCGCACTAAGCTTTCCTTGCCATTTTCAAGGGTATGAAATAAGCCAACCAAGCCTGCTTGCACATAATAAAATTCATGTGCTGACTCACCTTGTTGATACAAGAAGGAACCTTTCGGCAAGTGATGCAGCTCAGTAAACTGACAATGTGACAATTCAGTAGGCTTGATTGCGCAATTTTCCATAATCGTCCCTTAAAAGTGCGGTCAATTTTTTATTGGTTTTACACTTCGTTTATAATCCGATATACCCAATTTTCTAATGGATCATTTAAGCGTTTCATTTCTTGACGCATTTCTTCCAGCATCTCTTTTTTGACCGCTTCATATTCTGGCTTGTAGAACAAATTATGCATTTCAGCCGGATCGTTTTTCACATCATAAAGCTCACAAATGTCCGAAGCATTAAACACTAATTTATAATCTTTACGGTGCCACATGCGTTGTTCAAAGTAAACGAAATGCCCTGCTAACTGAGCCAATATCCCTTTGCGTTGATTATCTTGATGTTGACGAACGATCGGTAAAATACTTTCCCCTTCAAAGGCTTGAGGAATGGGTTGATTAGCGAGATCGTAAACTGTCGAGGTTAAATCATGAAGATAGACAAGGTTATCATCTTGTTGATTAACACGATTTGAATTCGGGTCTTTAATAATCATCGGAATGTTGTAGGTGGTATCAAACATGAATTCCCCTTTTTCAATCATTCGATGAGCGCCCATCGCATCCCCATGATCAGCGGTTGCCACAATAAAAGTGCGGTCATAAATGCCGTTGTTTTCTAAGAAGGTAAATAGCTCACCAATTGCATCATCAATTAAGGTGATATAACCCCAGAATTTTGTGATCACTTCTTTCCAATGATCTTCACTCGCTTCCCACATCCCCCACATTTTGGAGATGGTACGATAGTGTCCTGGTTTGCCTTCTAGTGGCTTGAAGAAGCTTTCATCTAGCACCACGTCTTCTTTGCGATACATGGAATAATACGGTTCTGGCACAATACAAGGCGTATGCGGTCCCCAGAAATTAATCCATGTAAAGAACGGTTTATTTTCAGCAAGTGATTCACTAATATAGCTTTTCGCTTCATCAATGATGAAATACGGGATGGTTTGTTCTTTTGTGCCTGAAAGCAAACCACAAAGTTCTTGTACACGTAAATGAGGGTTATCCCCGAAATAAGCACGGCTCACTTCAGGAATTTCATAGCCTTTTTCATCTAACCATTCTTTATAACGATTGGAATGTGTCGGCGGTTGGTTGAACACTAAATTTTTATACACACCACTGCCCGGATAACCATAGCCATCAAAGTTATGCCCTTTAATGCCGTAATCTTCCGGCACGGATTTTGTACCCACGTGCCATTTCCCCACAACATAGGTGTTATAACCGTCTAGTTTACCGATATTTGGTGAGGCTTCGCTCACTTCACCGGTACCGCCTTTTTCACCATTACGAATGATGCCATGGGTAGATGGCATTAAACCGGTAAAGAGTGAAGTCCGTGCGGGCCCACAAACGGAAGCGGGCGTAAAGGCATTATTAAAACGTACGCCATCTTTAGCTAGACGGTCAATATTCGGGGTTTTAACGATCTGATGACCATAAGCCCCCAACATATCTTTACGCACTTGGTCGAGTAAAATATAGATAATGTTCATACACAATCCTTATCTATTTTAAGGGCGTACGCGATGTACGCCCGACTGCTTAATGTTGGTTAGAAAGATGTAATTGATGTTCTGTTTTTTCATTTTTTGGTCTAAAGACAATCAACACAATGAGTTGTAATACCGCATACACTTCCAACACTAACATTGGATTGCCATCTGGTGAAGCAATACCAATTGGTGATAAGAATGCATAAAGCGCAATTAAACCAAGAATTAATGAAACAGATGTTACTTTAATGTATTTCCAATTGGTTAAGTCTACATCGCCTTTATTGATGGTATTTTCCACATAAGGTTCACGTTTTAAGAATTGACCTAGAATCAACATGAAAACAACATCAAATACGAATAATCCGCCCATCACATACACGAAATTGATTTTCACATTGAATACCCAAACAATACTGAAATAAAGTACTACGTGTACAAGTAAAGCAATACGTGCAGCCAAGCCAGAAACAGTTTTATTAAATAAACCCACAGCAAATAACGCCACGATTGGAATATTCACAAAACCGGCAAAGCGTTTAGTGATTAAGAAAATACCATCTGTACCGAACATCAAAAGTGGGCCAATAATCATGGTCACAATCGCCATAATGGTTGAGACTTTTTTCGCATAGACGATCAACTCTTGATCGGTACGTTGTTTTTTACTGATAGATGGTAATAAGTCTTTACAATAAATGGTCGCTGCAGAGTTTAAGAATGAGTTAAAGGTACTTAAAATTGCACCGAAAAGTGCGGCAATAAAGAAACCTTGTAATGCAGTCGGCATCACTTTATTGACCAATAATGGATAAGAGGTATCAATTGGATTTAAGCCTTCACCTAAAATATGGAAACTCAATAAACCCGGTAAATTAAGAATAATCGGTAATGTGAGTAGGAAAAGCGCTGCAATTAAAATCCCTTTTTGACCTGATGCTAAATCCTTCGCCCCTAAACAACGTTGTACGATGGCTTGGTTTGTTGTCCAATAGAAGAAGTGAACGACCATAATACCGGTAAAGATTGTCGGCCAAGGAGTAGAGTCGGTTGAACTACCAATAGCGTTCCATTTTTCAACGTGGGTGGTAGTGATGATATTCAACCCTTCTGAAATACTGCCATTACCTAAATAAAGTAACGCAAAGACAGGCACAAGCAACGCACCAATCACTAAGATCACGGCATTGATGGTATCGGAAACGGCTACCGCTTTTAACCCACCAAAAATCGCATAAATCGCACCGACTACACCGATAGCAATCACGGTATAGACAATTGCCTGTGCATAGCTTAATCCGAAGATCGTTTCTAGATTGAAGATTTTATTAAAGGCAATCGCTCCAGTATAAAGTGCGGTCGGAATAACGATTAAAAGATAGAAGACTAAGAATAATCCAGACATAATCAAACGAGTTTGACGGTCAAAGCGATTTTCAAAGAATTCAGGAATGGTGGTATAACCGTTACGCAAATATTTCGGCAACATATAAAGCGCCAAGAAACAAAGCGGAATCACAGTTGGCACTGTCCACGCAATAATAGAAAAGTTGTTTTGATAAGAAACGGCATTCACCCCAATCAATTGCTCAGTAGAAAGTGAAGTTAAAACCATTGAGCAACCAATCACAATACCGCTTAATCCTCGTCCCGCTAAGAAATAACCTTTCGAGGTGGTTAAATCATCGTTTTTCGTCCGTAGCCATGAAATATAGGCTACCAAAGCTGTTACGATGAGGAAACTCGAAACCGTTAATAGCATACGCTCCTCCTTGTAGAAGCCATTATTAATATCCATTTATAGACTACTGCTAGGTGTATAAAGAGCATATGATAATTGTCATACTGATTGTGTGAGAAGGATCACAAAATTAAAATAAAGTCTGTTTTTATAGATAATTATGAGCAAGATCATAAATTATTTATTTATCCAAAAGAATAATAATACCGTACTCCCACAAAAAAGGAGTTTGAAATGAGTTTACAGTTAATTTTTATTTTAATTTTATGTGGTGTGATGACAAATATAATGTCCGCTATTTTTGGCATTGGTGGCGGCGTATTGATGGTACCTATTCTCTACACCTTATTCCCACAGTTCCCTTTACAAATGATTGCTGCAACATCATTGACGATTGTTATGGGCTCATCCTTTATTAACTTAATTTATTTTTACAAACAAAAAGTATCGATTAATTACAAAGCGATGCTCATTTGGTCTGTGGGTATGATTATTGGTGTGCAGCTAGGATTCGAATCCAGTTTTTATGTACCCGATATTGCCATCATCAGTGTGTTTGTTATCACACTTTCCCTATTAGCAATTCGTACTATTTTTAGTAAAGAGACTGCAATAATTCAGCAATCTACTGAAGATGAAACGATTAAAGGAATCGGTCTTTCAACGGTAGGTGGATTTATTGCTGGCATGACCGGCATTGGAGGTGGCTCAATTATGGCGCCTTTAATTGGACAATTAAAATCCGTTAAAGCCCATCAAATTGCCCCTTATACCAATGCGATGATGTTTATTGGTGGGCTAGGTAGCCTTTATGGCTATCTTTCAAAAAGCTCAACTTATCACTTTGGTTGGCAAATCGGTTACGTCAATTTTTCGATTGTGATTATTGTCGTGCTAAGTGCTTTTGTAACCGGATTTTTTTCGATGAAAATTCGAGGTAAATTATCACCGCACTTAGTCAAAAAATTATTGGGTATTATTTTATTAGTAATCAGCGCTTATATGTTACTTATCCATTCCATAAAATAAAAAATGGCAGAGGAAAACGCCCTCTGCCATTTCGGTTATTTTTCTTCTTTTTTCACTTCATCCCACAGAATATCCATTTCGATTAAAGAAAGCTCTTTAAGTGATACGCCTCGTTCTAATGCCTTTCCTTCGACTTTGCGAAAACGTTGTTCAAATTTATTATTCGCCTTACGTAAAGCCTCTTCTGCGTTACATTTAAGGTGACGAGACAAATTGACTGTCGCAAAAAATAAATCCCCAATTTCCTCTTCTATTCTGTCTTGATTGCGAGGTGTTTGGTTGACCTCATCTCGTACTTCCTTCAATTCTTCTTCAACTTTAGCAAATACAGGCTCAAGTTCCTTCCAATCGAATCCAATCTTTGAACATTGTTTTTGCATTTTCTGAGCTCTTAACAATGCAGGAAAAGCATTCGGAACATTATCTAAAATAGACTGTTGTTTTTGAGCTGATTTTTCTTGAGCTTTAATGCTGTTCCAACGGGCTAAAGCTTCTTCTTCATTTCCTGCTGTTGCATCACCAAATACATGAGGATGGCGACGTACAATCTTTTCAGAAACATCATTAAGAACATCATCAAATGTGAAATAACCATCCTCTGAAGCAAGCTGACTGAAGAATACTACCTGTAATAAAAGATCACCAAGCTCTTCTCTTAAATTCGCAATATCTTTCTTTTGGATGGCATCAATGACTTCATAAGTTTCTTCAGTTAAACAAGAAATCATGGAGTCATAATTTTGTTTAAGATCCCAAGGACAACCGCCATTAGGATTACGTAATTGTGCAATTAATTGAATAAAATCTTGAATAGAATAACGCATAAGAATATCTCTGAAATGCTAAAAATACGATCAGTATAAAACGAATAGTAAAATTAACAATATTCTTATAAAAATTAAAAATAAATTGATATGGAATAATGGCAGGGGCGGAGAGGCTCGAACTCCCAACACCCGGTTTTGGAGACCGGTGCTCTACCAATTGAACTACGCCCCTATTGGTATTAAGAATTGGCGGAATGGACGGGACTCGAACCCGCGACCCCCTGCGTGACAGGCAGGTATTCTAACCAGCTGAACTACCACTCCGCTAAATGAGGTATGATTGGCAGTGACCTACTCTCACATGGGGAAGCCCCACACTACCATCGGCGTAACAATGTTTCACTTCTGAGTTCGATATGGATTCAGGTGGGTCCATTGCACTGTTGCTGCCAAAATTTTTATTTTGTTAATTTACTCTCAAATAAACTAACAAAATAAAAAGTACCTGGCGGTGTCCTACTCTCACATGGGGAAGCCCCACACTACCATCGGCGC
>CAUTFW010000050.1:0-8214 GCA_963537955.1 Parahaemophilus parainfluenzae | reverse complement strand
TCCCCATGTGAGAGTAGGACACCGCCAGGGACTGAATGTAGAACCCCGAGCTGAAGAGCTTGGGGTTTTTGTTTATGGATTTTTGTTAAAGATTACTTTGACAATATAAGTGCGGTAGAAAGTTAGGCTGTTTTTACGTAGAGAATATATGAAAAGGAGTTTATCCCAAATATATTGGGATAGACTCCTTTAATTTTTTAAGAAAATAGCTTATTCCAAAAATAACAAACAAACTCCTTTTCTTCTGCAAACGCCGAATCATCAACAATGACAGGATTTCCTAATAAGTTAAGGTGATGAATCTTATTACGTAGTGTCACGTAGCAGGATTTGAGCTTTTCGCACTCTGCTAGAGAAATAATATGATATTCAGCCATTGAATCAAAGATGCGGACATTATCAGACCATTTGGTTAATATTGGATTAACTGGAGCATTCGCCAGCATCAGATACTGGGCAATAAATTCAATATCAGTAATGCCGCCACGATCTGTTTTGATATTAAAAAAGCCTTCTTTTGTATGAGATAGATGCTCGTACATTTTTTCACGCATTTCTCTTACTTCAATTTTTAGCTGATTAATATCTCTTTGAGCAGAAAGTACATTACAACGAATTTTTTCAAATTCTGCTTTTAATTCAGTTTCTCCAAAAATGGCACGGCTACGGACAAGTGCTTGCTTTTCCCAAGTCCATGCTTCATTGAGTTGATAGTTTTCAAATGCTTGAAGTGAACATCCTAGTAAGCCCGCATCGCCTGAAGGCCGTAATCGCATATCAACATCGTAGAGTATACCTGCACTCGTATTCATACTAAAAATACTGACAATTTTTTGAGCCAATCTTAAATAGAATTGATTGCTATCAATGGATTTTTTCCCACCAATGGTTTGGCCTTCAACGGCTTGGTATAAAAAGACTAAATCCAAATCAGATTTATAACCGAGTTCAATTCCGCCTAATTTACCGTAGCCAATGACCAAAAAGCCTTTTTCTGTTTTACCTACTAGATGTTCCGGTACACCAAAGCGTTGACTGACTTGTTGCCAAGCAAAATTGACGACTGCATCAATAATTGCTTCAGCTAGATAAGTGAGATGATCGCTCACTTTCATAACAGGCAATACACCGAGAATATCAGCCGCTGCAACGCGTAATAAAATAGACTGTTTGAATTGGCGTAAACCGTCAATAAATTGTTCTTCATCATCTTGCGGTAATCGCAGCATATATTGCTTCAATTCATCAGGATACTGTGTGAACGGTAATGGATTACGTAGCGCTTCAGTATTTAATAATTCATCGAGTAGAATAGGGAAACGAGCGACTTGTTCGGCAATCATCTGTGATTGCGCACATAGTTCAATAAGCTGCTCAATGGCTTGAGGATTTTCTAAGAGTAATTCTAAATACGTCGTTCTACTCGCAATTTTATCGATAATATTGAGAATGCGTGGCAATAAAGTGCGGTAATTTTTTTGTTCAAATATTTGAGTGAAGATATTTGGCAATAAGTGAGCTAAAACTTCTCGACCACGAGAGCCAATAACACGGCGCGCAAGCCCTTCTTTGAATTGAATAAGTTTATCTAAGATATCGGAAATTGCGTTATCATCAATGTGATTATCAACCAACATTTGTTCAATGTCATCAAGATCACTTTCTAAAAAATCAATCCACTGATTACTGTCATCGGTACGTTCATCTTTTTCTTCACCAATTAATGTATCAAAAACTGACCGCACTTTTTGTTGGTGTGCCTGTAATGTTTGATAGAAATCATCCCAGTTTTCAATTGGATAAGATTTTATCGTAGACTGATTGTTCTCATCTAAGTAAGTGTATTCTCGACAAGCGACCATTAATCTAAGGCGATTTTCTTCATCTGTTGGGAGAAGTTGCGTCTGTTGATCATCAATAGCTTGTAGCACGTTTTCAGTGCGACGAAGGAAGATATAAGCTTCTCTTAATTCATGATATTGCTGAGGTGTAATTAAACCAAGATCCCGTATTTCGGGTAGAAGTTTAAGCAATTCATGTTGTTGGAGCTTAATCTCACGTCCACCTCGAATTAGTTGAAAAACTTGCACAATAAATTCGATTTCTCGAATTCCGCCAGCACCTAGTTTAATATTGTCTTTTAAGCCACGGCGGCGTACTTCACGCTCGATTTTACCTTTCATTTCACGTAAAGCTTGAATCACACTAAAATCGATATAGCGTCGATATACAAAAGGACGAAGTAATTGCTGCAAGGTTTTTACATTGGGATCTTGCTCATTTGCTCCTAAAATACGCCCTTTGATCATGGCATAGCGTTCCCAGTCTCGTCCTTGATCTTGGTAATATTGTTCCATCGCAGAAAAACTTAAGGTAAGCGCACCACTGTCGCCAAAAGGGCGAAGGCGCATATCCGTACGATAGACAAAGCCATCAGGCGTAAATTGATCCAATGCATTAATCAGACGTTGTCCTAAACGCGTAAAAAATTTGGCGTTATCAACGGCTCGTCTTGCACCAACGGTTTCTCCCTGTGAAGGATAGGTAAAAATTAAATCAATATCAGAGGAGAAATTTAGCTCAAAACCACCTAATTTTCCCATACCAAGAATATAGAGTTGCTGAGGATTGCTATTTTCATCGCAAGGCGTGCCCATTTCTTCGCAAGCTTGTTTGTACAGCCAATCTCTCGCACCGATGATAAGACTTTCAGCAAGTTGAGAAAGACGAATAAAAATTTCTTCTACGGTGGCAAGATTCAAGCTTTGACAGAAACTAAGTTTTGCCATTTCTTGATTTCGAAAATCTCGTAGCATTTTGTAAAGTTGTTCTTCGTTTTGGATAGTGGAGAGTTGGTCAGCTAGACGGCTAGCGTAATGTTGACAATCTGAAAATTGAGGAGGTGTTTGCCACCATTGAGCTAAAAAGTGCGGGTGTTTTTTTAAGACTTTTTCCAAGAAATCAGACAGACTGATGGCATAGTTGATTTGTCCGATTGGAGTCGTGAGATCTGTTGCGTCTCGCTCGATTTGTTGGGTTAATTCATCAAGATTCATTTCAGGGAAATATTGGCAAAGCACTTCGCCAAGTTGAATGAGTTTTTCAGTCGAAAGCGGAAGTGAAAGCGCCATAATTTACCCCTTAAAATGTTCGTCAATCTTGCGTAGTACGATTTCTTTGGCCTGTTGCGGTTGCAGACTATCTAGCCAATTTAATGGTGTTTTCCAGCCGCGCAGCCAGGTGATTTGTCGTTTTGCTAATTGGCGAGTCGCACAAATGCCACGGAAGACCATTTCTTCATGATCATAGTCACCACGTAAATATTCCCACATTTGTCGATAGCCTACACAGCGGATAGAAGGCAAATCAGGATGGAGATCTTCTCGTTGATAGAGTTTTTCAACCTCTTCTTGGAAACCTAATTCGATCATTTTATGGAAACGTTGTTCGATACGTTGATGTAACACCGCGCGATCTTCTGGTGCAATAGCAAACTGTAAAAATTGATAAGGCAATTCTTCGCCTTTTTGTTCGGTTAATTCCGTCAATGATTTGCCCGTTAAATAGAATACTTCTAATGCACGATTAATGCGCTGTGAATCATTTGGATTAATACGCTCTGCAGAAATAGGATCAATTTTTTGTAATTCTTGGTGAAGTGTTGGCCAGCCAAGTTTTTGCGCTTTTTCTTCAATCTCTAAGCGTAACTTTTCATCAGCAGATGGAAGGGGAGAAAGGCCTTCAATCAATGCTTTGTAATACAACATGGTACCGCCAACCAAAAGCGGAATTTTACCTTGCGCGGTAATATCAGCCATTTCTCTGAGTGCATCATCACGAAAATTCATCGCAGAATAACTTTCAGCGGGATCTAAGATATCGATTAAGTGGTGAGGAGCAAGGGCAAGTTCTTCTTTAGAAGGCTTTGCCGTACCAATATCCATGCCTTTATAAATTAATGCAGAATCGACGCTGATCACTTCCACTGGCAGGCTTTGACGTAATTGAATAGCAAGATCCGTTTTTCCGGAGGCCGTCGGCCCCATCAGAAAAAGTGCGGTTGGTTTGGAGTCAGTTTTTTGTGTCATATTACAAATCAGTTAAAAAAGGCTGCCAGTTAATTGGTTTCAGTAATGTATTAAATTTTTCTTGATGAGCTTTATTCAGTAAGCGTTCCGTTTCACTTAATAAGCTGACTGCATCCGCTAACACCTCAATCGGTTTCATCTCTAGCGTCTGACAAAGTGCGGTCAGAAAATCAGGCATATTTTCCAGATGTTCCGCAAGTAGGCTCACCACACATTTTTGTAAGTTTTGTGTACGTAAAATAGCTGGTACTTTGTTTAATGTAAGGCGTAGCTGGGCCTCATTCTCAATGAATTCAAAACCACTTTGTTGAAAATTGGCTTTTTGTTTTTTCCATTGTTCAAATTGTTTTTCATCTAAGCGGAAAATAATCGGGATGAGCAATGGCTGTTGTGGAATTTCACCTTGTTGTAAGGTTAATTCATAATTTAAGGTTTGCAATTTAGCTAATGACATCAAATAAAACTGCTGATTTTGTTGTAAAAGCAATGCTTCATTTTCAATTAATGCCAATGCGCGTAAATAGCCTGTTTCACTTGTCTGTGGGAGTTGTTGTTCAACGACAGATTTTGTTAAAACTTGAGAATTTTCCGCAGAACGTACTAATTCCCCATATAAGCGTTGTTCGATCTTTGTCGGTTGTTCACGATAACCATATGACGGAACGTACTCACTACGGTTTGAAAAGTGCGGTCGATTCTCTGATTGTTTTTCACGAGGCTGATGATAATGCGAGGCAAAAATATTTTGCCCAGCCGCCGCACGATTGGGTTTCGGTTCATAGTGGGTTTGATATGAAGCCGAAGGTTCTCTTGCCTCATTCATCGCTGGCACTAAATCCAATTCAGCTTGAGGAATGGCATTGAGTGCATTTGTTACGCCTTGGCAGATAAAATCATGAATTAAACGCGCTTGATGGAAACGCACCTCGTGTTTTGTGGGGTGCACGTTGACATCGACATCATGTGGATTGAGATCGATAAACAGTACAAATGCAGGGTATTGCTCGGTATGCAAATGCTCCGCATAAGCTTGACGAATGGCGTGGGTGATCACTTTATCGCGCACCATTCGCCCATTGATGTAGCAATAGCTTAAATCATTTTGCGCGCGTGTAAACTCAGGTGTTGCCACCCAACCAGAAAGATGCAAATCATCGTGTTTCCAATCAATACGTAAGGCATGTTGAACAAAATCATCGCCACAAATGGCGGCAACGCGTTTTAGTTGTTGTTCTTCATTTGTTGCAGGACGATATTGTCGAATAGCTTTGCCGTTATGTGTGAGCGTAAAAGCGATATTAAATTTTGCTAAAGCAATTCGGCGAATGACTTCATCAATATGAGCAAATTCTGTTTTATCAGTGCGTAAGAATTTACGACGCGCAGGCGTATTAAAAAAGAGATTCGCCACTTCAACTGTTGTACCGACTGGATGAGACGCAGGTTTAATTGTAGTTTCCATCTCTCGTCCCTGTGCGTAAACCTGCCACGCTTCATTTTGCTCAGCTGTGCGAGAGGTAAGCGTGAGACGAGAAACCGAGCTGATACTAGCAAGGGCTTCACCGCGGAAACCTAAACTTAAAATGGCTTCGAGATCATCAAGATCGGCAATTTTACTGGTTGCGTGTCGAGCGAGTGCGAGGCTTAATTCTTCTTTAGGAATGCCACTGCCATTATCTCGAATACGAATCAGACTGGCGCCGCCGTTTTCAATATCAATATGAATTTTATTGGCACCGGCATCAAGGCTGTTTTCCACCAATTCTTTCACCACAGAGGCAGGGCGTTCGACCACTTCACCTGCGGCAATCTGGTTAGCCAGCTGTGGAGAAAGAATTTTGATTGCCATAGTATTCCTTATTTTTCTTTAAGTTTGATTTTTTGCCCAGTCACGACTTTGCCGTTTTTCAATGTAGGGTTAAGTTTTAAAATACGATTAACCGGTACATTGTATTCACGAGAGATAGCATAGATAGTTTGATCGGCTTTCACTGTATGGTAAAGCGGGATTTCTTTCTTGCCATCATCTTTCTTCTCATTTCCTTTTGAAGAAGTGTCTTTTTTATCGTTACCTTTTTTCTCAGACTCTTTTTTATTTTCAGCTTTTTCTTGTTTTTGATCTTTTTTAGAAACGGCTTTTTCAGCTTCAACAATCTTGCTGTTTTTTCCTTTGTTATCGGCTTTGGCTTTATCATCCGATTTGGGTTTTTCTTCTACCTTTTTACCTTTGCCGTTATCCGGAATTTTAATGGTTTCATTCAGCCAAAGTTCTTTACGTTTTAGTTTATTTAATTCAATGATTTCGCTGACTTTTACATCGTATTTGTTCGCCAGGCTACCAATGCTTTCACCTGGTTTCACTTTATGACGTACGCCACTGTCTTTGACATCGGAAGTGCGGTCAGATTTTTCAGTGTTTTTCTCTTCTTTTTTGATCGGTTCTTCTGCTTTTTTGCCTTTGCCATTATCAGGAATCTTAATGGTTTCATTTAACCAAAGTTCTTTGCGTTTCAGTTTATTTAACTCAATGATTTCGCTGACTTTGACATCATATTTATTGGCTAGGCTACCAATGCTTTCACCTGGTTTCACTTTATGACGAATACCGCTGTCTTTCACATCAGAAGTGCGGTCAGATTTTTCATTGTTTTTATCGTTTGATTTTGTAGATTGGCTGTCTTGCTCATCACTAGGTGGAACGGCAATTGCTTTTAAATTACCGTTGCGATAAGCAACTAAACCTTCGTAAATCATATAAGCAATACGACGACGATAAGCAATGGTATTCAGTTTTTGTTCTTCTTCCATATTGGAAAGGAAACCTGTTTCCACCAGAACAGAAGAAATATCGGGTGAACGCAATACGCCAAGGCTTGCATGTTGTGGGGTACTACGGCTTAAGGAGGTGACTCGAGCAAAGCGACGTAAAATGCTGTTACCAAGTTCATAGCCTGTACGTTGGCTATGACCAAATTGTAGATCGAGTACAGTTTGATCTAAATATTTGTCATTGTTATTGTTATTGGAAAGTACTTTTCCAGCACCACCTAAAAGCTCAGAGCGTTTTTCATCGTCTTCTAACCATTGTCCCATTTCATCGTTGGCACGACGATTGGATAGGACCCAAACTGATGCACCGCGTTGGTCTGAATTCAGAGAGGAGTCGGCATGGATAGACACGAGAAAATTTGCTTTATATTTACGTGCGATTTCAGAACGTTCTGGCACGGAAATGTAGTAATCGCTACTGCGCGTTAAAACGCCTTTGAAATTAGGATCTTTATCTAATAAGGCTTTTAATTCTCGCGCGATAGAAAGGGTGACATTCTTTTCATAAATGCCTAAATTTTTTCCGATAGCACCGGGATCTTTACCGCCGTGGCCAGGATCAATCGCAATTGTCCATTGTGGCGCGGCAAATACGGTAGTAGAAATTAGAGAAAATATTCCAAAAAGAAACGAAAATTTTGCTTTCATGTAAATCAATTTTATAGTTGTGTCAAAATATGCTCGCCCACTGAGTTTTGAGCAATTAGCGTAATGTTGCGAGCATCGTCGTAATAATCAATATTCACCAATAAATCAGCCTCAGGCAAGATGCCCTCACCTTTTTCTGCCCATTCGATTAAGCAGATGCAATTTTGGCTGAAATAATCACGAATGCCCATAAATTCCAACTCTTCAGGATCGGCAAGACGATATAAATCAAAGTGATAAATCATTTTCCCTGCAATGCTATATTCTTCCACTAACGTATAAGTAGGGCTTTTGACATTGCCTTGGTAGCCTAAACCTTGCACCATTCCACGAGTCAGGGTGGTTTTCCCAGCACCAAGATCACCATTAAAATAAAGCACAATGGCATTATCTTTCGGTTGTTTTACAAGCACTTCTGCCAGTTTTTTACCAAAACGGAGCATCGTGCCTTCATCAGGAATGTATTGGGTTAATTCGGTCATTCTTAGAGTGATTTTTTAGGTTAAAGTTTCTAGGGGATTTTATCGTATTTTGAAGGGAATATGTAGGGAAAATACAATAAAAAAATCCGCTGCTTTTCAGCAACGGATTGAGAATTTGGAGCGGGAAACGAGGCTCGAACTCGCGACCCCGACCTTGGCAAGGTCGT
>CAUTFW010000049.1:0-8301 GCA_963537955.1 Parahaemophilus parainfluenzae | reverse complement strand
TAATCAACTATCTTGTTCGTTTAGGTTGGGGGCATGGTGACCAAGAGATCTTTACGCGTGAAGAAATGATTAAATTCTTCGAATTAGATCACGTGAGTAAATCTGCAAGTGCATTTAACACAGAAAAATTATTGTGGTTAAATCACCACTATATTCGTGAATTACCTCCTGAATATGTGGCAAAACACCTTGCATGGCACTATAAAGATCAAGGTATTGATACTTCAAATGGTCCAGCGTTAACTGAAATTGTGACAATGCTTGCAGAACGTTGCAAAACCTTAAAAGAAATGGCATCAGCAAGCCGTTATTTCTTCGAAGAGTTTGAAAGTTTTGATGAAGCAGCGGTGAAGAAACACTTTAAAGCAGCAGCGATTGAACCACTTGAAAAAGTAAAAGAAAAATTGACCGCACTTTCTAGCTGGGATTTACATTCTACTCATGAAGCGATTGAACAAACCGCTGCTGAATTAGAAGTAGGGATGGGTAAAGTCGGGATGCCATTACGCGTGGCGGTAACTGGCTCAGGTCAATCACCTTCTATGGACGTGACATTAGTGGGTATTGGCCGTGAACGTGTGTTAGCGCGTATCCAACGTGCCATTGATTTTATTAAATCTCAAAACGCTTAATATTTAGGCTGATAAGCGGGATTTGATTATTTCAATATTGACAGTTTATCAGCCGAAATTTATCATAGCTTGCGTTATTTGGGGATATAGCTCAGTTGGGAGAGCGCTTGAATGGCATTCAAGAGGTCGTCGGTTCGATCCCGATTATCTCCACCAAATTTAAAACCTTGAAACTTAAAGTGAGTTTCAAGGTTTTTTCTTTATGAGAAATCTACATTTCTTTTAGATAATTCAAGCCTAATCCATTCATTTGTCCCATAATCCAACTTTGTTTTTTACGAACTAACGCACTAGGCTTATTCACTTTATAGATGATAGGGTTTGGTAAAACCGCAGCGAGTAATGCTGCTTCGGATTGAGTTAAATTCTTTGCCGATTTTTTGAAGTAATAACGGCTGGCAGCTTCTACGCCAAAGATGCCATTACCAAACTCAGCGATGTTCAAATACACTTCTAAAATGCGTTCTTTGGACCAAAAGATTTCCATTAATGCCGTTGTGGGAACTTCTAACCCTTTACGAAACCAACTTTGTCCATGCCAGAGAACGAGGTTTTTCGCAGTTTGCTGTGAAATTGTTGAAGCACCTCGGGTTCGGCGAGATTTTTCATTGAATTTAAAGGCCTTTTGAATTGCCTCAAAATCAAAGCCCCAATGGTGGGGGAATTTTTGATCTTCAGCGGCAATCACCGCAAGCTGCATATTCGGTGAGATTTCATCAAGACTTACCCAATCATATTTGATTGAATAGCTGAAATCTAACTGCAATAAGTGCCCGATTTTTTGCTGTGCCATATAGGCAGAGAAGGGAACAGGGATAAAGCGGAAGCAAATGAAAAACGTCAGGATTGCGAGAGAAAAACGCCACGCAACCCGTTGCCAATTTTTTTTCCACCAAGATGGGCGAAAAAGATGTAAAAGTGCGGTCAGAATTCGCTTAGTTTTTTGCAGCTTGCTCATCGAGTTGGCTTTTCACCCAGTTTATAAAATCCGGATCCATTGTTTTGAGCATATTAGAACCACGCGTAATGGTTGCCGCACTGGTATTGAGATTTTGTTGAATCTCTCGTTGTGAGAGGTTTTTATCCAATAACTGTGCCACGATTTGTAAACGCAAACCCACTGCATCGCGCTCATCAGGCGTGAGCAGAAGCGTTAAGAAATCTTGTGCTTTGCCTTGTTCAAATGCGGTTTGCAAGGTTGTGAGGAAAGCATTCCATTGTTCTAAATTGCGACTAATATACATATCAACAATCCTATACTATTAAACTAGTGCGACTAGTATAGCCGATCGTATTCCTCTTTGCTAAAGGTTTGTAATTTTTCTTTGTCTTGTAGGTGTTGATAGTAAAAATCGTAAGTTAATACGTTTTGAACATAACCTCGAGTTTCAAAGAATGGAATGGACGCAATAAATTCATCCATAGCCAATTTGCCATTGGCTCTCGCAAGCCATTTTTCTACACGGCTTGCACCCGCATTATAGGCAGAGGAGATCAAAATGCGATTATTGGGATATTTAGCATTCAGCTCATTTAAGTGAGCTGTACCGAGTAAAATATTATTAAGCGGTTTGAATAAATCTACCTCACCGTTATAAGGAAGCTGTTGATTTTCTGCTGTTTTTTGCGCGGTACTTGGTAATAGCTGCATTAATCCTCGGGCATTTGCGGAAGATTGTGCCATTGGATTCCAAGCACTTTCTTGGCGAGCAATGGCCATCGCAAAAGTTTTGGTTACACGATTATCCACAATAGCTTGAGGTTCCGTTTCGCTGAGACTCACATTACTGAGAGCAATATCAAAATATTGACTATAAGCATTTGGTAAACGTAATCCGATATAATCCCATGCTTTCGCAATAATCGACCCATCTACGCCCAATTCAAACCAATTTTGTTCATTCGCATATTGGCTTAAAGCAATCTGTAGTTGTTCTTCTTGCGATAATTTTTCCAATAGAAAACGCCAACGTTGTTTGGCAGCGCCTAATCGATCCAATTGTCGTAATTCAGCAATTTCTGCGAGAGCTGGCTGAAATTTTTTATATTCATGTGCCCAGTAGGGATCGGAAATACTCCGCGCGACATATAATTCTGCTTGACCGAAATCATATCCCGCGCCACGATTTTCAGGATATAATTTTGCTGTCGCTAACATTGGGTAGAATCCGCGTTCGTTGCTTAATTCAGAGAATATTTCTTTGGCTTTTGTGACATTCTCTTTTTCGAGTGCTTTCCCCATCCAATAACGCCATTCTTGTTTTTGTTTTGCTTCATCTGAAAGTGCATTTAACCAGGCGAGTAAATCTGTTTGTTGCCAAATAGCCGTACGTAAACGACGTTCAATGAGGTTATCTGCATTGAGTTTAAGAATTTCCTGATCGCGCCATTGCATAAAATTAGGACTTTCGTTATCAAAGAAACGGCTAATAAAAGCGATTTTCCAATCACGTAATTCAGTTTCGTTTAATTGCCAAGTCTTAGCCCATTGCTCGTAAGGGGTGAAGGTTGGCTCATTCATATTTTCCGGAATAGTTCGCAAATAACGAGAAAAACCTAGCACTACGGCAAATTTATGGATAATTTTATTCGTATTACCATCAATTAATGGCAGGCTCTCAGCGAGTGTTTTCAGATTTGCTGGATTTTTTAAGAGATCCAAATAAAGAGCCAAATCGATATTTACCTGAGCATTTTCTTTCGCACCATCAACTTTTTCTAATTCTTTAGCGAGTATTTCGAGACCTTTCGCGTCATTTTTACTAAAAAGCATTTCCGCTTTTTGATAGATCTTCTCTTCAGTGCGTCCACCTTGTGAATACCAAGCTAACCATAGCTGAGCATCATTAGGAAGCTCAGCGTTGTTGAGCCAAAGTTGTTCATACTCAGATAAAATAGCCGATTTATTCTTGTCATTTGATTGGTTTTCTGCCGTTTGATTAGTATTGGCTGCTTCTATTTGATATTTAGCCGTGAGCACGGCAATTTGTGTTTCCAAATTATTAGGCGTGAGTTTGGCGAGAGCTTGAGTATCTTCAGCATTGATGAACAAGGTAAAAATACTTTGTTCTAATTTTCCACGTAGAAAATGAGAGGAATGTTGCTGAATAAATTGTTCAATGTCTGTTCTCAATGCATTTACTTCTTCACGAGGCGTATCGCGATTAACGGCTTTTACACGCGCATCCAAATAAGCCACTATAGCATCAGTTTGCAATGGATAACCTTTTAAAGAATCAATAAGCCCAAGAAATAATTTGGCATTATTAGAAACATGATTATTTTTGACCGCACTTTTAAGTAGCGACTCTAATTGCAGAAAAGTGGCGCGTTGTTCAATCAGCTTTAATTCATGAGCATGCTGTTGTTGTGCCCATTTGGCTTGTTCTTCAGCAAGGTTAATTTGTGGCGCAGTTTCATTTTTGCTTTTATGAGCATGCTGATTAGCCAAAGCTGAGCCTGAAAGTGCGGTTAAAATCAATAACGAAATTGTCGTGTGTTTAAGTGCTCGCATAGGAGATTCCATATAAAGAGAAAGAAGGATATTTAGATCCGTCTTTGAGTATAGAGTTCGTTTTATTTAGAAAACTTTTTTGAAGGGCTTCACAATCACATCCCCATAAACACCCGCTTCTACGTAAGGATCTTGTGCCGCCCAGTCTTTTGCTGCCGACAGGCTTTCAAATTGAGCAATCACTGTCGAGCCGGTAAAGCCAGCTTCGCCTGGATTTTCATCATCAATGGCGGGATTGGGGCCTGCTGTTAATAAGCGCCCTTCTGCTTGTAATTGTTTTAAACGAGCAAGATGTTGTTCACGTACAGCAAGACGTTTTTCTAAGGTGCCGGGAATGTCTTGGGCAAAAATTACATAGTACATAGCTTCTCCTGTTAGCAACTTAAGTGTAATTCTTCAATCGTTTTTAAGGCTTGCTCTAATTCATGGTTACCTTCACGCGGAATACTGCGAGATTTTCCATCCGCATCGACTGCAACGAAGGTAAATACCGCATCGGTGACACAATAGCGTTCACCAATGGGTTCGCTAGAGACTTTTTTCACCCAGACTTCTACTTTAATTTTAATAGAAGAACGACCCACTTTAAGACATTGTCCGTAGCAGCAAACCACATCCCCTACCGAGATAGGCTTAATGAAGTTCATACTTTCAACTGCAACGGTGACGACACGGCCGTGGGCAATTTCTTTCGCTAAAATTGCGCCGCCCATATCCATTTGTGACATAATCCAGCCACCAAAAATATCGCCGTTCGCATTGGTGTCTGAAGGCATCGCTAAGGTGCGTAGTAATAATACGCCTTTAGATTGACGACCGTTTTTATCAGTAAGATTTGTAACCATTATTTATCCTCATCATTCTTTTGATCATCTTTAGGTAAGTAACGGTAAATATAAGCACCGCTGACGATTGTTGCAACAAAGGTCATACCAAGTAAACCAAAAGATTTAAAATCAACCCAAGCGTCTTCAGACATATTTTGACTGATATAAATATTTACAAGCATGCACAGAATGAAAAATCCTGCCCAGCCTATATTTAATTTGTTCCACACATTATCCGGTAATTGGATTTCTTTGCCTAATAACTTTTTCACCAGTGGCGTATTAAATTGAAATTGTGCAACCAATAAAACAATGGCGAAGAGGGCATTAATAATCGTGACCTTCCATTGTAGGTATTTGATTTCATTGAAATAGGCAGTGAGCAAACCAAAAAAAACGACAGCAATCGCCATGATTTTTTGTTGTTTCTCAATCACACCATATTTCAGTTTGAGCACAATCATTTGAACAAGGGTTGCAATCACTAATACGATAGCGGCATCACGCACACCAAACATTTTGTAGGTGATAAAAAAGAGAACAAGCGGAATAAATTCAAGAAGTTGTTTCATATTATGCCTTCATAAATAAGCTGTAAAAACGGTAAGTAAATACCAAAATAAACATTTGAAATAATGCAGCCAAGATGCCAAAAATCACACTTAGAAATGATGTACCTAGGATTGCACCAACACTATTCACTAATAAAGGTAGAAGTAAATAAGTGATCAAAGCATAAATAATCAATATGCCATTACGTTTAACACCCGCACGCCACACTTGTAAAGCAGTTTGTCCTATAGATTGATTGGATGCAATGTAATGCACAGGCGATAAGCATAGGCGAACAAAGAAAAATAAACCAAATACCATTGAAACAAAGGCTAGGGGAGAGAGCGCATTTTGGCTTAAAGGAGAGAGCTCATCTTTGCTTAAAGATGAGCTCATGACATCAGCAAGGCCAAATAAAAGTGGCAAACTCATAAAAATATCTAAAACCACCACACCTAAAAAACGGCGCAATGTCAGCATAAGCCCTTGATTAATCGGATTTTCATTTTGCTGACTGATATGATGAATAGTTGCAATACCGAAGGTTGCAATAA
The DNA here is from genome assembly GCA_963537955.1 of Parahaemophilus parainfluenzae. Lineage (GTDB taxonomy): Bacteria > Pseudomonadota > Gammaproteobacteria > Enterobacterales > Pasteurellaceae > Haemophilus_D > Haemophilus_D parainfluenzae_AJ. The sequence goes on along the minus strand of CAUTFW010000049.1, from coordinate 2,222 downwards.
AAGACGTCAATAATTGTTGAAATACAAAAGATCCAATCAGCGCAGTTGGCTCCACTTTGCTTAACGCATTAATAATATCCTGTTGCGATGGATCAGGATTATTACCCAAACTTGGCATTGGGACACTGACTAATGCATTGATAAATTGTGATGCAATGAAAACCCCAACGAAAAGCAGCACGGTTTTTCGCTGATTACGCATAAAGTTGAGGCTATCTTGAAAAATCTGAGTAAAGTTAATTTGCATACTATATCCCACAATAATAAAACCCCGATTATACAGGGTTTATTGTTTTTTTCATAAAATCAGATTGTTTAATGGTGATTTAAGTCACTCTTTTCAAGATCGCATATTGCTTTACTCATTAGCGTAACCATTCGGTGGCAATGGCTTGCCGTCTAAATAGGCTTGATTTTCAATGAGTTTTAATCGATCCTCAACAAACCATTTAATCACTAAAGGATAAATATGGTATTCCTGTTCACGTGTACGAAGCTCAATCTCCTCGACAGTATCTCCAGGGAAAATAGGCACTTTAGCTTGTAATACAATAGCGCCTCCATCGATCTCTTCATTGACAAAATGCACGGTTGTACCGTGTTCGCTGTCGCCATTCTCAAGCGCTCTTTGATAAGTATGTAACCCTGGATATTTTGGCAGAAGGGAAGGGTGAATATTTAAAATTTTCCTCGTAAAACGTTGTGTGAATGGTTTGGTTAAGATTTTCATGTAACCGGCTAACACAATGAGATCAACATTGAGATCTTCTAAATAATCACCGATAGCTTTATCCATATCGAGATTGGAGGTAAAATCTTGACGTAAAAAAACGCGGCTAGGAATGCCCGCACTTTTGGCCCGTTCTAAGCCAAATGAATCGATTTTATTACTGATGACAGTCACAATCTTTCCTAGGATAAAACCAGTTTGACAAGCCTCAATTATTGCTTGAAGATTTGATCCTTGCCCTGAAATCAGGACGGCAATTTTTTTCATATTATTCTACATAAAAGAAGGGCGAACCTTTCATTTTGAAATTTTCGCCCTGAAATGGAAAAGAGAAATTATTTAATGATTACTTGTGGTTCGTTATCTGTCGCACTTTCAATATGACCGATTAACCAGGCATTTTCACCGGATTGTTTTAAAATTGCTAAAGCGGTTTCTACTTGCGATTGCGGTAATGCAATCACCATGCCCACGCCACAGTTAAATGTGCGGTACATTTCATAGGTTTCAATGTTGCCTTTTTCTTGTAACCATTTGAACACCGGTTGCCATTCCCAGCTGCTTTCATCAATGACTGCTTTAGTATTTTTCGGTAATACACGAGGGATATTTTCCCAGAAACCGCCACCGGTTAAGTGCGCAATAGCATGGACTTCGGTTTGTTTGATTAACGCGAGAACAGATTTTACATAGATTTTTGTCGGCGCAAGCACTTGTTCACTTAATGGACGACCATCTAATTGCTCTGTGGCCGGGTTTACACCAGCAACATCAATGACTTTACGAATTAAAGAATAACCGTTTGAATGCGGACCACTTGAACCAAGCGCGATTAGGGCATCACCCACTTTAACCTGGCTACCATCAATGATTTCTGATTTTTCAACAACGCCTACACAGAAACCTGCAAGGTCATAATCACCAGCGTGATACATACCTGGCATTTCAGCGGTTTCGCCCCCCACTAATGCACAACCAGATTGTACACATCCTTCAGCGATGCCTTTGACCACATCTGAAGCAACATCCACATCAAGTTTTCCTGTAGCATAGTAGTCTAAGAAGAATAATGGCTCTGCACCTTGTACGACTAAATCGTTAACACACATTGCAACCAAATCAATACCGATGGTATCGTGTTTTTTTAAGTCAATGGCTAAACGTAATTTGGTTCCTACGCCGTCTGTGCCAGAAACAAGGATAGGTTCTTTATATTTGCCTGGAATGGCACACAAAGCACCAAACCCACCTAATCCCCCGATGACTTCAGGACGGGTGGTTCGTTTCACGTGTGGTTTAATACGTTCAACTAATTCATTACCGGCATTAATATCCACGCCTGCATCTTTATAACTTAATGATGGTTTGCTCACAATGTTATCCTATATTTTTAGGTTAAATGATAAAACAGCGTGATTGTATCAGATTAAGCAAACGTTTGCGATAGTGATTTAATTGGGTTTTAACTAAAAAAATAACCGCACTTTATTTT
>CAUTFW010000048.1:0-8332 GCA_963537955.1 Parahaemophilus parainfluenzae | reverse complement strand
GTGGTGGAGCTGGCGGGAGTTGAACCCGCGTCCGAAATTACTCTACCTTCAGTACTACACGTTTAGTCTCGTCTTTAATTTCACTTAAGCATGCGGACAGACACGCTAAACTTAAGCTAGTTTGATTCAATTTAGTGCTTCGATCCTCAAACAGCGGCTTCCACACGATCTCGTTTTGGTTTGACTCCGCTTTATCCCCGTCTTACGAGCGGAAGCTGGGGAGCGAAGGCTATGAGCAGGTTATTAAGCTGCTAAAGCGTATTGTTCGTCGTTTGCGACTATTTTTTTGCGGTTTATTTACGAGGCCTACCGCACCTCGACGTGCACCTTGGGCTTCGCTAATCCCGTCGAATCCAGAATCAGCCCCAAAATCGTTTGGCAGTTTATCAAAAAATCCAAGAAAGGAAAAGAAGCTATTTATTAACCTGAGAAGTTAGGGTAAAATTTTGCCACTTTTTTATAAGGAATCGAATAATGAAAACATTAAAATCTCTGACCGCACTTTCATTAGGTGCATTATGTTTAGCATTTAACACACAAGTTATTGCAAAAGAAGCAACACCCGCAAAAGCAACACAAACCCAACAACAAGCGGTAAAAGCGAGTGATAACATCGACAAATACCTTGCCATCAATATTGGTAATCGTGAAATGGTAGTTGATGAAAATGGCCAAGCATTAAGTGCATTCAAACATGAAATCACTAACATTGGTCAAAAACCAATCAAAAACATTCAATGGGTCGGTGTGTATGTGAATAACCGTAAAGTTATTTACAGCCAAGATATGCAAATCAATTTAGAAACTCCATTACAACCAGGCAAATCCATCAATATTAATTTACAAATTCCGTTTGTTCAATTGGCTGAAGATGCTCGTAAAGTCTTTATGAACCAACAAGAAAAAATTGATGTTTATCCTATTGAACGAGTTATCCTATTTGGTGATAAAACCGTTCTTTCTGATCGTTAATTCTCTTATCTAGCCCACACAATGTGGGCTTTTAAATAACTGTATACTTGAACAGTTATTTTCTTTTCGATATACTAAAAACACGCCTAATTTTAACCGCACTTATAGCATGAACTCCACCCGAAAAATTATTCACATTGATATGGATTGCTTTTATGCCTCTGTTGAAATCCGTGAAAATCCAACGCTACAGGGCAAACCTGTCGCAGTGGGTGGTAGTTCTCGACAACGTGGTGTACTCACTACCTGTAATTATGAAGCTCGAAAATTTGGACTGCACAGTGCAATGCCGACAGCACAAGCTATCAAAAAATGTCCTAACCTGATTTTAGTGCCCGTTAATATGCCCCTTTATAAACAGGTATCCGCGCAAATTCATCAGATCTTTCAACGCTATACTTCTATCATCGAGCCACTTTCCTTAGATGAAGCTTATTTAGATGTTACGGATTGTACACAATGTTCAGGATCTGCCACGTGGATCGCACAAGAAATTCGCCAAGCGATTTTTGATGAATTAAAGCTGACCGCCTCTGCTGGTGTGGCCCCCCTTAAATTTCTCGCCAAAATTGCTTCCGATATGAATAAACCGAACGGACAATTTGTGATTCAACCTCATGAAGTTGAGCAGTTTGTAAAAACACTACCATTGAAGAAAATCCCTGGTGTGGGCAAAGTCACTTCTGAACGTTTATTGAAAATGGGGTTAGAAACTTGCGAAGATGTGCAAAAACTCGACCAATCTATTTTGTTAAATATCTTCGGTAAAATGGGCAAGCGAATTTGGGATTTTAGTCATGGCATTGATGATCGTGAAATTCAAGCACATCGTGAGCGAAAATCTATCGGCGTAGAACGCACTTTATCCGAAAATATTAGCCATCTCGAACAAGGTATAGCGTTGCTAGATAATCTCTATGCCGAGCTCATTCGTCGTATTGAACGAAGCGCACCGAATATCCCCTTAACCGCTTTTCGAAAAATTGGGGTAAAATTAAAATTTGAAGATTTTCAAGTGACGACCTTAGAAAAAACTGGCTTAACTTTATCACTAAAAAGCTTTCAACAATTACTGGAACAAATTTGGCAACGTAGCCACGGAAAATCCATTCGTCTCGTTGGATTACACGTGAATTTACCGGAAGAAAACCATTTAGAACAAATGAGCTTGTGGTAAAACACAAAAGAAAATGACCGCACTTTTATTCATTCCATCCCGAGTAGGATGATGAAAAAATAAAAGTGCGGTCATTTTTTGATGAATTTGTTGAGTTGGTCGATAAGCCGAGTTCTGTCGTGGACAATCATTCCTCTAGGCGACAAATTACTCTGTCGCTCAAGCAACCTACCCGAACTCTGGACGGGCCACCCATTGAGTTCCTATTTGGTCTTGCTACGAGTGGAGTTTACCTTGCTGCACGTTGTTACCAACGGCACGGTGTGCTCTTACCACACCCTTTCACCCTTACCGTTTTCACGGCGGTCTGCTCTCTGTTGCACTGGTCGTCGGCTCACGCCGCCCGGACGTTATCCGGCACTCTGCCCTTTGTAGCTCGGACTTTCCTCTCGTTTACTTGTCCCACTAGGTCGTGCGAACACGGTTAAGGGCTTCAATAAACCAGCGATTGTCTAACCAACTCGCGGCGTAGTATAGGGGGAATTCAAAGAGCGGTCAAATTTTCATTCTTATTTTTAATAACTTCCGTTAGAATAGCCCTACAAAACACGGTTATTTTCAACCGTACTTTTATCATAAGGATTTCCTATGAATTATTTACAAATCGCACGAGAAACGCTTTCTGTTGAAAGCCAAGCACTCGCACAACTAAGCCAACGCTTGGATGATGAGTTTTCTAAAGTTGTAGATCTTATCCTTGCTTGCGAAGGTCGTTTAGTCATCGGTGGTATTGGTAAATCGGGGCTAATTGGCAAAAAAATGGTGGCGACTTTTGCCTCTACAGGCACACCAAGTTTCTTCCTTCACCCGACCGAAGCCTTTCATGGCGATTTAGGTATGCTAAAACCCATCGACATTGTGATGCTGATTTCTTATAGCGGTGAAACTGATGATGTAAATAAACTCATTCCAAGTTTGAAAAACTTTGGTAATAAAATTATTGCCCTAACCAGCAATAAAAACTCAACGCTTGCTCGCCATGCGGATTATGTTTTAGATATCACTGTCGAACGCGAAGTTTGTCCAAACAATCTCGCACCAACCACTTCTGCGTTAGTCACTTTAGCCTTAGGTGATGCTCTTGCGGTTTCATTGATTACGGCACGTCATTTCCAACCTGCTGACTTTGCGAAATTCCATCCAGGTGGTAGCCTTGGTCGTCGTTTGTTATGTAAAGTAAAAGATCAAATGCAAACTCGATTACCGATTACCACACCAGACACCAACTTCACTGATTGCTTAACTATTATGAATGAAGGTCGTATGGGTGTGGCATTAGTCATGGAAAACCAACAACTTAAAGGCATTATTACCGATGGTGATGTGCGCCGAGCATTAACGGCTAACGGTGCCGATACACTTAACAAGACCGCGAAAGAGCTCATGACCTCGTCACCGAAAACTATTCATGAAAATGAATTCTTAGCGAAAGCAGAAGACTTGATGAAAGAGAAGAAAATTCACTCTCTTGTTGTGGTCAATGATGAAAATAATGTTGTGGGCTTAGTGGAATTTTCAAGCTAATGATTAACGAAAAATTAAAGAAAATTAAATTGGTCATCACCGATGTCGATGGCGTATTGACTGACGGACTACTCCATTATGATGCAAATGGCGAAGCAATTAAAAGTTTCCATGTGCGCGATGGACTTGGTGTCAAAATGTTGATGGATGCAGGTATTCAAGTAGCCGTATTATCGGGCAGAGATTCGGCGATCCTGCGTAAGCGAATTAGCGATCTCGGAATTAAATTGTTCTTTTTAGGTAAGCTTGAAAAAGAAAGTGCTTGTTTGGATCTCATGAAACAAGCAGGTGTTACTGCAGAACAAACGGCCTATATTGGTGATGACAGCGTAGATCTCCCCGCTTTTGCAACCTGTGGCCTTTCTTTTGCCGTGGCAGATTCTGCACCTTATGTGCAAAATGCCGTGGATTATGTGCTTGCCCTTGGTGGTGGCAAAGGGGCTTTTCGTGAAATGTCCGATATGATTTTACATGCTCAGGGCAAAGATGAAGTCTATACTTCAGCTAAGGGCTTTTTAAAATCAGTCAAAAATATGGGCCAATAGCACTCCTCAAAACACCTAAAAAATAACCGCACTTTGATTATTCAAAAGTGCGGTTATTTCTTTTTATATTTTATTGATTTACTGGTAATGCACCTGAATTCCAAGTCGGTGCTTCAGCTGGTTTCTTCACTTGTAACATAAAGCGCTGATTTGCCGTAGCTTGTGGTTGAACGATCGTACCCGATGGAGTCGAGAATGAAATACCGCCTTTCAACAATTGTTGTACACTACCGGTATTAAACTCTGCGCCTTTCCAACCAAGATTGAAATCATAACCCGATGAAACCCAGAACTCTGAATTTTTACGTACCAAATGTTGATACTTCGGTGTGATCGCAATATGTACCAACACTCGATCGCCTAAAGAATTCAATTCAAACTTACGAACGGTTCCCACTTCAACACCGCGATAAAGCACTGGTGAGCCTTCCGTTAAATTCATCGCATCACTGGTTTCCAAAATAAATGGCACACCATTGCTGTATTTATTTCGAGGTTGTGCGGTTTGTGCTAAATTAAACTGTGTTTTTGGTTGACCTTTGCCTAACTCAATATCAATGTAAGGCTGTAAAAGGCTATCTAAGTTTTCAATTCCACCCGCTGAGATTTGTGGGGAAATCACTTTAAATACAGTCCCCTCTTTTGCAATCATGCCCATATAACTTGGGTTAATTAATGCTTTCGCTGTAATACGGTTTGTCTTTTGATCAAGAGCAATCTGCTCAACTTCACCCACATTCATACCAAGATAACGCAAACTCATCCCTTTACTTAAAGCCGTTGCATCATCTGTTATTAATGTAATCACTTGCCCCGCTGATTTAGCTCGCAGTTCACTTGGATAAAGCGTTTTATTTTTGCCTGAACCCGTATTATCAAAACTAATCGCACCTTTTAATGATCGCGCAACCGGTGAAGCCTGGATACTAATGCCTTTCGGTGTAATATCAATCTGTGCCGCACTTTCAACCCAGAATACGCTTTTATCTGTTAGAAGATCTTGATAAGCAGGATAAATATACACATCAATATCAAAATTATTGGCTTTAGGTCTTACGTTAATAATTTTACCTACTTCAAACTGACGATAAAGCACGACAGAACCTTTGCTAATACTTGGCAAATTAGTGGAATGTAACACAATCGTTGGATTCACTAAATTGCCCGTAACGCCTGTTTCTGCACTGCTAATATCCTTATAAAGTGGATAGGTAGAATGCGGTGCGCCACTTCCTTTTTTCGCTAATACACGCACGCCACCTTGCAACCATTTTGACGGTGTCGCAGATTCAAAACGTAAGCCATCAATACCCAAACTCACATCAAAATTAGAGGCAGCGACAAACTGGGTGTTTTCATGAATAAGATTGCGATATTCTGATGCAATCGCCACTTCAAATTTAACACCATCAACATTTAAGTGCTGCTTCACAATTTGCCCAATGGCAATATTGTTATAAAACACGGATTGCCCTTCCGCGATACCATAAGTCTCTGGCGCCGTTAAGGTTAAAACCAAGGTATTTGGTGCCTTAAGCAATAACTCATTTTCTCGAATGACTTCGAATTGTGTTTTGCTTTCTCCACTTCCAGGAATAATTTCGAAATAATCACCACGGAAGAATTTCTGTGGATTGGCAATATCACCTAAATCTAACTTGCGACTTTTCAACACAATGTGCGTATTGGTTTTTAAGAGATTAGCCTGACTTGGCTCAATTAATAATGTCCCTTGTAAAATATCTTCATTGTTTTCAACTGTTCTTAAAGACGAAAGCAAACCAACTTGCTCATCACCATAATAAACTGAAGTTTGTCCTGCTTGTAAACCGGCTGAAACAGGTAGAGTCACCTCAACTTCAATCCCGCGTTTAGCCGCTTGCAAATTAGAATAAAGGATATAATTGCTGTTAGTCACCGCTTGCGGGCTATCTGATGGCGAGTCGAATGATACGGCACCTTGCACCACCGCATTTAAACTTTCCACCGACACATTCATACCGGATGAATTAATATTGGCGTTAATACCGCTAATATTCCAGAAACGTGAATCTTTCTTCACAAAATGCGCGAAGGCTTTATCAATTACTACATCAATTTCAACTTTATTGTCTTTATTAAATCGGTAATCATAAATTTTCCCCACTGGCATTTTTTTGAAATACACAGAAGCACCAATCGAAATTGATCCTAAATCATCTGAAATTAAATGAATTAATAAATCCCCTGGATTGACTTGCGCAATAGGACCTTGCTCTTCCGCAATAAATTCATCTTCTGAATCACCATCACCTGGTTGAAGGGTAATGTAATTTCCTGAAACCAAAGAATCTAAGCCTGAAATCCCTGCAAGAGACACACTCGGCTGAACAAGCCAAAACTTAGTATTTTCTTTTAACACCTCAGTCGCTTCAGAATAAATATTTGCCTCAACTTTCACCTTTTGCATATTGTCGGTAAAGTTTACCTTCTTTACGACACCAATTTGCAAACCTTGATAGCGAATAGGGGTTTTATCTGCAACGAGCCCTGCCCCATTAGAGAACGTGATCGTAATGGTCTTTCCTCGTTCTTGTACAATTTGGAAAAATAAAATGGCACCAATACATAATGCAATAAAGGGCAATAACCAAAACGGTGAGATGCGTTTATTCTTACGTAATAACGCTGCCACATTATTAGATTGCTCATCAATAGATTGAGATTCTGGTTTATTGTTTTCTGTCATAAATTTTCCAAATTAATCGACTATCAAACTGAGAAGTTGAAATCATAGTTAAAAACACTGCCGCACCGAAATAAAATGCCGCAGGGCCTACGGTAAAATTAATAATCTGTCCACGTGTCACTAAAGACATCATCAAAGCGAGTACAAAAAGATCCAGCATTGACCAACGTCCCACAAAGTGAACGATATGTAATAATCGCATTTGCCATTTGATTGAATGTCGCCATTTAAAATGCACGCTAGCCAGTAAATACAGCATAATGAGAATTTTGCTTACAGGCACAAAAATACTGGCGAAGAATACCACGAAAGCGACAAAATAGCTGCCCATGCTTATAAATGACATCACACCCGACATCAAGGTATCTTGTGACAAATTGCCAGTTAAATAAACGCCGGATATTGGGAGTAAATTTGCAGGGAAAAGCATAATAATCCCGGCTATTAATGTTGCCCAAACGCGTTGCAATTTTATACTATCGGGTGTATCAATAAGCGATGCACAACGTGGGCAAATCGCGCGATGACGGTGATCATATTGCTGATCTTCTTTTAAAAAAGTGTAATCACAGGCAGTACAAAGTTCTAATGGTTTATCACTTTCGGTAACCGGTTTCTGCTCAGGATAAAAATCATGCCATAATTCATCTAAATTAATTTTAATGAATAACAATGTAGTTAAAAGTGCGGTAAAAACAAAAGCAATTAAATACACATCCACTTCTAATGTGGCATATTCGCGTACTTTAAACATGGTAACAGCCAGTGCAACTAAATAGACGTCGAACATCACCCAAGGCTTAATATAACCGACAAATAATAAAACATTTCGCGGCTTAATTTTCAGTATTTGGGAAAGTCGCAACATAATCACTAGAATCGCAAAAGACACCGGCATTAAAATTGCACAGATAAAAATCATAAATGCAGTATAGGAATAGCCACTTACCGCCATTTTCCAAATACCCTGCCAAACAGAGGCATCGATTTTAGTGCCGAGTAAATCTAAGCTTAATAAAGGATAGCCTAAAGCAAATGGCATTAAAATTAAGATAGAAAGAGCAATTAATGAACAGCGACGAAGTGACCAACGACTGCCTGATTGTAATTTTTGATGGCAACGCGGACATTGAGCGTATTCTCCTGCTTGCGGACGACAAACAGACACCGTTGCGTCGCATCCAATGCAACGCACAAGTTTATAAGTAGCATGAGTAAAATTAGGTGTTTTTGTCATTATTTCATCAAAAATTTAAAAAGTGGACTATTCTAGCCTTAATTGAGGGGATTTGTGAAGTCATACATCTGTACTAGAAACGGAATTATTCCGCCCAACCATTGTCAATCCTTATAAAAGTGCGGTAAACTGTGCAAGTTTTTATTTTT
>CAUTFW010000047.1:0-8396 GCA_963537955.1 Parahaemophilus parainfluenzae | reverse complement strand
ATGAGTGCATTAGTTACATTGCTAGCTAATATTGTTGCGCCATTGCAACGTCAATTTATTAACTTTATACGCATTGCGATTTGTGTGGTGATGGTTTGGATTGGTGGCTTAAAAGTTTGCCAATATGAGGCAGATGGTATCGCACACTTTGTGTCAAATAGTCCTTTCTTAAGCTTCCTTTACAAAAACGGTGCAAATGAAGTGACAAATGATAAGGGTGTTTTAGTGAAAGAATATACCTTATATAAAAACCCTGAAGGCAAAATGGTCGCAAAAAATATCGAATGGCATAAAGCCAACGGCACCTACACAGCTTCTTATATTATTGGCGCAATCATTGTGACAATTGGTATTTTAGTATTAGCAGGCATTTGGTCTCCAACACTCGGGCTATTTGGAGGCTTACTCACCTTTGGTATGTCGATAGTCACGCTGTCGTTCCTGATATTTACGCCAGAAACCTGGGTGCCGAATTTAGGTGGGGACTTCCCAACACCTAATTATGGCTTCCCATATCTCTCAGGGGCTGGCCGACTCGTGATTAAAGATATTATTATGATGGCAGGTGGCTTAGTTGCTGCGGCAGAATGTGCAAAACGCTATTTAGATAATAAAAAACAATTTGCTTAATGGCGTTATTTTAAAAGGCTTGCTGGGATAAATGGCAAGCCTTTTTGTTGTTAAAATATAAAAAGAAGTTGTTGATTATCTAAATAAGAATAAAGATACGCGTGTTAATGTACTTATTTTTTATTATAATTTTTAAAAATTATATAATATACCATACCATACCATTTTTTTTGTGAGGAGCTAATGAACCAATTATTTGATACATTTTCTGTTTCTAAAATTAACTTTGGCGATATTGATGGACGAGAAGAGGCTAAGTTAGATAATTTTGAAGCTCTTTTTTATGAAAAAGATAATTATTATCTGGATCTTATGAATTCTAGTAAGTTTTTAATTTTAGGAAGGAAGGGGACTGGTAAAACAATCTTAGTAAATTATTTAAAAAAGAAAAACATACCTAACCCAGATGTTTTTATTAATCTATTAGATATAAGTGATGTTACTTCCAAGAAACTACAGATATTTCACAATGAGGATATTCAAAAAGATGAGATGGATAGTTTTTGGGAGTATGTTTTTTTGCTTGAGTTTTCAGAGCAAATAATATCTGAATCTAGCTTCTTTCAGAGATTATTCCCATGTAGCAGTGTAAAAAAATTAAGAAAAGAAATTGAAGAATCTAGATTTTATTTATCAGGATTTAATGAAACCAATAAAATTGAAGGCTCTTTAGGGGTGTCTGAATCTGCTAAATTTACGTCTAAGGTAAAGGCTGGAAGCGAAGTAACAAAAACTTATACAAAAGCCAAATATTACAATCTAGTGAAAAGCTTATCACCATTAATCAAAAATAGAATTAAAATTGAAAATAAAAAGAGATTTATCATTTATGATGATGTAGATGAGCTCTATGATCAATCTAAAGATAGAGATTTTTTTCTTACAATGATGAATGCAATGATTAGGAGTGCTAAGAGATTTAATGATAATTATTTTAATAGCTCAGGTTTAAAAGTTATTCTAGTATTTAGAAAAGATATATTAAAGGAGCTACAATCTCGAGCTAGTAACTTAAATAAGATTGTTGGTTCATCTAGTGTTGACATAAACTGGATAGACTATCAAAAAGATATAAATAATCCATTAATAAAATTAGTTATACATAAAATTAGATACTCTACGGATTTATATTCGGAGTCTGATGAAGATATTTTTGATTATGTTCTAGGGCAGGAAAGTAGTGGAGAAACATTGGTGGGAATGTTACTTGATAGAACTTTTGGTCGTCCTAGAGATGTCATAAACTTTCTGAAGATATACCAAGAAGCGTATCCTTCGGATAAAAGATTTTTAATTAAGAATATGAAGAGATGTTATAAAAAATACTCTGAGTGGTTTTATAATGAAATAGCTAATGAAATACATATTTTAGAAAATAAAAAAGAAATTGAGGAAACAATTAGAGCTATTCAAGAAATGAAAAAAAAGAAATTTTCTATTGATGAATTAAAAATATTTATTAATGATTCTGAGTCATTTTCCTCTTATGAAATTAAGAATTTGAGAGAAAATATTAACAAGCTATATGAGTTAAGTGTAATAGGTAATATTTCTAATAGGGGAAATAAAGTTGAATTTTTCTATAGAACGAATCATTCATCTAATGCAAATTTTGATATGAACTTTATTGTCCATTTTGGGATTCAGCCATATTTATCATTGTAATGAAATATTACACACAGGGAGAATCATTTTACTCAATCTAACAAAGAAAAGAAGCGGTCAAAAATCACAACGAATTTTGACCGCTCTTTTTATTACTTTTACTTACGTATTATTTTTGTTTTTTCAAAAACTCAACGCCAGTATCTGGGAAGTCGGTGAATACACCAGTTGCACCAGATTTATTCAATAACGCATCGTACATTTGATTTACGTCAGTGAAGAATTCAGGTAACGCATCTTTACGCACAGTGTATGGGTGTAATTCCACTTTGTATTGTGCGAGTTCTTTCACTAATGGGGTGTACACGATGTTGCCTGGTTTAGATTTTTCTTTATCTACTAACATGTACCAGCCTGGGCCAACACCATCAGCATATTTTACTACTTCTGCCATTGCACCTGGTTTGAACATCCAATCGTAATCGTAGTTCACCCATTTGCCTTTTGCATCTTTTTCTTCAGTTTCATGCCAGTCTGTGTATGCCACTAATTGAACAAGTTTTAAATCCATGCCCATTTTTGGTAGCAATTCATTTTTGATACGTTTTAACTCATTGAAGTCGAAGGTTTGTAAGTAAACCATGTCAGATTTCTTGTCGTAACCGTATTTTTTCAACACTTTAAGGGTTTCAACTGCAATGTCTTTGCCATTTTGGTGGTGGAACCAAGGTGCTTTGATTTCAGGGTAGATACCCACTTTTTTACCGGTAGATTTTTCTAAACCTTGGATAAACTCTAGCTCATCTTCAAAAGTATGAATTTTGAAGTGTGATTTCCAAAGTGGGAAACGTCCCGGATATACGGCAACTTGTTTACCATCTTTAGTTTCAAAGTTTTCAGTCATATTTAAACTTTGAATTTCTTTTAAGGTGAAGTCGATTACATAGTAACGACCATCTTTACGATGACGATTTGGGAATTTTTGTGCGACGTCAGTTAAACCATCTAAGAAGTGGTCATGGATAACCACTAAACGGCCGTCTTTTGTCATCGCTAAGTCTTGTTCTAAGTAGTCTGCATGTTGTGCGAATGCAAGCGCTTTAGACTCAAGTGTATGCTCTGGTAAGTAACCACTTGCACCACGGTGAGCAATGATAATTTTGTCTGATTTCATAGTGTCCACAGAAGAGTGTGCGCTACATCCTGCAAGTACGCCTGCAGCTAATAAAGAAAGCGCTAAAGTTTTGAGTTTCATGGTGTGTTCTCCTTGATTTACTTATTACATCTTGGTTTCATGTCGTAAAAATAGATTTCACTAATTTCACGGTCATATCCTGGATAAAATCCTTTTGGCATCCCTAACACAATTTGTTTGCCTCGGTTTGCATGGACAAGCAGTTGTTTCGTTTTTGGATTCACATTCAAGCCTTCGACTTCGCCGACATCTCGAATGTCATTCAATGTTTTTTCTAAAACAACGCGAGCTTCATTATTTTTATCTGAAATTTCTACACGATAAATATGATCGGGTTCTTTTTCATCTGCCGTACCATCATCAGATGTGACATAGAGATCACCGTTATAGGCATAAACCCCTTGAATCCATTGTGGAACAGGTTGTAAATGTACTTTACGTTTATATTTACCCGTTGAAAGATCGTATTCATATAAATAACGGCCACTTTCTTCACCGACCCAAGATGCCATCCAAACTGAATTGTGTACGGTATCTACGGTGATGCCGGAAACTTCGACTTGACCTGACTCAGGATTAAAATCAACTGATCTTTTTAATGCGAGGGTTTCGGGATCGTGAATTGCAATTTGAATATTTTTACCTACGCCGGCATCAAACCATTCGGAGGAAACATAAAGTTCATTGTTGTAGATATCAATGTCGCCAATGTGATTGGCTTCTTTTTGATAGCCGACAAAAGGATCTTTATTTTCTTTAATCAGTTTTCCATCCATGTCGTATTTGGCGAGTGTTTTACTGCCCGATACATATAAATATTTGCCATCAGTGGTAATGCCTTGACGTCCGTTGACTTCGAGCACCTTGTCTAATTTATAAGTATAAGCAGGGAGTGCTGAACGATAGGGCGCTTCACAAGTTTGATTTGCGAATGCTGCATTTGCCATAACTGCCGCGCCTAACATAATGGTTAATTTATTCAATTTCATCACATTATCTCCTTTTAAAGTGCGGTTAAAAATTCAGTTGTTTTTGTAATAAAAAAGGCGGCAAGCCTTCGCCTGTCGCCTTTAATTTATAGATTATTTACCGTAGGTATCACCTAATTTAGCTTTATGTTTACCTTCTTCAACCATTACGATGAAGAGTAATAACACCGCTAAGATACCACCGCCGATCATAACGTAGAAACCGCCGTCCCAGCCGTAGTGTTGTGCTGCCCAACCGATAACAGCTGAAGCTGACACAGTACCACCTAAGTAACCGAATAAACCGGTGAAACCTGCTGCTGTACCAGCTGCTTTTTTCGGTGCAAGCTCAAGCGCGTGTAAGCCGATTAACATTACAGGACCGTAGATTAAGAAACCGATTAAGGTCATTAATACGAAGTCAGTTAATTGATATGGGTTTTCATACCAAGCTGAGTAGTTTGCAAGCTCAGCTTCTGGTGTAGCTGGGTTCATCCAGTATGCTACAACTGCTGCGGTAGTTAAGATCATGAAGATGAAACCGGTTAAACCACGTTTACCTTTGAAGACTTTATCTGATACCCAACCACATAATAATGTACCTGGAACTGCTGCTAATTCATAGATTGTGTATGCCCATGCGGTACCTTTGATGTTGAAGTGTTTTACTTCACTCAAGTAAACAGGAGACCATTTCAATACGCCGTAGCGGATTAAGTATACGAATACGTTAGCAATCGCGATGTACCATAACAATTTGTTTTTCAATACATAAGTGACGAAGATTTCTTTTGTGCTTAAATCGTTTTCGTAAGTTTTTTCGTTATAGTCATCTGGGTAGTCATTACGCCATTTTTCGATTGATGGTAAACCACAAGATTGTGGAGTATCACGCATCACGAAGTAAACTGGAATTGCACAGATCATTGCCGCAATACCCGGATAGTAGAGGGATTGTTGCCAAATGTCTTTTGCTTGTGCTTCGACACCATGAGTGCTGAAGAAGACGGCACTTGCTAATAGCACCATTGCACCCGGCATCATACCACCGATGTTGTGCGCGGTATTCCAGATAGATACGATAGTACCGCGTTCTGATTTAGACCACCAGTGTACCATTGTACGACCACATGGAGGCCAACCCATACCTTGGAACCAACCATTTAAGAAGATCATTACCCACATGATGGCAATGCCTGAAGTTGCCCATGGGAATAAACCCATCATGGTCATACAAAGACCAGAAAGCAATAAACCAAATGGTAAGAATACACGAGGGTTCGAACGGTCAGACATACCTGCCATGACGAACTTAGATAAACCATAGGCAAGACCGGCAGCTGAGCCGATAACACCTAATTCCGCTTTTGAGTACAAGCCGGCTTGAATTAAACCAGGTTGTGCCAAGTCAAAGTTTGCACGTACAAAATAGTAAGCGGCATAACCAAAGAAGATCCCTGCAAACACTTGCCAACGTAAGCGTTTATACGTGGAATCAATTTTCTCCGCTGGAAGTTCCGCAATATGCGGAGCGGGTTTAAATGGTCCAAACATAATTTCTCTCCAAAATCATTTTAATTATGAGTCCACCCCCATGATGGGGATAGCGTGCATGATAAAATAAAAATAGAAATTAAAAAGAGAAATAATTCAAAAATGTGATGCATTTCACAAAATATTTTTTAACAAATGAGCGAATTCGAAAATTGTGTGATCTATCTCACAAAACAGCTTTCTTTTTCGCTCAGAATGTTGTGAATTTAACCGCTCTCCCCTACAATAGCCATGGAATTTGTAACAGTTTTTACGTTTCTTTTTATTAATATTTTGGCTTTGGGGGTAACAATGGGATTATCGCCTAATATGTATCGTGATGTGGGAGATTTTTCCCCTATCTCGACGGATGTGATTATCATTGGTGGCGGTGCGACTGGTGCGGGGATTGCTCGCGACTGTGCATTGCGTGGAATTAACTGTATTTTATTAGAGCGTCGTGATATTGCGACAGGTGCAACAGGTCGTAACCACGGTTTGTTACATAGTGGTGCGCGTTATGCCGTAAACGATCAAGAATCAGCAGAAGAATGTATTAAAGAAAATAAAATTCTGCGCAATATCGCTCGTCACTGTGTGGATGAAACGGAAGGTTTATTTATTACCTTACCTGAAGATTCCCTTGATTATCAAAAAACCTTCATCGAAAGTTGTACTAAATCCGGTATTGAAGCCGTCGCCATTGATCCTAAACTTGCCCAAATTATGGAACCATCAGTAAACCCTGATTTAGTTGGTGCCGTTGTTGTGCCAGATGGTTCAATCGATCCTTTCCGTTTAACGGCTTCTAACGTGATGGATGCCACCGAAAATGGCGCGAAAATGTTCACTTATTGCGAAGTGAAAAGCTTAATTCGCGAAGGTGGCAAAGTAATCGGTGTGGATGTTTACGATCACAAAAATCGCGTAAATCGTAAATTCTTTGCGCCATTAGTCGTCAATGCGGGGGGGATTTGGGGACAAGGCATCGCAGAATATGCGGATCTCAAAATCAAAATGTTCCCAGCAAAAGGTGCATTACTTGTCATGGGGCACCGTATCAACAAAATGGTGATTAACCGTTGCCGTAAACCGGCGGATGCGGACATTCTTGTGCCAGGGGATACCATTTGTGTTATCGGTACAACGTCTAGCCGTATTCCTTACGATCAAATCGATAACATGGAAGTCACCCCAGAAGAAGTGGATATCTTATTCCGTGAAGGTGAAAAACTTGCACCAAGCTTGCGTCATACTCGTGTATTACGTGCTTATGCCGGTGTGCGCCCGTTAGTCGCGTCTGATGACGATCCATCAGGTCGCAACGTAAGTCGCGGTATCGTGTTACTTGACCACGCAGAGCGTGATGGCTTAGATGGCTTTATCACGATCACTGGCGGTAAATTAATGACTTATCGCTTAATGGCTGAATGGGCAACGGATCTGGTTTGTAAAAAACTCAACAAAACTGCACGTTGTACAACCGCTGAGCGTCCATTGCCGGGTTCAACCGAAAGCCGCGCAGAAACCAATCAGAAAGTGATTTCACTTCCAAGTACGATTCGTTATTCAGCCGTGTATCGTCATGGTTCCCGTGCTACTCGTTTATTAGATAAAGAACGTCTCGATCGTTCAATGGTGTGCGAATGTGAAGCCGTGACAGCAGGTGAAGTACGTTATGCCGTTGATGAATTAAATGTGAATAACTTAGTGGATTTACGTCGCCGTACTCGTGTGGGTATGGGGACTTGCCAAGCTGAGCTTTGTGCATGCCGTGCGGCGGGCTTAATGAACCGTTTTGAAGTAGCAACACCTCGCCAATCCACCACACAATTAACCTCCTTTATGGAAGAGCGTTGGCGCGGTATTGAACCTATTGCATGGGGGGAAGCGATTCGTGAAGCGGAATTTACTTCATGGATGTATGGTAGCGTGTTGGGCTTAAACGAT
Source organism: Parahaemophilus parainfluenzae (assembly GCA_963537955.1). Lineage (GTDB taxonomy): Bacteria > Pseudomonadota > Gammaproteobacteria > Enterobacterales > Pasteurellaceae > Haemophilus_D > Haemophilus_D parainfluenzae_AJ. The sequence continues at coordinate 515 of CAUTFW010000047.1, read as the reverse complement.
GTTCAACCGCTTGAAACTGACAAACAGCAAGGGACGGATAACAATGAATTTTGATGTAGTGATTATTGGTGGCGGCCTTGCAGGTTTAACTTGCGGCATCGCCCTACAAGAACAAGGCAAACGTTGTGTCATTATCAATAACGGCCAAGCAGCGATTGATTTTGCATCCGGCTCATTAGATTTATTAAGCCGTTTACCAAATGGTGCGTTTGTTAAAAATATTCCTGAAAATTTGACCGCACTTGCAGCTCAATTACCACAACACCCTTATAGCATTATGGGGGCTGAACGTGTATTAGCGAAAGCGCAAGATTTCGAAAAATTAGCGGAATCGTTAAATTTAGATTTAATTGGCTCAAGTGCAGAAAATCATCTTCGCGTAACGGGTTTAGGTAGCTTACGTGGTGCATGGCTTTCACCAAATAGTGTGCCAACCGTACAAGGCGAAACACCATTCCCGTATAAAAAAATTGCGGTTTTAGGCATTGAAGGCTATCACGATTTCCAACCAGAAT
>CAUTFW010000046.1:0-8749 GCA_963537955.1 Parahaemophilus parainfluenzae | reverse complement strand
AAGCGACCAAAGTTGATGGCGTGTATGATTGCGACCCTGCAAAAAATCCTAATGCTAAGCTATACCATAAATTATCTTATGCAGAAGTGATTGATAAAGAATTACAAGTAATGGATTTAGCAGCGTTCACACTTGCGCGTGACCATGGTATGCCAATTCGTGTATTTAATATGTGTAAACCAGGTGCGTTACGTAAAGTGGTACTTGGTACAGAAGAAGGCACAACGATTAGTTAATTTTTTAAAGAATAAAATGGCGAGAGACTATCTCGCCTTTTTTATGAATAAATTTATTCAAAACTCCCTAAAAATCCAGTAAAATCACTGCGTTTTATCTTTATTTATTAAAAAGGACAGATGAATGATTAATGAAATCAAACAAGATGCTGAAGCTCGCATGGAAAAAAGCCTCGAAGCGTTGCGTGGGCATATTGCAAAAATCCGTACAGGCCGTGCACAACCAAGCTTATTAGATGCGATCCAAGTGGAATACTATGGTGCAGCGACACCACTTCGTCAATTAGCTAACGTTGTTGCAGAAGATGCACGTACTTTAGCGGTAACAGTATTTGACCGTTCTTTAATCAGTGCAGTAGAAAAAGCAATTTTAACGTCTGATTTAGGTTTAAACCCATCTTCAGCAGGTACAACAATTCGCGTGCCTCTTCCTCCATTAACTGAAGAACGCCGTCGTGATTTAATCAAAATCGTAAAAAGCGAGGGTGAACAAGGTAAAGTTGCGATTCGTAACGTACGTCGTGATGCAAATGATAAAATCAAAGCATTATTAAAAGACAAAGAAATCAGCGAAAACGATCAACATAAAGCGGAAGAAATCATTCAAAGAGTGACTGATAGCTATATCAAAAAAGTGGATGAGATCTTAGCAGATAAAGAAAAAGAATTAATGGATTTCTAATTGTCGAACCATGTTTTGGGGCAGACCAAGTGTCTGCCCTTGTTCTATTCTGATAAAAAAATAAAAGCACAAAGTGCGGTCGAAATTTTATGCAAAAACAAAATCTTGTTATTTTAGGATCAACCGGTTCTATTGGTCATAGCACCCTTTCTGTTATCGAACATAATCCTGACAAATACCATGCCTTTGCGTTAGTAGGGGGCAAAAATGTTGAGACAATGTTTGAACAATGCGTGAAATTTCAACCGCACTTTGCTGCATTAGATGATGAAAATGCAGCAAAGGTATTGCGAGAAAAATTAGCCTCACACCATATTAAAACGGAAGTCTTAGCTGGGCAGAAAGCTATTTGTGAGTTGGCAGCACATCCAGATGCCGATCAAGTTATGGCAGCCATTGTTGGGGCCGCTGGATTACTACCGACTCTTTCGGCAGTAAAAGCAAGTAAAAAAGTCTTGCTTGCGAATAAAGAATCGTTGGTGACTTGTGGTCAGATCTTTATTGATGCTGTGAAGCAGTCAAAAGCAAAATTATTGCCTGTTGATAGTGAGCATAACGCGATTTTTCAATCCTTACCACCTGAAGCACAAGAAAAGGTTGGATTTTGTCCTTTGAAAGAATTGGGTGTCAGTAAAATTGTCTTAACTGGCTCTGGTGGGCCTTTCCGTTATACGCCATTAAGCGAGTTTGAGCATATTACGCCAGAACAAGCCGTTGCTCATCCAAACTGGTCAATGGGCAAAAAAATCTCTGTGGATTCTGCCACAATGATGAATAAAGGTTTAGAGTACATTGAGGCACGTTGGCTTTTTAATGCATCGGCTGATGAAATGGAAGTGATTATTCATCCTCAATCTATTATTCATTCAATGGTGCGTTATGTAGATGGTTCGGTCATCGCTCAAATGGGGAACCCGGATATGCGTACGCCTATTGCGGAAACCATGGCTTATCCAAATCGTACAGTCAGTGGTGTGGAACCATTAGACTTCTTTAAAATCAAAGAATTGACATTTATCGAACCTGATTTTAATCGTTATCCAAATTTAAAATTAGCGATCGATGCGTTTTCAGAAGGGCAGTATGCGACAACGGCAATGAATGCTGCAAACGAAATTGCAGTACAAGCCTTTTTAGATGGCTATATTAAATTTACGGATATTGCGAAAATTAACCAAGCATCGGTTGAACAAATGCCATCTTCTATTATTTCAAGCATTGATGATGTATTGGCCGTAGATAAGCAAGCCCGAGAATTAGCCGATTCGCTGATTAAAAAGTTGATGTAGAATACGCAAAAGTGCGGTCATAAAATCCGAATATTTTAGAATGAAAGAACTTGATAACAATAACATTCCCAAACATGTTGCTATTATTATGGATGGCAATGGACGTTGGGCGAAACAACAAAATAAGCTGCGTATTTTTGGACATACAAACGGTGTGGCAGCCGTGCGTCGTGCGGTGAGTTATGCACGACAAACTGGCATTAAATTTTTGACATTATATGCGTTTAGCAGTGAAAACTGGAATCGTCCCGAGCAAGAAGTAAGCGCTTTAATGACGCTCTTTATGCAAGCGCTTGATCGAGAAGTCAAAAAATTACATAAAAATAATATTCGTTTAAAGATTATCGGTGATGTTTCTCGTTTTAGTGAAAAATTGCAAGAGAAGATCGCAAAAGCAGAAAATTTAACGGAAAATAATACCGCACTGACTTTAAATATTGCGGCTAATTACGGTGGTTGTTGGGATATTGTTCAAGCGACTCAACAATTAGCTGAAAAAGTAAAAAATAATGAGATTTCGGTGAGTGATATTAATGAATCACTTTTTCAGCAACATTTAGTGACACAAGATGAACCGCCTGTCGATTTACTAATTCGCACAAGCGGTGAGCAACGCATTAGTAATTTCTTGCTCTGGCAAATTGCATATGCGGAATTGTGTTTTTTAGATGTGCTTTGGCCGGATTTTAGTGAAAAAGATTTTAATCAGGCAATTGCCTGCTATCAACAACGTCATCGCCGTTTTGGCGGGACAGAATAAGCGGAGAACCTATGCTTAAAGAACGTGTATTATCAGCCATTGTGCTGATTGCTTTGGTATTATGTGCCTTGTTCTTATTTACCCCATTTTATTTTGCCCTAACCCTAGGCTTTGTGGCGACCCTTGGTATTTGGGAGTGGGCTCAATTTGCTCGTTTTAAAAATCCTTTAGCACGCCTTTGCATCGCGGCATTTTTAGGCGCATTTATCTTCCTCTGGCTTTATAACGAAGGTAATTATTTAGATGCGGGTCGAGTGTTTGAGAACTACTTACCGTTATTATTGCTAAACTCTGTCGGTTGGTGGGTACTTGCATTAGTGTTAGTAGTGACTTATCCAAGCTCAGCGAAGTTTTGGGGTAAAAATATTCCTTTACAACTCCTATTTGCGTTTTCTACGTTGATTCCTTTTGTTGCCGCTGTCTTACGTTTACGTTTAGATAATTATACTGCTGATCCACATCATGGTTTATTCTTATTGCTCTATGTATTTGTATTAGTATGGGCTGCTGACTCAGGTGCTTATTTTGCAGGTCGAGCTTTTGGTAAGCACAAACTTGCACCGAAAGTATCACCGGGGAAAACATGGCAAGGCGTATTTGGTGGCATGATCACCGCAGCGGCATTGGCGTTTGTATTTATTCATTTCTCAGGTGAAACCTTATTAGGTAGCCGTGCAATGAGCGGTTTTGTTGTGCTTTCTGTAGCAACTGTGGCTATTTCTGTATTAGGTGATTTAGCCGAAAGTATGTTTAAACGTGAATCAGGCATTAAAGACAGTAGTCAATTAATTCCAGGACATGGTGGTATTTTAGATCGTATTGATAGCTTAACGGCGGCAGTACCATTCTTCACATACTTCTATTTCTTTGTGTTATAAGGGTAGAGCATGTCATTTTTGTGGTCGCTTGGCTCATTTATTGTTGCAATTGCCGTGCTGGTAGCCGTACACGAATACGGCCACTTTTGGGCGGCAAGAAAGTGCGGTATTAAAGTTCATCGTTTTTCGATTGGCTTTGGTAAAGTAATTTGGCGACGCACAGATAAATTAGGCACCGAATTTGCTATTTCAGCCATTCCGCTTGGTGGTTATGTCAAAATGCTTGATGGACGAAATGAAGACGTTCCCGCAGAATTAAAATCGCAGGCATTTGAAAGCAAATCGGTAGCTCAACGTGCTTTTGTTATTGCTGCAGGTCCCCTTGCTAATTTTATTTTTGCGATTTTGGCATATTGGGTGATTTATTCTGTTGGGATTCCGAGTGTTAAACCGGTCATTGAAAATGTCACGCCAAATTCTCCCGCTGCGATGGCTCAAATTGAACCGAATAGCCAGATTTTAGCTATTGATGGAAAGAATGCACCCGATTGGGAAACCATTAATTTATTGCTCACTGATAAGTTAGGTTCTGATTCTGTTGAACTCACATTAACGCCTTTTGGGGAAGACCAACCTTATCAACGAACCATTAATCTGCAAAATTGGACATTTCAACCAGATAAAGAAACATCATTTGAAACATTAGGGATCAATCCCGTTTCAAGTAAAGTGGAGATGATACTATCAAAAGTAGTGGAAAACTCACCAGCAGAAAAAGCTGGCTTGTTGATCGGCGATAAAATTTTAGCAGAAAATTCGACCGCACTTGACTGGAAAGCTTTTGTTGCACTGGTGCAACAAGGTCAACCTTTTACAATCAAGGTTGAACGCAATCAAGAAATTTTTGACAAAACCTTGCAACCTGAGAAAAATCGAGATGGTAAATGGTTTGTTGGGTTAAGTCCGACGTTCTTAAAAGTTGGCGAACAGTATCGAACTGAATTAAAATATGGTATTCTTGATGCTCTACAAAAAGGTGTGGAAAAGACAGGCCAAATTTCGTGGTTTATTGTGAAGGCAATCGGGAAGTTGCTTAGTGGTGAACTTTCATTTTCCAGTTTAGCTGGGCCAATTTCAATTGCCCAAGGTGCGGGCGCATCTTCTAACGCTGGCGTGATTTATTTCTTAAGTTTTCTCGCGTTAATCAGTGTTAATTTAGGCATAATGAATTTATTTCCGTTGCCAGTTTTAGATGGTGGACATCTCGTATTTTTGGCGGCGGAAGCTATCAAAGGAAAACCTGTTTCAGAACGGGTACAAAATTTAAGTTATCGTATAGGGCTCACAATCTTGTTAATTCAAACAATTTTTGTGCTTTTTAATGATTTCTTACGTTTATAACTATTGTTTTTTATAGGATAAAGTCGATGAAAAAACTTCTAATCGCAAGTTTGTTATTCGGTACTACAACGAGTGTATTTGCGGCACCATTTGTAGCAAAAGACATTCGTGTTGACGGTGCTCAAGGAGACTTAGAACAGCAAATTCTAGCAAGCCTTCCTGTTCGTAGTGGTCAGCGTGTAACGGATAAAGATGTAGCCAATATTGTACGTTCATTATTCGTAAGTGGACAGTTTGATGATGTTAAAGCTTTCCAAGATGGCGACGCATTAGTTGTGAGCGTTATTGCGAAACCAATCATTTCTGAAGTGAATATTAAAGGTAACTCAGTTATTCCAACAGAAGCATTAAAACAAAACCTTGATGCAAATGGTTTCAAAAGTGGTGATGTCTTAAATCGTGCGAAATTAGAAGAGTTTGCGAAAACCTTAAGAGAACATTATAAGAGTATAGGTCGTTATAATGCAAAAGTTGATCCGATCGTGACAACTTTACCAAATAACCGCGCAGAAATTACACTTCAAATTGATGAAGATGATACAGCAAAACTTCGTTCTGTTACTTTTAATGGAAATGAAGCGATTTCTAGCAGTAAGTTACAAGAACAAATGGAACTTCAACCTGATTCTTGGTGGAAACTTTGGGGTAATAAGTTTGATGGTTCGCAGTTTGACAAAGATATTCAAGCTATCCAAGACTACTACCAAAATAATGGTTATGCCAAAGCCAGAGTGACAAAAACAGATGTTCAGTTAAATGAAGAACATACAAAAGCAGATGTCACTATTGATGTAAGTGAAGGTGAAAAATACAACTTAAGTTCTGCTCGTATCGTCGGTAACTTAGGTGGTATGGCTGATGAATTACAACCATTATTAGGTGAACTTCACTTAAATGATACATTCAGTCGTGCGGATGTGCAAAATGTTGAAAGCTTAATTAAAGATAAATTAGGTGAACGTGGTTACGGTAGTGCAACAGTGAATACTGTACCAACTTTTGATGACGCGAATAAAACATTAGCATTAACCTTTGTGGTTGATGCGGGACGTCGTTTATCTGTTCGTCAAGTTCGCTTTGAAGGTAATACGGTTTCTGCAGATAGTACATTACGTCAAGAAATGCGTCAGCAAGAAGGGACTTGGTATAACTCACAATTAGTTGAGTTAGGTAAAGTACGTTTAGATAGAACGGGTTTCTTTGAGAGTGTAGAAAATCGTGTTGAACCAATTCAAGGTTCTAATGATGAAGTCGATGTCGTATATAAAGTAAGAGAACGTAATACTGGTAGTATTAACTTTGGTATCGGTTATGGTACAGAGAGTGGTATCAGCTATCAAGCAAGCGTGAAACAAGATAACTTCTTGGGAACAGGTGCAGCAGTTAGTTTAGCAGGTACCCGTAATGACTACGGTACAAGTGTAAACTTGGGTTATACAGAACCATACTTTACTAAAGATGGAGTAAGTTTAGGTGGAAACGTATTCTATGAAACTTACGATAACTCGAAAAGTGATACTTCATCAACCTATAAACGTACAACTTACGGTGGTAATGTCACATTAGGATTCCCTGTTAATGAGAACAACTCATATTATGTGGGATTAGGTTATACTTATAATAAAATCAGCAACTTCGCGTATGAATACAACCGTGATTTATACATGAAGTCAATGAATTTGACTGGAAATTCAATCAAAACTAATGATTTTGATTTCTCATTTGGTTGGAACTACAACAGCCTAAACCGTGGTTATTTCCCAACTAAAGGGGTAAAAGCAAGTTTAGGTGGTCGAGTCACTATTCCAGGATCTGACAATAAATATTATAAATTAAGCGCTGAGCTTCAAGGTTTTTACCCACTAGACCGTGATCATCGTTGGGTATTATCAGGAAAAGCAACAGCTTCTTATGCAAATGGCTTAGGTGGTAAACGCGTACCGTTCTATCAACTCTATACGGCTGGTGGTATCGGTTCATTACGTGGCTTTGCTTACGGTGCGGTAGGTCCGAATGCGATTTATCAAGACAAATATGGCCAATGGTATCAAAGTACTGATGTCGTTGGTGGTAACGCGATGGCGACAGCAAGTGTCGAACTTATTGTTCCAACCCCATTTGTTGGAGATAAAAGCCAAAATAGCGTGAGAACCTCACTTTTCGTTGATGCGGCGAGCGTTTGGAATACAAAATGGAAATCAGATAAAGAGGGTTTAAAATCATCTCCGATTTATTCAACATTACCTGATTACAGCAAAGCGGGTCGAATCCGTGCTTCAACTGGTGTTGCTTTCCAATGGCAATCACCAATTGGACCTTTGGTATTCTCTTACGCGAAACCAATCAAAAAATATGAAAATGATGATGTAGAACAATTCCAATTTAGTATTGGTGGTTCTTTCTAATAAATTGAACTTTTACGTTCTATTTAAGTCAAAATCTTCGTTCTGTGTCAGTGAGTTAGCTGACACAGAAATATTTACTAAACTAATTTAAGGAAATTCAAACATGAAAAACGTAGTAAAAGTTACCGCACTTTCTTTAGGTCTTGCACTTGCATCAGGTTTTGCTGCTGCAGATGAAAATATCGCATTCATCAATGCGGGTTACTTATTCCAAAACCACCCGGATCGTCAAGCTGTAGCAGATAAGTTAGATGCAGAATTCAAACCAATGGCGGACAAACTTGCTGCAAGTAAGAAAGAAATTGATGACAAAATCGTAGCATCTCGTAAAAAAGTAGAAGCAAAAGTGGCTGCTTTACAAAAAGATGCACCTCGTTTACGTCAAGCTGAAATTCAAAAGCGCCAAGAAGAAATTACTAAATTTGGTTCAGATGAAGAAGCTGCATTAAATAAATTAATGGAAGAGCAAGATAAAAAAGTGGCAGAGTTCCAAGAGTTAAACGAAAAACGTCAAACTGAAGAGCGTGGTAAATTATTAGAAAGCATTCAAGTTGCGACTAATAACTTAGCAAAAGCAAAAGGTTATACTTATGTTTTAGATGCTAACTCTGTAGTATTTGCGGTAGATGGTAAAGATATTACTGAAGAAGTATTAAAATCTATTCCAGCAACTGAAAAAGCAGCGCCAGCAAAAACTGAAGAGAAAAAATAATAGGTTCTCATAATGCAAAAATCCTATTCTTTACAGGAATTAGCAGCAAAAGTCGGTGGTACCCTTTGTGGTAACGCCGACGTTGTCGTTAATAATATTGCCGCATTGTCAAAAGCAGAACCTAACCAACTTACCTTCATTTCTAATGCAAAATTTCGCCCTTTATTAGCTGAATCTAAAGCTGGTATTCTTGTCGTGTCAGAAACGGATGTGGAATTTTGCTCACCTGAAAGTAATTTACTTATCGTTAAAGATCCTTATGTTGCTTATGCAGTATTAGCTCAATATATGGACACCACTCCAAAAGCCGCTCAAAATATCCACCCAAGTGCGGTTATTTCTGAAAAAGCTTCAATTGGTGAAAATGTATCAATTGGTGCAAATGCCGTTATTGAAGAAGGTGTTGTATTAGGCGATAACGTGATTATTGGCGCGGGTTGTTTTGT
>CAUTFW010000045.1:0-9110 GCA_963537955.1 Parahaemophilus parainfluenzae | reverse complement strand
TCCAACTTGATTATGCCTTATTGATGCGTAACTTGGTCAACACCAACACACGCAATCCACACAATTAATTGTTAAAAAATTGTTGCATTTGTTAAAAAATGTACTATAATACATTCCATACCTGATTTGTTAATTCAACAACTCATAGTATGACTCCAAATATTTTGCCCTTTCACCTTTTTGAAAGGGCTTTTTTTCTTGTTCTTTCCTCCGAATAGCTCTAGACTATGCCCCATTTTTAGCTTTCATGATTTACAATTATGCGTGTTTCTGACTTTCATTTTGACTTACCAGATGAGCTGATTGCTCGTTACCCTAAAGAAGATCGTTCTTCTTGTCGCTTGTTACAACTCAATGGCGAAAACGGGGAGATTTCTCACCGCACTTTTACCGATGTATTGGATTTAATCGACGAAGGGGATTTGTTGATTTTTAACAATACGCGCGTAATCCCTGCTCGTATGTTTGGTCGTAAAGCCAGCGGCGGGAAAATTGAAGTGTTGGTAGAACGTGTTTTAAGTGAACATCATTTCTTAGCGCATATCCGTTCTTCAAAAGCCCCGAAAGAAGGTGCTGAATTATTTTTAGGCGAAGATAAACTCGGTGAAAATAATGGCGTAAAAGCCATTATGGTTGGTCGTCAAGATGCCCTTTTTGAAGTGGAATTAGCGGATAAAAGTCGCAATGTGCTTGATGTGTTGCAAGAAATCGGTCATATGCCTTTGCCGCCTTATATTGATCGACCTGATGAAGAAGCGGATCAAGAATGCTATCAAACCGTGTATAACAAAGTACCTGGTGCAGTGGCAGCGCCAACGGCTGGCTTGCATTTTGATGATGAGCTTTTACAAAAACTACACGAAAAAGGTGTCAATTTTGAATTTGTGACTTTGCACGTAGGTGCGGGTACATTCCAACCCGTACGTGTTGAAAATATTGAAGATCACATTATGCACGCGGAATATGTGGAGCTTTCTCAAGAAGTCTGCAATGCCATTATTGAAACGAAAAAAGCGGGTAAACGTGTCATTGCGGTAGGTACAACATCAGTGCGTTCTGTTGAAACCGCTGCCCTATCGGCAGAAGAAAATGGCAACCCAGATTTAATTGAACCCTATTTTTCTGATACGTCTATTTTTATTTACCCGGGTAAACCCTTCCGTGTGGTGGATGCGTTAATTACCAACTTCCACTTACCGGAAAGTACATTGATTATGTTGGTGTCTGCCTTTGCAGGCTTTAGCCACACCATGAACGCCTATAAAAGTGCGGTCGAAAATCGCTATCGTTTTTTCAGTTATGGCGATGCGATGTTCATTACCAAAAATCCCAATGTAAAAGGGTTAGAATAAGAAAAATGGGTGGTCAATTGCCACCCATTTTTTTAAATCCAACCTTTTGCTCTAAATTCTTTTAGTACTTTAACAAACACTTTCATCTCATCTGGTGTACCAAGCGTGAGACGATTCCATCCTTGGATAGGCAAAAACTCCCGTCCCACCAAAATAGAATGGGCTTTCATGCGTTCTTGATAAGTTTTTACGTTCCCCTTAATCTCATGGAAAATAAAGTTACCATTAGATGGTACAAATTTTAAACCAAGTTCTGTTAAGGCATTTTGAACAATCTGACGTGAAACCGCATTACTTTGGAAACTCAATTTTGCAAAGGTTTTATCTTGTAAAGAGGCCACTGCAGCCACAGCCCCCGCAAGATTAGTGTTATCCAATGACATAAATTTTTCCACTTCTTCAACCACTTCTGGCTGAGCAAGTAAATATCCCACACGATAGCCCGCTAACGCATAAAACTTAGAGAAAGTCCGTGTCACTAATACATTTTTCAAGCCTTCTTTGACTAACGTCATACCTGTTTCAAAGGCTGGATCTTCCACAAAGTCTGCATAAGCTTCATCTAGCAGAAAATAGCTATTTTGAGAAAATGATTTAATCCAAGGGAAAAGTGTTTTAGCCGGCGTAATCATTGATGTTGGATTATTTGGGTTACATAAATAGAAAATTGTCACACCATCAAAGGCTTCTGCGGCGTTTTTTAACTTCGTTAAATCAAAAGAAAAATCGTCTGCGAGCGGCACTTTCACCACTGGAACACCTAACGCTTTTGCATATAATTCTGCATAATTAAATGTTGGATCCGGCACCACGAGTTGAACCGCTTGTTTTGCATTTTGAGCCTTAACGATCAATGCTTGGACTGCAGCTTGAATATTTTCTGAAGAACCATTTCCCAATGAAATGAAACTTTCAGCGACATTGTGTTTAGCGGCTAATTGCGTAATGACTGCTGCACGTTGCTCATCTGGATAATATGAACCGATTGCTAAACTATTCATAATCGCTTGTTTTGCTTTTTCCGACATCCCTAGCGCATTCTCATTAAAATTGAGATGTAATACTTTCGTTGAAGTTGCTTTTGGCACCTGATTTTCTGCCATCAATTTGGGTGCCAATACCATACCTAACGCTGTCGTACCTGCTAATTTAAAAAGTGTTCTCCGTTGCATAATCGCCTCCCGATTCAAAATATAATTATTCACTTAAAATGCATTTTTATGCATGCTAACATAAAAATTTACTTCTGCAAGAGATTTTTTGACTTATTAAATAACACCGCATAAAATGCTCTCTCACAAAGATTGTTAAGCCTGTGAAAGCAAGACAGGCTTTTTTATTGCAAAAAAATCTTCGAACTGTTTATTCGTTGAGGAAAGAAAATGAAATATGAATTAGATAAAACCAACGGCAGTGCACGTCGTGGTCGCTTGGTATTTGAACGTCCACAAGGCACGTTCAGCGTAGAAACCCCTGCATTTATGCCGGTGGGTACTTATGGCACCGTAAAAGGCATGACACCAGAAGAAGTGCGTGCGACAGGTGCAGAAATTTTGCTTGGTAACACATTCCATCTATGGCTTCGTCCTGGACAGGAAGTGATGCGTAAACACGGTGATTTGCACGACTTTATGCAATGGCATCGTCCGATTTTGACAGACAGTGGCGGCTTCCAAGTATTTAGTTTAGGTAAATTACGTAAAATCAGCGAAGAAGGCGTGAAATTCCAAAACCCAATTAACGGTGAGCGTATTTTCCTTTCGCCTGAAAAATCCATGGAAATTCAATATGATTTAGGGTCTGACATCGTAATGATTTTCGATGAATGTACGCCTTATCCTGCAACTTTCGATTATGCGAAAAAATCCATGGAAATGTCTCTTCGTTGGGCAAAACGAAGTCGCGATCGCTTTGATGAATTAGGCAATAAAAATGCGCTATTCGGTATTATTCAAGGCGGCGTGTTTGAAGAATTACGCAAAGTATCATTAGAAGGCTTAGTCAATATTGGCTTTGACGGTTATGCGGTGGGCGGTTTAGCGGTCGGCGAACCAAAAGAAGACATGCACCGCATTTTAGAATACATCTGCCCACAAATCCCGGCTGATAAACCGCGTTATTTAATGGGCGTGGGTAAGCCTGAAGATTTAGTGGAAGGCGTGCGTCGTGGTATTGATATGTTTGACTGCGTAATGCCAACCCGTAACGCTCGTAACGGTCATTTATTCGTGACAGACGGCATTGTTAAAATCCGTAATGCAAAATATCGTGATGATACCAGCCCATTGGATCCAGAATGTGATTGCTACACCTGTAAAAACTACACCAAAGCGTATTTATATCATTTAGATAAATGCGGTGAAATTTTAGGTGCACGCTTAAATACCATTCACAATTTACGCTATTATCAACGTTTAATGGCGGAAATTCGTCAAGCTATCGAAGACGATCGTTTTGATGATTTTGTGGTGGAATTCTATGCTCGCATGGGCAAACCTGTTCCACCATTACAATTAGCGGATAAATCATAATTGATGAAAGTGCGGTAGAAAAATGAAATGTTTTTTTACCGCACTTTTTTAACAAAGGAAACCTTATGCAAATCCTCGAACCTCAACAATTTGCCACTTGGAATGAACCGATTGATATGCTTTATGCTTGTCATAGCAAAGTGAGACGCTTTTGCAAGCAGCTCACAATTCTTCCTGGCTACTTAGAAAAAAATGGCGTGAATCAAGCTGTATTAAATGATGTGAAAACCATATTGCAGTATTTTAATCACGCTGCACCACTTCACCATGATGACGAAGAAAAAGACTTTTTCCCCGCTTTAATAGAAAAAGCCCCTCAAGCGAAAGAGTCTGTAGATGAATTAGAGCGCCAACACGTTACTTTACATGAAAATTGGGTAAAACTTTCTGAACAGCTAGAAGAATTAATTGCAGAGAAACGCACTGATGTGGATGAAAGGCTGATTACGCTATTTGTAGCAAGTTATGATAGACACATTGCCCTTGAAGAGCCGCTATTTGAGCTTGGTAAGCAATATTTATCCGCAGAACAACTCACAGCTATGGGCAAAATTATGTTTGCTCGTCGCCAAGCTTAAATCATGAAATATCAATTAGATTTGACCGCACTTTCCTGCCCGATTCCGCTTTTAACGGCGAAGAAGGCTTTGGCAAATTTAGTGCCAAATGATGAATTAGTTTTGCAATTAAATCGTCAAAGTGCGGTAGAAAATTTTGTTGTTTTTTGTGAAGAAAATCAATGTGAATTAGTGGATCAGCATTGGCTTTCCGAGCAAATCTTCGAAGTTTGCTTGAAAAAAATCAATTAATCCAAAAATTCTAGGTGTTATTGCCTTCATCGGCTTTTACTGAATGCCGTTTTATGGTATTTTACGCACACTTTTAACTTTTCATTTTATAAGGAAAACACAATGGAAGCACAAAGCCCAATGTCCACGTTATTTATTTTCGTGATCTTCGGTTTAATTTTTTATTTTATGATTTACCGCCCACAAGCGAAACGTAACAAAGAACACAAAAAATTAATGTCTGAATTAGCGAAAGGCACTGAAGTATTAACCGCTGGTGGTTTGATTGGTAAAATCACTAAAGTAACCGAAGGTGCTGAAATTGTTATCGCTTTAAACGATACCACTGAAATCACGATTAACCGTAACTACATCGTTTCAGTATTACCGAAAGGTTCTGTAAAATCTCTCTAATTTAAATTCCTAAAGGGAAAACTATGTTAAATCGTTACCCATTATGGAAGAATCTAATGGTGATCCTTGTGGTCGCCATTGGTGCTTTATACTCTCTTCCAAATATCTATGGTGAAGATCCTGCGGTGCAAATTTCTGGTACTCGCGGACAACAAGCAGACACCACCGCATTAACTGAAGTACAAAATGTACTGAAAGAAAATAACCTTCCAACCAAATCTATCGTTCTTGAAAATGGCTCTATTCTTGCTCGTTTCAACAACACAGATGACCAACTTCTTGCCAAAGATAAAATTGCAGAAAAACTTGGCAACAACTACACCACCGCATTAAACCTTGCACCGGCAACACCGGCTTGGTTAAGCAGCATTGGTGCTAATCCGATGAAATGGGGTTTGGACTTACGTGGTGGGGTACGTTTCTTGATGGAAGTGGACATGAATTCTGCGCTTGCTAAACGTCAAGAACAGTTACAAGACACATTACGCAACGAATTACGTAAAGAAAAAATTCAGTTTACGGCGATTAAAAATGGCGACAAATTTGGTACAACGGTCACATTAGAAAACGCAGACCAAATGTCAAAAGCAGCGCGTATTATTCGTCAGTTACACCCAACATTAGACGTGTCTGACATTGGTGACAACACCTTAAACCTTGCCCTTTCTGAAGCGGCATTAACAGAATCACGTAACTTAGCGATCGAGCAAAACTTAACGATTTTACGTAAACGTGTCGCTGAATTAGGCGTAGCTGAAGCGGTTATCCAACGTCAAGGTGCAGAACGTATCGTTATCGAATTACCGGGTGTTCAAGATACGGCGCGTGCAAAAGAAATCTTAGGGGCAACCGCAACACTTGAATTCCGCATTGTGAATTCGTTGGTGAACCCAGAATCAGCAGCGCGTGGTATGTTGCCTTCTGACACAGAAATCAAATATGACCGTCAAGGTAGACCTGTTGCACTTTACAAACGAGCGGTATTGGGTGGTGAACATATCATCAACTCAAGCTCGGGTTTAGACCAAAACACCAGTACGCCACAAGTAAGTGTGACCTTGGATAGTGAAGGCGGCGAAATCATGTCGCAAACCACCAAGAAATACTACAAAAAACCGATGGCAACCTTGTATGTAGAATACAAAGATAATGGTAAAAAAGACGAAAATGGCAAAACCATTTTAGAGAAAAATGAAGAAGTGATTAACGTCGCAACAATTCAAGGTCGCTTTAGTTCTAACTTCCAAATTACGGGTGTAAGCAGTTCTGCAGAAGCACAAAACCTTTCTATGTTATTAAAATCAGGTGCATTAATTGCGCCAGTGCAAATTGTTGAAGAACGAACAATCGGTCCTTCTCTTGGTGCACAAAACGTAGAACAAGGTATTGATGCAAGCTTCTGGGGATTAATTGCCGTCATTGTCTTCATGCTGATTTACTATAAAATCTTCGGTATTATCGCAAGCTTTGCATTGGTTATTAATATCGTTTTATTAGTCGGTTTGATGTCTATCCTACCAGGTGCAACACTCACCATGCCGGGGATTGCGGGTATCGTATTAACCCTGGGAATGTCGGTGGATGCCAACGTACTTATTTTTGAGCGTATAAAAGAAGAGATTCGTAATGGTCGTCCAATCCAGCAAGCTATTAACGAAGGTTATAACGGTGCATTCACCTCTATCTTCGATGCGAACTTAACCACAATTTTAACGGCAATCATTCTTTATGCTGTGGGTACCGGCCCTATTCAAGGCTTCGCGGTAACTCTTGCATTAGGTGTGGCAATTTCAATGTTTACAGCAATTACCGGAACACGTGCTATCGTGAACTTCCTATACGGCGGTAAACGTCTTGAAAAATTATCAATTTAGGTAGGATAAGATGAGATTATTTGCAAAAGATAAAAACGGACATTTTATCCGTGAAGTGAATGGGATTAAATTGCCATTCCCTCTCACTGAATTTATGAAAGTGAGATTTGTGGGATATGCATTTTCTGCGATTTTGATGGCGATTTCCCTCTTCTTCATTGTAACAAAAGGCTTCAACTGGGGCTTGGATTTTACCGGTGGTGTGGTATTTGATACTCATTTCTCACAACCGGCTGATTTAGAGAAAATCCGTGGCACATTAAATCAAAATGGTATTGCAAGCCCGATTGTACAAACAACCGGTTCTGTACAAGACGTGATGATTCGTTTGCCGGCTGACAATAACGATTCTGCTATTGGTGATCACGTTAAAAGCATGCTCCAAACGATTGATCCGAATATTCATATTAACAGTATCGAATTCGTCGGTCCGAACGTCGGTGAAGAACTGGCTCAAGGTGCGGTTTATGCGACCCTTGCTACCTTGGCAATGATGTTAATTTATGTTGGCTCACGTTTTGAATGGCGTTTAGGTTTTGGCGGTATTGCCTCACTTGCGCATGACGTGATGATTACGCTCGGTGTATTCTCTGCATTACAAGTCGAAATGGATTTAACCTTCGTGGCAGCGATTCTTTCCGTTGTAGGTTATTCTATCAACGATAGTATCGTGGTATTCGACCGTGTGCGTGAAAACTTCCGTAAAATTCGTCGTGTAGAAACCATCGATATTATTGATATTTCCTTAACGCAAACCTTATCGAGAACCATCATGACATCTCTCACAACACTTCTTGTTGTGATTGCCTTGTTCTTCTTTGGTGGTCCATCAATTCATAACTTCTCATTAGCGTTATTAATTGGTATCGGTTTTGGTACTTACTCATCAATCTTTATCGCGATTGCGATTGCTTATGATATCGGCCTACGCCGTGAACATATGATTCCACCAAAAGTGGATAAAGAAGTCGATGATTTACCTTAATCTATTAAACATCAGATAAAAAGAAAGCCACCATAACGGTGGCTTTTTTATTGCTAAAATTATGACATTTTATGACCGCACTTTAGTCGTTTACATCACCTAATAAAGCCGCATATTTCTTCGTTGATTCAGAGCTTTCCAAGGTAATTTTAAACGCCATTGTTAGCGGCACTGAAAGTAACATACCGACTGTACCGAGCAACCATCCCCAGAAAAGCAATGAAAAGAATACGACCAAGGTAGAAAGCCCTAAGGTTTTTCCCATCATTTTGGGTTCAATAATATTACCGATCACAATATTTAATACAATAATACCGACGGTTACGCCCATGCCTACACCAAATCCATTCAGCAATAACGCTTGAACAACAATCGGTACTGCTGCAATAATTGAACCAATATTTGGAATGTAATTTAATAGGAAGCTTAAGGTTGCCCATAAAATCGCATATTGGACATCCATTACATCCAACAAAATCCACGTCGAGACGCCGGTAAGTAAACTAATCACCGTTTTCACACCAAGATAACTAATTACACCGTCTAAAATACGATCAATATGATGCTCTTCCGCGACAACATCATGTTCATTGTCGCTTAACACCAAAGCAAGTTTATGCTTCATGGTTGGTGCTTCAAGCAGCATAAAAATCACCGCTAAGATCAACACAAAAGCATTCGTCACCACGCCAGAAAAGTTTAATAATAAACGGCTCACAAAGTTCATGATCACACTTGGATCAAAATGCTCCATAATGGCTTCGCGAGAAATCACAATCGGCAATTTTAGTTTTTGAGCTAACGCCATGACGTCATTTATACGCTCCGAAAGCAGCACTTTATATTGAGGAATTGAGCGAGTGAATTCCTGCACACTGCTGTTAATTAATCCCGCCAGGAAAAAGAATACGATTAAAATTAAGATAAACAACAAGGCAATCGCAATACCATGTGGCACTTTGCGTTGTGTCATCGCTTTAATTACCGGCGAACAAATAATGGCGATAAATAATGCCAATAAAAAAGGCACGACAATTTCTGCTGCCAGTTTAATTCCCGCAAACACAATCACTAAAGCCGCCATTGCGACTAAAGTGCGGTTAAAATTTACGTTTTTTTCCACTAAATGGCTTCCTCATTTTCTTCGCCTGTTCGAACACGGATCA
>CAUTFW010000044.1:0-9200 GCA_963537955.1 Parahaemophilus parainfluenzae | reverse complement strand
TCTTGTTATGCGAAATTACGGCGAAACCTTTCTAAAAAGTTTACCTAATTCAACCCGTACCCGAGATCTCAACAAAGTGGTACAATTCTTACAAAATGAGAAAATGGATTAATAATGAAAAATATCACCTTATTAGCACTTGATACTTCAACAGAAGCCTGTTCTGTTGCACTTTGGCATAAAGGCGAAAAAACACATCTAGATGAATTAGCACAACGTACACATACAAAACGTATTCTTCCAATGGTTGATGAGTTACTTGCCAATTCAGGTATCAATTTGAAACAAGTGGATGCGTTAGCATTTGGACGCGGCCCGGGTAGTTTTACAGGTGTTCGTGTCGGTGCAGGGATTGCTCAAGGGCTTGCATTTGGTGCTGATTTACCTGTTATTGCGGTATCAAATTTAACAGCAATGGCTCAGGCCGCATTTGAATTACATCAAGCTGAAAATGTAGCAGCTGCCATTGATGCGAGAATGAATGAAGTTTATTTTTCTCAAGTAAAACGAGAAAAAGTGCGGTCAGAATTGGGTGAGTTTTTCCAATGGAACCCAGTCATTGAAGAACAAGTTTGCCAACCAGAAAAAGTACTTGAGCAGATTTCAGATTTATCTGCTACCCGAGTCGGAACAGGTTGGGCTGCGTATCCCCAATTTAAAGACAGTGGTTTAGAAGGGAGTGATATTATTTTACCTTCTGCACAATATATGCTTGAGCTTGCTTTAACAGATTATGCTCAGAATAAAGTCATATCCGCCTTAGAAATTGAACCTGTTTATTTGCGTAATGAAGTAACTTGGAAAAAATTACCTGGGCGTGAATAATTTTCAAAAAGGAGTTGAAGATGAATAAAAAAACGATCTTAGTTTTGACCGCACTTTCGGCCACATTAGTGGGATGTGTCAATGCGCCGAAAGGGCTGGAAAAAGAGCAGTTTACTTTAAAATCATTGTCTTCAATTCAACCGAGTGATTATAGCTGTCAGTGCAAATCAATTCGTTTAGGTGGAAAAGTATTAACCGCACAAGCCTTGCCGAATAAAACTAAAATTGAAGTATTAAGCTATCCAGTTTATTCAACCTCAGCAAAACCTATGATTGATGAACAGCCTAATGGACGTTTTATCACTTATCTTGATGGTTTTGTGGAGCCAGAAAGCTTAAAAGATCAATTTATTACAATTGGTGGTACCTTACTGAAAACAGAACAAGGCAAGGTTGATCAGGCCAATTATATTTATCCGGTTATTAAAACCAATCATTATCGTGTCTGGAAACTTTCACAAAGTTATTATTATCCAGATGATATGTGGGATGATTGGGGCTTTTTCGGTAGACGACCGTATTATTGGTATGGCGAGCCTGAAATTCGCTATTATCTCTATTAACTACATGATAAAATTAAGAAAATTTTCCAAAGAATAAGGATAAAAAATGGAAAAAGTTTGGTTTCAAAATTATCCAGAAGGTTCGCCTACCACGCTGGATACCTCAAAATATGATTCGATTCTCGATATTTTAGATAAAGCAATTCGTGAGCACCCAGACCGTCCCGCCTATATCAACATGGGGCAGATTTTAACATTCCGTAAATTAGAAGAGCGTAGCCGTGCATTTGCCGCTTATTTACAAAATGAATTGAAGTTAGAACGTGGTGAGCGTGTTGCATTAATGATGCCGAATTTATTGCAATATCCTATTGCGCTTTTCGGTATTTTACGTGCGGGTTTAGTTGTGGTAAACGTAAATCCACTTTATACCCCACGTGAATTAGAACATCAGTTACAAGATAGCGGCGCAACGGCCATTGTTGTGGTTTCAAACTTTGCTTCAACCTTAGAAAAAATTGTATTTAATACTAAAGTGAAGCACGTTATTTTAACAAGAATGGGCGATCAGCTTTCTTTTGGTAAGCGTAATTTGGTTAATTTTGTGGTGAAATACGTCAAAAAATTAGTGCCAAAATATAAATTACCGAATGCGGTGACTTTCCGTGAAGTATTGAGTATTGGTAAATTTCGCCAATATGTTCGCCCTCAAGTAGATCGTGAAGATCTAGCTTTCTTACAATATACAGGCGGAACGACAGGTGTTGCTAAGGGCGCTATGCTGACACATGGCAATATTATTACCAATATTTTCCAAGCGAAGTGGATTGCAGAGCCATTTATTGGCGATCATGCTAAGCAACGTGTTGCCGTACTGGCTTTACCGCTTTATCATGTCTTCGCCTTAACGGTAAACTGTTTACTTTTCTTAGAGCTTGGCGTGACTGCGCTTTTAATTACGAATCCACGTGATATTGATGGCTTTGTTAAAGAGCTCAAAAAATACCGCTTTGAAGCGATTACAGGGGTAAATACCTTGTTTAATGCGCTGCTTAATAATGAAAATTTCAAAGAAGTGGATTTTTCACGATTAAAACTTTCTGTTGGCGGCGGTATGGCGATCCAGCAATCAGTCGCAACACGTTGGCATGATTTAACTGGCTGTAACATTATTGAAGGTTACGGCATGACAGAATGCTCACCGCTAATTGCCGCTTGTCCGATTAATGTGGTGAAACACAATGGTACAATCGGTGTGCCAGTGCCAAATACTGATATTAAAATTATCAAAGATGATGGCTCAGAAGCACAGCTAGGCGAAGCCGGAGAGCTTTGGGTTAAAGGTGAACAAGTTATGCGTGGGTATTGGCAGCGTCCTGAAGCGACAGCTGAAGTACTTAAAGATGGCTGGATGGCAACGGGTGACATCGTCATTATGGACGAGAGCTATAGCCTTCGTATTGTTGACCGCAAAAAAGACATGATCTTGGTTTCAGGCTTTAATGTTTATCCGAATGAAATTGAAGATGTGGTGATGCTAAATTATAAAGTCGCTGAAGTGGTCGCTATCGGTGTGCCACATGAGGTGTCGGGAGAAACCATCAAAATCTTCGTTGTGAAGAAAGATGATAGCCTCACGCGTGATGAATTACGCCAGCATTGCAGACAACATCTCACAGGTTATAAAGTCCCGAAAGATATTGAGTTTCGTGATGAATTACCGAAAAGTAATGTAGGCAAAATTTTAAGACGCATACTGCGTGATGAAGAAATAGCAAAACGCGCGCAATATTAATTAAATCAGGGATATGTGTTCATATCCCTGTTTAGTCTGTACCTCTATTTGAAAATACATCCTATTACAATGATAAAAGAATGCCAAAATCAACCGCACTTTACGTTAATTCAAAATAATGAAGAACTGGCTCAGGTTTGTCAGTTAGCTCGTCAGCAAAGTGCGGTCGCTTTAGATACCGAATTTATGCGAGTATCGACCTATTATCCTAAAGTAGGATTAATTCAACTTTATGATGGTGAACGTGTTTCATTAATCGATCCTTTATCCATTACTGATTTTTCACCTCTTGTGGAATTATTACGCGATCAGCAGGTGACAAAAATCTTGCATGCTTGTAATGAAGATTTATTGGTTTTCTTACAAGAGTTTGATGCACTTCCACAACCTATGATGGATACGCAAATTATGGCACGTTTTCTCGGTTATGCTAATTCAGCGGGCCTAGCCAAATTGGTGTTGCATTATTTGGGCGTTGAAATGGATAAAGGGGCGACCCGTACAAACTGGCTAAAACGTCCACTTTCACCCGTACAGCTACAATATGCCGCAGGAGATGTATGGTATCTCTTACCAGTCTATCAAAAAATGCAAATAGAATTAGCGCAATCACCTTGGCTTCAAGCAGTAATTGATGATTGCCAGCTTGCTATCTCAAAAACCAGTAAATTAGACGATCGCGATCCAAATAAAGCTTATTTGGATATTCCGAATGTTTGGAAATTGAATCCGCTCGAATTAGCGCGTTTACAGCTATTGGCAAAATGGCGACAAGAAACCGCAATGGCACGAAACTTAGCCCTTTCTTATGTGGTGAAATCGGATAATCTTTGGAAAGTGGCAAAAAATAATCCTCGTAATACATCAGAAATGCTAGCGCTTGGATTATCTGAAAATGAAGTCCGTGTGCGTGGTAAAAAAATGCTTCAATTGTTAGCACAAAGCCGCCGAATTTCGCCTTATGATTATCCTAAACGTTTAGTGCGTATTGTTGATGATCCTCGTTATAAAAAGGCAATTCGATTATTACAAGAAAAAGCTTATGAACTGACGCCAAAAGGATTAACTCTCGATATTCTGGCGAGTAAACGAAATTTAGAAGATCTCATTAAATGGGTCTGGTTAAAAAATGAAGATATGACAAAACAGCCTGATTTACTTGTAGGGTGGAGAAGAGAGATTGGCTTAAAACTGGTTGAATACTTAAAATCCGTAGAGTAGTCATTAAAAACAACCCTAAAAATAACCGCACTTTGAATCATCAAAAGTGCGGTTATTTTCTTTAGTGTTTTACCAACGATGGTTTTAATTAAGCTTGAGTTGCTTGGATTGCGGTTAATGCGATGGTGTAGATGATATCATCTACTAATGCACCACGAGATAAGTCATTAACCGGTTTACGCATACCTTGAAGCATTGGACCTACAGCGACTAAATCTGCAGAACGTTGTACCGCTTTATAGCCGATGTTACCTGCGTTGATATCAGGGAATACAAACACGTTTGCTTGACCAGCCACTTTAGAGTTTGGTGCTTTAGAAGCGGCCACATCTTTCATTACCGCTGCATCGTATTGTAATGGACCGTCGATTAATAAATCAGGACGTTTTTCTTGTGCAATACGGGTAGCTTCTTTCACTTTCTCTACAGATTGACCAGAACCAGAAGTACCGGTTGAGTAAGAAAGCATTGCCACTTTCGGATTTAAACCAAATGCTTTTGCAGATTCAGCGGATTGAATTGCGATTTCAGCCAGTTGTTCAGCAGTTGGCTCTGGGTTTACTGCACAGTCACCATACACTAATACTTGGTCTGGTAATAACATAAAGAATACAGACGAGATAATTGAGCTACCTGGTGCGGTTTTGATGATTTGCATCGGTGGACGAATGGTATTTGCAGTGGTATGAACGGCACCAGAGACTAAACCGTCTACTTCGCCTGCTTCTAACATCATCGTACCTAATACAACGGTGTCTTCTAATTGTGCGCGAGCTTGTTCTTCCGTTAAACCTTTAGATTTACGTAATTCAACTAAACGAGCAACGTAGTTTTCACGTACGTCAGCTGGATTGATGATCGTTACGTCAGCACCTAAAGTCACGCCTTGTTCTGCCGCAACTTTTTTCACTGATTCAGGATCCGCTAATAATACCGATTTTGCGATACCACGTTCAGCACAGATTGCTGCCGCTTTAACAGTACGAGGTTCATCACCTTCTGGTAATACGATGGTTTTACCTGCTTTGCGTGCTAAATCAGTTAATTTAAAACGGAATGCTGCTGGAGAAATACGTGCTTCACGAGCAAGTGGTGCAGAGATTGCAGTAGCTAATGCTTGTGCATTTAAAGCTTTAATTTTGCCTGCTTGCGCACCAAATACACCTAAGATGTCAGTGTTATTCACGCCACCAAACTCTGAAGCAACGGCTTCTACTAATGTGCCTTCTTCATTGTTTGCCACTAAGATGATTTGTGCATCTAAGGTTTGCGCAATCGCAAAGTTTAAGCTATTTGCAAAAGGCGCTTGAGCTGAAGGTTGAACACCTTTAACAACCACTAAATTTGCATTTAATGCTTGGAAATCAGCCACGACTTTTTCTAATAACACGTCTTTTTGATTATTTGCGATTAATGCTTGAGCGGCTTTTACATCTTCGACTGCATTGAATACGACTGCGCCTGTTGTTTTAGCTGCGTCTAATGCTGCCGCTAAATTTGCTTCTGCGCTAGTTGGAATAAGAATAACTGCTTTAGTCATTTTGATATACCTTTTAATGAATGAAAAAACCTGCTGATTTCTCAGCAGGTTTGAAGGAAGTTGATTAGCCCGCTAAACGTGCTGTATCTTGTGCAATTACTAATTCTTCGTTGGTTGGAAGAACGATCGCTTTGAATGCAGAGTCATCAGCAGTGATCACGCCTGATTTACCAAAGCGAGCAGCAAGGTTGCGTTCTTTGTCTAATTTGATGCCGAATAATTTTAAGTGGCCTAACGCTAATTCACGAACGTGAGCAGAGTTTTCACCGATACCACCCGTAAATGCGATGGCATCTAAGTGATCATCACCTAAAACGGCCATGTATGCACCGATGTATTTTGCTAAACGGTAGCTGTAAACATCTAATGCACGTTTTGCTTCTGGTTTAGAGGCATCGTCGTAGTTATCTTCTGCATAACGGCAGTCACTTGTTACTTCAGTTAAACCTAAAAGACCTGATTTTTTCACTAAAGTCTCTTCGATTTGATCCATTGACATGCCTAAGTTTTTGTATAGGTAGAAAACGATCGCAGGGTCGATATCACCACAACGTGTACCCATGACTAAACCTTCTAACGGGGTTAAACCCATAGAGGTATCGATACATTTACCATGACGAACCACAGAAACAGAACCACCGTTACCTAAGTGACAGATGATTGCGTTTACTTGGTCTGCTGGTTTGCCTACGTATTCAGCGACTTCGCGAGAAACGAAGTAGTGGCTGGTACCGTGTGCACCGTAGCGACGTACGCCGTGTTCTTTGTAAAGTGAGTATGGAAGTGCATATAAGTATGCCTCTTCAGGCATAGTTTGGTGGAATGCTGTATCAAATACGACAACGTTCTTATCTTTTAAGTGTGGGAATGTTTTGAATGCTTCACGGATACCGATTAAGTGAGCAGGGTTGTGAAGTGGAGCAAATTGTGCTGCATCTTCAATACCTTTAACCACTTCATCTGTTACAACAACAGATTGGGTGTATTTCTCACCACCGTGAACGATACGGTGACCAATCGAGGTGATAGAGTTTTTAAGCTCATCAGTCATAATGTTTGACGCGATGAAGTTAAGCGCTTCTGTGTGCGCTGCACCAGCACCTAAATCTGCGCTACCTTTTTCACCGTTAAGTTTCCATTTGATACGAGCTTCAGGAAGATAAAATGCTTCTGCTAAGCCTGATAATTTTTCTTCACCTGTTGCAGGATCAAGGATTGCAAATTTTAATGAAGAACTACCACAGTTAAGGATGAGAACAAGTTTTGACATAGGAACCCTATTTTTGATTGAGGTTAATAAAAATCCGTTCGAAAGAACAGACTACAAATCCTGCATAGAATACACCTTTTGGCGTATAAAATAAATTCACTAGAAGGGAAAAATACGATCTTTTATTAGAAAAGTTGAAAATTTCAACAATTTCTAGTCAGGGATGACAATTAAACCTAAACTAGAGTATTATAAGTGCGGTTATTTTCAAGGATGTTTTCATGTCATCATTTTTTTCAACCTTAAAACAAGGGCAAATTTATTTGCAAACGTGGCCATTAGAAGCGAAGCTCGGCATGATTTTTCCCGAAAATCGCATTATTAAAGCCACAAAATTTGCACAAAAGTTCATGCCTTTTATGGCGGTATTTTCGGTGGTTTGGCAACAGCTTTATGCCAAGACGGATCTTACTGCATTAGCGATTGCTATTTTGACCGCACTTTGTGCGTTAGTGATGCCATTGCAAGGCTTATATTGGTTGGGAAAACGTGCAAAATCACCCTTAGAACCGCAAAGTTCTCAGTGGTTTTATGAGATTAGTGAACGTTTAAGAAAACAACATGAAAGTTTGCCAAGCGTGCAAGATAAACCGACATATCAGCACTTGGCAGAAGTATTACGAAAGGCACAGCAAAAATTAGATAAAGCATTTTGGCAAGAAATCTAGCCAATGGCTTCAAATTTAATTGACGCAAACGTTTTCCTTTTGTTGTTTTTTATGTAAAATACTGCGGTCGCAATGGCGGCCCTTTTTAATTGAGAGACTATTTAATGATTGATTACATTATCATTGGCATCATCGCATTTTCGATTATCGTGAGTTTATTACGTGGGTTTGTGCGAGAGGTGATGTCCCTTGCAAGTTGGGTCGTTGCATTTATTGTCGCTAGCCAATTTTATCCTTATCTCGCCACTTATCTTACTCAAATCGAATCTGACTACGTGCGCAATGGCACAGCAATCGGCATTTTATTTGTTTTAACCTTAATTGTAGGCGGCATTGTTAATTATGTGATTAGCCAATTAGTGGATAAAACAGGACTTACCGGAACAGATCGTGTTCTTGGTGCGGCATTTGGCTTAATTCGTGGGGCGTTAATCGTCGCTGCGATCTTATTCTTCTTGGATACCTTCACTAACTTTGAACAAACCGATTGGTGGAAAGAATCAAAATTAATTCCTCATTTCGGCTTCATTATTGAATGGTTCTTCCAACAACTACAAGCAAGTTCTAGTTTTTTAAACTCAACTTTTAAACAATAAGGTAGTCAATCAGTATGTGTGGAATTGTCGGTATCGTTAGCCAAAATCCGGTTAATGAATCCATTTATGCAGCATTAACGTTATTACAGCATCGAGGTCAAGATGCGGCGGGGATTGTC
Source organism: Parahaemophilus parainfluenzae (assembly GCA_963537955.1). GTDB lineage: Bacteria > Pseudomonadota > Gammaproteobacteria > Enterobacterales > Pasteurellaceae > Haemophilus_D > Haemophilus_D parainfluenzae_AJ. Next base: position 663 of record CAUTFW010000044.1, on the reverse strand, counting down.
ACAATCGATGATGAAAACCGCTTTCGTTTGCGTAAGGCTAATGGTCTTGTAAGCGATGTATTCAGACAAGAACATATGTTACGTTTACAAGGTCATGCAGGCCTCGGACATGTACGTTATCCAACCGCTGGCAGTTCAAGTGTATCTGAAGCGCAGCCTTTCTATGTTAACTCACCTTATGGTTTAAGCCTTGTTCACAATGGTAACTTAACCAATTCAGACGAATTAAAAGATAAATTATTTAAAGAAGCACGTCGTCACATAAATACTAATTCGGATTCAGAACTTCTTCTCAATATTCTTGCAAATCATTTAGATAGAGTGAATAAATACCATCTCGATCCGCAAGACATTTTTGATGCAATTCGTGCGACACACAAAGATATCCGTGGTGCTTATGCATGCTTAGCGATGATTATTGGACATGGCATGGTGGCATTTCGCGATCCGTTTGGTATTCGTCCGCTCGTGTTAGGTAAACGAGAAGAAAACGGCTTTGTAGAATATATGTTTGCCTCTGAAAGTGTGGCATTAGACGTAGCAGGTTTTGAATTAGTGCGTGATGTTGCACCAGGTGAAGCGATTTATGTAACCTTTGATGGCCAGCTCTATGCTGAGCAATGCGCAGAAAGTGCGGTCTTAAATCCGTGTATTTTTGAATAC
>CAUTFW010000043.1:0-9202 GCA_963537955.1 Parahaemophilus parainfluenzae | reverse complement strand
CATCGCTTTCGCAATGCTACGGGTTTTATAAAAACGCGCCGCCCAAAGCCATTTATCTAACCGTACTTCGTTATTTTCAGCCATAACTCTTCCTATTTCTCTCACTTTGCGTATGATGAGCCAATAACAAGATAATAGGGCTAATATCATGAAAAAACAACTTCCACACATTCTCTCCCTTTCTACGGTGGCAAAATCCCGCTTGTTTGAAATTCAAGCTGTTGAACTCAAATTCTCCAATGGAATTGACCGCACTTATGAACGTTTCCGCCCTTTCAATCGAGATTCTGTGATGGTAATTGCGATTGATGGTGAAGATTTACTTCTTGTTCGTGAATATGCAGTCGGAACAGAACAATATGAGTTAGGCTTTGTAAAAGGTGGAATGGATATGGGGGAAACACCCGAACAAAGTGCCAATCGAGAATTACAGGAAGAAATTGGCTTCGGCGCAAAAACATGGACATTTTTACGTACCATGAAAATCAATCCACAAATTATGGGACATAAAATGCACGTGTTATTAGGTGAAGATCTGTATCCAAATCAACTAGAAGGCGATGAGCCTGAACCATTAGAAATCGTGCGTTATCCTTTATCGCAACTTGATACGCTTTTAGTCAGTGATGAATTTAATGAAGCCAGAAACCTAGCTGCACTTTATTCTTTACGAGATTTTTTGAAAAAACGTAAATAAATCGAATAAATTTAGATAAATTTTAATCGCAAGCGATTAACTTTAAATAAAACTTGCATAAATATTCTTTTTTTGAGAATGTATCGCCATTTTTCAAAATAAACAGGAAAATTTATGTCGCATGATAATTTAAAAGAATTGACCTTCCGAGGAATGTTCCTTGGCGCGTTAATTACAGTGATCTTCACTGCATCTAACGTTTATTTAGGTCTTAAAGTGGGGATGACATTTGCCTCCTCTATTCCAGCTGCCGTAATCTCTATGGCAATTTTAAAATTCTTCAAGGATTCCAGTATCTTAGAAAATAACATGGTACAAACCCAAGCTTCATCAGCAGGGACGTTATCTTCTGTTATTTTCGTGCTTCCAGGCCTATTAATGATGGGTTACTGGCAAGAATTTCCATTTTGGCAAACGGTGCTTATTTGTGCTGCTGGTGGTACCCTAGGCGTACTATTTACCATTCCATTACGTCGTGCAATGGTGGTGAATAGTGACTTACCTTATCCTGAAGGCGTGGCTGCTGCTGAAATCTTAAAAGCGGGTAATAATGACGAAAGTGACAGTGGTGTAAAAGATATTGCTTACGGCGGTATTTTTGCAGGAACCGTTGCATTCTTCACCAACGCATTACGTGTCATGTCTGATAGCGCGAGCGCATGGTTCTCTAATGGTAAAGCGATTTTCCAATTACCAATGGGCTTCTCTCTTGCCTTAGTGGGGGCGGGTTACTTAATCGGTATCGTGGGCGGTCTGGCCATGTTATTCGGTACATTCCTTGCTTGGGGGGTCGCAGTACCTTATTTCACTGCAACAGGCGATATGCCAACCGATGCGTCAATCGTGAGCTATGCGATGACTGAATGGAAAACCAAAGTTCGCTTTATCGGTGTAGGGACTATCGGTATTGCAGCGATTTGGACATTATTAATCCTGTTAAAACCAATGATTGAAGGGATGGTTCATTCTTTCCGTATGTTAAAAGGTTCCCAAGAGGAATCAGAACATCGTATTGATATCGACTTATCACCAAAAACCATCATTTACATTTTATTGGCGACTGTCGTGTTAATCGTGATTTCCTTATATCACTTTGTGGCAGCAGCACCTATTTCTGCTGAACTTGCCGTATTATTAGTGGTGGTTTGTACGCTACTCGCGGTGTTAATCGGCTTCTTCGTTGCAGCCGCATCGGGTTATATGGCTGGACTTGTAGGCTCATCTTCTAGCCCTATTTCTGGTATCGGGATCATTTCTGTTATTGTGATTTCACTTGTTTTAGTAACCATTGGTAAAAGCAGTGGTTTATTTGAAACGGCTGACGGTCAAAAATTCTTAACGGCATTGACCTTATTCACGGCATCTATCGTTTTAACCACCGCGACTATTTCAAACGATAACTTACAAGACTTAAAAACCGGTCTTCTAGTTGAAGCCACCCCTTGGAGACAACAGGTTGCATTGATTATCGGTTGTTTCGTGGGTGCATTAGTGATTGCACCAGTATTAGAAATTTTATACCACGCTTATGGTTTCACGGGTGCATTACCGCGTCCAGACATGGATCCAACACAAGCACTTTCTGCGCCTCAAGCCACCATTATGACCACCATTTCTAAAGGTATTTTTACTAACCAATTAGAATGGACTTATATTTTAAGTGGTGTGGGCTTAGGTATTGTGTTGATCGTTGTAGATGCATTTATGCGTAAAACCAGTAACAGTCGCTTTGCCTTACCGGTATTAGCCGTCGGGATTGGTATCTACCTTCCACCATCAATCAATATGCCGGTTGTAGTCGGTGCAGTAATGGTATGGTTTATCACCCGTCACATTAAAAACTATGCAAAACGCACTAACGATACTGAAGTGGAGAAAAAAGCAGAACGTTTCGGCACACTTTTCGCTGCGGGTTTAATTGTGGGTGAAAGCTTGATGGGCGTAATCTTAGCCTTCATTATTGCGGCGTCTGTTACATCAGGTGGTTCTGAAGATCCATTGGCCTTAGGATTAGAAAATTGGGATAATATTGGCGAATTACTTGGTCTTGCCGTATTTATCTTTGGTATCTTTATTTTCGTTTCTCGTGTATTACGTGCGAAGAAATCGAAATAATGTATTTAAATAGGCTGTCCTCGGATAGCCTATTTTTCTAGGAGCTTAAGGTGTCAACGCAATCCCCTTATCTAAAAGCAATTATCATCTTCCCATTGGTTACACAGATAATAGGTAGCGTCATTGCTTATGTCGCTTTCGGAATGGACTACTGCAAAGAAGGTAACTTCGATGCCGCATTATTTGGTTTCTTTCTAACATTCTGGCCACTCACCGTGCCGGCGATAATCAACGCTTACTTTGCTAAATACCGAGGCTATCTACGCCATAACTGGAATAAGATTTTTCTTTTTTCATTCATCATTCTTTTTTGTTATTGGAGTGTTGGCAATCTTCTCATCGCACAAAATACCCAATATCTGACTGACCGTATACTATTCGTCTTAGAGGGTTCTGTTATCCTGGCAATCTATACGACAATCTTCCTCTCCTTGTTATTACCGAAATCAAAGTAGGAAATAAACATGCAATTATCTCAATCTCTTCTAGATCAAGTCCGCACGCTCGCTAATGAAGCGGGAAAACATTTAGCTCGTTTTTACCAACAGGACGTGACAATACAAACTAAATCGGATAACACCCCCGTCACGGAAGCAGATTTATTTGTCAGCCAATTTTTAATCGAAAAACTGACCGCACTTTTCCCTGACATTCCTGTTCTTTCAGAGGAAAACTGCAACATCCCCTTTGCACAACGCCAAACTTGGCAAACTTATTGGTTGATCGATCCCCTTGATGGTACGCAGCAATTTATTGATCGCACGGATCAATTTTCGGTATTAATTACACTCGTGCAAAACCATCAACCTGTACTGGGTATGATTCACTTCCCTATTTTGAATATCACCTATTACGCCATGAAAGGTTTTGGAGCATTCAAACAGAGTGATAAAGAGATAACACGCTTACATCCAAGAAAAATTGATCTTACCAAACCGTTAAAAATCGCCGTTGGCGCCACCACCTCACAAGAAAAAGTGCGGTCAATTTTAACGAAGAATTTGTCATGTGAATTTACGGTAGTTGGTTCGAGCAGTCTAAAAAGTGGTTTAGTCGCAGAAGGAACCGTTGATTGCTATGTTCGACTCGGTAAAACCGGTGAATGGGACACGGCTGGTGCTGAAATTTTATTAACTGAAATCAATGGAATGATTTTCGATCCGCAGTATCAGCCGCTCACCTATAATCAGCGTGAAAGTTTAATTAATCCACCCTTTGTGATGGTGGCAGATAATACACAAAATTGGGCATCTGTCTTTCAATTTAATTGATTGGTTCGATTGGTAAAGTGCAGTAATATATTGCATTATTTAAAAATACTACTCGGAACAATAAGGAATAATATGCAAACTAATAATAACTGTATCGTGATTTTTGGTGCTTCTGGTGATTTGACTCACCGTAAACTCATTCCAGCACTTTATAATCTCTTCAAATTTGGTCGTTTAAACAAATTTTCTGTATTAGGTGTCGCGCGTTCAGAATTAAACGATGAGACTTTCCGTGAAAAAATGCGTGAAGCGTTACTTGAAACAGAAGAAACCACCCCAGAAACGCTAGATGCCTTTTGTAGTCATCTCTATTACCAAGCGGTAAACACATCTGATGCTGCGGATTACGGTAAATTAGTCCCTCGTTTAGAAGAATTACATACTAAATATCAAACGAATGGCAACACCCTTTACTATATGTCCACGCCACCAAGCTTATATGGTGTAATTCCTGAATGCCTCGCTGCCCATGGTTTAAACGAAGAAAAAGACGGTTGGAAACGTATTATTGTCGAAAAACCTTTTGGTTACGATGAAAAAACAGCACAAGAACTCGACGTTCAAATTCATCGTTTCTTTGAAGAACATCAAATCTATCGTATTGACCATTATCTTGGTAAAGAAACCGTACAAAACTTGCTTGTTTTACGCTTCTCAAATGGCTTATTCGAACCACTTTGGAACCGTAATTACATTGATTATGTCGAAATTACGGGTGCCGAAGCCATTGGCGTAGAAGAACGTGGTGGCTATTATGATGGCTCTGGCGCAATGCGTGATATGTTCCAAAACCACTTATTACAAGTTTTAGCCATGGTTGCCATGGAGCCGCCCGCAATCATCAATGCGAACTCAATGCGTGATGAAGTGGCCAAAGTCATGCACTCTTTACGTCCATTAACGCAAGATGACGTTGAGCACAACTTAGTGCTTGGTCAGTACACCGCAGCGGAAATTGATGGCAAAGAAGTTAAAGGCTATTTACAAGAAAAAGGCGTTCCAGCTAACTCTCGCACTGAAACCTTTATGGCATTACGTTGCGAAATCGAAAACTGGCGTTGGGCTGGCGTACCTTTCTATGTGCGTACAGGTAAACGCTTACCGGCACGTGTGACAGAAATTGTGATTCATTTCAAAACTACGCCACATCCAGTATTCAGTCAAAATGCACCAGAAAATAAATTGATCATCCGTATTCAACCTGATGAAGCCATTTCAATGCGCTTCGGTTTGAAAAAACCAGGTGCAGGCTTCGAAGCGAAAGAAGTCTCAATGGATTTCCGTTATGCCGATTTGGCCGATGAGCAAGTGCTCACGGCTTATGAACGCTTATTGCTTGATGCAATGAAAGGCGATGCCACACTCTTTGCGCGTACGGATGCGGTGCACGCCGCATGGAAATTTGTGCAGCCAATTTTGAATTACAAAGAAGCAGGCGGTCGAGTTTACGAATATGAAGCAGGCACCTGGGGACCAGTTGCAGCCGAAAAACTCATTGCGAAAAGCGGTCGCGTATGGCGTAAACCAAGTGGCAAAATGAAGAAAAAGGTTTAATCATTAATCGCAAGCCTTCTTCCCTACAAGCGGAAGAAGGCTAATATCCAATATAAAGAGAAGCAAACATGAACACCATCACCTTCCCAACGGCTCAACACGCTGTTGAAAAGATCGCCCAAGAATTTGTGATTTATAGCCAATTAAATCATCCCGTACACATTTCCCTTTCCGGTGGTTCAACACCTAAGTTGTTATTTAAAACCTTAGCCAAAGCGCCTTATGCAGAACAAATTAACTGGAAAAATCTACATTTTTGGTGGGGTGATGATCGCATGGTTCCACCAACCGATTCAGAAAGCAACTATGGCGAAGTGCAAAAACTCTTATTCGATCATATTCAAATTCCAACGGAAAACATCCACAGAATTCGTGGCGAAAATGAACCGCACTTTGAACTAAAACGCTTCGAAGAAGAATTAAGTGCGGTCATTCCAAACGGTGTTTTTGATTGGATCATTTTAGGTATGGGAACTGATGGTCATACCGCTTCTCTTTTCCCACATCAAACCAATTTTGATGATGAAAACCTTGCTGTCATTGCAAAACACCCTGAAAGCGGTCAAATCCGCATTTCTAAAACCGCCAAACTCATTGAACAAGCGAAACGCATTACCTATTTGGTCACAGGCGAAAGCAAAGCGAATATTTTAAAAGAAATCCAAACCACGCCAGCTGAAAACCTACCTTACCCCGCAGCCAAAATTAAAGCAAAAAATGGGGTGACGGAATGGTATTTAGATAAAACGGCGGCAGTATTATTGTAATACGCCCATCAAAAAAGGAACTTCGAGATGAAAAAAATATTGTTATTGACGTTATTGCCAGTAGCTGCAATGGCTACCTCAATCAAAGGTATGGGAAACTACCAAGATTGGGATTTAGTGTGTGATAACACGGGCACTTGTCGTATGGCGGGTTATCAGGATGAAAGTAGTGACCCAGTTTCTATTTTATTTACTCGTGCAGCAGGCGAAAATGCTGCTGTCGAAGGGAAACTCACTATTTTACCATTCGGTGAAGCCGACCGTGATGTTCAAGTCGGTCAAGACATTGAAATTTGGTTAAACGGTAAATCATTAGGCAAAGTCAAGCATATTTCTGACGACGCGCCAGATAAGCTGACTGAAGAGCAAACCAAGGCATTACTTAGCGGATTGAAAAAAGAGAGCGAAATTCGTCTCACCTATGGGAAAACCACGCTTAAAGTGTCAGACAAAGGCGCAGCGGCAGCCATGCTCAAAATGGATGAATTCCAACAGCGATTAAATACCCCTTCCGCACTTATTCGCCAAGGTCAAGAGAAACATGCAGTATTAGCGCCAAAAGTTGAACCCAAAATTGATGCTGTTAGCGTGAAAAACCGCAAAACAACTGAACTAAAACTTGGTGAAAAACAATACGATAATGTGCTCGCACTATTACGTAAAGCTCACGATGGCTGCGTTGATGAAGACTTAGAAAGCCAAGATATAATGATTTATCCGTTAACGCATAATAAGGTATTAGCTGAAGCGCTTTGTTTTAAAGGCGCTTATCAAGGCACCAACTACTATGCTGTACTCGATGACAAACTGAGCAAAGTAGAACAAGTCTTAGCGGAGCAGTACAACGAAGCAGGCTATGATGAAAAACAAGGTTATGCGTTTGTAAGAGGTTCTTACAAAGGTCGAGCATTAGGTGATTGTTTGGCTGGGCAAGACGCAGTATGGAATGGCAAAATCTTTATCCGTACTTCAGAGTGGACAACAGGCTCTTGTAAAGGGCTTCCCGGAGGTACGTGGCAGTTACCTATTTTTGTTAGTAACGTCATCGTCAAATAAACAAACAACACTTAATACAAGCGGTTAGATTTGACGAATTTTTTGCAAATTTTCTTTTAGGCATTTATAACATGAAAAAAATTATTCTTCTCTCATTATTACCACTCACTGCAATGGCTGCGCCATCGTTAAAAGGGTTTGAAAAGACTTATCAAGACTGGGATTTGATTTGTGATAATACCGGCACTTGCAATATGGCAGGCTATCAAGAAGGAGATGGTTCCGAACATCCTGTTTCGATTTTATTTACCCGAAGTGCGGGTGAGCAAGCACCTGTGACGGCGCAATTAGCATTATTACCTGAAGATGTGGGTAATAAAACGGCTGAAATTATCTTAAATGGTCAATCACTCGGTACTGTTCCAAATATTTCAGAAGATGGGAACGCAAAATTAAGTGAAAAACAAATAACAGACTTACTCACGGCGCTAAAAGGTAATGCAGATATTGAAGTGGTGTTTGGTGAGTTTAAGGAAAAAGTCTCTGATAAAGGTGCAGCCGCCGCGATGCTCAAAATGGATGAGTTTCAACAACGTCTAAATACACCTTCCGCACTTATTCGTCAAGGCAAAGAAAAACATGCCGTATTAGCGCCACAGGCAGCCCCCAAAATTGATGCTGTCAGCGTGAAAAATCGCCAAACAACAGAGTTAAAGCCTGGCGAAAAACAATTTGATGCAGTATTAGCTTTATTACGTAAAAGTAATAGGACGAATGAAAACTCAGAACATTACTGTTATGACCTTCATAAAGATGATGTATGGAATAAACAAATTACGCTTTACCCTCTTACTAAGGGAAAAGTTTTAGCTGAAACCACTTGTATCGGTGGAGCGTATCAATACACTGATTACTATGCCGTATTGGACGAAAAATTAAGCAAAGTTGAGCAAGTGCTGGCAAACAAATATAACTATGCTGATTATGATAAAAACACCCATATTTTAAAGGTAAAAGGATCATTTAAAGCTCGTGGTCTTGGAGATTGTTGGTCTGGGCAAGAAGCTGTTTGGAATGGCAAAACCTTTATCCGTACTGAAGAACATACCTCAGGTTCTTGTAAAGGGTTTGCGGGTGGAGCTTGGGGCGGATTGCCGACTTTTGTGAGCGAGATTAACGTTAAATAAAAATTACTGCCCACTTGTAAGCGGGCAGATTTCTTCTATTTTTTGCAAATTTTCTTTTAGGAATTGATAACATGAAAAAAGTTATTCTTCTCTCACTATTGCCACTTACTGCAATGGCTGCGCCATCGTTAAAAGGGTTTGAAAAGACTTATCAAGACTGGGATTTAATTTGTGATAATACCGGTACTTGTAATATGGCGGGTTATCAAGAAGAAAGAGATGGCTCTGAGCATTCTGTTTCGATTTTATTTACTCGAAGTGCGGGGGAGCAAGCACCTGTGACGGCGCAATTAGCATTATTACCCGATGAACTGGGTAATAAAACGGCTGAAATTATCTTAAATGGTCAATCACTCGGTACGATCCAGAATTTCTCAGAAGAGGGGAACGCAAAATTAAGTGAAAAACAAACAATAGAATTACTCACGGCACTAAAAGGAAACGCAAGTATTGAAGTGATTTTTGGTGAGTTTAAGGAAAAAGTCTCTGATAAGGGCGCGGCAGCAGCCATGCTCAAAATGGATGAGTTTCAACAACGTTTAAATACGCCTTCCGCACTTATTCGTCAAGGTCAAGAAAAACATGCGGTATTAGCGCCACAGGCTGCACCAAAAA
>CAUTFW010000042.1:0-9248 GCA_963537955.1 Parahaemophilus parainfluenzae | reverse complement strand
GCAACATCACCTTGTTTCCACTGAATTAAGTGTGCTACGCCTGCATTTTGCGCATTCTTTTGTGCTTTTTTCAGTACGCGATGATCGAGATCGAAACCATAAAAATGCGGTTTAGGGTTTTGATTAAAATAAGTTTCCGCTTGCTGTACCGCTTCTGCTTTTACCTTATCCCAAGCATCTTGATTATGCCCTTTCCAGCAATCAAAGCCCCAATGTAAACGATGTAATTGCGGTGCAATTTGTGCTTCCATCTGTGCCGCTTCGATTAACAAGGTACCTGAACCGCACATTGGATCCACTAACGGTGTTCCTTTTTTCCAACCTGAACGAAGCACAATCGCGGCGGCTAAGGTTTCACGTAAAGGCGCTTGCCCTGTATCTTCACGATAACCACGTAAATGTAATGCTTCGCCACTTAAATCGAGTGAAACGACGAGCTCTTCTTTATTCAAATAAACATGAATTCGCACATCTGGATAGTCTTTATCCACATTTGGACGCGCTTTCCCTTGACGTTCAAAATAATCCACAATGGCATCTTTCACACGCATCGCACCAAATTGAGTGTGACGAATTTCTTGGTTTGTCCCGTTGAAATCAACAAAAAATGTAGCTTTCTCATCAAAATAACTTAACCAATCCTGCCCTGTCACAATTGAATACAAATCTAAATCACTATACACCTTGCCATTTACAATAGGTAACAAAATACGTGACGCTAAACGTGACCATAATAAGCTACGATAAAGTGCTTCATCATCAGCCTGAAAATGTACGCCGCCTTGTGCAATTTTACATTCCGTTGCACCAAGCTCTGTCAGTTCGACTTTTAAGAGTTCTTCAAAACCACGGGCAGTTGTGGCAAATAATTGTTTCATGCGTTTTCTCGATAGGGAAAAATTGGGCGGATTATAGCACGAAAGTGCGGTTAAATTTGGGGATATTTCAAGAATATTCCCCCCTCTTTTGTAAAGAGGGGGCGAGGGGGAGATTTTAATTATTTACTTAAACATTGAGCATAGCTATCAGCGGTGGCTTGAAGGAAATTCGCATAAGAATTTGGACCAAGCTGTACGTTATCGCCAATAGGATCTAAACGACCAACATTAACTTTTGTACTTTGCGCAAGAGAATCAATCACTTTTGGTGTGAATTGAGGCTCAGCAAAAAGACAATTTACATGGTGTTCTTCAATCTCTTCTTTGATGTGAGCAATGGTTTTTGCACCTGGTGCCACTAATGGATTAATGGTGAAATAACCAGTTTGATTTAAACCATAAGCCTCATTGAAATAGCTATAAGCATCATGGAACACAAAGAAGCCTTTATCTTTAAGTGGCGCTAATTGTGCTTTGATCTTGTCACTTTGCTCAGTCAAAGTGCGGTTAAAATCGGCTAAGTTTTTCGCAATGAGCTCTTTTTTATCTGGGTGTTGTTCTGTTAATTTATCCGCGACTTTCTGTGCCACAATTTGGCTGATGGCTGGTGAATACCATAAATGCCAGTTCACGCTTAAACCATTTTCATCCACATCGTGGTCGTGATGGTCATGGTCATGATCATGACCATGTTCGTGCTTATGATCGTGTCCATGTTTATGATCATGACCGTGCTCGTGTTCATCACCTTCATGATAATGTTCATGATGTACTTTGCTTAAAAGCGGTTTAATTTCTGGAATATCAGAAATATTGATGACTTTTTTGCTGTCAATTTGGCTAATCGGTTTTTCTAAGAAAGCGTCAATATCTTCACCAACCCAAAGCACTAAATCTGCCGATTTCACTTTTTGCACATCTGAAAGTTTTAAGCTGTAATCATGTGGAGAAGCACCTGCTGGTACTAAAACCTGTGTATCCGTCACACCGTTTGCAATAGACGATGTAATAAAACCGAGCGGTTTCACGGAGGCCAATACATCAGCATTTGCCATCATTGGAAGGGTTAAAAGTGCGGTAGAAATTGCACTCATTTTTAATACTTGTTTCATGTTTGTTTCCTTACTTTCATTGGGAATTATTCTCAAAGCCAACATAGACTACGCCTTTTTGATAAAATTGCAACGTTCCAAATAAAAAAATGAAGTGATATTTCTTCATCTTGTTAAATACTTTCATTCATAAAGAAAAAGCAACGTTTTCACGTTGCTTCATTTCTTTATTTTAATAACTTATCGATTACCCTAGAAACGGCAAAAAAGCCAAAGGTTGCGGTTATCATAGTTGCTGCACCAAAGCCATTTGCACAATTCATGGTGGCTGAGACTTCACAGCCTTCGCCCATTTTAGGGAAAATCAGAGGCTGGCTGGAAAACACTGCATCAACTGCAAACTTACGTTGTGGATTTTGAGTAAAATTGAAATCCTTACGTAAAACTGACCGCACTTTTGCCAATAATGGATCTTGAATCGTTTTACTTAAATCAGCAATTTGAATTTTCGAAGGATCAGTCTGACCACCTGCGCCACCAATTGTAATAATCTTGATTTTATTACGTTTGCAATAGGCAATCATCGCGGCTTTGGTTTTCACGCTATCAATGGCATCAATCACATAATCATAACCACGATTTAAGTATTCCGCTTGATTATCTGGTGAAATGAAATCATCGATAATATTCACCACACATTCTGGATTAATCAGCTTAACGCGCTCGGCCATCACTTCCGTTTTAAGCTTGCCAATATTGCCGCTTAATGCAGGAAGTTGACGATTAATATTGGTGACACAAATGTCATCCATATCAATCATGGTGATCTGCCCTACGCCACTTCGCGCAAGTGCCTCCACCACCCACGAACCTACGCCGCCAATACCAATGACGCACACATGAGCCTGACGCAAACGCGCCAAGCCTTCTGGTGTGTAAAGGCGGCCAATGCCGCCAAAACGTTGTTCGTAGTTATCGACTCGAGCCATTATTGTAGTACCCAAACGCGTCCATAGTGTTTTGATAAACCCGCAATATGACCTGCTTGATCGCCAATACCACGGTATAAGTCAAAGTGGTGACCATTAACTGCACCACCCACATCAAGAGCCACCATTAAGTGTAATTTGTGTGTGCCCATCCAGTTACCCTCATTATCAATATCCGGTACTTCAACCAATAATACGGTACCAGAAGGAATGACATTGCGATCAGAAGCAACGGCCGCCATTGGCACTAAAGGCACACCTGCAGAACCTTTCACTTCACCTGTTGGATCGTTTTTAAAGAAAACATAAGATGGATTACGTTCTAACAATTCTCGTACGCGAGATGGGTTTGCTTTCCCCCATTCACGAATCGCTTGAATAGACATTTTTTCTTTTGGAATTTCACCATCTTCAACTAACAAACGACCAACCGCTTGATATTTATAGCCATTTTGACCTGCATAGGCTAAATAATTTAAATTGCCATCACCGTAATCAACATAGCCACTCCCCTGCACGCCTAATAGGAAGTTATCCATCATTGAATCACTGTAAGCGAGCTCTAAGCCTTGTCCTGCCAATGCACCATTATAAATTTCTGCACGGCTATAACGTTTATAGCTTGGCATCGCATAAATTGGATGTTGATATTGACCTTGTGCAGTACGGCGTGCATGAATCACTGGCGAATAATAACCTGTCATCAGCACGTTTTGATAACCATCAAAACCTTTCATAATCTGAGGATTAATGCCGTATTGTGCTAATTCATTTACATTGGCTCCTGCAAGCACCCAGTTAGTGATTTTGCCATAATTCGCCGCAAAGCGATTTGTTAATGAATTTGAATAATCTCGAACATTCGTCAACTGAGTTAAAAAATCACCTTGGTTAACGACCGCACTTTTATTCTCCACGGAAGCCACTGGACTTAAAATAGCTTGTTGATAATTACGTCCACTATACTTTGCCCCGAATTTTTGTGGATCGTCGCCTGTCGCAGTACGCGGCAAGCTAGAATTATTTTTTGAAGAGACTTTACTTGGTGCCGATCCACATGATGCAAGCACTGAAACAGCCGCCATCACAGAAAGAATTTTTACGGCGAGATTTTGACGAAATTTCATTCTTATTTTCCTAAATTAAACTAACTAATACAAAGTTGCATACGCTATCAAAAATTCCCTTTTAGGACTAGCACTATTTCATAAAATGATTAATTAATATTCACATTGTTTATTTTCTTAACAAACGGAAAGTCAAATTCAGTTTAAATCTTGCAATAATTTTTGAAACAAGTATATTACGCACCATCAGACGCGGGGTGGAGCAGCTTGGTAGCTCGTCGGGCTCATAACCCGAAGGCCGTCGGTTCAAATCCGGCCCCCGCAACCAAATTATAAAGCACCGAAATTTCGGTGCTTTTTCGTTTTTAGATAAAGGTAAAATTGAATCAAAATAAAAAGACACAATGTTCTGAAACATTATGCCTTTATCTATCAATCTTATTAGATTTGGTATTTTGTCTTATCGCCAATATCAAAATGTAATGGCATTCGCCATTTTTGAACCGCAAGAATCAATAATAATCCGCCGACAATTAACGATAGAATTCGGGCAATCCAACCCCCTTCAAATACCCAAGCAAACCAAAGTGCAGCGACAAATGCAGGTTGTAAATTTAATAGCGGTACTCTAAAACAGAAGTATTCTTTAAAACATAAACCGCCAAGTGTGACCAAGGCACCACCTAACGCTAATTCATGCCAACCTAAAAGCGCACATAATAGTGCAAGCCACGTGGCAAATTGGAATGTTAAGCGGAAATGTTTTAAATAAATATGAAGGGATGATGCACAACAAGTTGCTGCAATCAACACGGCAATTTGAGCCTGTTGAGGATACCAAGTTAAAGCCAAAATGCTAAATGCCGCAATGACAAAGCCTGTGCGATAAATAATGACGGTGAGTTTATCCCAAACATCCATTGGAGATTGAATATGTGGATCAGCCATGTGATTTCCTTATTTTTGATAATAAAAAGTGCGGTCAAAAACACGCTCATTTTTGACCGCACTTTACATTGAGATTATTTTAATCGATCTAAAATCTTTTGATGAATGCCACCAAAGCTACCGTTTGACATCACAAGAATATGATCCGTTGGTTTCGCCTCCGCCACAATCATATCGACTAATTTATCAACATTTCCTGTGTAATGTGCAGGTTGCACACATTGTCCTGCAATTTCAGCCACATCCCATGGAATATTATCTGGTTGTAGCATAAATACCGCATCAGCACGTCCAAGCGCTGGTGCAATTTCATCTTTATGCACGCCCATTTTCATGGTGTTTGAACGTGGTTCTAATACCGCAAGAATACGGACACCACCGCCGACTTTGTCACGCAACGCAGTAAGTGTCGCCAAAATGGCTTCTGGATGGTGAGCGAAGTCATCATAAACTGTAATACCGTTTACTTCCCCTTTCACTTCTAAACGACGTTTTGCATTGATAAAGCTGCCTAATGCCTGACATGCATCTTCAATTTTAACGCCTGCATGGTAAGCCGCAGCAATCGCCATTAAAGCATTGTACATATTGTGCTGTCCGACAATGTTCCATTTCACTTCAGCAACTCTTTGACCATGATGGAATACGGCAAATTCAGAACAATCATTAGTAATACGTTCCGCAAACCATTCCTTATCTTTACCGATAAATTGCTGTTCTGACCAACATCCCATATTGAGGGTTTCTTTCACGCTCTGTTCATCTGCAAAAGAAAGAACGCGTCCTGTAGAAGGAATGGTGCGGATCATATGATGGAATTGACGCTGGATCGCGTGAAGATCATCGAAAATGTCCGCATGATCGAAACTGATATTATTAATAATCAAGGTTTTTGGATTGTAATGTACAAATTTAGAACGTTTATCAAAGAACGCCGTATCATATTCATCCGCTTCAATCACGAAGAACTCACTCTCCCCTAAACGAGCAGAAGTACCAAAATTTCCCGCAATACCACCGATTAGGAAACCGGGTTTTAGCCCATTTTGTTCTAAAATCCAAGTCAACATGCCCGTTGTTGTGGTTTTACCATGTGTACCCGAAACCGCTAACACCCAACGATTACGCAATAAATGGTCGTGTAACCATTGTGGGCCGGATGTATAAGGCAAGACATTATCCAAAACATATTCTACGCAAGGATTACCGCGTTTCATGGCATTACCAACAATCACCATATCTGGCGTAGGCTGAAGTTGAGCCACATCATAATTAGGAATAATTTCAATACCCTGCTCTTGTAAAAAAGTGCTCATTGGCGGGTAAACATTGGTATCAGAGCCCGTTACTTTATAACCCATTTGTTTGGCAATCATCGCGACACCGCCCATAAAGGTACCGCAGATGCCTAAAATATGAATATGTTTCATTGTTCTTCTCTAGTTGCTAAAAATGCTGACTATGATAAATCAACTCAAAGATTGAGTAAATAAGGGCTGTTTACATAAACAGCCCTCTTTCTTATTTGATTCGGTCAAAGCCCGCTTGAAGATCGGCAATTAATTCATCCGTATCTTCAAATCCAATATGCAGACGAATTAATGAGCCCGTTAATTTACGTTCAATACCCGGGCGAATTTTCGCAATTTCTTCTGGTTGATTACATAAAATAAGCGATTCAAACCCGCCCCAAGAATAAGCCATCGTGAAAAGCTCAAAATGATCCATAAAGGCGGAAAGTTCTTCATCATTTAAACGTTTATGTAATTCAAAAGAGAATAAACCACTTGCCCCCGTAAAATCACGTTTAAAGTTTTCATGACCTGGACAGCTTGGTAACGCGGGATGATAAACTGCTTTCACTTGTGGTTGTTCACTTAACCATTTGGCGACTTTTAAACTACTTTCATGATGTTGTTTTAATCGTACACCTAAGGTGCGAATGCCACGAGCCGTTGTATAAGCAGAATCAGCATCAACCATTTGTCCCATTAAATAAGAATGCTCGCGCAATTTATCCCAAGTACGTGCATTAGCCACAGCAGTACCAATCATAATATCAGAATGCCCCACTAAATACTTGGTCCCTGCTTGAATAGAGATATCAATACCGTGCTCTAACGCTTTGAATAGTACGCCTCCTGCCCATGTATTATCGATCATAATGACGATTTCAGGGCTTACTTCTCGAACCGCTTTAACAATCGCAGGAATATCAGGCACTTCCATCGTTAAAGAACTTGGTGACTCTAAAAATAAGACTTTCGTATTTGGTTGCACGAGTTTGGCAACATCTGCGCCTATCATGGGATCATAATAGGTCGTATCAATATGCATTTTTTTCAAAATCACATTGCAAAAATCTTGTGTCGGCTCATAGGCAGCCCCTGTCATTAAGACATGATCGCCTGTTTCCACAAAGGATAAAATAGCATTTGTTACCGCGGCAGCCCCACAAGGATAAAGGTAACAACCCGCTCCGCCTTCCATTTCACACATTAAATCTTGAAGTGCAAAGTGCGTTAACGTGCCACGGCGTCCATAGAAAAGCTCTCCCTTGTAACGATTTTTTGTACAATGTTTTTTATCTGCAATAGTGTCAAACACTAAAGAAGAGGCTCGTTGGACCACCGGGTTTACCGCCCCTTGGGTAAAACGTTTTTTACGTCCAGCATGAACCAGTGTGGTTGATAAAGTATGATGTTCTGACATATATTTCACCTGTAACTTAGACAATATTAATTAATTCAATAGATAAAAACAGCTGTTAAAGTGCGGTCAATTTTTTTAGAATACTAACCGAGTTTTTGCGTTAGCAAAATTTTTATTAACATTTATATAGGAATTATGACTATGGTATTAGTAACTCGTCAAGCTCCAGATTTTACTTCTTCTGCAGTTTTAGGCAATGGTGAAATCGTTAACAACTTCAATTTCAAAAAACACGTTAATGGTAAAGCTGCGGTATTATTCTTCTACCCATTAGACTTTACTTTCGTTTGCCCATCTGAATTAATCGCATTTGACCACCGTTATGAAGAATTCAAAAAACGTGGTGTTGAAGTGGTTGGTGTATCTATCGACTCAGAATTCACTCACAATGCATGGCGTAATACCCCAACTGAAAACGGCGGTATCGGTGCAGTTAAATATGCATTAGCAGCTGACGTTAAACACGAAATCGCTAAAGCATATGGTATCGAACATCCAGAAGAAGGTGTAGCATTACGTGCTTCATTCTTAATCGACAAAAACGGCGTTGTTCGTCACCAAATCGTAAACGACTTACCATTAGGTCGTAACATCGATGAAATGTTACGTATGGTAGATGCGTTACAATTCCACGAAGAACACGGTGAAGTTTGCCCTGCTCAATGGGAAAAAGGCAAAGAAGGTATGAAAGACAACCCAGAAGGCGTTGCTAAATACTTGAAACAAAACGCTGACAAACTTTAATTTTTAAGAAAAAGCCACATTAAGTGGCTTTTTTTATTTTTGTAGATCCTTTAAAATGAACGTATCTTTAACCAAAGTGCGGTTATTTTTATGAAATATAATATTCCCATTTTCCTGACGATTCTCCGAGTGATTTTAATCCCATTCTTCGTCTTGGCGTTTTATCTCCCTATCCCTTCAGCGCCTTTTATTACCACTCTTATTTTCTTTATCGCGGGTGTCACTGACTGGTTTGATGGCTATCTTGCTCGAAAATTAAAACAAACAACCCGTTTTGGTGCGTTCCTTGATCCTGTAGCCGATAAAGTGATGGTGATTACTGCGTTAGTATTAATTGTGGAATATCAACATTCTTTCTGGATTACTATCCCCGCGATTATAATGATTTCACGCGAAATCATAATCTCTGCTTTACGTGAATGGATGGCTGAATTGGGTGAACGTAATAAAGTAGCCGTTTCATGGCTAGGAAAAGTAAAAACCACCTCTCAAATGCTGGCTTTAGGTGGATTACTCTGGCGATATAACGTTTATATGGAAACATTGGCAATAATACTACTCTACTTGGCGGCGATTTTAACAGTTTGGTCAATGCTCCAATACTTGAAAGCAGCGAAAGGTAGCTTGTTAGATAACATTGAATTATAGAATTGACTAAATTTTAAATAAAAGGTGCGGTTATTTTAATCGCACCTTTTGTTTTTGAACTATTTTTAACCAATCAAAAAATTTTTTTACGAATTTTATTTGACACAATAAGATAAATCCGTAAAATACGCCCCGTTGTTTGGCAACAAGCAAACGCGGGAATAGCTCAGTTGGTAGAGCACGACCTTGCCAAGGTCGGGGTCGCGAGTT
>CAUTFW010000041.1:0-9270 GCA_963537955.1 Parahaemophilus parainfluenzae | reverse complement strand
GCTACGGCATATTTTTCAATATCTTTTTCTTTACAATAAGCCAATGGACGAATCACAATTTGCTTGCCGTCATCTGAAATTAATTTCGGTGGCATAGATTTTAATTTTCCACCGTAGAACATATTCAGAAACAGGGTAGCCAACATATCATCACGGTGATGACCAAGTGCAATTTTGGTTGCCCCAAGTTCAGTTGCTGTACGGTATAAAATACCACGGCGTAGGCGAGAGCAGAGAGAGCACGTTGTTTTGCCTTCTGGGATTTTCTCTTTCACGATGCCATAAGTATTTTCTTCAACGATTTTATAATCCACACCAATACTTTGCAGATATTCAGGTAAAACATGCTCAGGAAAACCTGGCTGTTTTTGGTCTAAATTAACTGCAACGATATCAAATTTAATCGGTGCGCTTTGCTGTAAATTCAACAAAATATCGAGAAGCGTATAGCTGTCTTTACCACCAGAAAGACAAACCATTACTTTATCACCATCTTCAATCATGCCAAAATCAGCAATTGCGTTGCCTACATTACGGCGAAGACGCTTTTGCAGTTTGTTGAAATTATAAGTTTGTTTTTTATTTTGGTTTTGTTCTGTCATATTGATTAACTTTAGCTAATAAAAAAGCCCTGAATTAACTTCAGAGCTTATAAATTCTGTGGTGCCTAGGGTCGGACTCGAACCGACACGGTTATTCACCGGCGGATTTTGAATCCGCTGCGTCTACCAATTTCGCCACCCAGGCATTTGGGTTGTTCTGAATTATACGTTTATCTTACTTCGTTGCAAGTAAAATTTCATTAAAAACGTGTGGTTGTTTTAAATTTCATCAACTTGTATTCAAAAAGAAAAGGGAAGCTTAAAATAATTTGATACGTTGTCACAAATTATAGGTAAAATAAAAGCTTAGTATTTCTACTAAGCTTTATGATTATCTAATTAAGCGGTTTGACCTGCAAGGTTACCTAAATCTTTATCGATTAAGAATAAGCCTTTGCCATCTTCGCCAAGAAGATTTAATTTGTCTAAAATACCGCTGAATAATTTCTCTTCTTCGTGTTGTTCTGCAACATACCATTGTAAGAAATTGAATGCAGAGTAGTCTTTTTCTTCAAAAGTTTTACCCACTAATTCATTGATTTTACTTGTGATCAATTTTTCGTGTTCATAAGTTAATTCAAGGATTTCTTTTAATGACTTGTACTCATGCGCAGGTGCTTCAATTGCAGTGATTACCGCTAATGCACCAGTTTCATTTAAATAAGTGAATAATTTACGCATGTGTTGCATTTCTTCTGCAGCGTGAGCTGATAAGAATTTAGCTGCACCTTCAAAACCATTTTGTTCGCACCATGCGCTCATTTGTAAGTAAAGGTTTGAAGAGTAGAACTCAAGGTTCATTTGATCATTTAATAATTTGATTACGTTTGCTGATAACATTTTGTATTCTCCTTCTAAAATTATAATGTTGCTAAATCACGATCGATAAAGTAAAGCGAACGACCGTCTTCACCCAGCAAGTTAAATTTATCAATAATGCTATTGAATAATTTTTCTTCTTCGTGTTGTTCTGCAACATACCATTGTAAGAAGTTAAAAGTAGAATAGTCTTTGTTTGCAAAAGTTACTTCAACTAATTCATTAATTTTAGAAGTAACGAGTTTTTCATGTTCAAGTGTGGTTTCAAATACTTCTTTAAGTGATTTGTAGTCATTCTTAGGTGCATCAATTTTACCTAAAAGTGGCATACCACTTGTTTCACTCACATATTTGAATAATTTTTGCATGTGTTCTAATTCTTCATCAGCATGACGAAGTAAAAATGCTGCAGCACCTTCGTAACCGTGTTTGCTACACCAAGAACTCATTTGCAAATAAACATTAGAAGAGTAGAACTCTAAATTGATTTGTTCATTTAACTTATCTGCGATTGCTTTATTAAGCATAACCAACTCCTTTCCTTATTAAGTAGAGATTAAAAATAAAAACAAGACTGCTTAACTTGTCATCGGTGTGCATTCTAATCTCACAAATGAGAATAGTCAAGTATTTTTTTAAAATTATTTCTATAAGTCACTAATAACAAAAGAGAAATCAATGTTAATTATTCTCATTTAGGTGATATATGTAAAATAAATTCTCATTATCAGATCAAGAATAATGAAATCTGCAGAATTGATGTACGCAATTGTATTCAGAATTCACATAGCGTTATCTCAAAAATTCATTCTAATTTAATTATTCCATCTCAAAGACATCCAGTTATTTCTTTTATATCCATAACCCAAAATCACCTTATTTTGACCAATGCATGAAAGTAGGATAGTTATCTGTTTTAATTTGTGACGTATTTACATATTATATTTAACATAATATACATTATGCGAAATCAATTACAAGGTTAGTGAAAGCTACGTATTAATAAAATCACAAAGTTATACACAGGTTGCAAATACCACTTAAGCGATGCAAAACCTAGCTCTAAAGCACCTTGCAATAAGATGAAATAATGATTTATACACTCTAAAGTTGTTATGTAAGGAAAAAATAAAGAAGTTTATATGTATCAAATAATGACAACGCTACGTGAATTCTGCGTTATTTTATGAGGTGAATATCATCAGATTTAAAAAAGAAAAACGTAAATCTCAGGGATTAGGATTTACGTTTTGATGAATGGCATTTGTGTGACTATGTCACGATATGTATAAGATTAAGATAACAGTTTTGCTCCGTATTCATAAACCTGTTGAAGTAAATTCAGTTTGGTTGGATTATCAGAATATTCCTCCGCTAACCGTTGTAGACTTTCCTCAAATTTAACCGCACTTTGTTCTAATTTACGTTGGCGATATTTTTGCCATTTGATTTGCTCAGCACGATTTAGAGTTTTATAGAAATGTCTGGCACGATAATGGAATAACAATTCAGGAATTCGTTTATCTTCAAATGCTAAACCATGTTCAGCTAATTTCTCGGTCGGTAAATCCCGTAAAATAGCCATATTGTTTTTATCCGCATTGCTAAAGAAACCGTTATAAAGCTCAGTTTCTACATTATCACTCGCCTCAAATTCGCGCTCTTCTGAGAAGATTTCAATAACTTTCTCGCGTATATCTAAGGATTGACGCAATTTTGCTAAATTATCTAAGCAATATTGCCGGTCAATGCCTAAACGAGCTGCATTTTCTGGCAGTAAAGTTTTTGCAGGCGCCAAAATTGGGCATTTATTTATATGAACCAATTTTAATGGAACTGATGAAACTCCCCTTTCTTCTAGCTCGCTTTTCTTGGTATATAAATCTTGTCGCAAATCAACCGCACTTTTACTGAGTAAATTATCAATATCACCTGATAAATCACAGACGATTACGGCATTTTGATTAGTTGGATGCCATGCTAATGGTGCTACCCAAGCACAATTACCGCGATAATTCCCTAGCATGCCCGAAACGTGCACTAATGGTGTCATTTCAGCGGTGTCGATCAGTTTCTCAATTTCCTTTTTGCCTCTATGCTCAAAGAAGAATTGAAATAATTTAGGCTGCTTTTCTTTGATTAATTTAGCCATAGCGATAGTTGCATACACATCCGCCATCGCATCATGAGCATTTTCATGCTTAATGCTATTTGCTTTGGTTAGCTTTTCTAAGCGAAAGCTTGGCATGCCATCATCGTCATAAGCCCAATTAATTCCCTCAGGACGCAAAGCATAACAGGCGCGTACTAAATCCAGTAAATCCCACCGAGAATTGCCATTTTTCCAGCTATATTCATAGGGATCGATGAAGTTACGGTAAAAGGTATAACGAGTCATTTCATCGTCATAACGAATGTTGTTGTAACCCATCACACAAGTATTAGGTTGTGAAAATTCAGCTAGAATTTTTGCGGCGAATTCAGGTTCAGGAATTCCCTTTTCATTACATTCTTGTGGTGTAATTCCTGTGACCATTACGGCTTCCGGGGCAGGCAAATAATCATTGGTTTGCTTGCAATACAACATAATAGGCTCACCAATGATATTGAAATCTGCATCAGTACGAATACCAGCAAATTGAGCTGGACGATCACTTGCCGGATTGATACCAAAACTTTCGTAATCGTAGATAAAAAAACTAAAGTTGTTTGCCATAATTAAGCCAAAATTTTATCTAAATAATATAAACAGAAAATTGCTGAAAGGCTGACAAGAACACCAAACCAGTTGATTTTGCTTATTTTTTCTTTGAAGAAAAATGCGCCGGTGATGGTACCTAAACAAATAACACCAATATTCATTCCCGCAAAAACTAAGGTTGGGTTTTGTCCGAAACTTTGGTGAGCTTTAATGTAAAACAGGATGTTGAAGAAATTCAATATACCTAAAATAATTCCACCAATAAAGCTTGGCACTGTCCACTGAGTGCGTTTTAGGAATAAATACAGGAACATGACACAAGCGGCTAATGAGAAAGCGATGAATAATGTGGTTGGGAATGCTCCCCCGCTTTTGGCTACTTGTTTGAATAAGATATCAATGGTGCCATAACCAAACCAAACACCGATTAAGCCTAAAATACCTTTAAAAGTGACCGCACTTTGCTCATTCGATTTATTCAAGATACAGAATAAACCAATGAATGCCAAAATAATGCCAACAACTTTTGGCTGACTTAATGTTTCATGGAAGATAATAAAAGAGGCAACAATCGGTAGAAATAACGATAAGCGTTGTGCAGCATCTGAACGAACGATACCCGCAAATTCAACTGCTTTAGACATAATGATAAATACGGTTGGTAATAAAATACCTAACGCCAGGAAAATAGGTGTGCTATCACTTTGTGCTAGATATTCGGTAAATTCTAATCCTTTGAAATCAGGTTTGAGTAAGAAATAGCTTAATGAAATGGCGACAATATAGTTAAACGCAATTGCTTGTTCAATAATGATATTTTTCTTGCGAGCAACTTTGAGTAACACCGATACGGCAACACTACATAGAATGGCTAAAATAAGGTTGTGCATAATTTGTCCTAAATTCTCATAAAAATAATAATGAAAAAGCGGTCAATTGCTTTGACCGCTTTAAAAAACTACTCTGTTGCGCCAAAGCCACGCAAACCAACCACATGAACTTGTTCTTGGTTGCCGGCGATTTTACGCACCAGTTTATAGGTTGTCCCTTTTTCAGGGCTGATATTCTCTGGCGCTGCGATAAGTAATTGCATATCCAAACGTTCGCAAAGTTCGAACAAGGTGGAAATAGATTTACCATCCAAACGAGCAGCTTCATCCAAGAATAGTAAACGACATGGTACGATGTCTTTACCGCGAATACGGCGGCTTTCCTCTTCCCAGCTTTGTACAACCATTAATAAGATTGACATACCGGTACCGATCGCTTCACCTGTCGATAATGCTCCACTTTCAGCACGTAACCAGCCATCAGCACCACGGAAGACTTCAACTTCTAACTCGAGGTAATTACGGTAATCTAATAATTCTTCACCGATAGTTTGTGCTGTGCGTTGGCCCATATCAATATGCGGGTTAATGCGTTGATAAAGTTTCGCAATAGCTTCAGAGAAGGTAATACGGTTATCACTGAATAAATCTTGATATTCTTCCTGTTTACCTGACAGCGCATCAAGCAACATCGCATGTGTATCACGAATATTGACCACTAAACGTACCGATTTCACCTGACCAAAGGCAATATTTTGTAAACCTTGGTTCAACATGCGAATACGATTTTGTTCACGTTGAATGGTTTTACGCATAATATTCGCCACACTTTCAGAACTGATCGCCAATTTTTTCTCACGGCCAGTCAATTCTTCTGTTAAGCGATTAAGCTCAATTTCCATTTGCTCAATTGCATCAATCGGATCATCAGTTTTAATAATATCCTGACGAATACGTTCACGAAGATGTTGATATACAGCGATGAAGAATCGGACTTTATTTTCTGGTTTACGGCTGTCTTCAGAAATACGCAATGCATCGCGGAGATATTCATTATCTGCCACCGCAGTACGTAACGCACCTAATGCTTTATCCGACATTGAACGTAGTTCATCAGCAGATAAATAAGCTAATTCACGACGATTGAGTCGTTTTTCCACATCAGAATTGCGAGATAAACGCAGAACCACACACCAGCTGACTTTCGCAGCTACAACCAATTCACGTTGAGTTTTGTAATCACGTTCTGCTTTACGAATGCGTTTATTTAAGTTCTCCGCTTCGCTTTCAATGAGTGTTAATTGTTTTTCTACATAAGAACGACGTTGACGACTGGTTGAAAGTTGTTCATACAACTCATCACGGCGATTTCTTGCACGTTCCTCTGCCCCTTCATCAGCACGCACGCCCAATTCACCAATCTCAGCAATTAATTCTTTCAACAATTGATTTTTACTGTCATAAGAACTTTGCAATTGAATAAATACTTGGTTGTATTGTGCAAATTGACTTTGTTTTTGACGTAATTGTTCACGTTGAGCATCACGTTGTGCCTGTAATTGCTCTAAGCGTTGACGAAGTTGCTCATTAAGCTCTGATGTTTCTGCTTGACCAGCATCTTCATAGCTGAAGTGATTTTTACGTTGCACCACATCCGCTAAAGCAAATACACGTTGCTGTACTTGTTTTTGACGTTCAACCGCTTGGGTTAAATCAGCTTTTAAGCGTTCATAGTTTTCTGGGTCACTTTGTAAGGTATTTGCAATCGGTTCTAATTGTGACAACGCAACGCCATGTTGACGAATAAAGCTTTCATCTTGTTCTGCAATATCTAGTTGTTCACGGCATTCTTCAATGCGATCAAGTAATTCTTCATCAGCAAGCAAGTTAAGCTGCGGCATTAACTTGTTCAACAATTGCATTTTTTCTTTGGCATTATCCAATTTAATGCGAATTTGTTGTTCAGTGCTTGAAAGTTGATTTAGCTCACGCTCGATCTCATTACGTTCTTGATTGATTTCCGCCATCACCTCTTCTGGGTTTGGTTGGAACGCAAGCGCTAGATGTAAGCCAACAAACTGACTAAAGTGTTCGTGCAAACGTTGACATTTTTGTACATCAAAGGCGATTTGTGCGTATTCTTCCGAAATCTCATCACGTTTAGCTTGTAATTCTTCTAAATGTTTTTCACGTGCTGCACGGCCGAATAATGGAATTTGCGGGAATTTTGAATAACGCAATTCACGATCTGATACTTGCACCACAACGCCCATTTCAAGCTCTTGGGCTGAAAGTACGCTGTCATCAAAGGCATTTGGGTCACCTTCGATTAAATATAAATCGTCTGGACAATCTTCTAAATTAGCTAATTGTTCGCGTACCGTGTTGAGATCACGTACAACAATAGCGTGACGTGCAGGACCATAAAGTGCAGAGAAATAAGGTGCATCTTCAATTGGTACATCATCATACAATTCAGAAAGCAATACACCACCAAAACGTTCTGCAAGCACATTCAAGCGAGCATCTTCTGAACCATCTGGCTGGCTTAAACGAGAAATTTGCTCATCTAATTGTTGACGTTGTTTCTCTAAATTGTCACGTTGAATAGTCAGCTCACGTTCTTTCACCAATTGTGATTGCATAAAATGCATTACATCTTGGCTATGCTCGAAGGTTTCACCAGTTTGCTCTTGTAAGCGTTCTAAAGCGGCTTGAGCAGTTAACCACGCCGGTGCTTTACGCGCATTTTCTTCGTAAAGTGCGGTCAAACTTTCACGTTTTTGACGCAAGGTTGAACGGTTTTCTACTTGCTCAGCAAGTTCTTCATTCAAACTTTCAATGAGTTCTTCTTGTTCAGCGTGGTATGCTTCAAGTTCATCAGCGGTTTCTAAAGATAAATCAGCACGTTGATTAAAATCAGCCAATAATTTAACCGCACTTTGTTGTTGAGCATAGCGTTGCTCTAACTCATGTAATTTCGCTCGTAATTGCGGGGTTTGTTGTGCTTGAATTTTTTGCGTTGGATATTCACGCAATAATTCTTTAGCACTTTCCCAAGCACTTGAACGAGGCATATCGCCAGCAATTTTACATACTAACTGATAGGCTTTATCAAATTGTGATTTAGCCGCTTCAGAAATTGACATCTTATGTTCTAACTCAAGCACTTGCTCGGTAAGGCTTTCTGCATGGGCAGCAAATTCCGCTTGGTAATCTTCCGCATTTTTCACGCTTAAATCCGCTAAACCACACAGGGTTTTCGCTTTTTCAAGCGCAGCAATCGCTTGTTGATATTGCAATGCACGGGTTTGTTGTGCATCTAATGCTTGTTGATAATCCGCAAGTTGCGCACGTACTTGGTCAATTTCAAGTTCAGTTTGCTCAAATTGTGCTTGGCTTTCTTCAAGCTGTTCGGTTGCGGTTTCCACAACCATTTTTTGTTCTTCTAATTTTTCTGTAAGCTCAGCCACATCTTCTTGATAACGCGATACTTTCTCTTGATGACGTAACGCATTTAATACCAAGTTCAAGTGGTCAGCCGCACTTTGATGATCAACCTCTAAAGTGCGTTCATTTTCTGCTAATTCAGCTGCTTCACGGCTTAAGTCAATTAAGCGATGTTGCGATAATGCTTGCTCAGCTTTTGCTTTATACCAATCACGGCGGAAACCTAGAGCGGCTTCGATATTGCCGCGGCGTTCATTGGCATTACGCATATAATCTGATGCCACATAATTAGTGGTTTCGGTGATTAAATGTTTGAATAAATCACGGTCAGATTGCGTAACTTTAATTGCTTCAAGGGTCATGCGGTTTTCACGTAACGCACTTTCCATATCTTGGAAGGCTTTGCGCACACCAAGGTTTTCCGGCAATAAGTAATCACGTAAAGAACGGGTAATGGCACTGGAAATACCACCGTATAAAGAAGCTTCAATTAATTTATAGAATTTGCTACGGTCTGAGGCACTGCGTAAGCGTTTTGGAATAATGCCCAAATCAAACATCATGCCGTGATAATCGGTGATAGAATGATATTGCTTAAATTGCGCACCAAGGTTTTCAATTTTATCTTTTAATTCATTTAAATTGAGTACGCGCGCTTGACGTTCACCGACTGTTTCGGTGAAAAGTGCGGTCGGATTTAAGGATAATTCCACTCCTTGAATTGAGAACGTTTTTAAATCGACTTTCTTATCACGACCCGCAATTTGTTGTAGACGCACCCCCACGAGAATTCGTTGGTGACGAGAGTTGATGGTATCTAATACTGCGTAACAAACGCCCGGACGCAATTTACCGTGTAACCCTTTAT
>CAUTFW010000040.1:0-9657 GCA_963537955.1 Parahaemophilus parainfluenzae | reverse complement strand
AACTGCTTTTTTTACTTCTTTTGCTTTATCTTCAGCCGCATCTTTCACTTCAGCAACTTTGTCTTCAGCTGCATCTTTTAGCTCTGCTGCTTTATCTGCCGCTTCATCTGTAGCTTCTGAAACTGTTTTTTTCACTTCTGATGCTTTATCTTCGACGGCTCTTTTTACTTCAGAAAATTTGTCATCGATTGCTTTTTTCATTTCAGTAGCTTTATCATCGATTGCTTCCTTTGCTTCAGAAACTGCTTTTCTTACTTCAGATACTTTATCTTCAGTTACATCTTTCACTTCAGTAGCTTTGTCTTCAACCACTTCTTTTGCCTCAGACGCTTTATGTGTCACAGCATCTTTAATATAGTTAGCCGCTGCAAATAATGCATCTTTAACTTGTGTTGCAGCATTCACTGTCGTATCTTTTACTTCAGTTGCTTTATCTCCGATTTTATTGTTCATAGCTACTCCCCTTGTGTCATTATGATGGCTTAATTTAAGCTATTCATTTATAGCTCATTTTCAGTCTATCAAAAAAATTTTAAAAAAACACCTAAAAATATACATTTTTAGGTGTTGCTTATTTTTGACTGCTTTTAAAAAGTAAATCATATAAACTTTGTTTTTCGTATTTTAGCCATTCTATTTTGGATAATGGAAAGCTTCAATGGTGCCTTTTTCACCATTCCACTCAATTTGAACAATCGTTGAAGGGTAAAAACTAATTGGATTTCGCTTACCGTAAAGCTCTGAAACAATACTGCCTACTAAAGGTAAATGAGAAACGAGTAAAACACTTTCAGTACCTTCTTCTTGCAAAACAGATAGATAATCAGCTACCAATGTAGCATTACCATAAGGTGTAATCCCACTCCAAATTTCAATATCATTAAGCGTGTTACCTAAGGCTGAATTTACAAGCTCAAACGTTTCTTGTGCTCTTACATAAGGGCTGACAATTACTTTTTGAACTGAAAGTGCGGTTGAATTTAGATGAGTTTTAAGCCATTGTCCCTGTAATATCGACTGTTTTCGACCGTAGTCATTTAAATGCCGAGCCTCATCGGATGAAGCGATAACTTCGGCTTCTCCATGACGCATAATAAAAATTTTCATGTATTGGCTTTCCTAAAAATAATAAAGATAATTCTATGGATCAAAAATGGGGGCAAGCCCCCACTCAATTAATTTGCTTTCACTGCTTCTGCAATTTCTTCTGCACATTGTTTTGCAAGTGCACCGTCTTCACATTCGACCATAACACGAATCAGTGGCTCTGTACCAGACTTACGCAGTAAAATTCGGCCTTTGCCTTCTAAGCGTTTTTCCACATCAGCGGCTACGGCTTTTACTGCTTCACTTTCTAACGGATTTGTACCACCTGCAAAACGAACATTAATCAGGACTTGAGGGAATAATTTCACCGCACTTGCAAGCTCGTTTAAGGATAAACGATGTTGAACCATTGCACTTAATACGGCTAATGAGGCAATAATACCATCACCTGTCGTGTTTTTATCCGCGATAATGATATGGCCAGAGTTTTCTCCACCTAACGTCCAGTTATGTTCTACCATTTTTTCTAGCACATAACGGTCGCCAACGTTAGCACGCACAAAAGGTACACCTAACATTTTTAACGCAATTTCTAGGCTCATATTACTCATTAATGTGCCGACTACGCCACCTTTTAATTGACCTGAACGTAAAGCTTCACGAGCAATAATGAAAAGGATTTGGTCACCATCTACTTTATTACCTAAGTGATCCACCATCATAATACGGTCACCATCACCATCATAAGCGAGACCAACATCCGCTTTAGTTTCAAGCACTTTTTCCTGTAACGCTTTTACATCGGTTGCACCACATTTTTCATTGATATTGATTCCGTTTGGATCAGTACCAATTTCAATCACTTCCGCGCCTAATTCACGTAATACATTTGGCGCAATATGATAGGTCGCACCATTTGCGCAATCCACCACAATTTTATAACCATCTAAACCAAGATGTGCAGGGAAAGTGCTTTTACAAAATTCAATATAACGTCCTGCGGCATCACTGATACGGCTTGCTTTACCTAAATCAGCAGACTCCACACAATCCATTGGCTGATCAAGCATGGCTTCAATCGCTTCTTCAATATCATCTGGTAATTTTGTGCCTTGTGAAGAGAAGAATTTAATTCCATTATCATAATAAGGGTTATGTGATGCCGAAATGACAATACCCGCTTCTAAACGGAACGTGCGGGTTAAATACGCCACGGCAGGTGTTGGCATTGGGCCGGTAAATGCAGCAGTTAAGCCAGCGGCAGCCAAACCTGCTTCAAGAGCAGATTCCAACATATAACCTGAAATACGAGTATCTTTTCCGATTAATACTGTGCGAGAACCTTGTGAAGCTAAAACCTTACCCGCAGCCCAACCTAATTTCAATGCAAAATCAGGCGTGATTGGATAAGTACCCACTTTACCGCGTACGCCATCTGTACCAAAATATTTACGATTTGCCATATTTATTCCTTAATAAATTGAATAATTGATGTTGCAGAAATCATTTACTCTACAACATATAAAATCTGTTACTTTCTTACGCCTGTTGCGTTGCTTGCCATACTTTCAAAGCATCTGCCGTTGCAGCCACATCATGTACGCGTAAAATTGTCGCACCATTTTGTGCAGCAATTAATGCCCCAGCTACACTTCCCACAACACGTTCAGTCACAGGCTTATCTAATACAGCACCAATCATCGATTTACGTGAAAGCCCTGCTAAAACAGGATATCCACTTTCACAGAAGTGAGACAACTGTTGTAAAAGCTTGTAGTTATGCTGCACGGTCTTACCAAAACAAAACCCCATATCCCAAATGATATTTTCTTTAGCGATTCCCGCATCTAAACAAGCTTTAGTCCGAGCTTCTAAAAACTGATAAACATCTTGGACTACATCATCATAATGCGGATTAGTCTGCATTGTGCGCGGCTGTCCTTGCATGTGCATGATACAAGTGGGTAAATTCAACTGTCCTGCTATTTCGAGTGCACCAGGTTCACGTAAAGCACGAATATCATTGATTAAATCCATGCCGACCTTAGCTGCTTCTTGCATCACAATTGCTTTAGAGGTATCCACTGAAATCCAACAATCAAAACGTTTTTGCACGGCTTCAACAAGAGGTATCACTCGTTGCAACTCTTCAGTTTCAGGCACTTCTTCTGCCATTATTGGTCGAGTTGATTCCCCGCCAATATCAATAATTGTTGCACCTTCTTTCAGCATTTTTTCAACTTGAAATAATGCTTTGTCTAGACTAAAAAACTGTCCGCCATCTGAAAATGAATCAGGCGTGAAATTCAAAATTCCCATAATTTGAGGTAATGATAAATCTAGACATTTGTTATTAGCGTAAAGTTTCATAAAGTGCGGTCAATTTTTAAATCAAATTTTAAAGGCTAGATTATAACGGAATATAGTGATGAAAAGAATGACATTATAAATAAAAAAAGCCTTCCTAATTAGGAAGGCTTTATTCTTACTCTTCAGGATCTTCTGAATGATTAACCGCACTTTCAGTTTTCTCTTCCTGCGGTTTTGCTGTTGGTTTCGTGTCTTTGTTATCTTCCCAACCAGATGGTGGTGTAACAGGTTCACGATTCATCAATTGCTTGATTTGTTCTTCTTCAATGGTTTCATATTTCACTAACGCATCTTTCATGGCATGAAGAATATCCATATTGTCGATCAAAATCTGTCTTGCTCTCGCATAGTTACGATTTACAATCGCACGCACTTCTTCATCAATTGCATGTGCTGTTTCGTCAGACATATGTTTTGCTTTCGCCATTGAGCGCCCTAAGAACACTTCGCCTTCATCTTCGGTATAAAGAATTGGACCGAGTTTATCTGAGAAGCCCCATTGGGTCACCATATTACGTGCAATATTGGTTGCCACTTTAATATCGTTAGATGCACCAGTAGAAATATTTTCTTCACCGTAAATCAAATCTTCTGCTAAGCGTCCCGCATAAAGTGTTGAAAGTTTACTTTCTAATTGTTTTTGGCTGATACTAATTTGATCGCCCTCAGGCAAGAAGAAAGTCACACCTAATGCGCGGCCACGAGGAATAATCGTGACTTTATGTACAGGATCATGTTCAGGCACTAAGTAACCCACAATCGCGTGACCAGCTTCATGGTACGCTGTCGATTCTTTTTGTTTATCCGTCATGATCATAGTACGACGCTCAGGTCCCATATTGATCTTATCTTTGGCTTTTTCAAACTCAAGCATCGATACAGTACGTTTATTACTACGTGCAGCAAATAATGCAGCTTCATTCACTAAGTTCGCTAAATCTGCACCTGAATAACCAGGTGTACCACGAGCCAGTGTCATTGCATCTACATCATCAGCGACAGGTACTTTACGCATGTGAACTTTTAAAATTTGCTCACGACCTTTCACATCCGGTAAACCAACAACAACTTGACGGTCAAAACGGCCTGGACGCGTTAATGCAGGGTCAAGTACATCTGGACGGTTAGTTGCAGCAATAACGATTACGCCTTCGTTACCACCAAAACCATCCATTTCAACTAACATTTGGTTAAGGGTTTGTTCACGCTCATCGTGTCCACCGCCTAAACCAGCACCACGTTGGCGACCTACTGCATCAATTTCATCAATAAAGATTAAGCATGGTGCATTTTTCTTCGCTTGCTCGAACATATCACGTACACGAGAAGCACCAACACCCACAAACATCTCTACAAAGTCAGAACCTGAAATGGTAAAGAAAGGCACTTTTGCTTCACCCGCAATAGCTTTTGCTAATAAGGTTTTACCTGTACCTGGAGGACCTACCATTAAAATCCCTTTTGGAATTTTACCGCCAAGGTTTTGGAATTTTTTCGGTTCACGCAAGAAATCAACTACTTCACCGACTTCTTCTTTTGCTTCATCGCAACCTGCAACATCCGCAAAAGTCACTTTGATTTGATCTTGGTTCAGCATTTTAGCGCGGCTTTTACCAAAACTCATGGCCTTGCCACCGCCACCTTGCATTTGACGCATGAAGAAAATCCATACCCCTACAAGGAATAACATTGGGAACCACGAAATTAAAATTTGTGATAATAAACCGCGTTTTTCAAAAGGCGTACCTTCGATTTTAACTTTTTTATTTAGTAAGTCATCTAAGAGCTTTTTATCTTCCAACGGTGGCATAACGGTCATATATTTAGACCCGTCATTTTTGGTCACGGTGATTTCATTCGCATCAAAACGCGCTTCTTTCACTTGACTGTTACTCACATCATACACAAAGGTTGTGTAATCTGTTGAGTCACTCACGCCATTGGAATTAAAACTTTGGTAAGCTGTCATCATGACAATTGCTACCACAACCCATAGAACTAGATTTTTGACCATATCGTTCAAGGTTTAACCTGCCTTTCTTAAGTTAATTAAAATTAAACGAGATACTATCTCATCCCCGACACAATGAAAAGCTATCAAAGCAATTATCTATTCGCCTTTATAACCGCTTGCTACAATATAAACTTCGCGAGAACGCCCACGAGAGGCTTCTGGCTTACGCACTTTTACGACACTAAAGAGTGAACGAATTTCGCGCAGATACTCGTCAAAACCTTCTCCTTGGAATACTTTGACCACAAAACTGCCTTTTTTCGCCAAAACTTGCTTACACATATCTAAAGCCAGTTCAACTAAATACATTGCACGAGGAATATCAACAGATGGCATACCACTAAAATTGGGCGCCATATCAGACATCACTACATCAACTTTTGCTTCGCCAACTCGTTCTAATAATGCATTCAGTACATTTTCGTCACGAAAATCGCCTTGCAAGAAATCCACGCCGACAATTGGGTTCATATCCAAAATATCACAAGCAATCACTCTGCCTTTGCCACCAATTTGGCTCACAACATACTGTGACCAACCACCTGGTGCGGCACCGAGATCCACCACTGTCATTCCCGGTTTAAACAATTTATCCGTTTGTTGAATTTCATCTAACTTAAAGTAAGCACGTGAGCGTAATTTTTGTTTATGTGCTTTCTGAACAAACGGATCTTTAAAATGTTCGTTTAGCCAACGAGAAGAACTCGCCGAACGTTTTTTCTTTCCCATAATCTCTTTCTTTTGTACTATTTTTTGTAGTAGTTTCGTCTATATTTGGGTACAATCTGCCAAATTCAAGGCTAGACTTACCAAAAAGTGCTGAAAAACCACGTTTTTTCTGACCGCTCTTTTCGGTCTTTTTTTGACTCATATTCATCTATTTAAAGGATTCCTTATGACAATATTATCAACAAAACAAAAACAATTTTTAAAAGGACTCGCTCATCACCTTAGCCCTGTCGTTATGCTTGGCGGTAACGGCTTAACCGAAGGTGTATTAGCCGAAATCGATAATGCGTTAAATCATCACGAATTAATCAAAGTAAAAATTGCTGGCGCAGATCGCGAAACCAAACAATTAATTATTGATGCGATTGTTCGTGAAACCAAATCATCTAACGTTCAAACCATCGGACATATTTTGGTGCTTTATCGACTAAGCGAGGAAGGTAAAATCCAGCTGCCTCGTAAATAATTGTTATCCCCTCAATTTGAGGGGATGTTTTTTTAGATGTAATTTACTTCAATAATCTCGAACTCAACCGTTCCACCTGGTGTGGTAATATTTACGGTATCATCCAACTCTTTCCCTACCAAGCCACGAGCAATCGGTGAATTCACAGAAATCAAACCTGATTTAATATCTGCCTCATCATCGCCCACAATTTGGTAAGTGACTTCTTCATCAGTATCGGTATTCACTAATACAACTGTCGCACCAAAAATAACTTTTCCGTTATTTGGTAATTTAGTGACATCGATAACCTGACAATTTGCAAGTTTGCTTTCAATTTCTTGAATGCGTCCTTCGCAAAAACCTTGTTGTTCACGCGCAGCGTGATATTCTGCATTTTCTTTTAAGTCACCATGCTCACGTGCTTCAGCAATCGCCTTGATAATTTCAGGGCGACGCTCATTCTTTAAGAAATCTAATTCTTGACGTAATAGCTCCGCACCACGCACGGTCATTGGAATTTGTTTCATTCTTTTTCCTTGAAATTTGGTAAAAACAAAACCACGACAACGTCTTGCAACCTTGCCGCAGTCAATGAAAAATAAAAAATGATTTACTCTATTGAGTTCGGAGCTTATTATTATTCGTCTTGAGAAAAATAGCAACCATAACAGAACTAAAAATGACTAAAAAATCTTCTATTTCGACCGCACTTAAAGCGGCATTTATCACACTCGGCTTTTCTTTTTCCTCTATGGCTGAAGTTAATGTGGCTTCCATCACCCAATACTTACCGGAAGGTGCTTCTGCCAGTATCATTGCCAAAAACCTCAATAAAGATCAAATTATCGCGGATTACAATGGCTCAACCTTTATGTTGCCAGCCAGTACGCAAAAAGTTTTCACCGCTGTCGCCGCTAAATTGGTATTAGGTGATGCCTTTCAATTTGAAACATCACTTTTAAGTAATGGAAAAATTCAGAATAATGTTTTAGAAGGCGATCTTGTTGTGCAGTTTACTGGCGATCCTGATCTGACCAGTGGACAACTTTATAGCCTATTAGCCAATTTAAAGAACCAAGGCATTCAGAAAATCAATGGAGATCTTATTTTAGATACCTCTGTATTTGCTAGCCATGACCGTGGGCTAGGTTGGATTTGGAACGATCTTACGATGTGCTTTAACTCCCCTCCTGCAGCAGCAAATATCGATAATAACTGCTTCTATGCCGAGCTGGATGCAAATCAACCTGTAGGTGAAACAGTCAAAATTAACGTTCCCGCTCAATTCCCTATTCAAGTTTTTGGGCAAGTTTATATTGTAGATCAGCAAGAAGCCGGTTATTGCCAGTTAGACGTCGTTGTTCACGACAATAATCGCTATCAAGTAAAAGGCTGTATTGCTCGCCAAACTAAACCATTTGGGCTTAGCTTCGCCGTGCAAGATCCAGATGCCTACGCTGCTGCCATTATTCAACGTCAATTAAAACGTCTTGGTATTGAATTTACTGGTCAGGTAAAACAACCTCAAAAACCACAGCAAGGACAAAAACTCGCCCAGCATTTATCTAAACCGTTGCCTGAGCTATTGAAAAAAATGATGAAAAAATCGGATAACCAAATTGCCGATGCCTTATTCAGAGCCGTAGCCTACAACTACTATAAACGCCCTGCTTCATTCCAATTAGGCACATTAGCAGTGAAATCCGTATTGCAAAAACAAGGTATTAAATTTGGTAACAGCATCTTAGCTGATGGTTCGGGTCTTTCTCGTCATAATTTAGTTGCACCTAAAACCATGCTTTCAGTCTTGGAATACATCGCCAAAAACGAAGATAAGTTACACTTAATGGAAACTTTCCCAATTGCAGGTGTGGATGGCACAATCAGTGGGCGTGGTAGCTTAATTAATCCACCACTGGTAAAAAACGTCATCGCTAAAACTGGCTCATTGAAAGGGGTATATAACCTTGCCGGTTTTATGACTAATGCTCGAGGTGAAAAAGTGGCTTTCGTTCAATTTATCAATGGCTATTCAACCGGTGATTTAGAAAGTAAGACAAAACGAGCACCACTTGTGCAATTTGAAAGTACGCTTTATAACGATCTTTATAAAGACTAAAACGCATAAAAAAATGACCGCACTTTGAATACATAAGTGCGGTCATTTTTCTTTATATTAAACCAAAAAGAAAAAGCACTAAACGCTTCATTGAATTTAGTGCTTTTTTACGATCTTAAACGCGATTAACCTTCATTATGGATTTCAAGGTTGCTTGCATCTTTTTCCCGTTTTTTCTTTGCTGAATCACTACGTTGAGAAGCGATACTATCAAGGTATTCTGGTGTGATATCGCCCGTAATATATTCGCCAGTAAAGACTGAACAATCAAAGCCTTGAATAGCTGGATTTTCTTGGCGTACTGATTCAGTCAACGCCTCAAGATCTTGGAAAACTAATTTATCTACGCCAATCAATTTCGCAATTTCGTCAACATTACGACCATAGGCAATAAGTTCTTGTTTTGTTGGCATATCAATACCGTACACATTCGGATAACGAATTTCTGGTGCCGCGGATGCAAAGTAAATTTTCTTCGCACCTGCTGCTCTAGCCATACTCACGATTTGTTCTGATGTTGTACCACGAACAATAGAATCATCAACTAATAACACATTTTTATCTTTGAATTCTGCTTTAATCGTATTGAGCTTGCGACGGACTGAACTAATACGTTGAGCTTGGCCTGGCATAATAAATGTACGACCAACATAGCGGTTTTTCACAAAACCTTGACGATAAGGTTTGCCTAAGATTTTCGCAATCTGTAAAGCAATGTCTGTTGAAGTTTCCGGTACAGGAATCACCACATCAATATTATCTGCTTCATCAACCCATTCTTTTGCAATTTTTTTACCCAAATGTTCACCCATGTGAACACGTGCGGCATAGACAGACACACCGTCTATTGTTGAATCAGGACGAGCAAAGTACACGTATTCAAAAATACACGGATTTAAGACCGCACTTTCTGCGCATTGCTCAGCATAG
>CAUTFW010000039.1:0-9865 GCA_963537955.1 Parahaemophilus parainfluenzae | reverse complement strand
AAGCTGAGCTTGGTTTATCTTATGTGTTTATTTCCCATGATCTTTCGGTGGTTGAACACATTGCAGATGAGGTGATGGTGATGTATTTAGGTCGCTGTGTTGAAATGGGTACAAAAGAGCAGATCTTTAAAAACCCACAACATCCTTATACGCAAGCATTACTTTCGGCGACACCGAGATTATCGCCTGAATTACGTCGTCAGCGGATTAAATTAAAGGGCGAATTACCTAGCCCGATTAATCCACCAAAAGGTTGTGCATTTAATCCGCGTTGTTGGAAAGCGACTGATAAATGTCGAAATGAGCAACCGAAATTGGAAAAATATCCTGATGGTAAGCTAATCGCTTGTTTCCATCTTGATTAGAAAAGAAAATGACCGCACTTGAGTAAGTGCGGTCATTTTTTTAGACGTTTTGAGAACGATAGCGAAAGTTGAAGAAGACAAAGATGCCGAGTGCAATCATCGCTAATGCTGCGCCCGTAAAGCCAATATATTCAAGACCAATATGGCGAGCGATTTGGTTACCAAACAGTGCGCCGGCACCAATACCCGCATTGAAAATACCTGAATAAATGGCACTTGCTACGTCTGTTGCATCTGGTGCAAGTTGCAGTACACGCATTTGTAATGCCAGTCCGATACAAGAAATGCCAATACCCCAAATAAAAGCAAGGGTAAACATGGTGGCGGTATAACTTGCAGAAACAAGCATAAATGCTAAAGAGACTGCCAATAAAATCATTGCCGTACTGATAAATTGGGTTGGACCAAAACGGTATAAGCGGTTAAAGATCACACTTGCGGTAATGCCAGAAACCCCAAATACCAACAAAATTATTGTCGCAAGATTTGGATCTAGTTCGCCGATTTGAACCATAAAGGGTTCAATGTAGGTATAAGCGGTAAAGTGTGCTGAAACAATGATTACCGTTGTGGCATAAAGTCCAATAAGTAATGGACGTTTTGCTAAAATCGGCAGACTAGATAACGAGCCTGCATTTTTACTTGGTAGGTTTGGTAATAAACGCATAATAAATACCATCACAACCAAAGCTAATGCTGCAATGATTGCGAAAGTAATACGCCAACCAACTAATTGACCGACTAAACGGCCTAATGGTAAGCCTAAAATAGTCGCAAGGGATGTACCGATAGCGAGCATACCAATTGCTTGTGTTTTCTTATTCTTCGGTGCTACACGCATCACTAATGATGCGGTAATTGCCCAGAAGAGTGAATGCGCTACCGCAATACACATACGAGCAATGAGAAGAATCCAATAATTCCACGCAATGACAGAGATAATATGGCCGATGATAAAAATGACGAAAAGCTTCAGTAACAAGCCTTTACGTTCCATATCGCCTGTCGCGAGCATGGCAGGTAAAGACATAATCATAACCGTCCAAGCATAAACGGTCATCATTAAACCCACATCGGAGCTTTGCATATCAAAACTTTGTCCGATATCGGTGAGTAACGCAACTGGCACAAATTCCGTGGTATTAAAAATAAAAGCGGCGCAAGCCATGATGACTACGCGCCAATATTGGGTTCTTTCTGCTTTCTGATAAAATGACATTATTTTAATTTCTCTTTAATTAATTCTTTCAATTGATGACGAAAGTTTTGGTCAATATTTACCTTATACTGTGGTGAGTAGCAACTATCGAAAAAGCGAATAGGCAATGCCAGCTTTTTGTATTTTTCGTTAGTGGATCTTAAGGTTAAATTGACGTCGCATTGTACATTATCTAAATCAATGGCTCCAGCACCTTCAGCTAAAAGTGCGGTTGTTTTTAAGTTTATTTTATCGACTTTAAGCAAATGATTTTCGAATGAAAGGCTTGATTCAAAACGCTCATAAGGCGTGTTCATATTTCTACTCGCGGTTAAATCACTGTTGTAATTAATCGGTAAATACTGTGCCGCCATATCCAGTAGATTAAGTCCTAAAAGCTCACCATCACGTGCATTAAAATCAAATTTCCCTTGAGCTAATTCTGAATTTGCAAAAGCTAATTGAACATTAAAATCACTTGTTCCCGTCATGGTTTGAGGAAAATTAAGTAACGCTAACAACTGTGTTAACGGAAAATTTTTACCAGAAAAATTGACCGCACTTTTTTGCAGATAGCTACTAAATTTGAGTATGGCAAGACAATTCGTGGTGCATGTTGGTCGAATGTAACCAATGGCAAGTTTCTGTGGTTTCGTTAAATCAGCATGAATTTCAATATAGCCTAATTTTTGCTGATTGAATTGCACGTCATCAAATTGAATAAGCGATTCGCCTTCCTGACGAAGGGCGATATTTCCTTTGTTAAAAAGAAAATCAAAGGTTGCGGTGTTGCCATAAATAGGTTTTTCAAGGTTCACCCAAATATGGTTGCTACCATTAAAAGTAAGATCTTTTTTTAAAAATTGTTTGAGTGCAAAATCTGAAAATACCATGCGGATATTGGCTGAATTCAATGCATTTTCGGTAAAGCGAGCTTGCTGAATTTGAATTTCGTCAATCGTTGGATTCCCAAAAACGAGTGAAATAAAAGGTAATTTTCCTTCAATTTTTTGTGCAGAAATCGCGTGATATTTAACCTTTTCTAAGGAAATAACAGGCTGTGGAAAGAGGCTAATACCTACCGTTTCAAGTTGAATATCTCGTTTCGTCAGTTGTTCGGTCAAAAGACTCTTAGCTTGTTGAAGTTGAACATAAAAAAAAGCAAAGATCGCAAACAGCACGATCAACAGGCTAATTGCGATCTTTTTCATTGATTAATCCTCATTAATTCGGCTCGCTACCGCATTTTGCTGATGTTTATATTTCGCATCTTTACGGCTGATGTAAGGACGAGCTGCCGGGCCACTTAATACTTCAAAACTTAAAGCACCAATCACCATATTAGGACGTAATGCTAAAGGTAATTTGCCGGAGTTATAGAATTCCAACACAATTTTGCCTTCCCAACCTGGATCGATACGATGTGCGGTTACATGTACCATTAAGCCTAAACGAGCAAGTGAAGAGCGACCATCTAACCAACCGATAATATTGGCAGGGAGTTTCACAGACTCTAATGTGGTCGCTAACGCCAACATACCTGGGTGTAAGAAGAAGGCTTCATCATCACCGATAATAATTTCGTCACTCATCACTGATTCAAGTTGAGCAGAGACTTCTTCTTTCGGTCCACTTAAATCAATATAAGGCGCGGAATGTTCACGAAATACGCGAAATGAATTGCCTAAACGCACATCAATGGTTGCCCCATTGATTTTGTCATTTTCAGGACGAGGCGTTAAAGAAATAATGCCATCATCTAGATAGCGTTCGATATCGGTATCGCAAAGACGCATGATTTTTCCTATTTTTGGTTTAATAAATGAAGAATTTGAGCTTTTAACATATTAATCGCAATACGGTTTTTACCACCGCGAGGAATCACGATATCCGCATATTGTTTTGATGGCTCAATAAATTGCAAGAACATTGGACGAACAGTTGCACGATATTGGTCAATAACAGATTGTAATGAACGACCACGTTCTTCCATATCACGTTGTAAACGACGGATAAAACAAATGTCTAATGGTGTATCCACGAACACAGAAATATCGGCTAATTGGCGAACTCGCTCATCAGTAAGCAATAAGATCCCTTCTAAAATCACAATTTTCTTTGGCGTAAAGTGTTTGGTTTCGCCTGTTCTGGTATGCTCAACATAACTGTAGACAGGAACATCCACCGCAGTTCCGTTTTTTAAGTCTTTTAAGTGTTGAATAAGTAAATCTCTGTCCATTGAATTCGGGTGGTCGTAGTTCATTTTCACACGTTCACTCATTTCCAAATGACTTTGATCTTTGTAGTAGCTGTCTTCTGCAATGATGCCAATTTCTTGGCAACCTAATTCATTACAAAGTTCTTTGTGAACGGTAGATGCAATGGAGCTTTTCCCTGAAGCGGATGCCCCCGTGATAGCAATGATGATACAAGATGAGTTTGACATAAAACGTCCTCAAAAAACGGAAGGTAAAAATTAGTGGGATTATAAAGAAAAATCAGTTTAAATTCACCTTTCTTTTTTATTTAAATTTTTTTAAATTTGTGAAGTAGTTCACGGAATTTTTTTTCGTTTTCGCTTACGATGTGCTCGTTTTTATTATTTCATCAGTGTTATTTATGAGGAGTGTACGATGAAAATGAATAAAATTTCTCTCTCCATTTCAACCGCACTTTTAGCTGCAGGCTTCATGACATCATCAGCTGTTAATGCTCAAGGGCGTTTAGTGGTGTATTGTAGTGCGACTAACATTCTTTGTGAAACGACAACAAAAGCCTTTGGCGAAAAATATGATGTGAAAACCTCATTTATTCGCAACGGTTCAGGCAGTACGTTTGCAAAAGTTGAAGCGGAAAAAAATAACCCACAAGCAGACGTTTGGTTTGGTGGTACATTCGACCCTCAAGCTCAAGCGGCAGAGTTGGGTTTAATCGAACCTTATAAATCTAAACACATTGATGAAATTGTTGAACGTTTCCGTGATCCAGCAAAAACCAAAGGACATTATGTATCCGCTATTTACATGGGTATCTTAGGTTTTGGTGTGAATACCGAGCGTTTAGCAAAATTAGGGATTAAAGAAGTACCAAAATGCTGGAAAGATTTAACCGATCCTCGCTTAAAAGGCGAAGTGCAAATTGCTGACCCACAAAGTGCTGGTACAGCATACACTGCGTTGGCTACTTTCGTTCAACTTTGGGGCGAAGAAAAAGCCTTTGATTTCTTAAAAGCGTTACATCCAAACGTATCGCAATACACCAAATCAGGTGTAACCCCGTCTCGTAATGCGGCACGTGGTGA
Source organism: Parahaemophilus parainfluenzae (assembly GCA_963537955.1). Lineage (GTDB taxonomy): Bacteria > Pseudomonadota > Gammaproteobacteria > Enterobacterales > Pasteurellaceae > Haemophilus_D > Haemophilus_D parainfluenzae_AJ. The sequence goes on along the minus strand of CAUTFW010000039.1, from coordinate 5,001 downwards.
AACTGCGGTAGGTATCGGTTTCTTACACGATTACGCACTTGAAAAACGTCAAGGTGCGCCATTGGAATTAGTGGTGCCTTGTGAAGGTACAGGCTATGAGTTAGGTGGTGTAAGTATCTTAAAAGGTGCGCGTAACATCGATAACGCAAAATTATTCGTGGATTGGGCATTATCTAAAGAAGGTCAAGAGTTAGCGTGGAAACAAGGTGATTCTTTACAAATCTTAACCAACACCACAGCGGAACAATCGCCAACTGCGTTTGATCCAAATAAACTTAACCTCATCAATTATGACTTTGAAAAATACGGTGCAGCCGAACAACGCAAAGCCTTAATTGAAAAATGGGTTCAAGACGTTAAATTAGCGAAATAGTGTTTAAAGTGCGGATGAAAAACATGAGATTTTTTGACCGCACTTTTGCCATTTTAGCCCCACTAGATAGGTTTTTAGGTGGGTTTCTACGATGAGCGTATCAGCTCATCTTATTTTATAAACACAGGAGTGAACCAATGAAAATGTCTAACGTTGCTTTAGCACTTTCTGGTGTTGTATTTGGTGGCGTGTTGCTAAGTTCTCACGCATCTGCTGCAGAAGGTCGTTTAGTGGTGTATTGTAGTGCACAAAATACGATGTGCGAGCAAGAAACCATGGCTTTTGAGAAAAAATATGGTATCAAAACCAGTTTTATCCGAGGTGGTACAGGCACAATTTTAGCCAAAATTGATGCTGAAAAAGATAACCCTCAAGGGGATGTGTGGTATGGCGGTACGCTTGATCCTCATTCTCAAGCGGGTGAGATGGGCTTACTTGAAGCGTATAAGTCGCCAAATCTTGCACAAATTCCTGAACAGTTTAGAGACCCAGCTAAAATTAAAGGCAACTATTCTTCAGCGATTTATCTCGGTGTATTAGGTTTTGGGATTAACCCTGAACGTTTGAAAAAGCTTAATTTACCGACACCAAAATGTTGGAAAGATCTAGCCGATCCTGCGTATCGTAATGAGATCCAAGCAGCCGATCCACAAAGTTCAGGAACAGGTTATACACAATTAGCCACCTATATCCAACTTTGGGGCGAGGATGAAGCATTCAAATATCTCAAAGAACTCAATAAGAACGTTTCCCAATATACCAAATCCGGTAACACAGCAACCCGCAATACAGCACGTGGTGAAACGGCAATTGGGATTGGTTTTTTACATGAATATTCTTTAGAGAAAGCAAAAGGCGCACCAGTTGAATTAGTTGTTCCTTGCGAAGGTACAGGCTATGAAATTGGTGGTGTGAGCATTATTAAAGGGGCAAGAAACCTTGAAAATGCGAAATTATTTGTGGATTGGGCATTATCAAAAGAAGCGCAAGAGTTAACCTGGAAAAAAGGGGAAGCGTATTCTATTTTAACCAATAGTACCGCTGAACAATCGCCTTATGCGCTCGATTTTAAATCCATCAATTTAATTAATTATGATTTTGACAAATACGGCTCAAGTGATTTACGTAAACGTTTGATCACAAAATGGGTTGATGATGTTAAATTAGCAAAATAATGATGTATACATAGCGAAATAATAGCTATTATATTATTTCGCTTTTTTCTTTTATGCGAGGTTGTATGAACGCAAATAAACTTCCTATTATTCAATCTGCTAACTTTTGGATAATTCTTGCAGTGATTGCATTTCTTCTTCTGCCTTCCCACGCTTTAGATTATGGCTTGTTTGAAAGCACAAGCGATGAATATTTAGGTGCAATGGGGTGGTCTTCGTTAAATATTACGGCATTATGGTTTTTACCGGTTATTTTATACGGATTGATGCCGCTTCTTAAATTACCGAAGGATACACAAGCGAAAGCAGAGCTGTATCTTATTGCTGCAGCGACATTATTTATCTTTGTCAGTGCTACAATTTGTAAAGTCAGCATGGGTTATTCAGTGATTGTATTAATCGCGAGTTTAACCACATTGGCGACATTTTCTTTCGCAAAATTAAAAGTGATGCAAGGGGATAAATTTATTATCGCTTCTTTACTTTGCATTATCTTATTAATTTTCTTCTTCATCGTTTACCCAACATTGGCGATCTTTGTGTCCATGTTCTATGACGGTGATACTTTTGCACCACAACAAGTGATGCGAATTTTGACTCAAAGCTACATTGTACGTGTGATTAGTAACTCGTTATTCTTATCAGGCTTTGTCGGCATTGTATCAACGATTTTCGGTTTAGCATTTGCTCTTTATACCACCCGTATTGCACGTAGAACAGCATTCATTGGTAAAATTTTCTCGATTTTACCAATCGTTACACCTCCGTTCGTTGTGGGCTTAGGGGTAACATTAATGCTTGGTCGTTCTGGTTATGTGACGGAGTTCTTAGCTTCAACATTTGGATTTGAGAACCACAACTGGTTATATGGTTTTAACGGGATTGCTATTGCGCAGATTCTTGCATTTGCACCGATTTCATTCATGATTTTAGATGGAGCATTAAAATCGGTTCATCCATCAATTGAAGAAGCGTCTTACACTTTACGTGCAAATCGTTACCAAACATTCTTCAATATCATTTTTCCATTACTACGTCCGGCATTGGCAAACTCATTCTTAATCGTGTTTATCCAATCCTTAGCGGACTTTAGTAACCCGTTAGTATTGGGCGGTAGCTTTGACGTCATCGCGACACAAATCTACTTCTATATCGCAGGCTCACAATTAGATTATGCTTCAGCAAGTACCTTAGGTTCGATGCTTTTAATCTTCTCATTAGCCGTATTTATCATCCAATATATTTGGATTGGTAACCGTTCTTATGTAACCGTTTCAGGTAAATCCTATCGCGGTGACGTACAAGATTTACCAACCGGCTTAAAATATACCATCATCGGTATGCTTGGTTTCTGGGTGCTCTTTAACTTAGCGTTATACGGCAGTATTTTCTACGGTAGTTTCACTGTAAACTGGGGTGTGGATTACACCTTAACCTTGAAAAACTATGCGATGTTATTCGGCCAAGGTTTAAGCGATGGGGCATGGCCATCATTGATTAATACTTTAATCTATGCAGGAATTGCCGCACCATTGACCGCACTTTTCGGTTTATTAATTGCGTATATTGTGGTGCGTAAAGATTTCCAAGGTAAAAAATCTCTTGAGTTCTTAACCATGCTTTGTTTTGCGGTACCAGGAACCGTTGCAGGGGTATCTTATATTTTAGCCTTTAACAATGCGCCACTTTACATTACGGGTACCAGCATTATCGTGATCATTTCAATGGTGATGCGTGATTTACCAATCGGTATGCGTGCAGCGATTGCTGGTCTTGGACAATTAGATAAATCACTCGATGAAGCGTCTCTTTCTTTAAAAGGTAGCTCATGGAAAACATTATGGTTTATCGTTTTACCATTGTTAAAACCAGCGTTACTTTCTGCATTGGTCACCAGCTTCGTTCGTGCGATGACTACCGTGAGTGCGATTATCTTCTTAGTCACCGCTGATACACGTGTGGCAACAGCCTATATTTTAAACCGTGTAGAAGATGGTGAATATGGTGTTGCTATCGCATACGGTTCGATTTTAATCATCGTGATGATGGCCATTATTTTATTCTTTGACTGGATTGTGGGTGATACCCGAATTTCCCGTTCTAAAGCGAAAAAAATGAATTAACTCGTTAAGTTGTAGGTAAATATTATGAGTAATAATGATTTCTTAGTATTAAAAAATATCACTAAATCTTTTGGTAAATCCACAGTCATTGATAATTTAGATTTAACCATTAAACGTGGCACTATGGTGACCTTATTAGGTCCATCTGGTTGTGGTAAAACCACAGTATTACGTTTAGTGGCTGGCTTAGAAAACCCAACTTCAGGTCAAATTTTTATTGATGGTGAAGATGTAACCAAATCGTCTATTCAAAATCGTGATATTTGTATCGTATTCCAATCTTATGCATTGTTTCCGCATATGAGTATCGGTGATAACGTCGGCTATGGTTTACGTATGCAAGGCGTGGGTAAAGAAGAGCGCGCTAAACGTGTAAAAGAAGCGTTAGAATTGGTTGACTTAGCAGGGTTTGAAGATCGTTTTGTGGATCAAATTTCAGGTGGTCAACAACAACGTGTGGCATTGGCACGTGCGTTAGTGCTAAAACCAAAAGTATTACTTTTTGATGAGCCATTAAGTAACTTGGATGCAAACTTACGTCGTTCTATGCGTGAAAAAATCCGTGAATTACAACAAAGTTTAGGTATTACCTCACTTTATGTGACTCACGACCAGACCGAAGCATTTGCGGTGTCTGATGAAGTTATCGTCATGAATAAAGGTAAAATCATGCAAAAAGCGCCAGCAAAAGAGCTTTATTTACGTCCAAATTCTTTATTCCTTGCAAACTTCATGGGCGAATCAAGCATCTTTGAAGGTAAATTAGAAAATAACACCATTGACGTGAATGGCTACAAATTGCCATTAAGCAATGCGGCGCAATTCAATTTACCGGATGGCGAGTGCTTAGTGGGCGTACGTCCTGAAGCGATTTACTTAAAAGCAGAAGGTGAGGCAGCACAACAATGTGAAATCAAGAGTGCAGTCTATATGGGTAACCACTGGGAAGTGGTGGCAATTTGGGCAGGCAAAGAATTGCTCATTAACACCAAACCAGAAGACTTCAATGCTGATCTCAAACAAGCTTATGTGAATTTCTCTGAACAAGGTATTTTCTTATTGAAGAAAGAGAAATAATACCAATTTAAAGGCGTATGGAAGCATACGCCTTTTCTTTTAAAATCCTTTCAAAATTGACCGCACTTTTCCCTTCATCTTTATTTTCCCTAACAGATCTGTATAATGTCTACCTTTTGAATATAAACGATTGAAGGAGGAAGCATGATAAAACCTGATACTTTGCCGCAATTTTTGCGTAATAAAGTCGAGGAAAACGATGCCTTTGGTCTTGTGGAAGGGCTGTGTCAATTATTACGTAGTAGCCCTACAG
>CAUTFW010000038.1:0-10045 GCA_963537955.1 Parahaemophilus parainfluenzae | reverse complement strand
ACACTTCGACAAAGATCGGTCGCATACGGACAGCGTGGATTTAACAAACAACCTTGTGGGCGATCGTATTTACCTGGCACCACACCAGGTAAAGATTGCAAACGAGATTTACCTTCTGCAAACTCCGGTAAAGAACGCAATAACGCTTGAGTGTAAGGATGTTTTGGCTCACGGAAAATATCTTCCGCCCGCCCTTCTTCCACTACTTGTCCTGCATACATCACAATAATACGATGCGCCGCTTCTGCGACTAACGCAAGATCATGCGTGATCAGAATCAACGACATACATTCTTTTTGCTGTAACTCAAGTAACAAATCTACAATTTGTGCTTGAATAGTCACATCCAGTGCTGTGGTTGGTTCATCTGCAATGAGCAATCTCGGTTTACACGCTATAGCCATAGCAATCATAACACGTTGGCTCATCCCGCCAGAAAGCTGGTGCGGATAAACATCAATTCGCGATTCAGAATCAGGAATACCCACTAAGCGTAATAACTCTAAGGTGCGCTCACGGCGTTCTTTTTTGCTGCCGCCTTGATGCGCTTTGATGGCTTCCATAATTTGGAAACCTACTGTATAAGCAGGATTTAAGCTTGTCATTGGGTCTTGGAAGATCATAGCTATATCAGCCCCAACTAATTCCCGCTTTTCTTTTGCCGGTAAGCTTAAGAGATCTTTTCCTTCAAATTCTAGGCCTTTCGCTGAAACACGCCCTGGAAAATCAATCAAACCCATCACTGCAAGGGAACTCACTGATTTCCCCGAGCCCGACTCTCCAACAATGCCTAATACTTCGCCTTGATTAACTTGGTAGCTAATACGATCCACCGCTTTAAAAGGTGTTTTTTCATCACCAAAGTGAACAGAAAGCTCTTTTACATCTAATAATGCCATTCTGCCCCCTATTGTTTTAATTTTGGATCGAGTGCATCACGCAACCCGTCACCCATTAAGTTAAATGCTAAAACAAGCGATAAAATTACTAAACCTGGAATGGTAACCAACCAGTTTGCTGCCTGCATAAAGCTACGTGATTCAGATAACATAGTGCCCAATTCCGGTGTTGGTGGTTTTGCGCCGATACCTAAGAAACCTAAGGTTGCTAGCTCTAAAATCGCGTTAGAAATTCCCATCGTCATTTGCACGATAAGCGGTGCAAGACAATTCGGTAAAATCACAATAAACATTAAACGTAATACGCTAGCTCCCGCCACTCGTGAAGAAGTGACATAATCTCTGTTTTTCTCATTCAATACCGCCGCACGTGTTAAACGCACATAACTTGGAATGGATACCACGGCAATCGCCAACGTCGCATTCGTTAAAGAGGGCTCTAAAATTGACACCACCACAATGGTTAAAAGCAAGTTTGGGATAGCCAACATGATATCAATGAAACGAACAATTAATGTATCTAATGCTCCACCATAATAGCCTGCAAGCAAGCCAAGACTCGTACCTAAAATGCAAGATAAAATGACAATAATGAAACCTGCAAAAACAGAAATGCGCGTACCATAAATAATGCGAGAAAGAATATCTCGACCAATGTCATCCGTACCCAGTAAATAAGCTGAATTTCCGCCTTCATACCACGCAGGCGGTAACAATAGCGCTGAACGATTTTGTTCTATAGGATCAAAAGGTGCAATCCAAGGAGCAAAAATACTGATTAATGCTACGACAAGAATAAAAGTGAGCCCAATCACCGCCCCTTTATTTTGTTTGAAATAAAACCAAAACTCCTGCAACGGTGTGCGAGGCGCAATCGTTTCAATAGATAAAGTTTGTTCCGTCATTAATAAGGCTCCTTATTGATGGCGAATACGTGGGTTTACCACGCCATAAAGTAAATCGATCGTCAAATTCACCACAATAATAATTGTAGCGATAATCAACACAGCGCCTTGTAAGACTGGATAATCACGATTAGAAATCGCATCAATAATCCATTTACCAATACCCGGCCATGAGAAAATTGTTTCGGTTAAAACTGCACCGGATAATAACTGTCCTACAATCAATCCCACCACGGTCACAACAGGGATCAGTGCATTACGTAGCGCATGAACAATCACAATTCGGGTATAACTTAAGCCTTTGGCTTTCGCTGTACGAATATAATCTTCACCTAACACTTCCAACATCGAAGAACGTGTCATTCGGGTAATCACCGCAAGTGGAATGGTACCTAGTACAATAGATGGTAGAATCAATGACTTAATGGCATTTACAAAGGCGCCTGGCACGCCTGAAAGCCAAGTATCGATTAACATAAAACCGGTTGGTGTATCGATCCAGAAACTGTCTTCTAAACGTCCCCCCTGTGGTAAGTCTAACCAAGGTGAAACATATAAGATCAAGATTAATCCCCACCAGAAAATTGGCATGGAATAACCCGTTAATGACATGGCTGTCACGGTATGAGAAATCCAGCTATCTTTCTTGACGGCCGCTATTGTTCCTAGCGTAATGCCCGCAATTAACGACCAAAATAGTGCAAAGAAAGCCAATTCAAAGGTAGCAGGGAAAAGTGTGAAAAACTCTCTCAGAACAGGTTGTTGGGTGCGGAATGATTCACCGAAATCGCCTTGTATTACATTACCAATATAATTGAAATATTGCTGATACAACGGTAAATCGAGACCAAGTTGCTTCATCATTTGTTGATGAACTTCTGGCGTTAAACCTCGCTCTCCCATCATGATCTCCACGGGATCCCCCGGAATAAAATGAATGAGCGCAAAAGTCACAAAAGTGATGGCGATAAAGGTAGGAATCACCATCAAAATACGTTTTAAAATAAATTTAAACATCTACTTCCCACATGATAAAAGTGCGGTCATTTCTTCGAATGCTTTCGCACTTGGCACCTTGAGCATAAACATCAATATTCATACTCGTTGCAATAAAATCCTCCCGATTCTACCGCACTTTTTCTAATTTTGCCAAATGTGCAATCAACCACTTAATACCTTGAGCTTGGAAAGCGATTTGTAAACGGGTGTTATTATCTGAGCCTTCAACGTTTATCACTGTACCGAAACCAAACTTTTCATGTTCCACTTTTTGCCCCATTTTCCATTCGTTCTCAGGCAAACTCGCGCTTAAACTTCCCACTTTCGCTTGATTTAATGCTCGAGTCACCGTTCCACGCAAGCGGATTTCTTGAATGCATTCTGATGGCAATTCGGTAATAAAACGTGAAGGCAAATGACGTTCTTCTTTTGTATAAACACGACGACTTTCTGCATAACAAATGGTAAGTTTTTGCTTAGCTCGCGTAATGCCCACATAAGCAAGACGACGTTCTTCTTCCAAACGCCCTGGTTCTTCAAATGAACGGAAACTTGGGAATAAGCCCTCTTCTACCCCCACCATAAACACGCGTGGGAATTCCAAACCTTTTGCTGAGTGTAAGGTCATCATTTCCACACAAGATTGATGTGGCGAAGCCTGCTCTTCTCCCGCTTCTAAAGAAGCATGAGTTAAAAAGGCGGTAAGATCGGTCATATCCTCTGCTTCATCGGGTTTGATAAATTCTCGGGTTGCCGTCACCAATTCCTCTAAGTTTTCAATACGGACTTCACCCTTTTCGCCTTTTTCCTGTTTATACATATCGTATAAGCCGGAATGTTTAATCACGAAATCGGTCTGTGCAAACAATGGCATCTCGGCTGTATCCACCTGTAAAGAATTAATCAACTCTTGGAAGCGCAACAATGCGGTTGAAGCGCGTCCTGTTAGCATATTTTCTTGTGTGGCTACTTGAACAGCTTGCCATAAGGTAATTTGACGTTCACGAGTTAAATTTCGTAACACATCTAAAGTACGATCGCCAATGCCACGTGTAGGTGTATTAATTACACGTTCAAATGCGGCATCATCTTGACGATTATTAATTAAGCGTAAATAGGCCAACGCATCTTTAATTTCTTGGCGTTCGAAGAATCGCATCCCGCCGTAAATACGATAAGGAATTTGGCAACGAATCAAGGCTTCCTCAATAACACGAGATTGGCTATTACTACGATATAAAACTGCACAATCATCTAATTTTCCACCGTCATCTACCCAGTTTTGAATCTGAGAAGCCACAAATTTTGCCTCATCTAATTCATTAAATGCTGCATAAATACCTACTGGCTCACCCATTTCACCGTCGGTCCATAAATTCTTACCGAGGCGATCACTATTATTCGAAATAAGTTGGTTGGCACTTTTCAAAATATTGCCAGTAGAACGATAGTTTTGTTCCAAACGGATAGTTTCAGCGTTGAAATCTTTTAAGAATTTTTGAATATTTTCGACTTGTGCACCACGCCATCCATAAATGGATTGGTCATCATCGCCCACGATCATCACTTTACCTGTATTACCGGCAAGAATTTTGATCCAGGCATATTGAATTTTATTGGTATCTTGAAACTCATCTACCAAAATATGCTGGAAACGTTGCTGATAGCGTTGCAAAATCACCGGCTTTTTAGCAAATAATTCATACGCACGAATTAATAATTCAGCAAAATCCACCAAGCCCGCACGATCACAAGTATCTTGATAAATTTGGTAGATCTTAATCCACTCTTTTTCCTGACGATCGCCAAAATCATTGATATCTTGTGGTCTTAAACCTTCATCTTTTTTATTATTGATATACCAGCACGCTTGCTTTGGTGGAAACGCTTTATCATCATAATTGTGCAATTTCATCAAGCGTTTTACTAAACGAAGTTGATCTTCAGAATCCAAAATTTGGAAATCTTGTGGCAAGTTCACATCTAAATGATGAGCGCGTAATAATCTATGAGCAATGCTATGGAATGTCCCAATCCACATGCCAAATAAATTCGATTGAGCATGTTTGGATAAGGTATCTTGAATACGATGGCGCATTTCAGCAGCAGCTTTATTGGTGAAGGTTACCGCCATGATGCTGCCTTCAGAAATATTTTCTACGGCAATCAACCAAGCAATACGGTGAGTCAGTACGCGAGTTTTACCGCTTCCAGCCCCCGCAAGCACCAGGTAATTCCCAAGCGGTGCTGCCACTGCTTCACGTTGTTTATCATTCAAGCCATCAAGTAATTCTGAAATATCCATTGCTCTTATTTTAATCTGGTTAAATTTACAGGGGATTATAGTGGTAATTCTGTGTTTAAACAATCCCAATATTTACAAATTTCCTCCGCCCGCTTATATTAGCAATATCAAATAATTACTAAATATTGACGAAGAAAAAGGAGACATAATGTCAATAAAAACCACGTTAAAATTAACCGCACTTTCAGCCCTAACCGCTCTCGCATACACGTCTCATGCACAGGCTGAAGGCAAACTCACCGTGTATTGCAGTGTACAAAATGTAGTATGCGAAAAAGTCACGCAAGCCTTTAGTAAAAAATACAATGTAGATGCTCAATTTGTACGTAATAGTACAGGCGTTGTATTAGGCAAAATTAAAGCTGAAAAAGAAAACCCACAAGCTGATTTCTGGTTTGGTGGCACCATTGAACCGCATCTTCAAGCCGCAGAATTAGGCTTACTTGAATCCTATCGTTCCCCATTACAAAAAGATATCATGCCGCAGTTTAAATCTTTAATGGATCAACGCGGCAATTTCACCTCTGTGATTTACTTAATGGAACTAGGCATTGGTGTGAATACTAAAAAATTAAAAGAATTGAATATTCCTACGCCAAAATGTTATGCAGATCTAATAAAGCCTGAATATCAAGGGCAAATTCAATATCCCGATCCTCGTGTTTCTGGTACAGGATACTCGCTTATCAGCACCTTCTCCACCTTATGGGGAGAAGAAAAAGCGTTTGATTATTTGAAAAAGTTAGAACCTAATCTCATGCAGCATACCAAAACAGGTCTTGCGAGTAACTATTTAGCTAACGGTACCGTAGCGATTGATTTAGGTTTTATGTTGGTTTACCCACGTGAGAAGAAAAACGGTGCGCCTGTTGAAGGGATTTTACCGTGCGAAGGCGTAGGCTATTCTTTAGGCGGAGCTAGTATTATTAAAGGAGCAAGAAACCTCGATAATGCTAAACTCTTTATGGATTTTGTACTAAGCAAAGAAGCACAAGAAATTCCGTGGCGAGAATTAGACTCTTACCAACTTCCAACCAATATCCATGCTGAACCTGCACCGGGTTTCCTACCAGCGAGCAAATTAAAACTGGTGGATATTGATTTTATGAAATTTGGTACAGATCAAGAAGGTAAACGCCTCACCCAACGTTGGGTTTCTGAAGTGCTCTTAGAGAGTAAATCGCCAAAAGAATAAAAGAAATAAACAAAAAGTGCAGTCAAAAATCATGGTGTTTTTGACCGCACTTGTTGTTATTAATTCTTAGATGAACAATACTCTTGAATACTTTGCCAAGTTAGATTCTTATAATAATGGTACACTGGATGAAAAATTGTTTCGTCTTTATATTCAGGTATCCAAGGCTTTCTATCTGTTATATAGTGAATAATCCATGGAGATTCAGTTACTAATGGTAAAAATGTGAAGTTATAGTGAGCTTGAACATTATAACGAATATCTAGCATAAGCCAACGTTTAAAAAATACAAAATTTAGAATATCTTGATCCCCATATATTACAGCATTATAGTACAATGCTGTTTGCAATAACTTATAAGTGATATTTTCATTTCTGCATTTTGCTATATCCCATAATATAACACCAGCATTAAAATAAGGCTTAAAGTTTTCCCCTCCCTTATAAGATAAAAAAGATTCCATCCCTTCTGGAATATCTAATACATACCAATGAGGAACATTTTCATTTGACAAGTCGTAATCCGCGATTGCCGCAATAGGAAAATTCTTCATGTTTTGATGAAAAAAAGAAGATAAATTTGTGTTAACAATAATATCCGTGTCCAAATAAAGAACTCTATCTTCGTTAATTAATTCTGGAATTAAGAAGCGCGCATAAGTTAATTCATTAACATACCCAAGTGTATTAGGAAGATCCTTTAGAAATATATCAATAGGGAGAGTATTAGGTATTAACGTTTTACTAAAATTTCTAATAGATAAATTTGCATTCCTAAGACAAATGGGTATAAGTTGATTATCAAATATCTGTAAGATTTTCGCAAGCCTTTCTAACCAATCCATAGAAATATCTGTATGAAGTAAATAAATCTTGACCTGAGAATTACTATAACTTATAGATTTTAATAAGGTTTCAAGTGGTTCTAAGTAATTTTTATCTGCACAAAGTGCGATATTAATTTTATTTGAATTCATATTTATTCCAACTTTATAGTTTAAGCCTAAAAAGTAAAGGGAACGGCTCTAATTCACTCTAAAAACTAAGCTTAAACCAACCGCTCTTTCCCTGCATAGATATTCGCTTTTCCAGGACGAGCAAAGCCGATAAGAGAAAGATTATGCTGTTCAGCCATATTTACGGCAAGATCTGTCGCGGCAGAAATCGCAACAAGTAACTCAATACCACAAGCGACCGATTTTTGAACCATTTCATAGCTGGCTCGGCTCGAAACCAGCACGAACCCCTGTGGCTGATTTTGTTTGGCATGCCAGCCGATTAATTTATCTAATGCCACATGTCGCCCAACATCTTCTCGAATTGCCAATAAGTTACCCGATACATCAAAAAAGGCTGCGGCATGAGTCGCCCCTGTTTCTTTTCCGAGTGCTTGATTAGCTTGTAATTGTGCTAAACAGCCATCTAATAAATTTAAATTAAATTGGAAAGTGCGGTCTAATTTTGGCAATTTTTTATAGACTTGTGAAATTTGTTCTGTGCCACAAATGCCACATCCCGTTCTTCCCGTTAAAGTACGACGATGATCTTTTAATGCCACAAATTGGCGACTGGATAATTCAATTTGTACTTCAATACCATTGCATACTTCTACCACATCAATGCCATAAATATCTGCTTTTTTTTCAATAATGCCTTCCGCGAGTGAAAAGCCTAAAGCAAAATCTTCCAAATCTTGTGGAGAGCACATCATAACAGTATGCGCAATGCCATTATAGACCAGTGAGACCGGTACTTCTGCCGCCAGACTATCTTGTTTTTCCACTAAAAGTGCGGTTGGATTTTCAGGTGTTTTTTTAAAGAAATTAATCGTTTTTTGGATTACCCAGTGCATTATTTTTTCCCAATAAAATGGTTGTAGTAAAAATGTTACGTTTTTTTAACAAAAAATATCTACTTTGTGATCTAGCTCAAGTTTTTTAGCGATTATAACAAGTATTGATTATAGATTTATGGTTAAAAAATAGTTAAAATTGCGCCCGTTTAAATTGGTCATTTTTATAATCAATTTAATGTTGATGACGTTATTTTAACGAAATCAAATAAATTATCTATACGAATTTATACTATCTAAATATCTTAACGGTTCGCCGTTATGAAGGAGTGATTATGCAGGTCTCTAGACGTAAGTTCTTTAAGATCTGTGCAGGTGGTATGGCGGGGACGTCTGCGGCAATGTTGGGCTTTGCACCATCATCTGTTTTAGCGGCGCCACGTGAGTACAAATTATTACGGGCTTTTGAATCCCGTAACACCTGTACATATTGTGCAGTGAGCTGTGGTATGTTGTTATATAGCACAGGCAAACCTTACGATGCTTTAAGTAGCCATACAGGCACCAATACCCGTTCTAAATTATTCCACCTTGAAGGTGACCCTGATCATCCGGTAAGCCGCGGGGCATTATGTCCTAAAGGTGCGGGCGCATTAGACTATGTGAATAGTGAAAGCCGTGCTTTATACCCTGAATATCGTGCACCGGGTTCTGACAAATGGGTTCGTCTTTCTTGGGAAGAAGCGATCAAACGCGTTTCTCGTTTATTAAAAGATGACCGTGATGCTAACTTTGTTGAAAAAGACGCAAGTGGCAAAACAGTTAACCGTTGGACAACCACAGGTATTATGACCGCCTCCGCCATGAGCAACGAGGCCGCACTTCTTACTCATAAATGGGTGCGAATGTTGGGCATAGTGCCGATGTGTAACCAAGCGAATACTTGACACGGACCAACGGTAGCAAGTCTTGCTCCATCATTTGGTCGCGGTGCCATGACAAACAACTGGGTTGACATCAAAAACGCCAATCTTATTATTGTTCAAGGTGGTAACCCTGCTGAAGCTCACCCTGTTGGCTTCCGTTGGGCGATCGAAGCGAAGAAAAACGGTGCGAAAATCATCGTGGTTGACCCTCGCTTTAACCGTACAGCTTCTGTAGCTGACCTTCATGCACCAATTCGTTCCGGTTCTGATATCGCATTCTTAATGGGTGTGATCCGTTACTTATTGGAAACTAATCAAATTCAACACGAATACGTTAAACACTATACCAATGCTTCATTCTTAGTTGATGAAGGTTTCAAATTTGAAGATGGTTTATTCGTAGGTTTTGATGAAGAAAAACGCACTTACGATAAATCTAAATGGAATTACCAATTTGATGAAAATGGTAATGCTAAACGTGATATGACCTTACAAGATCCACGCTGTGTGATTAATATCTTGAAAGATCACGTTTCTCGCTATACCCCAGAAATGGTTGAACGTATTACCGGCGTTAAACAAAAACTCTTCTTACAAATCTGTGAAGAAATTGGTAAAACCTCTGCACCGAATAAAACCATGACGCACTTATATGCGTTAGGCTTTACTGAGCACACAATCGGTACACAAAACATTCGTTCAATGGCAATGATCCAATTACTCTTAGGTAATATGGGGATGCCAGGTGGCGGTATTAATGCATTACGTGGACACTCAAACGTACAAGGTACAACAGATATGGGCTTATTGCCGATGTCTTTACCGGGTTATATGCGTTTGCCAAATGATAAAGATACCTCTTATGAGCAGTACATCAACGCGATTACACCAAAAGATATCGTACCAAACCAAGTGAACTACTATCGTAATACGTCAAAATTCTTCGTGAGTATGATGAAAACGTTCTACGGTGATAAAGCAACCAAAGAAAATGGTTGGGGTTTCGATTTCTTACCAAAAGCAG
>CAUTFW010000037.1:0-10681 GCA_963537955.1 Parahaemophilus parainfluenzae | reverse complement strand
ATTCGCGGATTGAGTTTGCTGCGCTAAAATAGCCGCATCTTGTTCCGCTTGTTGCCTCTGTTGTTGGGCATCGATTTGTTTTTCTACATTTAAATTTGTAGAAGGTTCTGCAAAAACAAAAGGTGAAATTAAAAATAATCCAGTTCCAAATAATCTAGATATAGTCATAATAAAATTGTGGTTATTAAAGTGTTGAAAATTATTGTATTTAATAAAATTAAATACCATACTAAAAAACTAAACAATGGCGATTTTATTAAACCTGATGAAAACAGTCAACAAAATAATACCTATAATTTTTTTATGGATATTCCACTCTTGTATAAATAACCTTAAATAACCGCAAATAAAATAAGGATAATAAAAACAAAGTGCGGTTAAAAACATAAAAATTTTTAACCGCACTTTTACTTTAAAACTCTAGTCGTTGCGTAAACCCTTCCTCTGGTTCTTGACTTCGGAAAATCAGCCATAATCTCAACACATCAATCATTATTCCACGCTGCAACGTAAGATAAAGCGGAAATCTGTGCAAGATATACTCCATTTGGATAAGTGTATAATATCCGATCAACACGGATATTACCTAGGGCGGAATGTCCACCTATCATGACCGTCATAAAAACCTCTAATCTAAACTGAAAAATAAACTTCATTACTTATATTGGGTTCAGATAGTAAGAAGTCATACCAATTAGATAAAATGATCTTAAATTGGTCAAACTCAAGATAATCATCCGGATATTCTTCATCCCCCCAATAAATAGTTACTTTATCTAACGAGATTAGCGCACCTAAGCTTTGTCCCCACATATCATATTCAGAAATTTCTTTTTTATATATTTTATCAATCTCTTTAAGACCATTTTTTATCCACTTTTGTAAATGGCTTATACCTAATCCCTCATCATCAATTAAAAAATGAGTTATATTTAACTCTTCATTTATATTTAGAATAGAGCAATGTGGTTCTAAAGATCCATCTTTCCACATATTTATCCAACTAAACTTAACATTTATCATATGCTACTTACTTGTCTCCCATAACTGGATAAATTGCAGTTTTAGGTTCTTTATATCCTTTTACTTCTATATAGGGGTGAGATTTCCCAATATTCATTTTATCGATAATATTTTTTACCCAACAAATTAATATTTTCTAATATTTCATCATTTGTCATATAGAAACCTGGTTCTATAATACTAATCAAATCTAATGCAGAATCACGAAACTCCTCTCTCCAATCAATTGATGAATTCATCAATTCTAAGGCTCTATAAGAAATCTCCTGTTCTGATGCATTATTACTTACCATGGTTCTAATTTCATTTATAAAGTCTTGTTCACTATATCTGATCATTTTTATTTTAATATATCAACGAATGAGCATTAGTATGCTGAGATTATCGATAAGCTATTACCTAATACATTCAAATATACCTTAAATACTCTATTCATAAGAATAAAAAGTGCGGTTAAAAACACAATAGTTTTTAACCGCACTTTCAGAGATTACCTATTTAAACCTAAACTCAGTCCATTGGTAATAGCGTTCACCTGCTTTTTGAATACCACCATAATTTTGCCATTCTGGGTGGTTTGGGGTATCGGGAAGGCATTGCGTTTCAAGGGCTATACCGCTGAAATCTTGATAAGTGCTACCTTCACGAGTTGGAGTGCCTGCAAGATAGTTTCCCGTATAAACCTGTAACGCAGCTTGGGATGTGAGCACTTCAAGGCTTAAATCTTCATTAGGGGAAGTCAATAATACGCAAGGTTTTTGCCATGCTTTATTGACGATAAAGGAATGATCATAACCTTTTGTTACCACTTGATCGCCTTGTTGGAAATCTTGTGCGATTGGTTTTGCCACACGAAAATCAAAGCTGGTATTCACCACATGCTTAAGTGGTGAATTTGGGATGCCTTCGCCATCAACCGATAAATAGAAATCCGCATTAAGGCGTAGTGTATGATTTCGCACATCACTGCCCTGCTCTGCATTTTCTAAATTGAAATAAGCATGATTCGTTAAATTAAGCGCAGTATCTTTATCACTTTCTGCTTCATATTCAATTTTTACGCTATTTTCATCGGTCAGCGTGTAAAGCACATTAACTTGTACATTGCCTTCAAAACCTTGATCACCATCAGGAGACACTAGGGAAAAACGCGCAAAATTATGACCGCACTCTTCCACTTTCCAACGGCGTTTATCAAAACCTTCTTTTCCACCATGTAATTGATGTTTGCCTTGATTCGCAACCAGCTGAATTGTTCGTTCATCCAATTCAAATTGGGCATTAGCAATACGGTTCGCATAGCGCCCTACGCTTGCACCCAAATAAGCATTTTGATGAGGATAATCCTCCACTTTGCAGCCAAGTAACACTTCTCGCAACTCACCACTCACAGGAACTTTACAAGAAAGCCAAGTGGCTCCCCAATCCATAAATTGCACGGTCATGCCATTCGAATTGGTGAGTTGAACAAGTTGATAAGGCTGTCCATCTGGTGCATTGAACGCCGTTTTTTCTAGCATAGGCTCACTCCTTGTGAGGCTGTGCAAACGTAGAAATCTTCTTTTAAGCCCGTTTGTTTTTCATAATTATCAGCAATAATTTTACGCACTTCTTCAACTTTATCATGAGGAGCAAGGGCAACAATGCAACCACCGAAACCACCGCCGGTCATTCTCGCACCACCAGTTTTACCAATCACTAATTGAGCGAGTTCCACAAGATAATCAATTTGTGGCACAGTAATCTCGAAATCATCACGCATGGACTCGTGAGATTGCCCCATTAATTCGCCTAATCTTGTTAAATCGTTATGTTTTAATGCTTCAACGGCATCAAGTACACGTTGGTTTTCAGTCACCACATGGCGTGCACGTTTAGCCACTAAAACATTAAGTGCGGTCAATTCTGCTTCTCTTTTTTGGAATTCTTCTACTGACACATCACGCAACGCTTTCACACCAAAGAATTCTGCGGCTTTTTCACATTGCCAACGGCGTGTGTTGTATTCACCCGTCACCAAATCATGCGGTACATTAGAGTTCACAATAATGACGGCAACATCTTTCGGTACCGGTGTTGGTTGTGTTTCTAAGCTACGGCAATCAATCATTAAGAGATGATCTTTTTGTCCTAAAGCGGAAATTAATTGATCCATGTTCCCGCAATTTGCGCCTACAAATTTGTTTTCAGCTTTTTGACCAATTAAAGCAATTTCTGTATGAGTTAAAGGTAAATCACTGAGTTGTTGGCAGAATTTCCCTGTAGCTACTTCAAGAGCTGCCGAAGAACTTAAACCGGAAGAATGAGGCACATTGCCAGAAATGACCAAATCAGCGCCTTGTTTAAATTGCGGGCAACGTTCTTGAATAAATTTCACGACACCACGCACATAATTCGCCCATTTTTGCTCACTTTGAGGGAAATCTTCATTAAGAGAAAAGCTATCCTCAAGATCAAGATCTGCGGCATAAACATTCCAAATATGATCTGCACGTTTTGATCCCGCAATAGCTGTACCATAATTGATCGCACAAGGCATCACAAAGCCATCATTGTAGTCAGTATGTTCACCGATAATGTTCACACGACCAGGCGCATACACGGTCAGTTCAGGTTGCTTGTTATATTTTTGCGTAAAAATGTGTTGGGATTTTTGGACTGGAGTCATATTATTTTCCTTTATCTTTCACACTCCCTCTTAACTCAAGAGGGAAAGGGTTTCTTAACGTTCTTTATAATGTACTTCACTTAACGCACGTAATCTTTCTGCGGCTTGTTCAGCGGTGAGGTCTCGTTGGCTTTCACCTAGCATTTCGTAGCCCACCATAAATTTGCGAACCGTAGCTGAACGCAACAACGGTGGATAAAAATGCGCATGAAGCTGCCAATGTTCGTTATCTTCACCATTAAATGGTGCAGCATGGAAGCCCATTGAATAAGGGAAAGAGGTTTCAAATAAGTTATCGTATTTCGTTGCCAGTTTTTTCAATATCACGGCAAGATCTTTAGCTTGAGCCTCGGTTAATTCTGTTAAGCGTTTTACATGTACTTTTGGCAATAACAAGGTTTCAAACGGCCACACTGCCCAATAAGGTACTACCGCAACCCAATGCTCGGTTTCCACCACAATACGTTCTTTTTTCTCTAATTCTTTTTGAGCGTAATCCACTAAAAGCACCGAACCATTCTTTTCATAATAATTTCGTTGAGCAACATCTTCACGCGAGACTTCATTCGGTAAAAAGCTGTTTGCCCAAATTTGTCCGTGCGGATGTGGATTGGAGCATCCCATTGCTGCACCTTTGTTTTCAAAAATCTGAACCCACTGATATTTTTGGCCCAGTTCACGCAATTGCGCTTGCCACACTTTAATCACTTCTTCAATTTCAAGTGCGGTCAATAATGGCAATGTTTTACTATGATCTGGCGAAAAACAAATAACACGGCTTTCACCACGAGCTTGTCCCATTTGGAAAAGCGGGTCGTCTGATTGCTCTGGCGCTGGTGTATCTTCTAATAAAGCCGAGAAATCATTTTTAAATACATAAGGTTTATGGTAATCCGGATTAGGTTCGCCTGTGATACGTTTATTACGCGGGCAAAGATAACAATTTGGGTCGTGGCTTGGCTTTTGCTCCTCACTCACTTTTTCTTGTTGCCCCTGCCATGGACGTTTAGCACGATGTGGCGAGACTAAAACCCATTGGTCAATTAATGGATTATAACGACGATGCGGATGATCTGTCGGTTCAAATACGGTTTCGCTCATATTTTTGCTCCAAAATGTAAACGATTACAAAATTTTCTTCATAAGATAACAAATTAAAAAAAATAAACCGTGATCATTATCACAAAATCAGGAAATAAGGCGCTACTCCAATCTCTTTTTTGTGACGAATGTAGCATTTTTGAAAGTAACCGCTTTCAATTTTATTCAAATTTACTATGATAATTGCTATGAAAAAATGAATGAGAGCCCAGTTATGCCTACAATTCGAGATGTTGCTGAATTAGCTTGCGTGTCGGTTGCCACTGTTTCCCGGGTAATTAATCGGTCCCCATCTGTGAGTGAAAAAACCCGTTACTCGGTACAACGCGCGATGGAAGTCTTAAATTATCAACCCAATGCAAACGCACAAGCTCTGGCAGTACAAAATACTGATACCATTGGCGTGGTGGTTACGGATGTAACGGATCCCTTCTTTGCTATCTTGGTCAAATCAGTCGATAAAGTGGCTGAAGAACATCAAAAAACGATTTTGATCGGTATTGGATACCACCATGCAGAAAAAGAGCGTGAAGCCATTGATACCTTGCTACGCAAGCGTTGTAGTTGTTTAGTCGTTCATTCCAAAGCCCTTTCTGACGAAGAATTACGTCATTATCTCGAAAATGTACCGGGTATGGTTGTGATTAACCGTGTGATTTCAGGTTATGAAAATCGTTGTGTCAGCCTTGATAACCGCCAAGGTACCTATCTCGCGACTGAAATGCTGATTCGTTATGGTCATAAACACATCGCCTACATTGGATCTAATCACGGTATTTTAGATGAAACCGAACGTAAAGAAGGTTATTTGGCCGCTTTAAGAGATCATCACTTTCCTATTGTCGAGCAAGCCATTGTGCATAATTCGCCTGATTTTGAAGGCGGTGAAAAGGCGATGATTGATTTATTGAGCTACAACTCTAACTTAACAGCGGTTGTAGCCTATAACGATACGATGGCAGCGGGAGCAATTTCCGTTTTAAATGAAAACAATATCAAAGTGCCGAAACAGTTTTCCATTGTGGGCTTTGATGATATGCCAATTGCTCGATATTTGATTCCGAAGCTTACCACCATTCGCTATCCAATTGATTTAATGGCAAATTATGCGGCGAAACTGGCTTTGAGCTTAGTTGATTCGTCTATTGTTACACCGACTGTTGTCCAATTTAATCCAACCTTGGTGAGACGTTTTTCTGTAGAAAATGCAATGAAACCGTGATGGAGATCACAAATTTAAACATTACTATGTAATCGTTTTCATTTATGTGAGTTTGATCACAGATTAACAATTTTGATTTCGTTATGATGGATTCAGTTGCAATAGATGTACGCAACATTCCTCTATTTGGTATATAAAAATCAACAATAAAATCTCTTTCTCTAATAGGAGCGTTTTTATGAAAAAAACAGCAGTATTAAGTGCGGTCGCTTTAGCAATCGGTTTAGGTTCAGCAACTTCAGGTTTTGCAGCCGATAACCGTATTGGTGTTACCATTTATAAATATGATGACAACTTCATGTCATTAATGCGTAAAGAAATCGATAAAGAAGCGAAAGCCCTTGGCGGCATTGAGTTATTAATGAATGACTCTCAAAATGCACAATCTATTCAAAACGACCAAGTAGATGGTTTGCTTTCTAAAGGTGTAAAAGCCCTAGCCATTAACTTAGTAGACCCAGCTGCAGCTTCAACTGTTATCAACAAAGCGAAACAAGATGACATTCCTGTTGTTTTCTTCAATAAAGATCCTGGTGCAAAAGCTATCGGTAGCTATGAGCGCGCTTACTATGTTGGTACCGACCCGAAAGAATCAGGCTTAATCCAAGGTGATTTAATTGCAAAACAATGGAAAGCAATGCCAGCCTTAGACTTAAATAAAGACGGTAAAATCCAATATGTATTATTAAAAGGTGAACCGGGTCACCCAGATGCTGAAGCACGTACTAAATATGTGATTGAGCAATTAAATGCTAAAGGTATTCCAACCGAGCAATTATTTATTGATACCGGTATGTGGGATGCAGCGATGGCTAAAGATAAAGTGGATGCATGGTTATCTAGCTCTAAAGCTAACGAAATTGAAATGATCATTTCAAACAATGACGGTATGGCGTTAGGTGCGTTAGAAGCAACCAAAGCACACGGTAAAAAATTACCAATCTTTGGTGTGGATGCATTACCAGAAGTACTTCAATTAATTAAGAAAGGCGAAATTGCTGGTACTGTGTTAAACGATGGTGTTAACCAAGGTAAAGCAGTTGTTCAACTTTCTGCAAACCTTGCTAACGGTAAAGCAGCAACAGAAGGTACAAAATGGAAATTAGAAAACCGTGTTGTACGTATTCCTTATGTTGGTGTGGATAAAGATAACCTAAGTGAATTCTTAAAATAAGAAAATCTATTGCTTTTCTTTAATTTTAGGGGGAAAGGAAACCCAAATTCCCTTTCCCCCTTTTTGATGAGGTTGGATATGACAACTCAAACCCAAGACAGTGATGTACTACTGACGATGACGGATGTCAGTAAGTCTTTCCCCGGTGTAAAAGCCCTTGATCACGCCAATCTAACAGTTCGTTCTCACTCTGTTCATGCCTTAATGGGCGAAAACGGGGCGGGTAAATCGACATTATTAAAATGCCTCTTCGGAATTTATGCAAAAGACGAAGGTGAAATTTTATTCTTAGGCAAACCTGTTGATTTTAAAACATCAAAAGAAGCCCTTGAAAATGGGATTTCAATGGTTCACCAAGAACTAAACTTGGTGCGTCAAACCAGTGTAATGGATAACTTATGGTTGGGTCGTTACCCACTTAAAGGTCCTTTTGTGGATCACGCCAAAATGTACCGTGATACCAAAGCGATTTTCGATGAATTGGACATTGATGTTGATCCAAGAGAAAAAGTGGCCAAACTTTCCGTTTCACAAATGCAGATGATCGAAATTGCGAAAGCGTTCTCTTATAACGCTAAAATCGTAATTATGGATGAGCCAACATCCTCACTTTCAGAAAAAGAAGTGGAACATCTTTTCAAAATTATTCAAAAATTAAAAGATCGCGGTTGTGGCATTATTTATATTTCACACAAAATGGATGAAATTTTCAAAATTTGTGATGAAATCACCATTCTTCGCGATGGTAAATGGATCAATACCGTTCAAGTTAAAGGCACCACCATGGAAGAAATCGTTTCAATGATGGTTGGCCGTGAATTAACACAACGTTTCCCAGAAAAAACAAACGTACCAAAAGAAATCACGCTTGAAGTGGAACATTTAACAGCGGTAAACCAACCGTCTATTCAAGATGTTTCCTTTAATTTACGCAAAGGTGAAATTTTAGGTATTGCGGGTCTTGTTGGTGCAAAACGAACTGATATTGTGGAAGCCATTTTTGGTGTCCGCGAATTAAAAGAAGGGACGATCAAGCTCAACGGAAAAATCGTGAAAAATCATACCGCACTTGAGGCGATTAACCACGGTTTTGCTTTAGTAACTGAAGAACGTCGTTCAACCGGGATTTATTCAAACCTAAGCATTGAATTTAACTCTTTGATTTCAAATATGAAATCTTACCTCACTCCTTGGAAATTGCTCAGCAATAAAAAAATGGCAAGCGATACACAGTGGGTGATTGATGCGATGAACGTTAAAACCCCTTCTCACAAAACAACGATTGGCTCGCTTTCTGGTGGTAACCAACAAAAAGTGATTATCGGTCGTTGGCTTTTAACCCAACCAGATATCTTAATGCTCGACGAACCAACTCGTGGTATTGATATTGGGGCAAAATTTGAAATTTATCAGCTCATTCAAGAACTCGCTAAAAAAGATAAAGGCATCATCATGATTTCATCAGAAATGCCGGAATTATTAGGCGTAACAGACCGAATTTTGGTCATGAGTAATGGTCGTGTTGCAGGCATCGTTGAAACGGCAAAAACGTCTCAAGAAGAAATTTTGCAACTTGCCGCAAAATATTTATAAATCATAAAGGAACAAATTATGAGTGCCTTACAAAAAAATAAATCATTCGATTTCTTAAAACAAAATGCGATTTATTTTGTGTTGTTGATTTTACTTGGCATCATCATCGCACAAGATCCAACATTCTTGAATGTTCGCAACTTTAGTAACATTTTAACTCAATCATCCGTCCGCCTCATTATCGCCCTTGGTGTTGCAGGCTTGCTTATTACTCAAGGTACCGACTTATCAGCCGGTCGCCAAGTCGGTTTAGCAGCGGTTATTTCTGCTACCCTCTTACAATCAATGGAAAACATGAACCGCGTGTTCCCGGATTTAGGTGAGATTCCTATTCCAGTGGTTATCCTGACTGTTTGTGCGGTAGGTGCTGTAATCGGCTTAGTGAATGGTTTAGTTATCGCTTATCTCAATGTAACCCCATTCATTGCAACCATGGGTACCATGATCATCGTTTACGGTTTTAACTCACTTTATTATGATGGCGTAGGTGGCTCACCAATTGCAGGCTTCAGTGAATCTTTCTCTAACTTCGCACAAGGCTTCTTCAGACTCGGTTCATTCAAATTATCCTACATCACTATTTATGCCGCAATTTGTGCATTCTTAGTATGGGTAATGTGGAATAAAACACGCTTCGGTAAAAATATCTTTGCTATCGGTGGTAACCCTGAAGCAGCAAAAGTATCGGGCGTAAACGTAGCGCGTAACCTTGTTGTGATTTACATGATTGCTGGTATGTTCTATGCATTCGGTGGTATGTTAGAAGCCGGCCGTATCGGTAGTGCTACCAACAACCTTGGTTTCATGTATGAATTAGATGCGATTGCTGCCTGCGTAGTAGGTGGTGTATCTTTCGCCGGTGGTGTAGGTACTGTTATCGGCGTAATCACGGGTGTTATCATCTTCACCGTTATTAACTACGGTTTAACTTACATCGGTGTAAACCCTTACTGGCAATATATCATTAAAGGTAGCATTATCATCCTCGCGGTTGCTATCGACTCCTTAAAATACGCGAAGAAAAAATAATTAAAAACAACGATAAAAATAACCGCACTTTAGCAATAAAGTGCGGTTTTATTTTGGAGTGAATTCTCAAAACAAAAAAGCGAGCCGCTGCTCGCTTTTTTAATCGAATCGATTACTCGTATTCATCTAACCATTTCAACAAAATCGCTTCCAGAATACTCTCATTAGATTTCATTGGATCATCATCAAAACCGTCTAGTTCACAAATCCACTTATGCAAATCCGTGAAACGTACCGTTTTAGGATCTAAATCTGGATTACGATCATAAAGCTCTTCTGCAATAAGTTGTGCATCCGTCCATTTCATTAGTGAGCCGCCTCATTCGCATGGTTAATATTATATTTAGGGATTTCCACCACTAAATCTTCATCACCCACGACACATTGGCAAGAAAGGCGGCTATCCATTTCTAAGCCCCATGCTTTATCTAGCATATCTTCTTCTTGATCGCTGGCTTCATTTAATGAATCAAACCCTTCACGAATGACGACATGGCATGTTGTACAAGCACAAGAACCATCGCAAGCGTGATGAATTTCAACACCCGCATTATGCGCTACTTCTAATAAGTTGTCGCCTGCTGCTGCATCAACCACCATACCCTCTGGACAGAATTCTTCATTCGGTAAAAAAATCACTTTTGGCATATTACTTTCCTCAATATAAAAAACTCGTTAATTTATAACCGCACTTTATTGCTCAATATCTGATACAGATTTACCTGTCAGCGCTTGATTAATGGATTTATTCATTCGTCTTGCCGCAAATTCTTGAGTCGCGATATCAAGGGCTTTAATCCCCTGAACAATAGCATGACGATCTGTACCTTCTTTTACATCCATTAATTGTTTCAATGCATTTTCAATTTGG
>CAUTFW010000036.1:0-11300 GCA_963537955.1 Parahaemophilus parainfluenzae | reverse complement strand
ATAAATCAATATAAGACTGAGGAAACTTAAAGTTTTCAGGTAATTGTTCTTTAGGGTATAAATTAAATTTAGTTTGCATAATGGCTCCACAATTACAATTCATCTGTAAAGATAAGCAATCTTTTATCTAAGTTTTCAAGTCTATGCAAGAAAAATCATAAAAAAATAACCGCACTTTAAAAGTGCGGTCATAAATTAAGATATTTTATTTACTCGTTTTATAACAATGATGGAGCCACACCAAGTAGTTTCCGGGTGTAATCCACTGTAGGGTGATTGAAAATATCTTCTGTACTACCCGTTTCCAAAATTTGACCGCCGTACATCACGACAATGCGATCAGAGACTTGGCGTACGGTTTGGATATCATGAGAGATAAACACCATGGCAAGATTGAGTTCTTTTTTCAAATCCGCCAATAAGTTTAATACCTGAGCACGAACGGATACGTCTAATGCAGAAGTCGGTTCATCCGCCACAATCAGTTTGGGATTCAGCGCTAAGGCACGTGCAATCGCCACACGTTGTTTTTGTCCACCTGATAAACGAGTTGGCTCAACTTGTGCTGCAGAACGTGGTAAACCTACGCGAGAAAGCAAGTCATACACACGTTTTTCCCGCTCATGGGGTTGTAACACATTGTGAATATCCATCGGGTCACGCAAAATATCCAACACTTTCATACGAGGATTCAACGCTGTTGCAGGGTCTTGGAAAATCACCGACACTTGGCGACCGAATTGTTTTCTTGCTTCTGAGCTGCCATATTGCATTTGTAAACCATTGAATTTCACTAAACCTGATGTTGGTTTAAGCAGCCCAATGATCACGTTGGCTAAGGTAGATTTCCCGCAGCCAGACTCCCCAACTAAACCAATGGTTTCCCCTGCTTTGATGCCAAGACTCACATTGTTCACCGCAGTGAATTTTTTACGACCAAACAATGAACCGTCGCGAGAAGGAAATTGCACCACGATATTTTCTAAATCGATGATGTTTTGTTCTTTAATGACTTTAATACTACTGCTCATATTATGCTCCTTTCGCTTCCGTTACAGGCTTAGCTAGATGAGAAGCCCACAAGTGAGACGGCTCGCTTTCCACAGCGGTTAATACCAATTTTTGTTCCGGATTTGCATCTGGTCGCAATGAACGACTAGCAAAACGGTCACCTGTAGCAAAATCGTAAGGTGATGGTACGCTGCCCGGAATTTGATATAAACGTTTCGCACGGACTTCGGTTGAAAGTACAGAGCCCAATAAGCCACGTGTATATTCGTGAGTTGGATTAGCAAGCAATAAGGATGTTGGTGCCATTTCAACCACTTGCCCTGCATACATTACCGTAATGTGGTGGGCTAATTGAGCAACCAAGGCTAAATCGTGGCTGACAAACACCATCGCGAAACCCAGTTTTTCACGTAATTCATTCAATAATTTCACTACTTCTGCTTGAACGGTTACGTCTAATGCGGTTGTTGGTTCATCGGCAATTAATAATTTCGGTTCACGAGTTAATGCCATTGCAATCACCACACGTTGACGTTGACCACCAGAAAGTTCGTGTGGATAACGATTCAACACTTTTTCAGGATCAAGGTGTACCCATTCCAACAATTTTTCTGCGGTATGGTGGCTGCCACGTTTAATGAGCTGTGCCATTTGATCTTTAATACGCATTGATGGATTTAATGCACTTAAAGAGTCTTGGTAAATCATCGCAATTTCAGAACCACGCAATTCACTTAAATTGTGAGAATTGAGCAAGCTGTGTTGTTTACCGCTGCGGTCGGTGAAAAGTACTTCCCCAGTGATTTTGGCTGTTTTTGGTAACAAGCCCATGATAGAGAATGCTGTAATAGATTTACCACAACCAGACTCACCTACTAATCCCATAGTTTCACCTTCATTTACGGTGAAGCTAATATTATCCACTAATGGAATGTCACCATAACGATTCGGGAAACGAATAGATAAGTTTTTCACTTGTAAAATTGGTTTTGCATTTGGATCTAATTGCATACGATTCGTACGTGTGATTTCTTTTTCATGTAATTTGAGTAAGTAACGTTTTAATGCAAGACCTTCAGAAAGCGCTTCTTGTACGTCAGTAGAAAGACGTTCATCTGATTTGCCTTCTGGTTTTTTACCGCCTTTTAAGCGCGGGTTAACCAAGGCATCAGTAAGACCTTCCGCTAAGATATTTAAAGCTAATACGGTTAAAAGAATCATCACACCTGCAAAGGTTGTCGCCCACCATGCACCGTTTAATACGATGTTACGACCTTCAGAAAGGATGTTACCCCATGAAGGATGTGGTGGTTGTACACCTGCGCCCAAGAAAGAAAGCGAGGCTTCGAATACAATGGCATCTGCCACCATTACGGTTGCAAAGACTAAAACCGGTGCAGCAGTATTGCGTACAACGTGTTTGAGAAGAATATAAGTACGGCTACCTCCAATAACGCGTTCAGCACGCACATAGTCTTCATCCCATTGTGATACCACATTCGCACGAACTACACGAGCAAGTTGCGGAGTATAAACCACGGCAATCGTGATGATAATAACCGGCACAGAGTTACCAAAGGTTGCTAATAACACTGCCGCTAATGCGATACCAGGGAAGGCCATTAAAATATCCATTAAGCGCATGATAATTTCATTGCCCCATTTCTCGGATGTCGCTGCGGTTGCACCTAAAACACTACCGAAAATAATGGCACAAGCTACCGCACCTAAACCGATAAATAAGGACGTTTGGGCACCGTACACAATACGAGAGAAAATATCACGACCAAGTCGATCAGTCCCAAACCAATATTCCGCACTTGGAGCACGCATACGTGCGATCACTTCTAATGGATCATGTGTTGCGACCCAAGGGGCAAACACCGCCACTAAAGCAACGAAAACTAAGAATAATAATGAAATTTTTGATGCGGTGGAAAGTGCTCGGAATCTCGCACCGCTTGCAGCTAATCGATCTGCTAAACCTTGACGAAACATTATAGACTCCGAATTTTAGGGTTAATCAACACATAGAGAATATCAACGATAATATTCACTAAAACGAAGGTAAAGGCGATTGTTAGTACCACACCTTGTACTAAGTGCAAGTCATGGTTGACGATGCCGTTAAAGATCAATTTACCCATGCCTGGTAAGTCAAAGATTTGTTCGATAACGACCGCACCACCAAGTAAGTAGCCTACGCGTAAACCTAATACTGTTACTGGCGTGATTAATGCATTACGTAATACGTTGTGACGAATAACAGTTGCATAAGGCACACCGTTACCAATCGCGGTTCTCACATAGTCTTTATCCATTTCTTCTACCATGGTTGTACGCACCACACGAATTAATGACGCACATACCGGCACAGCAAGCGCAAGAGATGGCAAAATCATGGAATTGATATACCCTATTGGGCTTTCGCTGAATGGCACAAAACCACCAGAAGGCAACCAATCTAATTCCAAAGAAAACCATTGAATAAGTAAGATACCTAACCAGAATGAGGGGGTCGCAACCGCTGCAACAGAGATTAAACGAATCACTTGGTCTACCCAGCTATCACGATAAAGCGCGGCAAGTACACCTAATGAGAAAGACACGACTGCCGCAAACACCACACCAATTAAGGTAAGTTGTAACGTGATTGGGAAAGATTTCGCTAGCATGCTACTGATGGGTAATTCTGGTGGCATCGTCACACCAAAATCCAATACAAGTAAATTACCTAAGAAGCGAAAATATTGAACAAAGAGTGGATCATTTAAGCCATGTGATTCGCGGTAAAGTTGTTTTGCCGCTTCACTAGCACTTTCGCCCAATGCCACTGTAGCAGGATCACCCGGCGTGAATTGAAGCACTACAAAAACGAGTGCTGTTACACCCAGTATCATGACCGGCAAAGCCATCAATCGGCGTAACAATAATCGAAGTATCATTTCCATCTGACCTCTCCTATTCTATTTTGAGAAATTCATTAAATTAAAAATGAAGTGAAACAATCAAATTAAAAAACAAAATGATTTATACAAATCATAATATCCGCTCTATACCCTGTCAATCCAAGTACCTAGGGCAAAGTTCAAATCTGTGATCGGCTTCACAAAGATTTTTTTGAAATAAAATAGGGAGAAAAAATGATTGAAAAACAGGGGAAAAAATGACCGCACTTTGGTGTTAAAAAGAAAGAAAAAAAGGCTGTTGATTGCTCAACAGCCCAAACATTAAAAAGTGCTTTTATTTGCGGCCCACACCGAGGAAGGATAAACCGGTTGTCGCCAATGGCTGATAGCCTTCAAGGCTGCTATCATCCCATGCTGAAGGGAGTTTACGGTGAACAATCGGATAAAGTGGTACTTCAGCCGCAATAATGTTAATCGCTTCTTCCCATGATTTTTTCGCTTCAGCGTGATCTTTTGCTCTCACAGCTGCATTGAGCAATTCTGTCAATTTCGCAAATTCAGGGGTGTTGCTCCAGCGGAAACGACGTTTCGGCCATACATCACCACGATACCACCAGCTTAAAAGCAAGTCTAAGTCGTTACCAAACACAGATGGGTCACCCGGCGCGATTGCCACTTCATACACACCTGGGTCTACGTTGTTACTGTATAACGCACCTGATTGTAAGTGTTGTAAAGTCACTTTCACACCTGGAATCTTGTTCCAAGACTCTAAAATCAATGGTGCAGATTCTTTCACCCAGTCATGGTCAGTTGCGAGCAATTCAAATTTAAGCTCAGTCACACCTGCTTCTTTTAATAATGCTGCGGCTTTTTCCGGATCATAAGGGTATTGAGTTGATGCCTTAATATAATCTGGGTGAGTGGTTTGTAAGTATGATGTTGCTGCTTCTGCATTACCATCAAATACAATATCAACAAGTTTGTCAGTGTTTAAACCATAGTGTAATGCTTGACGTACTTTCGGATTGTTAAACGGTGCTTTTTCACAGTTAAACATTAAGAATAGTAAGCCGAAAGATTGAACAGATTGCACTTGTTGTTTTTTATTTTTCAAACGGCTAATGTCTAAATAAGGCACACTTTCCATTGCTTGAGTACGTTTAGACTCTTGTGCAGTTACACGAGCGGCCGCATCAGAAAGTAATAACCAAGACATTTTTTCAACTTGTGCTGGATATTTACCATTGTAAGGTTCATAAGCTTCAAAGACGATTTTGTCATCTTTCACCGCGGAAACAAATTTGAATGGACCTGAACCAATTGGGTGTGCATCAAATGCAGATTGTCCCACTTTATCGATCACATGTTTCGGTACAATTTTCACGCAAGTTAAGCGGTTAGCGAATAAAGCAAATGGATATTTCAATTTAAATTCCACCACTTTATCGTCTAAAGCTTTCACACTTTCAATGAAATCAATAAACATCACGAATAAAGATTTATTGGCTGGATCCATAATACGATTGAAAGAATACACAACATCTTCAGTGGTGACTGGTGCGCCATCATGGAAGGTTGCGCCTTCACGTAAAGTAATACGCCATGTTGTTTCATCAACTTGTTCTGGTTCTTTTCCTGCTAAAGCAAGATAAGGTTCACGAGTTGCAGGATGCAAATCCACCAAACCTTCAAAAATGTGCAAGTTTGCTGCATAAGGTGAAGCACCACTTGATGTCATTGGGTCAAAACCGGTAGAAAGCGGATAAGCAATCCCCGCTTCAATAGTTTTACCTTTAATGTCTGCAGCAAAGGCTTTTGGTGCAAATGTGCCTAATGTGCCACTAAATGCAAGACCTGCCCCCACGCCAGCCATTAGCTTCATAAAATGACGACGAGATTCATTTGTTTCAAAGGAAAAATGCTTTGTCATACTAAACTCCTGATGAGTAATAAAATCACATTTTGGTTTTTAAACCTAGCCAAACATTTCATTCGAAAATGAAGTAAAGCAATCAAATCTTAGAATAAAATGATTTCTATCAATCATAATCATCTTCGATTCATTCTGTCAAAGGGGAAATATTGAATGTGTGATCTACTTCACAGAGTTTTTTGCAATTTAAAATAAAAGTTTTTAACTATGCATAATTTATTATAAATAGATTTTAGCTATTGAATCGCTAGATAATATGAAATAGCCATCAGAAAAAACAATGCTTATAATGACCGCACTTCCCAAGCAAGGGAACAACATTTTAATCAACAATAAAGAGGAAAATACTATGTCAAAAACATCAATCGGTTTAGATAAAAAAGCATCTGAAAAATTAGCAGCAAAATTAAACGAATTATTAGCAACCTATCAAGTATTCTATACCAACGTACGTGGTTACCACTGGAATATCAAAGGTGTAAACTTCTTTGAATTACACGCAAAATTTGAAGAAATCTACACGGATTTAGTGGAAAAAGTCGATGAAGTGGCAGAACGTATCTTAACTTTAGGTTACACACCACATAACGGTTATTCACAATACTTCAAAGACTCACGTATTAAAGAAGAGTTAGGAGTAAGTGATGCACAATCTTGCTTAAAAGGCACATTAGAAGGATTAAAAGTATTACTTGAGCAACAACGTGAAATTCTTGAATTAGCAGGTGAATCTGATGATGAAGGTACAGCTTCTCAAATGAGTGACTACATCAAAGAACAAGAAAAACTTGTTTGGATGTTCCAAGCCGCTTGCCAAACTTGCCATGCTTAATTTGGCGTTTATATAAAAGAAAACCTGCTGATAGGCAGGTTTTCTTTTATTTTCTATAGAACACTTTATCTCTTTCTAAGATTTATCTGCATAACATGCATTTCGATAGCTTATCTATTCTAAATTCAGTAGAATTTTAAATACTTATAAAATTAAACGTATTCTGTGGATAATTATATAAAAGGATAAAATAATGCTAGAACAATCGATTGATGAACAAAAGTGCCTATTAAAGAAATTGATTGAAGACTATGAATTGTCTGAAAATCCAACACCAGAAATACTTAAAAGCATGAAAAGTGTTTTTAGCCCTTATAAAAACTTAGGGGCATTTTATGAAATGAATTGGCATTTAATTTCACCAATCTTAAGTCGTGCTAGCTGGTTAGAATGGCTAAGTGAAACTGAGCGTGAAAATTTATATTATCATCAGTTAAGAACAGACAATGGTACTTACATCCACAATGAATATGAATTTAGCTTATTATTACTTGCACATCAACGGCTTATGCAAACTGCAATTTGGAAAAATAAAGATGTAACGCTAGAGAAATGGGTCACCAATAAAATTAAATATCAAGCAACATCGGATTTCCCTATTACTTATGAGAATTGGAAATTGATCAATGTTTGGCTAAACCAAGATGGGAAATACACTACAATTCCAAATCGAATGAGGAAAGCTGTAAAATTTCAGATTTATGTAGAAAATAAACATTTATGTGATCATATTGCTGAAATCTTCAAAGAAAATCATTATTTTTCAGATTGGGATACAGAATATCTTTCAATGTCTTCTACTTATTTAGCATCATTATTTTTAATGTTTCTTTCACCTAAGTGGCATCAATATGTCGATCAGGATGTACAAAATTTAAATAATACAGACATTCCAAATCTTTGGAATATCTTCAAATCTCATGCAAACAAGCTAAATATTCACATCGATTAAATTGCTAGATAAATTTTTCACTGTCCCCCCAATAGTTGAGGGGACACCTCTATGTAAATCACAAATAAGGCTATACACTAAGGGAGTATGAATTCATTTTTTCAGTTCTCATAAAAACACGCTATAAAATGACCGCACTTTCCTTCCTATTTATTTTTCATCAGTTTCCTGCATTTTTTTAAACATATCTAAACTTTTTTCTTGTAGCTTATCTAATTCTTTAAGCATCTCTTCCGTATAACCTGCTTTTTTAATCCAATACTCTGCTTCTTTAGCATCCATATTGCCTTGCCCACTCAATGCCATAGAGGCTAACTCATCAATCGCCTCTTGGTTCTCTAATTCTGCGGCCTTTTTAAGGAAGAATAGCGCTTTATCATCATCTTGCTCAACAATGATACCTTCATCATAGATATAGCTTAACTCAAGTGCAGCATCCGCATGATTAAGCTCAGCAGCGCGTTGAAAGTAGTTAATTGCTTTAGCTAAATCAGCCTCAACCCCTTCTTCATAATACACGCCTAATTGATAAAGTGCTTCTGGTTCATCATTGCTCGCAGCCCTTTCTAACCAAAATAATGCTTCTTTGTTATTCTCAGAATAAAGATCAAAAAAATTCATTGCGAGTAAATACTGTGCATAGCCAGATTCTTTTTCTGCAGCTTTAACTAATAAAGGCTTCGCTTTTTTCAATTTATCTTCTTGAATATAAAGATCGGCAAGATTCGTCATCCCTAGCGCATTATTTTGTTTTGCTGCCATTTCATAGTATTTCATCGCCTCTTTGATATTCAAAGGAGTGCCTATTCCAAATTCATAAGCATAGCCTAAAGAATTCGCATAATGTATATCGCCAGAATCCACTTTCTTTTTAAGTGCATTGAAACCTTCTTTCATCAATTTTTCATCTTCTTGAATTTCACCTAATTTAATTTTGGCGGCTTCATTCCCCAACTCAAGCGATCTTTTCGCTGCTTGAGTAGCTTCCTTTAAATTGTCATTATTTTGTTGATGAATAGAGAGGAAAAATAAAGCATCCGCATTCTCTAACTTTCCAGCTTCAAGAAAATACTCTACCGCTTTCGCACGATTCACGGGGTGCGTCATGCCGTAGAAATACTCATAACCTTCTTCATAAAGTTTTTTCGCTTTTTCAGCGCGCTGGGCTTGGGTCATGGGTACCTGTTCAATCATCGCCAAGTCTGTTAGCCCCTCATTTGATTTCATGGGGATAAGATGAGTTTGTAGATTTAATACGGTTGCTGCAATTAATGCGACAATATTTGTCATTTGGATTCCTTTTGTTAGAGGACTATTCTGTTTCCATTTAAGAATAACAAGCGGTTAAATTTCTTCCTTATTTTGTAAAACACGATGAAATTTAACCGCACTTTCATTATTTTTTCTGATTTAATTTTGCTTCTAATGCTTTAATTTTTGCTTTAATTTTTTTGTTATCCCGTTTGGTTTCTTTCTTTTCAATTTCATATCCTTGTTTATAAGCTTCTAATGCCGCATTATCATCTTTGGCAAATTCTTCATAACGCTCTGCCAATTGATAATATAAATTATATGAAGCTTTTTCTTTTTCACTTAAACTTTCATCCAATGAAATTATGTTATTAAATAACGCTTCTGCCATTTCATAATTTCGTTCAACACCTCTGCCTTCTAAATAGCGAATAGAAAGCTCATTCATCGCTTCTACATTTTGCAATCGAAACGCTTCTTCTAATAACTCAACGGCTTTCTTATCATCCTTTTCTACGCCTTCGCCATTTTCATATAAATAACTTAACTCAAGCATAGCCTGAGAATCATTCAATTTGGCAGCTTTTTGATAATAATAAATGGCTTTGTTTATATCCTGATTATGATAATAACTCGCTAAATACATGATGGCTTGAAGGTTATTATTTTCAGCTGCTTTATTGAGCCAATAAAGTGATTCTTCTGAGCCCGCCTCATAAATGCTATAACCTAAATTGTATTGTGCCACATCATTATTTTTTTCAGCCGCTTTCAGCATAAGCGGTTTAGCTTTTTCAATTTTATCTTGTTCAAGATAAAGTTCACTTAAATGTCCTAATGAGATCGCATTACCTTGCTCAGCCGAAGGGGTAAAAACTTTAATTGCCTGTTTAATATTCTCTTCAGTGCCGATACCGAAACGGTAAGCATAGCCAAGTACATTAGAATAATGTAAATCGCCTTGTTCAACCTTCTCTTTTAATGCCTTAAAGCCAGCCTTATATAGTTCTTCAGCATCCCCCAAATATTCCTGTTCGGAAATTTCCGCCAATATATACTTTCCTGCCATGTTTCCTAGCTCAATAGCAGAATCAGCATATTTTCTAGCTTGTTCAAGATCGCCATTATCTATCGCATTCATCCCTAAGAAAAAGAGGGCATCAGCATGACCTAAATCTGCTGCTTCTTTTAAAAATTTATCCGCTAAAGTACGATCAACGGTTTTTGTGATCCCATATTCATAATCAAAGCCTTTCTCATAAAGTGCTTTTGCTTTTTCAATACGTTGTTCAGGCGTCATTGAGGCTGGCGCACTGATTGTTGATTTTAATTCGGGAGAGGTTGCTATTCCTGAAGTATGAGAAAGTGGTGAGTCAATTACAGCTGTCGCAATCAATAGTGCGATGATATCAATCATTTTGATTCCTTCTATTTTAAGAGCGGTTACATTTCTACTCTATTTTATAAAAACATCGTGAAATCTAACCGCTCTTTATTTGAAATTAATCTTGTGATAATTTTTGAATGCCTTTAACAGGTAACATTAAGGTATCACCCACGAAACTTAACGGAACGTCAATGATGATAAATGGATACAAAAGAATTGTACCAAAAGCCTCACCAACATCTCCTGCTGGAGCTGTTTTAGAAAAGGTAAGACGAGAAACATCTTCTTGAACACCACTATAAGCCTCTGGTTGATTTAAAGTCATTAAGGTCCCACACCCAGTTAACGCTAATGCCATCACCGAAAGAAACGCTTTATTTAAAATTTTCATACATTAAATTCCCCAAAAGATAATCAAATTATTTCAAAATAATATGTTTGTTAAATATAATAGGGGTGAATAATATAGTCATTTACTCAACTATTCAAGAAAAAATACCTTAAAAATTGAGAAATCAAACGAATAGATGGGTTAATGATTCAATTACAAAAAATAAGGGCGTATTACACACGCCCTTAATTTAAACTTATTAACGTTATAATCAAAATACTTTTTTTCTACACGACCGGTTTTTGTCGATAGAACAATAGCCCCGGTAAAGCTAAGCCCAAAACAAGGGCTCCCAAAATAAAGCTGGTGTTGATAAAAGAGCTGATCATTTGCTCAAATAATGTATCGGAAAAGCCATAATGATGAATTTGTACGATAGCAATCATCGCTTTATAAGCATGAACCCCTGGAATCATTGGAATAATTGCCGCAACAGTAAAGACTTTTGGATGGGCTAAATAGCGATGAGACAAATGCACGCCAATAAAACCAATCACAGAAGTGGCGAAAAAAGTGGCAAAAACAATCGGGACTCCAAAGTGTAATAATAAAGTTCTCGTGACATGCCCAAGCGCGCCTAAAATAGCACAATACTTTAAGGCTTTAGGCGGAACATTAAATACTAAAGCAA
>CAUTFW010000035.1:0-14928 GCA_963537955.1 Parahaemophilus parainfluenzae | reverse complement strand
AAGCCCTAGCATTTAGCCAGTTGCTTTTCCAAGAAGGCTTTAATGTGTGGTTGTTGGAGGGCGTGACCGGTTCCGGCAAAACTGAAATCTATCTGCAATATATTGAAGAAGTCTTAAAAAAAGGCAAACAGGTTTTAGTCCTTGTTCCTGAAATTGGGCTTACCCCTCAGACTGTGAGACGGTTCCAAGCACGTTTTAATGTGGAAATTGATGTATTGCATTCCAACTTGAACGATACTCAACGCTTAAATGTCTGGGAGCGTGCAAGAACGGGGCAAAGTGCAATCGTGATCGGTACGAGATCGGCGCTCTTCACCCAATTTTCAGATCTCGGCTTAATTATTTTAGATGAAGAACATGACGCCTCGTTTAAACAGCAAGATGGTTGGCGTTATCATGCAAGAGATTTAGGCATTGTTTTAGCGCAAAAACTTAATATTCCTATCTTATTAGGTTCTGCCACACCAAGTTTGGAAAGTGTGAATAACGTACAAAATGGTAAATATCATCATTTGGTCTTATCAAAAAGAGCCGGAAATGCGACCGCACTTCGCCAGTTTGTGATTGATTTAAAACATCAACGAATTCAAAACGGCTTATCCGAACCGCTATTGCAACGTATGCAAGAACACTTAGAAAAAGGCAATCAAGTATTGTTATTCCTTAATCGACGTGGATTTGCACCTGTGTTGTTATGTCATGAATGTGGCTGGATTGATGAATGTCATCATTGTGAAAAGCCTTATACTTATCACCAACACCAGCGCGTTTTACGCTGCCATCATTGTGGTGCGCAAAAAACAGTGCCGATGCAATGTGGTCATTGCGGTTCAACGCATTTAGTCACAACGGGTTTAGGCACGGAACAACTGGAGGAAACCCTAAAAGCACGTTTTCCACAATACAATATTGCACGTATTGATCGCGATAGTACGGCGCGAAAAGGCAAGCTTGAAGGTTATTTAGAGGATATTCAGCAAGGTAAAAGTCAGATTTTAATTGGCACCCAAATGTTAGCCAAAGGACACCATTTCCCGAATGTCACCTTGGTTGCTTTAGTGAATGTTGATAATGCCTTGTTTTCCCTTGATTTCAGAGCCGAAGAACGTTTAGCACAGCTTTATGTTCAAGTGGCGGGGCGCTCAGGCAGAGCCGAAAAACAGGGTGAAGTGGTTTTGCAGACCCATTATCCGGATCATCCGTTATTAACCACCTTGCTTGAAAAAGGCTACCAGGCCTTTGCAGAAGAAACCTTGAAGCTACGTCATAATATGGGCTTGCCTCCGTTTAGTTTCCAGGCGTTATTTAAAGCACAATGTCGTCATTCTGAAGAGGCGGAAAATGCATTGTCGCAATTAGCCTCTTTCTTCTATGAACAAAAAATAGAAGGCTTGCAAGTGTTGGGGCCGATTCCCGCACCGTTCAGCAAAAAAGCGGGGCAATATCGTTGGCAGTTGCTATTACAGCACGCTTCTCGGAAACAATTACAGGCGGCATTAAGTCGATATTCGCCAGAGCTGATAAAGTCTTCTCAAGTGCGGTTAATTTTAGACGTGGATCCATTGGATTTGAGTTAGCAAAAATTCCCTAGAAAAATGCACAGTTTTTCAGTAGAATTAAGCGTTTTTTTATACTCTAAGTTTAATTTATCGAATATTTTAGGATTTTATCGTGGCTCATCGAGATTTTGCCGGTCGAAGCGGCTCAAAAAATAATAAAAAGAAAGCAAAGAAAAGTTTTAATCGCAATACCTTAATTGTTCTTGCGTTGGTGGCGGTATTAGGTTTTGGGTTAGGGCTTTACTTCTTAAAAAGTAAAACACCAGCACCTGTAGTGACGACAAATGTTCAGCCGGAAAAACCGCAACCGAAAAGTGTGTTACCAAATCGCCCAGAAGAAGTGTGGCACTACATTAAAGAATTAGAAACCCGTACGGTGCCGGTGGATAATAATCCTTCTTCTGTTGAAAAAAATATGCGTTTGACGGAAGAGCAGCGTCAAGTGCTGATTCAAATGGAAAAGGAGCAAAAAGCGGCAGAAGAAGCGAAAAAATTAGAAGCTCAACGTAAAGAGCAAGAAGCGGCGAATGCAGAAAAAGCTGCTGCTCAAGCACAGCAAGCTCAACCAGCACAGACAGCTCAAACTCAGCTAGCTCAGCAAACAGCAAACCCAGAAGCGAAAAAGCCTGAGCCAGTTAAAAAAACAGAGCCAGTTAAAAAGCCTGAACCTCCGAAAAAAGTAGAAGTAGTGAAGGCGGAACCAGCTAAAACGGAACCAGCTAAAACTGAGCAACCGAAAAAAGCAGAACCAAAACCCGCTGAACAACAAGTACAGGCTGGTGGTAAAAAATTTGGTTTACAATGTGGTGCATTTAAAAATCGTGCGCAAGCAGAAAGCTTACAAGGTCGTCTAGCGATGGCTGGCGTAAATGCACAAATTGCGACAAGTGAAGAATGGAACCGCGTACGTGTAGGACCATTTGGTAGCCGAGATGCAGCAACAGCAGCACAAGATAAAGCAAAATCAGTAGCGAGTTGCGTTGTGATTGGAATGTAATAAGAATTTAAAAGTGCGGTTAAAAATAACCGCACTTTTTTTATATTTTCACTTGCCAAAAAACGAAAAATCAATAAAATGAACGTTTATTCATTTTTGATATTCATCTTAAATGACCTTTCTCATATATAACCCTAAGAATTTAATTTTTTATTATGCGACAAGTGAAAGCCTCTAAAACGAAGCTTGATGTCAGTGAGCAGATCTTTGATGCAACAGATCGTCTTATGGCAAAAGAAGGATTACATCATCTTTCTATGCATAAGTTAGCCAAGGAAGCAGGCATCGCAGCAGGTACGATTTATCTTTATTTTAAGAGTAAAGACGAGTTATTAGCACAATTTGCTCGTCGAGTATTCAATAAGTTTGTTGTGGCGATTGAAGAAGGTTTTGATGAAAGCCAATCTTTTTTCGAGCAATACAGAAAAATGTGGTGGAATATTTGGCATTTTCTTCAAGAAAATCCAACGATTCTGTTAAACATGAATCAATATCGATCTTTACTAGAGTTTATTGAAACCTGCAAAGAAACGGAGCATTCGTGTTGGGAACAGTTTTGTCTCAAGGGACAAGCCGCAAATGTGTTAGCTGATTTAGATCCTCATCTGTTATTTTTGCTGAGTCTTAAAACGGCAATAGTTTTAGCCTCAGATATCAAGTTTCTCGGTACAGCAGTAACCGATGCGATGTTAGAATCTGTCATTGAACGCTCTTGGCGTGCAATTCAGAAGTAGTCATTTTATTGTCTTAATGGAGTTTTCCAAATGAGTATAACTCAAACTAATAGACCAAAGCGTTCACACGTTTTCTTTTTGAAATTAGCGTTAGGCGTGTTTGTGTTAATTTTTGCAGCAATGATTTTCCTTAATCAAATGAAGGCAAAAGGCATTGCTGATTTCTTAGCAAATAAACCAGAAACAGCCTCTCCTGTGACTGCAATGACAGTTAAGGCTTCAGAATGGACACCAATCATTGAAACGACAGGTCTTGTTCGTCCGAATCAAGGGGCGATGTTAAGCGCTCAAAGTGCAGGAACCGTGTCTAAAGTGCTCGTGCAAAATGGACAGAGCGTGAAAAAAGGTGATTTGTTAGTTGAGTTAGATAGCTCAGTTGAGCGTGCAAGCTTACAAGCCGCACAAGCTCAGGTGGTGTCATTACGTCAAACTTATCAACGTTATGCAAACCTTGCGGGCAGCGGGGCTGTTTCTCGTCAAGAATTAGATAATGCAAAAGCAGCTTATGAAGCACAAGCGGCAAATATTGAGTCATTAAAAGCGGCGATTGAACGTCGCCAAATCGTGGCACCATTTGATGGTAAAGCCGGTATCGTGAAAGTGAATGCTGGTCAGTACGTTTCAAACGGTACTGAAATTGTGCGTGTGGAAGATCGTTCTTCTATGAAAGTGGATTTTGCGATTGCTCAAAACCTATTAGATAAATTGCATATTGGTCAAAAAGTAACGGCTACGGCAGATGCGCGTAAAGGTGAAACTTTTGCCGCGAAGGTTACAGCAATTGAGCCAGCAATTAATTCTTCAACGGGTTTAGTCGATGTTCAAGCAACATTTGAGTCAGAAGATGGGGCAAAATTATTATCTGGAATGTTTACCCGCTTACATGTCGCTTTACCAACTGAGCATAATCAAATCGTTGTGCCACAAGTGGCAGTGAGCTACAACATGTATGGCGAATCGCTTTATATTTTGACCGCACTTTCCGATGAAGATATTGAGAAATTAGGCGGCGCAGAAAAAGCGGCGAATATGTACCGTGCAAAATCAATCACTGTATTTACGAAAGATCGTCAAGGCATTTATGCGCAATTAAAAGGCGATGAAGTCAAAGTCGGCGATAAAATTGTGACCGGCGGTCAGCAAAACTTAAGTAACGGCTCATTAGTGTCTGTTGTAGATAAAGCGGGCGTAGGTACTGAACAACCTGCGAATAAAACGAATCTTTAATTAGGAAAAGCGAATGAAATTTACCGATATATTTATTCGTCGTCCTGTTTTGGCAGTTTCGA
The DNA here is from genome assembly GCA_963537955.1 of Parahaemophilus parainfluenzae. Taxonomy (GTDB): domain Bacteria; phylum Pseudomonadota; class Gammaproteobacteria; order Enterobacterales; family Pasteurellaceae; genus Haemophilus_D; species Haemophilus_D parainfluenzae_AJ. The sequence continues at coordinate 10,349 of CAUTFW010000035.1, read as the reverse complement.
TTAGCTTGTTAATCATTATTTTAGGTTTACAAGCAATTTCGAAATTGGCTGTGCGCGAATATCCGAAAATGACCACAACGGTAATTACGGTAACCACAGTATATCCAGGGGCGGATGCGAACTTAATTCAAGCGTTTGTTACTTCCAAAATTGAAGAGGCGGTAGCACAAGCGGATAATGTGGACTATATGTCTTCAAGCTCTAGCCCAAGTACGTCAACAGTCACCGTAAAAATGAAATTAAATACGGATCCGAATGCAGCCTTGGCAGATGTGTTAGCTAAAGTTAACTCAGTTCGTTCTGAATTACCAAGTGGTATTGAAGATCCAACGATTTCTTCATCAACCGGTGGTTCGGGGATTATGTATATTAGTTTCCGTTCTAACAAACTCGATGCAAGCCAAGTAACAGACTATATTCAACGTGTAGTAAAACCACAATTCTTTACCGTAGAAGGGGTGGCAAGTGTAGATATTTTTGGCGCATCAGAGTACGCTCTTCGTGTTTGGTTAGACCCAGAAAAAATGGCGGCTCAAAACCTTTCTGCCACACAAGTGATGTCCGCATTATCAGCGAATAACGTTCAAACAGCAGCAGGTAATGATAATGGCTATTTTGTAACCTATAAAAACAAAGTAGAAACCACGACAAAATCGGTTGAAGAATTAGGTAACTTAATTGTGACGTCTAACGGTGATAAGTTAGTACGTTTACGCGATATCGCTGATATTGAGTTAAATAAATCAAGCGATAGCTCACGTGCGGTAGCCAATGGCGCAGATTCTGTTGTATTAGCGATTAACCCAACCTCGTCAGCAAACCCATTAACGGTAGCGGCGAAAGTACGTCCGCTATATGACAGTATTAAAAATAATCTACCGGATGCTATTGAATCTGACATCTTATATGACCGTACAATTGCGATTAATAACTCAATTAATGAAGTAATCAAAACGATTGTTGAGGCAACGATAATCGTGTTGGTGGTGATTACCATGTTTATTGGTTCATTCCGCGCGATTTTAATCCCGGTTATCACTATTCCGATTTCATTAATTGGGGTAATCATGTTGCTTCAATCATTTGATTTCTCCATTAACTTGATGACTTTGCTAGCATTGATTCTGGCCATCGGTTTGGTGGTGGATGATGCGATTGTGGTATTGGAAAACGTAGACCGCCACATTAAGTTAGGTGAAACGCCATTCCGTGCGGCGATTATAGGTACGCGTGAAATTGCCGTTCCAGTTATTTCCATGACCATTGCCTTGATTGCAGTATATTCTCCAATGGCGTTAATGGGCGGTATTACGGGTACGTTGTTTAAAGAGTTTGCTTTAACCCTTGCTGGCGCGGTATTTATTTCGGGTATCGTAGCATTAACGCTTTCACCAATGATGACCAGTAAATTGCTAAAATCCAATGAGGCTCCAAGTAAATTGGAACAACGAGTAGAGCATACCCTTAGTAAAGTGAATGCAGCTTATGCGTATGTACTTGATTTGGTGATGGTAAACCGTAAATGTATGTTGATGTTTGCGGCAATCATTTTTGCAACCTTACCAGTGTTGTTTAAATCACTTTCAAGTGAATTAACACCTACAGAAGATAAGGGCGCATTTATAGCGGTCGGTTCTGCACCTTCTAACGTAAACATAGATTACGTGCAAAATGCGATGACACCTTATCAAGAGATTTTAACCAATACGCCAGAAGTACAGTTTGCGATGACGATTTCAGGGGCACCAAGCTCTAACCAATCTTTAAACGTTGTGACTTTAAAAGATTGGAAAGAACGCTCAAAAAGCCAAACAGCTATCATGAATGAGTTGAATGAAAAAGCGAAATCTATTCCTGAAGTGTCTGTGCAAGGCTTTGCGTTCCCAGAAATTGATACAGGGGAGCAAGGTCCTCCAATTGGTTTTGTGATCAGCACATCACAAGACTACGGTGATTTAGCAAATGTGGCGGGTAAATTCTTAGAGGATATGCAAAAATCCAGCAAGTTCGTTTATACCAATCTCGATCTTAAATTTGATACTGCTCAAATGCGTATTAAGATCGATCGTGAAAAAGCAGGAACTTATGGCATTACAATGCAACAAATCAGCCGTACGTTAGGGAGTTTCTTATCTGCCGCAACCATTGAACGTGTGGATATTGACGGCCGTGCTTATAAAATCATTTCCCAAGTAAAACGTGACAATCGTTTATCACCGGAAAGTTTTAATAAGTATTACGTCACTGCGGCAAATGGTACCTCTGTGCCATTAAGCAGCTTGGTGACGGCTACATTGGAACCGCAACCAAGTACATTGCCTCGTTTCAGTCAGTTAAACTCTGCGGTGATTAGTGCTGTACCGATGCCTGGGACTTCAATTGGTGATGCAATCCAATGGTTGCAAGACAATGCGAAAAATACGTTACCACAGGGTTATAACTATGACTTTAAAGGTGAAGCGCGTCAGTTAGTACAAGAAGGTAATGCACTTGCTGTAACGTTCTTACTTGCGGTAGTAATTATTTTCTTAGTGTTGGCGATTCAGTTTGAATCAATTCGCGATCCAATCGTGATTATGATTTCTGTTCCGTTAGCTGTGAGTGGTGCATTGTTGGCCTTAAATGCTTTCGGATTTATTGGTATTGCAGGGACAACGCTAAATATCTACTCACAGGTTGGTTTGATTACCTTAGTTGGTCTTATCACAAAACACGGTATTTTAATGTGTGAAGTAGCGAAAGAAGAGCAGTTAAATCATGGTAAAACGCGTGTTGAAGCGATTACCGAAGCGGCTAAAGTACGTTTACGTCCAATTCTGATGACAACCGCAGCGATGATTGCAGGTCTTGTACCGTTGCTTTATGCAACAGGTGCGGGTGCGGTATCTCGTTTCAGTATTGGTATCGTTATCGTGGCAGGTTTGGCAATCGGTACATTGTTTACCTTGTTCGTGTTGCCAGTGATTTATTCTTACATTGCAAGCGAACACAAACCGTTACCAGTGTTTGATGAAAATGTAAAACCAATTGAAGGTCACATTAACGAACAACATTAATTGAAAATACTATAAAAACAAACCGCACTTTGATTTTTCAAGTGCGGTTTTCTTTTAGAGATTAAAAAAGCGAACATGATGTTCGCTTTTTATTTATGAAAGTGCGGTCAAATTTTTAACCGTTTTTATTTAACCATTTTTATTTTTTGCCGCTTTATAAAGTTCCATCGCTTCAGGTAATAAGCGTTGTAAGTTTTGTTGGCGGGATTCATCACTTGGGTGAGTAGAAGCTAACACATCAAGTGCCCCTTTAGAACCACCTGAGGCTTTAGCCATTTTTTGCCATAAACCAGGCGCGACTTGTGGATTGTAACCTGATCGAGCCATTAACATGAGACCCACTTCATCGGCTTCAGTTTCAGCGCTACGTGAGTAAGGCTTATCTAAAGCAAAGTCTTTAGTCAGTGTCACTAAATCAGTCACATCGGCTCCAACGACAACAGACAGAGCTGTTCCACCAATAGCGCCAGCAATCGCACTCATGGTGCCGAAGTTGGCTTTGGCTTTACCGTGCTCTTTTAAGGCGTGAGCCATTTCATGACCCATTACAACCGCGATTTCATTATCGTTTAGTTGTAAAGTATCTACTAAACCTGTGTAGAAAGCCATTTTCCCGCCAGGCATTGCCCAAGCATTGAGCTCTTTAGATTTAATGACATTGATTTGCCAATTAAACTTTAAGCCAGTTTCATTCTCTTGGTTTGCATAAGGCACCATTTTGTTAAAGACATGATGAATACGTCTTGCGGTATTTGATGTGGTATCAATCGCACCTTGTGAGCGAATTTTCCCCATTTCTTGTGTATAGCTGCTTGCTGCTTCTTGATTGATTGAGGCAGAATCCGCACAAGACGTGATAACCGCCCCTGCTAATACAGCAAAAGCAAAACTTTTGAGTTGTTTTTTCATAAATTATCCTTTTGTTGAGATGGCTGATTATATGAATTTATTGCGTTTTGTCGATACAAAAAGATTGTGTTTTAAATTTGTACTACTATAATAGTGCAAATTTTTATTTTAGGACTTAACGATGACAATAAAAAAATCTCCTTCTTTATTAGGCGGCGCCATGATTATTGCGGGTACCGCAATTGGTGCTGGTATGCTTGCTAACCCAACCTCGACGGCGGGTGTATGGTTTATCGGCTCTATTCTGGCTTTGGTTTACACCTGGTTTTGTATGACCACATCAGGTTTGATGATCTTAGAAGCCAACTTACATTATCCTACCGGCTCAAGCTTTGACACCATCGTGAAAGATTTGTTAGGAAAAGGTTGGAATATTATCAATGGTCTTTCTGTTGCTTTCGTGTTGTATATTTTAACTTATGCCTATATCACCTCTGGCGGTGGGATTACACAAAACTTGCTTAATCAAGCCTTTGGCTCCGCTGAAAGTGCGGTCGATATTGGACGTACTTCTGGTTCCTTGATTTTCTGTTTTATTCTTGCAGCTTTCGTCTGGCTTTCTACTAAAGCTGTGGACCGTTTCACAACCATTTTGATTGTTGGAATGGTGGTGGCTTTCTTCCTTTCTACCGCAGGCTTATTGAGCTCTGTAAAAACAGAGGTGTTATTCAATACTATTGCGGAAGGTGAACAAAGCTATTTGCCTTATTTATTGACCGCACTTCCAGTTTGCTTAGTGTCTTTTGGTTTCCACGGAAATGTTCCGAGCCTCGTCAAATATTACGATCGTGATGGTAGCCGAGTGATGAAATCGATCTTTATTGGTACAGGTTTAGCCTTAGTGATTTACATCTTATGGCAGCTTGCGGTGCAAGGTAATTTACCGCGTACCGAGTTTGCTCCGGTGATTGCAAAAGGTGGCGATGTATCAGCATTATTAGAAGCGTTACACAAATACATTGAAGTAGAATACATTGCCGTTGTGTTGAATTTCTTTGCTTATATGGCTATTGCGACTTCATTCTTAGGGGTAACGTTAGGTTTATTTGATTATATTGCCGACTTATTTAAATTTGATGACAGCTTATTAGGCAGAACCAAAACTACATTGGTGACGTTCTTACCGCCGTTATTATTAAGTTTACAATTCCCTTATGGCTTCGTGATTGCCATTGGTTATGCTGGATTAGCTGCAACAATTTGGGCAGCAATCGTACCAGCACTGCTTGCCAGAGCTAGTCGTCAAAAATTCCCAAATGCGACTTATAAAGTCTATGGTGGTAATTTTATGATTGGCTTTGTGATCTTATTCGGTGTGTTAAATATTGTGGCACAAGTAGGTGCAAACTTAGGATGGTTTGCAAGTTTCGCAGGATAAGTTTTCACGTTAATATAGTAGGGGCGTATCAAATACGCCCTTTTTAATTTTGCATAGGAAACAAAATGAATAACAAAACGAGTGTTTACGATAAAGAAAACTTCTTTACGCTTTATCAAAAACTTCGATCTAATCCCATCAGTCTCAATGAAATAGTGGAAAAGCCAACGATGCTTTCCCTATTACCTGATTTACAAGGGAAAAAATTACTCGATCTAGGTTGTGGAACAGGTGGACATTTGCAACTCTATTTAGAACGCGATGCGGCGAGTGTAGTGGGAACAGATCTTTCAGTTAAAATGCTCGAGCAAGCCGAAAAAGATCTACAAAAGTGCGGTCAATTTTCAGGCCGTTTTTCGTTATATCAGCTACCGATGGAAAAATTGTCAGAATTGCCAGAACGTGATTTTGATGTCATTACCAGCTCTTTTGCTTTTCATTATATTGAAGATTTTCCTACTTTATTAGCGATGATAGCCAACAAGCTTAAGTCTAACGGTACATTAGTTTTTTCCCAAGAGCATCCGATTACCACTTGCCATAAAGAAGGGGAGCGCTGGGAAAAAAATGAGAAAAAGCAGCAAGTCGCTTATCGTTTAAATCATTACCGTGATGAAGGGCTAAGAGAGCGGAATTGGTTTCAACAACCTTTTAAAACTTATCACCGCACGACGGCAACGATTATTAATGATTTAATTGCTGCAGGTTTTCAAATTGAACAAATGGCTGAACCCATGTTAGCCGAGCAACCACAATGGCATGATGAATTTAAAGATTTGCGGCATCGTCCCCCTTTATTGTTTATTAAAGCAAGAAAAGTAATAAATTTGACAAAATAAACTGGTTTTTGACCGCACTTTATGGTATAAATCGCACCGCTGTTTTTGGGTTTCAAAAGCAGCGTTTTTAATTATTAACAACACACACATATCATTAAGGCTTAATCGGGGTGCCAAACGGTCGATTAGCTGATATGTGGAGGCTCAACCCCAACAAAAGGAAAATATTATGGCACAAGTTTCAATGCGCGACATGATCAACGCGGGCGTACACTTCGGACACCAAACTCGTTACTGGAATCCACAAATGAAACCTTTCATTTTTGGTGCTCGTAACGGTGTTCATATCATCAACTTAGAAAAAACTTTACCTTTATTCAACGAAGCTTTAGCGGAATTAACCCGTATTGCTAGCAACAACGGTAAAGTATTATTCGTTGGTACTAAACGCGCGGCTCAAGAAGCAGTACAAGCTGCAGCATTAGACTGTCAACAATATTATGTAAACCACCGTTGGTTAGGTGGTATGTTGACTAACTGGAAAACCGTTCGTCAATCAATTAAACGTTTAAAAGATTTAGAAACTCAATCTCAAGACGGTACTTTTGACAAATTAACCAAAAAAGAAGCGTTAATGCGTACCCGTGAGATGGAAAAACTTGAATTAAGCCTTGGCGGTATCAAAGATATGGGCGGCTTACCAGATGCGTTATTCGTTATCGGTGCAGACCACGAACATATCGCTGTTAAAGAAGCAAACAACCTAGGTATTCCTGTGTTTGCTATCGTTGATACTAACTCAACTCCAGCTGGCGTAGATTTCGTTATCCCTGGTAACGATGATGCGACTCGTGCTATCCAACTTTACGTTTCTGCAGCTGCAGCAGCGGTTAAAGAAGGTCGTGGTAACGAAGCTCAAGTTGCTGAAGAATTAGCAGCTGACGCAGAATAATTTAAGTTTTGCAATAAGGCGAAGCCCTTAATAATCAAACGATTAATTGGCATAGGGGCTAAAATTTAGCCCCTATATTTTTATCTAAAAGTGCGGTCAAAATGAATCGTACTTTCGACAGAGGATTTTTAAAATGGCTGAAATCACAGCATCATTAGTAAAAGAACTTCGTGAACGTACCGGTGCCGGTATGATGGAATGTAAAAAAGCATTAGTTGAAGCAAACGGTGATATCGAGTTAGCAATCGACAACATGCGTAAATCTGGTCAAGCTAAAGCAGCTAAAAAAGCAGGCCGTGTTGCAGCTGAAGGTGTTATCCTTGCTCGTGTACAAAATGGTTTCGGTGTATTAGTTGAAATGAACTGTGAAACTGACTTCGTAGCAAAAGATGCTGGCTTCTTAGGTTTAGCAAACGAAGTTGCTGATTTCGCAGCAGCACACAAAGGTACCACTATCGAAGCATTACAAGCACAATTTGAAGAAAAACGTGCTGCATTAGTGGCTAAAATCGGTGAGAACATGAACATCCGTCGTGTTGCTTACTTAGAAGGTCAAGTTATTGCTCAATACTTACACGGTGCAAAAATCGGTGTATTAGTTGCAGGTGAAGGTTCAGAAGATGAACTTAAAAAAGTGGCAATGCACGTAGCGGCATCTAAACCAGAATTCGTGAACCCAGAAGATGTACCTGCAGATGTTGTTGAACACGAGCGTCAAATTCAAATTGATATCGCAGTTAACTCTGGTAAACCAAAAGAAATCGCAGAGAAAATGGTTGAAGGCCGTATGAAGAAATTCACTGGTGAAGTTTCATTAACAGGTCAACCATTCGTCATGGATCCTTCTGTATCTGTAGGTGACTTCTTAAAATCAGTAAACACTTCAGTGTCTAACTTCATCCGTTTAGAAGTAGGTGAAGGTATCGAGAAAAAAGAAGAAGATTTCGCAGCTGAAGTTGCAAAAATCACTGGCGGTAACGCTTAATTTTCTCCATTGAGATATAAAAAAAGCCGATATTGAATATCGGCTTTTTTGTTGTCTGAAATTTGAGATTTTCTATTTCTTTGGACGAATATCGATGGCAGGATCTGCATCTTTGCGATATTTTTCTTCAATCAGTTTTTTCAGACCATAATCATCTTTGTCAGCTTGCTCAGAGAATAAATCTTCTTCTAATGTGAGCTTCGGATTTTTGATCCCTATCCAATTAGCAATACCTTCTAAGAAATTCAGACCAGATTTAAAGGCTTTGTATTCTTTACGTGCTGTATCATCAGATGAAATTTTAAAGAGCGGAATATTATGATGTAATTGGCTATGACAGTTTTGGTTAAACAAGGTGACGCCATGTTTATCATCTTCCTGATGACATAAACCATGATCTGAAAAATAAATCATCGAGAAAGTGCGGTGTGTTTTTTGCTCGTTTTCTTTGAGCGTTTCATACACTTTCTTAATAAAATCATCGGTTTTCTTAATGGATGTAATATAGCAATTTAAGTATTCGTTCTTTTTCTCAATATCATTGTCATTGAAAATTTTCGGGTAATCTTCAACGCGATCGCAAGCAAGCGGATGTGAGCCATAAATGTGTAATACAATAAAGCGTTTACCTTGCGTTGGATCTTCTAAAACTTGGGCAAATTTAGGGATTAAATCAAAATCGCTGTAGTTTGTAGAATTAAAGCTCCCGCCTTTTTTCAAGAAAATGGTTTCATCAGATTTTGAGGCAAGCGAGGCGACAGGCGTGTCATATTCACCTAAGAAACCTTGATTAGACAGCCAGTAGGTTTTCAGACCTGCAGACTTAATGAGATCCACTAAGCTTAAATCATAGTTTGGTTCCCATTTTTCTTTATCAGGTAACGTTAACATTAAGCGCAATGAGGCGACAGTGTTGGTTCCGGCGGATGTCATGCCATCAATCAGTGTACCATTTGCAGATGACATAAATGGTGTGTCATTGACGGGGTATCCATACGCATGCAAGTAATCTTTTCTCGCACTTTCACCCAAAATAATCACATAATCTTGGTATTTAGAATTTTCTAATGTGGATTGTCCCCAGCTGCTTTCCTGTGACATTTTTTTCAATTTTTGCCATTCATTAACAATTTGTACACTCGAATCTATCGTTTCTTTTAATGGCGCAGCAATCGGTAAGTTGTAACCAATCAACAGAGTAGCGAGGGCAATGAATGTTTTATTACGATAAAATTTCACCCCAAATTTGACCGCACTTTTGTAATGTAAAAAGACTAAAACTGGAATAGCCAATGCGGCTAAATAGCTGCTCACAGGGATTTGCATGAGAAACTCTTTGGTCTCTAACATATCTGTCGCGAGAACCGATGCAATATATTGGTAGCTTGGCGCACCAAAATTTAAGCCTGTCGGCGTATAAATCGCGTGTAAGCAAACTAAGGGTAATAAAATAAAATAGAAAGATTTTCGGCTACTACTTAATAAAATAATGAAAATAGCCGCGAGTAAAATCAGACTAATAGATGGCTCAGGAAACATCCCTGAACCTCGTAAAATTAAATAACCCGCAGCAATGGCGCAAGCCAAAGAAAAAAGTGCGGTTAAAATTTGTGAGGTTTTTGAAATCTTCATAAAGTTTACCTATAAAATCAAAACGGCGATATTTTATCGCACTTTTCTGACCAATTTCCATTTTTAACTTTTTCGCTCTTTTGCTAGAATAAGCCAAATTTTGTAACCGACAAAGGAAAAGACAAATGAGCCAACCAATTTACAAACGTATTTTATTGAAATTAAGTGGTGAAGCATTACAAGGAGACGAGGGCTTCGGTATCGATCCTTCAATCCTTGATCGTATGGCGTTAGAGATTAAAGAATTAATTGAAATGGGCGTGGAAGTTGGTGTTGTGCTCGGCGGTGGTAACTTATTCCGTGGCGCAAAATTAGCTAAAGCCGGTATGAATCGCGTGGTGGGCGACCATATGGGGATGCTTGCAACCGTGATGAATGGCTTGGCAATGCGTGATGCGCTTCACCGTGCAGATGTGAATGCAAAATTAATGTCTGCATTCCAATTAAATGGTATTTGCGATACCTATAACTGGTCTGAAGCCATCAAAATGTTGCGTGAAAAACGTGTAGTCATTTTCTCAGCCGGTACAGGTAGCCCGTTCTTTACTACAGATTCTGCTGCATGCTTACGTGGTATTGAAATTGAAGCGGATATCGTGTTAAAAGCGACCAAAGTTGATGGCGTGTATGATTGCGACCCTGCAAAAAATCCTAATGC
>CAUTFW010000034.1:0-15205 GCA_963537955.1 Parahaemophilus parainfluenzae | reverse complement strand
CTCGCGACCCCGACCTTGGCAAGGTCGTGCTCTACCAACTGAGCTATTCCCGCATTTCACATTGGTGAATGAGGCAACATTATACGAAAAAATTTATTCAACGCAAGCGTAGATTTCGCAAATGATTGAGTTTGCCTAAGTTTTCATCAACCCAGATTAATAAAGTGATCACGGTAGTAAGCTAACTCTTTTATTGACTCTCGAATATCGTCAAGGGCTAAATGAGTATTGCCTTTTTTGAACCCGTCTAAAATTTCTGGTTTCCAGCGAGCGGCTAATTCTTTTAACGTGCTCACATCTAGATGACGATAATGGAAATAATCAGCTAAATCAGGCATATATTTATAAAGAAAGCGTTTATCTTGTGCGATGCTGTTGCCACAAATCGGTGAAGCACCTTTTGGTACCCATCGTTTTAAAAAATCTAATGTTTGTAATTCAGCCGCACGTTCGGTGAGTTTGCTCGCTTTGACACGGTCAACTAAGCCATTTGCTGTATGGGTTTTTACGCACCATTCCGACATTTTGTTTAATAATTCATCACTTTGATGCACCGCAATCACAGGTCCTTCCGCTAAAATATTGAGATCTTTATCTGTCACGATGGTTGCGATTTCAATAATTCGTTCTTTTTCAGGATCTAATCCTGTCATTTCTAAATCGATCCAAATCAGATTTTGTTTATCTAATTGCATAATATAAGGTATCCTATGAACATTTTTTAATCCCGTTTATTTTAACGAAAAACATCGGAAAAAACGACCGCACTTTATGAGCAAACGTAAACTAACGCAAAATCAAACTCGTCGAATTCAATCAAATAACGCGAAAGCTTTGCATCGCCACAAGAAGAAAGAAGTGGAATGGCAAGATGATATGCTAGGTGAAAGCCAAGATGGGGTAGTGGTCACGCGTTATTCGGTTCATGCAGACGTAGAAAACGCACAAGGCGAAATTTTCCGCTGTAATTTACGTCGTACACTTTCTAGTCTCGTGGTTGGAGACAAAGTGATTTGGCGACAAGGCAATGAACAGCTCCAAGGTGTGAGCGGTGTGATTGAAGCCATTCACCCAAGACAAAATGAAATTGCTCGCCCAGATTATTATGATGGGTTGAAACCAATCGCGGCGAATATAGATCGTATTATTATTGTTTCTGCGGTTGTGCCAGTACTTTCACTCAATATTATCGATCGTTATTTAGTGGTGTGTGAAAATGCGGGGATCGAGCCAGTCATCGTGGTAAATAAAGGCGATTTACTGAATTCGGAACAAGAGCAGGAAGTGGAAAGTCAGTTACAGATTTACCGTGATATTGGTTATCAGACCATCATCATTTCTGCTGAAACCGGAAAAAATATGGAAAAATTGACCGCACTTTTAAGTGATGGAACTTCCATTTTTGTAGGACAATCAGGGGTAGGCAAATCCAGTTTAATTAACCATATTTTACCGACAGTCAATGCGCAAGTCGGTGGTATCAGTGAAACCTCAGGCTTGGGGCAACATACCACAACTTCTTCTCGTTTATATCATTTGCCACAAGGCGGTAATTTGATTGATTCACCAGGTATTCGTGAGTTTGGTTTATGGCATTTGGAGCCAGATCAAATCACCAAAGGCTATCGTGAGTTTCAGTATGTATTAGGGACGTGTAAATTCCGAGATTGTAAGCATTTGAACGATCCTGGCTGTGCATTACGTGAGGCTGTCGAAGCAGGTCGGATTTCACCTATACGGTATGAAAATTATCATCGCCTCATTGAAAGCTTGAGTGAGACGAAATCACAGCGTCATTTTTCTGTATAGTAGACAATTTACTGTAAATTAGGTATAAAGTACCCCTAATTTCGTGATGTAGCTCAAGTTTTTTTGTGTTTAGCCTTGATTATTGGGCATTTAATAGAGATACTACAGCGGATTTATAGACTAAATTTTACAATTACTATAGAGGTAACATTATGTTCTCAAAAGATGTAGAAATTACAGCTCCTAATGGTTTACACACCCGTCCAGCGGCGCAATTTGTGAAAGAAGCGAAAGCATTTGCTTCTGATGTAACAGTGACTTCCGGTGGTAAAAGTGCAAGTGCGAAAAGCCTATTTAAGCTACAAACCTTAGGCTTAACGCAAGGAACTGTAATCACCATCTCGGCGGAAGGTGAAGACGAACAACAAGCCGTTGAACATTTAGTAGCACTAATTCCTACTTTAGAATAATTTACGATTAGCCATAGGATTTCTATTCTATGGCTATTGTTTATCTAACCTTTAATAAATTATCTCGGAAGGTAAAAGTATGATTACAGGTATTCCAGCGTCACCAGGTATCGTTTTTGGTAAAGCCTTAGTATTAAAAGAAGAAAAAATTGTTCTTGATACGCAAAAAATTTCAGAAGATCAAGTTGAGGCAGAAGTTGCCCGTTTTTATGCTGGTCGTGAAGCGGCAGTTGAGCAACTTAATTCTATTCATCAACGTGCATTAAAATCCTTAGGTGAAGAAAAAGCGGCCATCTTTGAAGGCCATTTAATGATCCTTGAAGATGAAGAGTTAGAAGAGGAAATTATTGATTATCTTCGTTCAAACAAAGTGAATGCGAGTTTGGCAGCAAGTAAAATCATCGATCAACAAGTTGAAATGTTGTCTGAAATTGATGATGAATACTTAAAAGAACGTGCGGGTGATATTCGCGATATCGGTAATCGTTTAATCAAAAATATTTTAGGCATGCATATTGTGGATCTTGGTGATATTACTGAAGAATCCATCCTTGTGGCTTATGATTTAACTCCATCAGAAACCGCTCAATTAAACTTAGAAAAAGTATTAGGTTTTATTACTGATATTGGTGGTAGAACATCACACACCTCTATTATGGCTCGTTCACTTGAATTGCCGGCCATTGTTGGGACAAATGATGTCACAGTACGAGTGAATACAGGTGATTATCTTATTTTGGATGCGGTAAACAACCGTGTTTACGTGAATCCGACTCAAGCTGAAATTGATGAATTAAAAACCTTAGAAGCAAAACTCGCTGAAGAAAAAGCAGAATTAGCGAAATTAAAAGATTTACCAGCGGTGACCCTTGATGGTCATAAAGTTGATGTGGTAGCCAATATTGGTACGATTCGCGATTGCGAAGGTGCACATCGTAATGGTGCTGAAGGGGTAGGTTTATACCGTACAGAATTCCTCTTTATGGATCGTGATCAATTACCAAGCGAAGAAGAGCAATTCATTGCTTATAAAGAAGTGGTTGAAGCAATGGATGGTCGTTTAGTGGTATTACGTACCATGGATATCGGCGGTGATAAAGAGCTTCCATATTTAAATTTACCAAAAGAAATGAACCCATTCTTAGGATGGCGCGCAGTACGTATTGCCCTTGATCGTCGTGAGATTTTACATGCGCAATTAAGAGCGGTATTACGTGCATCTGCATTTGGTAAACTTGCTGTGATGTTCCCGATGATTATTTCGGTAGAAGAAATTCGTGAATTAAAATCAGTGCTTGAAACCTTAAAAGCAGAATTGCGTGCAGAAGGTAAAGCTTTTGATGAAAATATCCAAGTGGGTGTCATGGTTGAAACACCATCTGCAGCGGTGAATGCGAAATTCTTAGCGAAAGAAGTGGATTTCTTTAGTATTGGTACAAACGATTTAACGCAATATACGCTAGCCGTTGACCGTGGTAATGAATTAATTTCTCACTTATACAATCCAATGTCTCCTTCAGTACTAGGCTTGATCAAACAAGTGATTGATGCTTCTCATGCAGAAGGTAAATGGACAGGGATGTGTGGTGAGTTAGCCGGTGATGAACGAGCAACCTTATTGTTACTCGGTATGGGCTTAGATGAATTTAGTATGAGTGCAATTTCTGTGCCACGTATTAAAAAATTAATTCGTCATGTGAATTATCAAGAGGTGAAAGCCTTAGCTGATGAAGCATTACAAAAACCAACTGCTGCTGAAATTGAGCAATTAATTCAAGCTTTTTTAGCAGAAAAATCGTTAAACTAGATACAAAAACAGAGTTTTACGTTAAAATACTAGCCATCTTTAATAGATAGGAGATTAAAATGGGCTTATTTGACAAATTATTTGGTTCAAAAGAAAACAAAACAGTGGAAGTCGAAATTTATGCGCCACTTTCTGGTGAGATTGTGAATATCGAAGATGTACCAGATGTTGTTTTCTCTGAAAAAATCGTAGGTGATGGTATCGCGATTCGCCCAACAGGTAACAAAATTGTTGCGCCTGTTGATGGTGTAATTGGTAAAATTTTTGAAACCAACCATGCGTTTTCAATGGAATCAAAAGAGGGTGTTGAATTATTCGTTCACTTCGGTATTGATACCGTTGAATTGAAAGGTGAAGGATTCACTCGCATCGCACACGAAGGTCAAAGCGTAAAACGCGGCGACACAGTAATCGAATTTGATTTAGCAACATTAGAATCAAAAGCAAAATCAGTTTTAACACCAGTGGTTATCTCTAACATGGATGAAATTTCATCTATCGAGAAAAAATCGGGTGAAGTGATTGCCGGAGAATCGGTTGTTTTAAGTTTAACAAAATAAGATTTATAGACTAAAAGATCCGCTTTAAATAAGCGGATTTTTTTATCCTTATTCTTTTTTAAGCAGGTAAAGATGATTTATCGATTAACTGGCCAAGTACAGCATTATGCATGGGGCGGAAAAAACTATATTGCATCATTGATTGGATTACATTCAGCGAAAGATCAACCTTGTGCTGAGTGGTGGTTAGGTGCTCATCCATCAGCACCTTCTGAAATTGAGGATGTAACAGGTAAGCAATCCCTTATTGAATTTTTATTGCAAAATCCGACCGCACTTGGACAGGCAAGCCGTCAGCAATTTGGTGATGAACTCCCTTATTTGTTAAAGATTTTAGATGTTGAAAAACCGTTATCGATTCAATTGCACCCGACTAAGGCCCAAGCTGAAAAGGGCTTTGAGGCTGAAAATGCAAAAGGCGTGGCATTAACAGACAGCACACGGACTTATAAAGATAGAAATCATAAACCAGAAATGATGATTGCCTTATCTGATTTCTGGCTTTTACATGGTTTTAAAACAAAATCTCAAATCCTTGCCACATTAAATGCACGCCCCTCTTTGCAACCTTTGGCTGAAAAACTCGGTACACAAAATCTTGCTGAATTTTATGCGGATGTGATGTTGGCAGATCAATCAATGCTCGCAAATTGGCTATTACCCATTATTGAAGCCAATCAACAGCCTTATAAAAATGGCGAGTTGGCACTTGATAATCCTGATTATTGGGTGCTTTATACCATGGAAGTCATGGCAATTTCGCCTGAAAAATTAGATGCTGGCTTGGTGTGTTTTTATCTCTTTAATATCGTGCATTTAAAAGAAGGAGAGGGCATTTTCCAAGATGCGGGTATTCCTCATGCTTACCTTCGCGGACAAAACGTGGAGTTAATGGCATGTTCCGATAATGTGATTCGAGGTGGCTTAACACCAAAATATGTCGATATTGTCGAATTATTAAAAATTGTGGATTGTCGCGAAGTAAAACCCAAAATTATCTCAGCCGCGCCTCAAAATCAGTCAGAATTTACTTATAAAACGCCAGTAAACGATTTTGCTTTAGCTCAAATTTGTGTCGAGTCCGAAAATCATACTAAAGTGAATCTTCAAAGTGCAGGCATCTTGTTAGTGATGCAAGGCGAGCTAAAAATACAAGAAAAATCAACCGCACTTACCTTGAAACAAGGTGAGTCAGCATTCATTACAGCGGATTCTAACCTTGAGATAATGAGTGATAAAGGCGGTTATGCCTTCTTGGCAAAATTGCCATAAAAATTAATGTGATAAGTATCACGATTTGTGAACTTATCGCTAGATTAGTCGACGATTTTAGGTATAGTAGGCGTCATTCTGGCGCCCTTTTTTATATGTCTAAATTGCATTGGGAGTTTTTATGTTGTTGCCTCGCTATTTTGAAGATCCGCAAACCTTACACGTGAATACCACACCACATCATGCTTATTTTATTCCTTTTTCTTCAGCAGAAAGTGCGGTCAAAAAGACACGAGAATTTTCCCATTACTTTACCTTACTAAATGGTGAATGGGATTTTGCTTATTTTGAAAGCTATACTCACTTGCCTCAAGATTTCCTTCATTTTTCATTTACAGATAAAATCCCCGTCCCTTCCAATTGGCAAAATCATGGTTACGATAATCATCAATATACTAATGTAAATTATCCTTTCCCTTTTGATCCGCCTTATGTGCCCATTGAAAATCCTTGTGGTTTGTATCACCGCGTTTTTAATGTTGAAATCAATCTAGAAAAACGGTATCTCTTAAATTTTGAAGGGGTAGACAGCTGCTTATTTGTCTATGTGAATCAACAATTTGTGGGCTACAGCCAAATTAGTCATTGCACAAGCGAATTTGATATCACTGACTTTTTGCAACAAGGGAAAAATCACTTACATGTTCTTGTGTTGAAATGGTGCGATGGCAGTTACTTGGAAGACCAAGACAAATTCCGAATGTCCGGCATTTTTCGAGATGTTTATCTGTTAGAGAGAGAAAGAAATTACTTACAAGATTTCTTCATTCAAACACAATTTAATCAAGACCTTACCAAGGCTCAATTGTATGTAGCCTGTCAGTTTGCAGAACGTGAACAACCCATTTCTTGGCAATTATTTGATCCTCAAGGCAAATTGATAATTGAACAAAAAGGGCATGCATTTCATGCTGAAATTGAAAATGCACAATTATGGCATGCAGAGAACCCTCGCTTATACACGTTGATTTTGCAATATGGATCAGAAGTGATTTGCCAAAAGGTTGGCTTGCGTCATATCGAAGTGAAAGTGAAGAATGGTGTCATGTTATTTAACGGGCAAGCGATAAAGTTTAAAGGCGTTAATCGTCATGATAGCGATCCGAAAACGGGTTATGCCATTAGTCGAGAACAAGCGTTGCAAGATTTACGCTTAATGAAACAGCATAATTTTAATGCTATTCGTACAGCCCATTATCCTAATGCCCCTTGGTTTACTGAATTGTGTGATGAATATGGTTTTTATGTTATTGCGGAAAGCGATATTGAATCACACGGCACGAATGCAGTTTATGTAGAGTCGCCAGAAACAAGCATTTTGTTAGGGGTAAAAACAGAGATTGATCATGACGCAATTCGTCAAAAAACAATAGACAATTATTGCTATATGGCTCGAAGCCCTGAATTTAATCAAGCCATTTTAGACCGCACTTATGCCAATGTTGAGCGAGATAAGAATCGGCCTTCTGTTGTGATTTGGTCATTAGGGAATGAAAGTGGTTACGGTGAGAATTTTGAGCAAGCAGCCGCTTGGGTGAAACAGCGCGATCCAAGTCGCTTAGTGCATTATGAAAATGCGATCTTTCAACATTCAGCGCATCAAAATGACACATCCAATTTAGATTTTCATAGCGAAATGTACACCAGTACGGAAGAATTGGATGCTTATTTTGCCGATGCCCAAAATCAAAAGCCGTATCTTTTCTGTGAATATTTGCATGCGATGGGAAATTCTTGCGGGGACACAGAAGATTATTTCCAAGCGATGGAACGACATGTTGGCGCTAGTGGTGGCTTTGTGTGGGAGTGGTGCAATCATTCCCCTTATTTGCCAAACTCAAGCAAGATGGGCTATGGCGGGGATTTTAATGACACGCCGAATGACGGTAATTTTTGTGCCGATGGACTAGTGACGGCAGACCGTCAAATTCAAAGCAATTTGTTGGAATACAAAAATGTGTATCGTCCACTTCGAGCTACATTAAAAAATGGCCATATTGAACTCAAAAATTATTTGGATTTTACGGATGCGGCAGAGGTTATTTCGATTCATTATCAAATCACCGAGGACTTTTCGGTTGTACAAGAAGGCCAAATAGATGATTTAAACATTGCGCCAAAATCAACCGCACTTTTGCCTTTAACATTGCCAGCAAGTAATGGGTCATTACAAACGTTGATATTGACCTATTATCAAAAAATAGAAAATGGTTTAATTCCTCAAGGGCATAGTTTGGGATTTGATCAGATTATTTTGTCGGAGCAACCACATTTATTCGCTAATGAGCCTAAATCAAATCTCCAACCGATTTCTGTTTCAAAACATACTAATTTAATTTCAGTTAAAGTGGCAGATATTGAATATCAGTTTGATCAATATAAAGGCACTATTCGTCAAATTCGCAAAGCGGGCGAGTCTTGGCTGAATCAACCAACAGACTTTAATATTTGGCGAGCACCTTTGGATAACGATAGTTTAATGAAAGCACATTGGCTTGCCGCTGGTTACAATCGTGCGACGAGTCGTGTTTATGATTACCGTTTAATCGAGCAGGAAAGTGCGGTTGAAATTACCTTTAAATTAGGATTGGTTGCCGTATCAAAAGCGCGAATTCTGACATTGAATGTGGTGTATCGTATTGAGCAAAATAGATTACTTCGCATTAATATTCATGCTGAAAAACAACCGCACTTGCCATTCTTACCACGTTTTGGCTTGCGTTTTTTCCTTAACCAAGGATTTAACCAAGTAGAGTATGTGGGCTATGGTCCAACGGAAAGTTATCTGGATAAACATCACGCCACGGCTTTTGGTCGTTATAAGACAACGCCAGAAAGTAATCATGTGCCTTACTTAAAACCACAAGAAAATGGCAGTCACTATGGTTGTACTGAAGTGAAGGTGGCAAATTCGTCTGATTGCTTTAGCGTGCAAAGTCATACGCCTTTTAGTATGAATGTTTCCCCTTATTCTCAAGAAGAATTGTGCAGTAAAAAGCACGAATATGATTTGGAGAAAAGTGGCAGTACAATCTTGTGTGTGGATTATAAAATGAGTGGGATAGGCTCCAATTCTTGTGGACCCGCATTAAAAGAACAATATCGTTTGAATGAGACGGAGTGGGATTGGTCGATCTCGTTACAAATTAACTAAGATTAAATAAAAAAAGTGCGGTTGAAATTAACCGCACTTTTATGTTTTTAGCAAAAATTAAGCAACAACGTTAAATTGTTCTTTCATTAATGCTTCGAAATCAGTGCAACCGCCGATTGGTTTTTCATCGATAAAGATTTGTGGCACAGTTTCCACTTCTTTACCGACAGATTTTGATAAATCTGCTTTAGAAATGCCTTCAGCGATAATATCTACATAGCGATAATCGAAATCCGCTACTTCACCTTTTAATTTTTCAGCAAGGTTTTTTGCACGTACACAATAAGGGCAGCCAGGACGACCAAAAATAACTACGAACATAAAATTTTCCTTTTATTTAAACAAACTCCTAATGATTTTACTCTATTTCCACAAAAGCAGAAATCATTTTTCAGGATTATTGTGATTGGTGTAATATATCAACTCTTCTTTTCCTAAGGGTATAACTGAATGAAATTATTGATGCTTTGCCGCGAGCCTCGCCTTTATAGTTGCCAGCGTTTAAAAGAAGCTGCAGAAAGTTGCGGGCATCAAATGGATATTTTGGATCCTAATCGTTGCATTTTAAAACTCGACAAAAATCAACCGCACTTTTCTTTGTATTATCAACAAAATGCAGAAAGTGAGCCTTATTTATTGCCTGATTACGATGCGGTGTTACCCCGCTTTGGGACGGCAAGTACGCAAATGGGCTGTGCGGTATTGCGTCATTTCCAAGGAAAAGGTATCTATTGCCTCAATAAAGAACAAGCGTTTTTAGCTGCTCGCGATAAATGGCGTAGTTTGCAGATGTTATTGGAGCAGGGCATTGCAGTACCAAATTCAGTTTTATCAGGTTGTGAAGTTGCGCCGAAACAAGCCATTAAGCAAACAACCGCCCCAATGATTATTAAAACCTTAAAAGGCTCACAAGGGATTGGCGTGATCTTGGCTGAGTGTCCACAAAGTGCGGTTAGTATTTTAGAAACGTTAAAAGATGCTAATGTGCCTGTTTTATTGCAAGATTTTGTAGAAGAGGCAAAAGGGACAGATATTCGCTGTTTTGTGATCGGTGATAAAGTCGTCGCCACAATGCAGCGTATTGGACAAGACGGCGAGTTTCGTGCGAATTTTCACCGTGGTGGCACTGCAGAAAAAGTTAAGCTCAATGAAGACGAAAAAGCCATCGCTATTCGTGCAACTAAAGCCTTAGGGCTTGTAGTAGCTGGTGTTGATTTGATTCGTTCAAAAGAAGGTTTGTTGGTGCTTGAAGTGAATGCTAGCCCTGGTTTAGAAATGATTGAGAAGACCAGTGGCATTGATATTGCATTGCAGATGATCTTGTTTTTAGAACAGCAAGTGAAACAATAAAAGAAAAGGGCGAACCATATTATGTTCGCCCTTGTTTTTACCCTTTTGCGTCTTGTTTAAAATCGTAATTTGGTGGTAATTCCGGCATCGTATTTTCTTCATCAAAAGGCTCGCTTGCAGGTTGATGTTGAAATTCTTTGCTATCGTGAGTCGGTTTTTCTTTACCTAATAATTGCGGTTGTAATTTGATAAAACTACTTTTATCTGAAAGCCACACATCAATAAACGCTTGTGTAAACTTTTGATCGAATTCGTGATCTAACACCGTGTCATTTAACACAAAATAGCCTTTATCTGCTAAGGCAACAAAATTTAAGATGTCGCTTGGTGAAAAATCAGGAAAGATTTCCTGCATTTTTTTGAGCCATGCCGTGGTGTCATCTTTACTTAAATTTTGTGATTCCATTTCTTTGGTTAAAGCAATGGCGAAGTTTTTTCCTTCTACTGGTTTTTCATATTTAATCGAAAACATTAACGGACGTTCATTTTTTTCATAGGAACCCGTTTCAGAATATAAGCCGACAGTATAAACATGGAATGGCCCCCATGTGTATTCAGCATTGCCAACTGGTTGCCATTGGGCAAAAAGTGCGGTGGAAAATAAGGCTGAAATGGCAGCAATAATAAATTTCAGTTTCATAGTTTTTTTCATATCAAAAATATTGCCGTGATTATAACAAAAAAGCCCTCTAAAAAAACACAAATAAAAAGGCAGGAATACCTGCCTTTGACATCAAATTATTGGGGGAGTTTATTTTAAGCTACCCACCATATCTTCTGGACGAACCCATTTATCGAAATCTTCGGCTGAAACTAAGCCTAAGTTAATTGCTTCTTCACGCAAGGTTGTACCATTTTTGTGTGCGGTTTTCGCAATTTTCGCTGCATTTTCGTAACCGATATGGGTATTAAGTGCGGTTACTAACATCAATGAATTTTCCAATTGTTGTTTAATGCGAGGGTAGTTTGGTTGAATACCGGTTGCACAGTGTTCATCAAATGATACGCAAGCATCACCCAATAATTGTGCCGATTGTAAGAAATTCGCCACCATGACAGGGTTAAACACGTTTAATTGGAAGTGACCTTGTGAGCCAACGAAAGAGATAGTGGTATCGTTACCGAATACTTGTGCACATACCATGGTTAATGCTTCACATTGAGTTGGGTTCACTTTACCCGGCATGATTGAAGAGCCTGGTTCATTTTCAGGAATTAAGATTTCACCGATACCAGAACGAGGACCTGATGCTAATAAACGAATGTCGTTTGCAATTTTGAATAAGCTCATCGCTAATTGTTTAATTGCACCGTGAGTTTCCACAATCGCATCGTGTGCGGCTAACGCTTCAAATTTGTTTTCTGCAGTCACGAATGGTAAGCCAGTGAATTTTGCAATGTAATCTGCCACTTTCACATCATAGCCTTTTGGTGTGTTTAAACCAGTACCCACAGCAGTACCACCAAGTGCTAATTGACTTAAGTGTGGAAGGGTATTTCTGAGTGCACGTAAACCAAAATCTAATTGTGCGGCGTATGCAGAGAATTCTTGGCCTAATGTTAATGGGGTTGCATCCATTAAGTGAGTACGGCCAATTTTTACCACATCTTTAAATTCTGCAGATTTTTTAGCGAAGGTTTTTTGTAAACGTTCTACACAAGGAATAGTGTGTTCAACCACTTTTTTGTATGCCGCAATGTGCATTGCAGTTGGGAAAGTATCATTTGAAGATTGGGATTTGTTCACATCATCATTTGGATGGATGAATGATTTTTCACCTAATTTACCACCATGTAAAACGTGAGCACGGTTAGCCACGACTTCGTTCACGTTCATGTTTGATTGTGTACCAGAACCGGTTTGCCAAATGACTAATGGAAATTGGTCGTCTAATTTTCCTGCAAGGATTTCATCACAGGCGGTTGCGATTAAATCACGTTTCTCTGCAGGTAATACACCTAAATCGCAGTTTGCGAAAGCAGCGGCTTTTTTCAAATAACCGAAAGCTTCAATAATTTCGTGCGGCATAGAGGCTGCCGGACCAATTTTGAAGTTGTTACGGGAACGTTCGGTTTGTGCTGCCCAGTATTTATCTGCAGGAACTTGAACTTCGCCCATAGTGTCTTTTTCAATACGAAATGCCATGTGATACTCCTATCATCAAAAATAAAAACAAATCCTCAAAATTCTAACACCTACGAGTTATGAATGGAATGTAACATGAAGGTAAAAAGTCACTTTTGTGATATAGATCATAAAAGTGCGGTAAAAAATTTTCGTGTTTTTTCTATTTGTGTTAATCACTTTGTTGATGATTTATTTTTTAGTGCTTTTTTGATAAAATCCGCCAGTTTACAAAACGATAAATGGAGAAGTCGCAATCATGGCAAAAAACGCACAATTTTATCTCTTAAATCCAGAAAAGAAGATAACAGTTGAGCAACTTGCCTGTGATCTTGCCGCTCAAGCGTGGCGTTTAGGTAAGCGAGTGTTAATCGCTTGCGAAACAGAAGAGCAAGCATTTTTAATTGATGAAGCATTATGGCAACGGGATCCAAATGAGTTTGTTCCTCATAATCTTTCAGGCGAAGCAACACAATATGCACCGCCAATTGAGATTAGTTGGAAAGGCAAACGCAATGCCCAACGCCGAGATTTGCTGATCAATTTACAAATGGAAGTGCCGGATTTTAGCCACAGCTTTACACAAGTAATTGATTTTGTACCGGTAGAAGAAACGCAAAAAGCTCAAGCGCGTGAACGCTATAAAATCCTTCGCTCGCAAGGTTGGACGCTTTCTACTGAAAACACTTAATATTTTTAACTTTAAAACCTAGGAAATTAACATGAATTTAAACGCTAAAGTGGCTTTAAGCCTTATTCTTGGCGCAAGCACCTTATTATCTGCTTGTGACAATAAAGAAAACACCTCAACCCAAGTTGAGAAAGCAGTAAGAGTACCTGCACCAACAGAAAAAACAGTTGAAAAATCAAAAGAATTAGTGGCTGAAACTAAATCAGCTGAAAAAGTGGCTGAAAAAACAGAAAGCACAGAAGTTAAAGCTGATGCTAACAAAGCAGATGTAAAACCTGACACAGTGAAATCTGAAGTTAAAAAAGAGACGAATGCGGATAATGTGGTAGAAAAAGTATCTGAGAAAAAAGAGACTGTTGTCGCTCAACAAGCAACAACCTCTCAGAAACCACGTGTGGTAGTGACTGAAAAAGCACCAAAAGAAAGTGCGGAACGTAAACAGCAAAGAGCTGTATTAAATGTGTTAGAAAAACAATACGAAGAAGTTCGTTGTTCTGCCAATGCGAAAAACTTAAGCGGTGATAGTTTCTGCCGTCAAGAAGAACGCCGTTTATTCTTAGAAATTCAACGTATTAAAGATGAATTAAGAGGGATTGAGGAATAATTTCATCCTTATCAATATGAGGGCGAGATCAATTCGCCCTCAAGATAAAAAAAAGATTTTTTGTGACCGCACTTTATGAACGATATTACCTTTTATCAACGCTTCGAAGCCGATATTCTTGCTGGGCGTAAAACCATCACCATTCGGGATAAATCTGAAAGCCATTTTAAAGCAGGTGATATTTTGCGTGTAGGTCGATTTGAGGATAATCAATGTTTCTGCACGATTGAAGTGTTAGGTGTGTCGCCGATTACTCTTGATGAATTAACGGAACAGCATGCAGCTCAGGAAAATATGAGTTTGGTTGAATTGCGAAAAGTGATTAAGGCAATTTATCCAAGTGAAAGTGAGTTTTGGGTAATTAATTTTAAACTCATTGAATAACGCTAAAATATTAACCATACTTGAAAAGAAAGTTAATGATTGGTTGGGTGCGTATGTCAACGTGCCAAGTATTTAATATAACGGTGTGTTTATACTCACCCTACTAAGTAAGAGAAAAATAAATGACACAAAAATTCGAAATGGCAGATCGTTTTAATCCGTCTGCGGTAGAACAAGCCCTTTATCAACATTGGGAAGAGAGCGGTTATTTTAAACCGTCTGAAAATGAAAATGCACCGAGCTATTGCATTGCAATTCCGCCACCGAATGTAACAGGTTCCCTACACATGGGGCATGCTTTCCAACAAACCTTAATGGATACCTTAATCCGTTTTAACCGTATGGAAGGACATAACACCTTATGGCAAGCAGGGACAGACCATGCGGGTATCGCCACCCAAATGGTGGTGGAACGTAAAATTGCGGCAGAAGAAGGCAAAACTCGCCATGATTATGGTCGTGAAGCGTTCATCAACAAAATCTGGGATTGGAAAGCCTATTCAGGCGGCACAATCAGCCAACAAATGCGCCGTTTAGGTAACTCCATCGACTGGGAACGCGAGCGTTTCACCATGGACGATGGTTTATCAAATGCGGTGAAAGAAGTGTTTGTTCGCTTGCATGAAGAAGGTTTGATTTACCGTGGCAAACGCTTAGTAAACTGGGATCCAAAACTTCACACCGCGATTTCTGATTTAGAAGTAGAAAACAAAGAGAGCAAAGGTTCCCTTTGGCATTTCCGTTATCCGTTAGCAAACGGTGCAAAAACGGCAGATGGTAAAGATTATTTAGTCGTCGCAACCACGCGTCCAGAAACCATGTTGGGCGATACGGCGGTTGCGGTGCATCCTGAAGATGAGCGTTACCAATCTTTAATTGGTAAAACTGTCGTTCTACCATTGGCAAACCGTGAAATTCCAATTATTGCCGATGAATATGTTGATCGTGAATTCGGTACCGGTGTAGTGAAAATCACCCCTGCGCACGACTTTAACGACTACGAAGTGGGTAAACGTCACAGCTTGCCGATGGTTAACGT
>CAUTFW010000033.1:0-15207 GCA_963537955.1 Parahaemophilus parainfluenzae | reverse complement strand
CCAACCATTGTCAATCCTTATAAAAGTGCGGTAAACTGTGCAAGTTTTTATTTTTATCCTAGGAAAACGCAGAAATGACAGATTCTCAAGTTGAAGCCCAAGCTGAAAATAATGCTGAAGGCGTTCAAAAATTAACTGATACAAAAGCGATTATTGCATATCTTGTGGAAAAATTCCCGCTTTGCTTTATTGCAGAAGGTGAAGCAAAACCATTAAAAATTGGTCTTTTCCAAGATCTTGCTGAAGCATTAAAAGATGATGAACGTGTCAGCAAAACGCAATTACGTCAGGCTTTACGTCAATACACGTCTAACTGGCGCTATTTACACGGTTGTCGTGAAGGTGCTGAGCGTGTGGATTTATATGGCAACCCTGCTGGTGTATTAGACGCAGAACACGTTTCTCATGCGGCGCAACAATTAGCAGAAGCAAAAGCTAAATTTGCAGAAAAACGCAAAGCAGAATTAGCAGCGAAAAAAGCACAACAAAAACGACCTGCTCGTAAACCAAATTCGAATCAAGCCCCTCGCAAACCAAAAGCACCGCAAGTAAAACTAAGTGCGGTTGATTTCGCAACACTTTCTGCAGGTAGCAAAGTGAAAGTGAAAGTGGCTGAACAAGCGAAAAATGCGACCGTATTAAATGTGGAAAAAGATGGCGCACGCGTAGAACTTGAAAATGGTTTAGTGATGACTGTCACCGCAGATCGTTTATTTGCCTAATAATTTATTTCTTATCGGGAAAGGTTAAATGAAATTACATACAACCAAAAGTCTTATTGCGACAGCAATTTTAGGTGCGTTATTTCTTCATTCATCTGATACATTTGCTGTGCAGCCGAAATTAAAGCAAAGTGATATTACGATTCCTTCAGCGACTGATGCCAATCAGTTAGCAACGAAGCGTGCAACGACACGTTTAACCCAATCACATTATCGTAAATTCCAGCTTGATGACGCCTTTTCCGAAAAGATTTTTGATCGTTATATTAAAAGTTTAGATTACAGCCATAACACCTTTTTAAAATCAGATATTGATGATTTACGTGCTAAATATGGCTCAAAATTAGATGACCAACTTAATGAGGGCGATCTTTCAGCGGCATTTGCTATTTACGATTTGATGATGAAACGTCGCTATGAGAGTTATGCTTATGCTCTATCTCTATTAGATAAAGAACCAGATTTAAAAGGTAATGATCAAATTGAGATCGATCGTGAAAAAGCCGCTTTCCCAGCAACGGAAGAAGAAGCGAATAAGCTTTGGGAAGAACGCGTCAAAAATGATGTAATCAGCCTGAAATTAAAAGATAAAAAATGGCCTGAAATTAAAGAAAAACTCACTAAACGTTACAATTTAGCGATTCGTCGATTAACTCAAACTAAAGCAGATGATATTGTTCAGATTTATATTAATGCCTTTGCTCGAGAAATTGACCCGCATACAAGCTACCTTGCGCCACGTACTGCAAAAAGCTTTAATGAAAGCATGAACCTTTCTTTAGAAGGGATTGGTGCAACATTACAATCTGAAGATGATGAAACCAGTATTAAGTCTTTAGTACCAGGTGCACCGGCTGAACGCAGTAAGAAATTACAATCGGGCGATAAAATCATTGGTGTGGGCCAAGAAAAAGGCGAAATCGAAGATATTATCGGTTGGCGTTTAGAAGATATCGTTGACAAAATTAAAGGTAAAAAAGGAACAAAAGTTCGTCTTGAAATTGAACCAGCAAAAGGTGGGAAAAGCCGTATTGTCACTTTAGTTCGCGATAAAGTCCGTATTGAAGACCAAGCAGCAAAACTTACAGTTTCTAAGGTAGAGGGTGAAACTGTTGGTGTCATTAAAATTCCAAGTTTCTATATTGGCTTAACTGATGATGTGAAAAAATTATTAGTTGATGCTGAGAAGAAAAAAATTGGCGCTTTAATTGTGGATCTTCGTGAGAATGGCGGCGGTGCATTAACAGAAGCCGTGGCATTAAGCGGTTTATTCATCACTGATGGTCCTGTGGTACAAGTACGAGATGCGTATCAACGTATTCGTGTACACGAAGATGATGACAATGCTCAGCAATATAAAGGACCATTGTTGGTAATGATTAATCGTTTCAGTGCATCAGCCTCTGAAATTTTTGCTGCGGCAATGCAAGATTACAATCGTGGTATCATTATTGGGCAAAATACCTTTGGTAAAGGTACCGTGCAACAAAGTCGTTCATTAAACTTTGTTTATGATTTAGACCAAACACCACTTGGTGTATTGCAATATACTATCCAAAAATTCTATCGAATTAATGGTGGTTCAACCCAATTAAAAGGTGTTGCTGCAGATATTAATTTCCCTGAAATTATTGATGCCAAAGAAATTGGTGAAGAAAAAGAAGATAACGCATTACCTTGGGATAAAATTCCACCAGCGACTTATTCTGAAACCAATAAAGCACGTAAAGATGTTGAAGCATTAAATGAAAAACATCTAGAGCGTATTGCAAAAGATCCTGAATTTATTGCTTTAAATGAAGATCTTAAAATCCGTGATGAACGTCGTGAGCGCAAATTCTTATCATTGAATTTCCAAGAGCGCAAAGCGGAAAATGATAAAGATGATGCGAGACGTTTAAAAGATCTCAATGATCGTTTTAAACGTGAAGGTAAAAAAGCATTAAAAGATATTGATGATTTGCCAAAAGACTATGAAGCACCTGATTTCTTCTTAAAAGAAGCGGAAAAAATGGCAGCTGATTTAGTTAAACTTAATGCGAGTCAACAAAAAGTGGATGCTGAAATAAAACAAGAAGCGGCAAAAGCAACAAAATAACGATTATTTTGACCGCACTTTGGCAGATGAAAAAAACTGAAGTGCGGTTATTTTTTATGAATATTTTTAAAGGTACAGCAATGTTAAAAGGAACAATGAAATTAAGCGCATTAGTCTTATCATTATCAATGATGACGTCAGGTTGTGCATTAGCTGAATGGGCTAAAACAGTTGGACAGCCTCAACAAGCCGAAAATAAAGGCGTTGATATGTCTAAATTAAGTCCTGAAGAGCGAGCAAAACTTGAAGCTGAAATCAAAGAAGATCAAGCTCGTCTTGCCGCTGAAAAGCAAGCGATGCTAGAGATGTCATTAACGCATGAAATTGGTGAACAAAATCTACAGTTCAAACCAATTTTGGCTAAATTATATGCCGATAATAAATATGACCTAATGTGGAAAGACAAGGCGGCTGAGAAACAATTCCTACGTGAATATGCAGCCATGGTGGCATCTGGTATTTCTAAACGTTCAGCTCAATCGTTAGTCAATTTACATAACGCTGAAAAAACGGGTGGACTCACCTATGATGTGTTGTTAAGTGACGCTTTCCTTGATTACTTGTATTACAGCAAGAACGTAAATCAACAAGCACAACGTTGGTTATACGCAACGAATGCTTATAAACCAGAATTACCAAATCAAGAAGTTATCGACCAATGGCAAAGTGCGGTTAAAAACAATGCTGTTTCTGGTTTTATAAACGGATTATCTAACCATAATCGTTTATATCGTGAAACCGTACAAGCACTTCCATCGATGATTTCAGCTTCAGGTATTTCTGCAATGGGTAAAAAACTTGCCCTTAATGCACAACGTTTACGCGTCATTCCTGATTTTGAAAATGGAATCTTTGTTAATATTCCAAGCTATCAATTGAAATATTATCGTGATGGTAAAGCAATTTTAGAATCACGCGTTATCGTAGGGAAAAATGAACGTCGTACACCGGTAATGTACAGCCGTTTGAGCAATGTGGTTGTTAATCCACCTTGGAATGCCCCAACACGCTTAATTAACGAAGATATTTTACCGAAATTAAAACGTGACCCTGGCTATGCGGCAGCACACAACTACTCTATTTTGGATAGCAAAGGTAACACTATCGATCCTTACTCAATTAATTGGAGTAGCATCGGTGATAAATTCCCGTACCGTATCCGTCAAGCAGCTGGCGACAGTGCATTAGGTAACTATAAATTTAATATGCCAAGCTCTGATGCGATTTATCTTCACGATACACCAAATCATAGCTTATTCAGCAAAAAAGACCGTGCATTAAGCTCAGGTTGTGTGCGTGTAGAAAAATCCGATCAACTTGCTTCTATTCTGTTACAAGAAGCTGGCTGGTCAGAAGATAAAAAACGTAACGTTTTAGAAAGTAAAAAAACAACGTCTGCGAGTATTCGTACAAATGATCCTGTATTCTTATATTATGTGACTGCATGGGTTGAAAACGGCCAAACACAAGTTTTACCGGATATTTATAAATACGACGATGCCGCGACGTTTAATGGTATTGACTGGACTGTTGTAAAAAAATATCTTTAAACAATGTTCACACTAGAACTTTTTAAAGAAAAAATTGTCTAGGGTGAGAGATGGGTAATAAAAGAGACTAAAAAAATGGGTAACATTGACAAAAATCGTCGTAAATGGCTTTCATTAGGCGGCATCGTTTTAGGCGCAAGCATGATGCCGAGTACGGTGTTAGCAATGGTCTCTACCCCTAAACCTCGCATTCTTAGCTTCTATAATGTCAATACCAATGAACGATTAAGCGGTGAGTTCTCTGCAACGACTGGATTTAATCGTTCATTACTTGGTAAACTTGATTACTTCATGAGAGATCGCCGTACTGACCAAGTACGCCGAATGGATCCGAATCTCTTTATGAAGTTTTATCATTTACAAAGTGATTTAGGTTTACGTACTGCACAAATTGATGTGATTTGTGGCTATCGTAGTGCAGCGACAAATGCCATGCGTCGTAGACAAAGTCGAGACGTAGCAAGCAACAGCTATCATATTAAAGGCCAAGCGATTGATTTTAAAATCCCTGGTGTACCTTTAGCAAGATTACGCCAAGCGGCTGAAAATCTAGATAGCGGTGGTGTAGGATATTATCCGTATAGTAATTTTATTCACGTGGATACTGGCCCTGTAAGAACATGGCGTGGTGCATAAAAAACAGTTTAATTTTAGACCGCACTTTAGTGCGGTTTTTTGTTATCAACAATAAGGAAAAAAGATGAATATTGAAATTATTCCAGTTACAGCCTTTCAGCAAAATTGCTCTCTTATTTGGGATGATGAAAAAAATGCGGCGATTATCGATCCTGGTGGCAATGCGGAAAAACTTATTCAACGTATTGAGGAATTAAAATTAAACCTAAAAGCAGTCTTATTGACGCATGGTCATCTTGATCATGTTGGTGCTGCTGAAGCGATTCGCGATCATTTTAATATTGAAATCTGGGGCTCACAGGAAGAAGATCGCTTTCTGTTTGAAAGTCTACCACAACAAGCTCAGCAGTTTGGTTTACCTTATATTTCTGCATTTACACCTGATCGCTGGTTTAATCAAGAAGGCGAAAAAATTCAAATTGGAGCCTTTACCTTTGAAATTCTTCATCTTCCTGGTCATACACCTGGCCACATTGGTTTTATTGAACATGAAAAAAATATTGCTTTTACTGGCGATGTCCTTTTCCAAAACAGTATTGGTCGTACGGACTTCCCTCGTGGGGATTTCGACACATTGATCTCATCAATCAAAAATAAATTATTTACATTAAATGATGATATGCTTGTCATTGCGGGACATGGTCCTTACACAACCATTGGACAAGAAAAACGAAGCAATCCGTTTTTGAAGTAAAGATCTAAATTTGGGGTAAAAAAAAGCTCCTAATTTCTTAGGAGCACCAAAAAGGAATTTATGAATAAAATCTCTAAAGTTTAGCTTTATCAAAGGAATCTCGATAAAACGCTAACGATTATATTGACATATTCTGACAAATGCAAGCTTTTTCTTTACACTAATTTACAAATCTTTACAGTTTGCTATTTTTATAACCACTTCGACGGCTTTTTCCATCCCTTCAAGGGTCACTAATTCATGTTTGCTATGGAAATTATAGCCACCAGTAAAGATATTTGGACAAGCTAATCCTTTTTCCGCTAAAAATGCCCCATCGGTTCCACCTCGTATTGGTTTGTGATTTGGTGTAATACCACAAGCTTTCATTGCTGCATCCGCGAGCTTAATCGCCTGTGGAACATTTTTGACTGTGTCATACATATTTTTATAACTGTCTTCAATCACACATTCCACAGGGTCTTTTAGGCTTTTCTCTCTATTAAATTTTTCTACAAGTTGATAAATAAACGCTTTACGTTGCTCAAAATTAGCTTGGTCAAAATCTCGAATGAGATAATGTAGCTCAACTTTCTCAATATCCCCTTTAAAATCATCTAAATGGAAAAACCCCTCTTTTCCTGATGTTTTTTCGGGAACATCATCTTTTGGAAAGCCTTGTTGAAACTCACAAGCTAACGTAAGCGCATTCACTAATTTATTTTTCGCATAACCCGGATGAATTCCCCTGCCTTTAAAGGTAATTTTTGCCGTTGCCGCATTAAAATTCTCATACTCGAGCTCGCCCACTTCCCCACCATCAATCGTATATGCCCAATCACAGGGGAAATCATCTAATGGGAAATAATGCATTCCTAAACCAATTTCTTCGTCAGGCGTAAATGCCACTCGAATATTGCAATGTGGGATATTTTCCTGTTGTAAGATAGAAAGTACGGTCATAATTTCTGCGATTCCAGCTTTATTATCCGCACCAAGTAAAGTGGTTCCATCTGTCACAATCAAAGTTTTGCCAATAAGCTGATGTAAAAATGGATAATAAACAGGGCTAATAAACTCTTCCCCTAAACCTAATGCGATATCTCCCCCTCGATAGTTTTCGATCACTTCGGGTTGAACATTTTTACCGCTGCATTGTGGTGAGGTATCTAAATGAGAAATAAAACCTATGGTTTGTGTTAAATCAGGATGATTTGAGGGTAAATAAGCCGTGACGACGGCATGCTTAGTCACATTGACATCTTGTAAACCAAGTTCAATTAATTCTTGCTGCAAATGCAAAGCTAATTTCATTTGTCCTGGCGAACTGGGTGAATGTTTTGCAGACGATTTAGATTGCGTATCAAACGCGACATAAGTTAAAAATCGCTGTAATAATTCATTGTTATTATGTTCTTCCATTTTTAAATTCTCCTTTATATCGGCACTAGTCTAATCCCAAAATTCGTTACAGTTCTTGATATATAACAAGAAAGTAGAGAGTTATAAGATTTTCTGAAAAAAGTGCGGTCAAATTTTCGATAAATTTTTTCCTAAAAACACGATTAAATCCTTTTCATCATTAACAATTCGCTATATCATATCTGTTCAATTTTATGTCGCCCCTGCATCATTTTTTGCAGGTTTATTTCTACTCAGTACCAATCAAATTGGTGAAATTAGGGAGAAAACCAAAGCTAGTGGAAAATCTGGTTCAAAACAAGCCTATTATTGAGCTTCGTTCTATCAAAAAATCCTATGGTTCCAACACAATCATTAATGATTTCAATCTAACCATTAATAACGGTGAATTCGTCACAATTCTTGGCCCTTCAGGCTGTGGTAAAACTACAGTTTTGCGTTTATTAGCGGGTTTAGAAGAATTAGATGAAGGTCATATTATTTTGGACGGTGAGGACATTACTAATGTTCCGGCGGAAAAACGCCACATTAACACCGTATTCCAAAGTTATGCGTTATTCCCGCATATGACCATTTTTGATAACGTGGCTTTTGGTTTGCGTATGCAAAAAGTGGCAGAAAGCGAAATTAAACCTCGCGTTCTGGATGCATTGCGTATGGTGCAATTAGAGGAAATGGCCGACCGTAAACCAGCTCAACTTTCTGGTGGTCAGCAACAACGTATCGCGATTGCTCGTGCTGTTGTGAATAAGCCAAAAGTGTTGCTACTGGATGAATCTTTATCTGCGCTGGATTATAAGTTACGTAAACAAATGCAAAACGAACTTAAACAATTACAGCGTCAACTTGGCATTACCTTTATTTTCGTTACTCACGATCAAGAAGAAGCGATCACCATGTCTGACCGTATCGTCTTATTACGTAAAGGTAAAATTGCACAAGATGGTTCACCACGTGAAATCTATGAAGATCCAGCCAACTTATTCGTTGCTCGCTTCATTGGTGAAATTAATGTATTTGATGCCACTGTGATTGAACGTAAATCTGACGATGAACTACTTGCTAACGTAGAAGGTCGTGTATGTGATATTCACACCAGTATCTCTGCTGAAAAAGGTCAAAAACTACAAGTGTTATTACGCCCAGAAGATATTGTGATTGAAGAGCTTGACGAAAATGAGCACTCAAATGCAATTATTGGTCGCATTGTGGATCGTACCTATAAAGGGATGACACTTGAGTCTACAGTGGAATTTGATCACAACGGTAAACGCGTATTAGTGAGCGAATTCTTTAACGAAGATGACCCACATATGGATCACAGCGTTGGTCAACGTGTAGGTATTACATGGCACGAAGGTTGGGAGGTTGTACTCAACGATGAAGATAATCAATAATAAATTCCAGAAAATTACTGTTGCAATTATCTTCAGTTGGTTAATCTTCTTTGTGCTAATTCCAAACTTATTAGTATTAACCGTAAGTTTTTTAACCCGAGATGGTAGCGACTTTTATGCTTTGCCATTTACTTTAGATAACTACACTAACCTGTTTAATCCGCTTTATGCACAGGTAGTGTGGAACTCATTGTATATGTCTGGCATCGCAACGATTATTTGCTTACTCATTGGCTATCCGTTTGCCTTTATGGTCAGCAAAATTAATCCAAAATATCGTCCATTTTTATTATTCCTCGTGGTATTGCCATTCTGGACAAACTCACTTATTCGTATCTATGGAATGAAAGTCTTCCTTGGTGTGAAAGGTGTGCTGAATACCATGTTAATGGATATGGGCATTTTGAGTGAGCCTATTCGTATTTTAAATACCGAAGTAGCTGTAATCATTGGTTTAGTGTATCTCCTTTTACCATTTATGATTCTACCGCTCTACTCTGCTATTGAAAAATTAGATGGACGTTTATTAGAAGCGGCAAGAGATTTAGGCGCGAATGCGGTTCAACGTTTCTTCCGTGTGATTTTGCCATTAACCATGCCAGGTATCGTAGCGGGTTGTTTATTAGTATTACTACCTGCAATGGGTATGTTCTACGTAGCTGACTTACTTGGTGGTGCGAAAGTATTATTAGTGGGTAACGTGATTAAGAGTGAATTCTTAATTTCTCGTAACTGGCCATTTGGTTCAGCAATCAGTATCGGCTTAACCATCTTAATGGCATTATTGATTTTCGTTTACTATCGTGCAAATAAATTATTGAATAAGAAAGTGGAGTTAGAATAATGAGTCGTTTACTACGTAATATTTTTATGTTTGTGGTATACGCTTATTTGTATATCCCAATTATTATCTTGGTAACTAACTCCTTCAACGAAGACCGTTATGGTTTAAGTTGGAAAGGTTTTAGTTGGAACTGGTATGAGCGTTTATTTAATAACGATACCCTAATCCAAGCTGCGTTCCACTCTGTCACGATTGCTTTCTTTGCTGCAACCTTAGCAACTATTGTGGGTGGTTTAACCGCGATTGCACTTTATCGCTATCGTTTCCGTGGTAAACAAGCAGTAAGTGGTATGTTATTTATCGTCATGATGTCACCAGATATCGTAATGGCGGTTTCTCTACTTGCCTTATTCATGGTTGTAGGGATTTCGCTTGGTTTCTGGTCATTATTATTAGCGCACGTAACATTCTGTCTACCTTATGTTACCGTAACGATTTTCTCTCGCTTAAATGGCTTTGATGCAAGAATGCTTGAAGCGGCAAAAGATTTAGGTGCTAGCGAAGTCACTATTTTGCGTAAAATTATCCTACCACTTGCCTTACCTGCAGTGGTATCAGGTTGGTTATTAAGCTTTACTATTTCATTAGATGATGTTGTTGTATCCTCTTTCGTAAGTGGTGTAAGCTATGAAATTCTACCATTGCGTATCTTCTCTCTTGTAAAAACAGGGGTAACCCCAGAAGTGAACGCATTAGCAACGATTATGATCGTGCTTTCATTAGGATTAGTCATTTTAAGTCAATTAATTACACGCAAAAATAATCATTAAACATTGATATAAAAAGGTTTCACAAATCTTTAAGATCAAATAAAATACGCCTTGACGCACAATCAAGGCGTTTTTTTATACCTGCATAAATGCAGGTGGTTTTTTACCCCTCTTTTACGGAGAACAAAGAAAAATGAAAAAATTTGCAGGTTTGCTTACTGCCGGTTTAGTTGCCGCTACATTAACTGCTTGTAACGACAAAGAAGCCAAGTCTGATGCAACAAAAGCACAGGCTCCAGCAAATGATACTGTGTACTTATATACTTGGACTGAATATGTACCAGATGGTCTGTTAGATGACTTCACAAAAGAAACTGGTATCAAAGTTATCGTAGCAAGTCTTGAATCCAATGAGACGATGTATGCCAAAATGAAAACTCAAGGTGATGCAGGTGGTTATGATGTTATTGCGCCATCTAACTACTTCGTATCTAAAATGGCACGTGAAGGTATGCTACAAGAATTAGATCACAGTAAATTACCTGTTATCAAAGAATTAGACCCTGATTGGCTCAACAAACCTTATGACAAAGGCAATAAATACTCACTTCCTCAGTTGTTAGGTGCGCCAGGTATTGCATTTAATACCAATACCTATAAAGGTTCTGACTTCACTTCTTGGGGCGATTTCTGGAAACCTGAATATGCAAACAAAATCCAATTATTGGATGATGCGCGTGAAGTATTCAACATTGCATTATTAAAAATTGGTCAAGATCCAAATACCAAAGATCCAGCAATTATCAAGCAAGCTTATGAAGAGTTATTGAAATTACGTCCAAACGTACTTTCTTTCAATTCTGATAACCCTGCAAACTCTTTCATCTCTGGTGAAGTAGAATTAGGTCAATTATGGAATGGTTCTGTACGTATCGCGAAAAAAGAACAAGCGCCATTAAATATGGTGTTCCCAAAAGAAGGTCCTGTACTTTGGGTTGATACTTTAGCGATTCCTAAAACCTCTAAAAACCCAGATGGTGCTCACAAGTTAATTAACTACTTGCTAGGTGCAAAAGCGGCGGAAAAATTGACTTTAGCGATCGGTTACCCAACAGCTAACCTTGAAGCGAAAAAAGTGCTTCCAAAAGAAATCACTGAAGATCCATCTATCTATCCACCAGCAGAAATCCTTCAAAAAAGCTACTGGCAAGATGATGTAGGTGATGCGATTCAATATTATGAACAGTATTACCAAGAGTTAAAAGCAGCAAAATAATGCGCTTTCAAGTGATAACAAAAAGTGCGGTCAAATTTGACCGCACTTTTTTATATTTACCATTTTCGAAGAAATTATTTATAGCGTTTTTTTGATGTGCTTTTATCTTGCTCTTGTAAACGTTCAAGTTTTTCTTTAATTTGAATTTCCATCCCTCGATTAGTTGGGAAATAATACTGGGTATCTTTCAGTTCCGGTGGAAAGTAATTTTCTCCTGCTGCATAAGCATTTGGCTCATCATGTGCATAGCGATATTCAGCTCCATAGCCTAATTCTTTCATTAAAGCCGTTGGCGCATTACGTAAATGAGGTGGCACATCAAAATCAGGAAACGCTTTCGCATGCTGTTTGGCAGCATTAAATGCTTTATAAACCGCATTACTCTTCGGTGCTACAGCTAAATAAATAATAGCTTGAGCAATGGCTCGCTCTCCTTCATAAGCCCCCACTCTCGTGAAACAGTCCCAAGCTGCGAGAGCCACTTGCATTGCGCGAGGATCAGCATTGCCTACATCTTCTGAGGCAATCGCTAATAAACGTCTTGCAACATAAAGAGGATCGCCACCTGCGGTAATAATTCGTGCATACCAATAAAGTGCCGCATCGGCTGCCGAGCCTCGAATGGATTTATGTAAAGCAGAAATCAAATCATAGAAGCGATCACCTTGTTTATCAAAACGAGCTTGTCGTTCACCTAATACTTCTTTCAACAAAGTGTGGTCTAATTTTTTGCCGTTTTCTGTTTCAGAAGCCATGTCCACCATCAATTCAAGGCAGTTTAAAGCCAGGCGAGCATCACCATTCACATATTCGGCTAATACCTGTAGCAAATTCTCTTCTAAAACTAACCGCTCTTTACCTAATCCTCGCTCAGGATCAGAAATCGCCTGTTGTAGAACTTGTTCGATTTCACCAACGGTCAATGACTTAAGGAGATAAACTCTCGCACGAGAAAGTAAGGCATTATTTAATTCAAAGGAAGGGTTTTCTGTTGTCGCACCAATAAAAATAATCGTCCCATCTTCAATATGGGGTAAAAACGCATCTTGTTGACTTTTGTTAAAACGATGCACTTCGTCCACAAATAAAATCGTTTGGCGATCTGCAAGTCGATTTTGTTTCGCTCGCTCAATTGATTCTCGAATTTCTTTCACGCCGCTTGTTACCGCTGAAATTCGTTCAACTTCTGCATTGATACGATGAGCAATAATTTCCGCCAGTGTTGTTTTACCTGTACCCGGCGGTCCCCACAGAATCATAGAATGAACATGCCCAGCTTGAATTGCTTTACGAAGCGGCTTTCCTTCCCCAATTAAATGCGTCTGCCCATAATATTGCTCCAAATTAGTTGGTCGCATACGGGAAGCTAAAGGGCGAAAGTCATTTTCAGCAAAATCAAAATTAAGATTAGACATATTCTTTCCTTAATAAGCAAAAGGTGTGAAGATTATCATTCACACCTTATGGATTATTTTTTACCTTTACGTTGGTCATCCAATTCAACACCTTTCGGTACGCTAAATTGGAATAAGCTATCAGCTAAGGTTTGGTTTGTAATGTTGCGCAACACATAAAGATTGGTTTGACCATCTTTTTCTGTAGTGCTGAAATTTTTTAACACACCATTTGCATCGACACGAATATCAAATTGTTTAATATTGCTATTTTTCGCCTTTGGTTTTAAGACAAAAGTATCCGCATTCTGTGTCACTGAATATTGATTCCAGTGGCTTTTATCATTACTGGTTAAAAGTACGAAAGGGGTATTATTGACTGCATCTTTCACCCATTGAGCGGTAACTTGTTGCACGAATGGATCGTAATACCAAAGGGTTTTACCATCTGCAATAATTTGTGTTTCTTGTGGTGATTTGGTATCCATACGGAAAAGATTTGGGCGTTTAATTTGAAGTTTTCCACTTCCTTGTTGGACGTTTTTACCGCCAACAGAGGTCACAGTTTGAGCAAAATCAGCACTCAATACTGTCACTTGATTTAAGCGATTTTGCAGCTCATCTGCCGCATCGGCAAAAGCCAAACTACTCGCACTCAACAGTGCAGTAAGTGCGGTCATTTTTAATAATGTTTTTTTCATTCTACTTTCCTTTTTGTAAAGTGAAACTTAAGAGAATTAATATTCGGAACGTCGAGCTAAAATTTCTCGTTTTCCATTTTTCATTGGGCCTAAAATGCCTTGTTCTTCAAGCTGATCCATAATTCGAGCCGCTCGGTTAAACCCAACACTAAATTTACGTTGAACATAAGAAGTCGATGTATTGCCTGTGCTTAAGACAAACTCAACAACGTCATCAAATAATGCATCAAGATCACCACTACTTGTCGTTGATTTTTCACCTGAGTCTTCATCATCCGCGCCATCTAAAATGCCATCAATATAATTCGGTTTACCACGTGCACGCCAATCGTCTGCCACACGTGCTACCTCATCATCACTCATAAAGGCACCATGTACACGAACGAGATCCGAAGAACCTTGGCCTGAATATAACATGTCACCACGACCCAATAAGGCCTCTGCACCGCCCTGATCCAGAATCGTTCTAGAGTCAATTTTACTTGCTACAGTAAAGGCGATACGGCTTGGAATATTAGCCTTAATCAAACCTGTGATTACATCTACTGATGGGCGTTGTGTGGCTAAAATCAAGTGAATACCAATTGCACGAGCTTTTTGTGCTAAGCGCGCAATTAACTCTTCAATTTGTTTCCCCGCAACCATCATTAAGTCCGCAAACTCATCAACGATCACGACAATATAACTCAATTTTTCTAATGGGGGCGGCATCTTATCCATTGTATCGCCAGGCTTCCAAATTGGGTTTGGAATTGGCATATTGAGTTTTTCATATTCTTCAATTTTTTCGTTATACCCTTCAATGTTACGCACACGTAAGGCGGATAATAATTGATAGCGACGTTCCATTTCTTCTACACACCAACGCAGTGCATTTGCCGCTTTTTTCATATCCGTCACTACTGGGGTAAGCAAATGTGGGATATCGTTATAGATAGAAAGCTCAACCACTTTCGGGTCAATCATAATAAATTTCACTTGATCCGGTGTTACACGGAAAAGCAAGCTTAAAATCATGGTATTCACCCCAACAGACTTACCTGAGCCAGTCGAACCCGCCACAAGCAAGTGAGGCATCTTAGCCAAATCAACCACAACAGGTTTTCCGCTAATATCTTTACCTAAAGCCATTGAAAGCAATGATGTTGAGGAACGGAATTCATTACTATCGAGCACATCACGCAATGGCACCATTTGGCGGTGAGCATTTGGCGTTTCAATACCAATATAAGGTTTGCCTGGAATCACTTCCGCCACACGGATCGCACGGAACATCAACGCACGTGCTAAATCGGTATCAATACTGGTTACTTTTGATGCTTTTACACCCGGTTGTAATTCAAGCTCATAACGAGTCACCACTGGGCCAACTAACACATCTTGTACCGTTGCTTTGACATTAAAATTCTTTAATTGTTGTTCTATACGTGCGGATGTGTCTAAAATTTCTTCACGCGTAATATCTTGAGCCTGTGTAGGACGATGCTCAAGTAAATCTAAACTTGGTAATGGTGTCGTTGGTTTTTCACGTTTATTCGTTGGTTGTTGGAATGCTGGGTGAATAAGCGTATCAGAATACGGCTTATAAGTTGTTTCAGTTTCAGTTGCATTCTCAATATGAATTTCACGCGCTTTAGGTGCTGAAACTGCCGGTTCATTTAAGATCACTTTTAATGCATCTTCAGCATTTGCAGCTTTTGCACGTACTTCCATTTCTTGTAAACGTGCTTGCTCTTGTGCGGCAAACTGACGTGCTAATTCATCTTCTAAACCATCATTTTCTG
>CAUTFW010000032.1:0-15460 GCA_963537955.1 Parahaemophilus parainfluenzae | reverse complement strand
CGCTCGGGTTAGATCTCATGCGGTAATTTTCGAGCATAAAATGATTTTTTGGGCGTCAAATGTCGGTTCGGAAAACGGCACACTAACCGTGTTTAACGGTAAAGATGGGTTAATTGTAACGCGTGGTTGTTTTACTGGGACAGTTGATGAGTTTTTAGCAAAATCCGCCGAAGTGCATGATGATAAAATAAAAAATGAATACAAATTGCTAATCAAAGTGGCAAAAAGTCGAATCTTAGGTGTTAAAGATGAATGAAATCAATATAAACATTCCCTACTCAAGATTTGTAGATATTTTCGGGTGTTATTTTTATGTGCGAATGAATAGCGGTGACCCATCGGCTGTTACACGTGCGTTAGATGACGCTAAGTACAGTTGGCTTATGTTTGGCTCTGAGTTGCGAAATGACATTATCCGAACGGCGGAATCAGCAAACTATCCTGCGGTAGTTAACAGCTACGTAAATAATTTTATTGAGTGGGCCAACAGTCAATTTAATGCACCGAAAGATTACAACTCACCTCGACCACTGGTTGATGTGTTGCCGGTGGTAAATATGGCAAAGGTAAACCATAAAGCGGGTGATTGATATGGCAATAGTGTTGGATGGGATGGTTATTAATCTGATTGCT
This sequence comes from Parahaemophilus parainfluenzae, assembly GCA_963537955.1. GTDB lineage: Bacteria > Pseudomonadota > Gammaproteobacteria > Enterobacterales > Pasteurellaceae > Haemophilus_D > Haemophilus_D parainfluenzae_AJ. Next base: position 14,827 of record CAUTFW010000032.1, on the reverse strand, counting down.
CTCTATGCTGCCGTTATTTTTGATAGGCACCAAAAAAGAAAGTTATCGGAAGAAGCTTTCTTTTTTAACGTAAAAGTATGGCTTATCTCTCGTGGAGTAAAAGATGTTTAGACAGGACGTACAAGTATCAAATGGCAAAAGATACGTTGTCATTGAGTGCCAATTTGGACATGAGTGGGGAATGGTTAGAGAGACTAATGAAACGGTCAGCGAGGGAGAGGCATTGGAAATCGTCCAATATTGGATTAAGTACAAAAAAATAAAACCAGAGCAAATTATGGTTATTGAAGTGCCTGATATTTGCAAGCCGTGGTGAATTAATATTTAACAATCCAATAGGCGTTCCAAGTGAGCGCCTTTTGTTTTAGGAGAAAGAAAATGAAAGAATTTAACTTGGATGCAGCTTTAAATGGCGAGCCTGTGATGTTACGAAGTGGGTGTAAAGCTATTATTTATTATAAAGTTCCTGATGAATATAAATTTGCTGATAATAAGCCAGTCTCATACCCATTAAAAGGATTAACGTTTGACGTTAATGGAAATTTAGCTGCCTCAGTTATGTATTGGTATACATCAGGTAAGTTTGACAGCAAAAAAGATCATTCGTTAGACATCATTGGAATGTGGGAAGAGCCTAAACTAACGTCAGAACAAGTACTGGAAAAGGCTTACAATGAGGATTTGCTAGTGCTATGTGATGGCAACCCTGATTTACCACTAAAAATTATCGCTAAAACTAAAGACGGCGAATTTGTGATGCAGCCTGAAGATGACACTATCCAACCATGGCTCGCTAATCTGACCATGGAATGGTTCTTTGCCAAAGACCTTGACCCAAAATTCGACACAATCACAACCACAATCACTTTACCTAAGCTGTTTAAGCCTAAAAGTGGCGATGGATATTATTATATTAATGAATATGGGGTTCAATTCGCCAGATGCTATGATGAAGATGATGATAGCGATGTTGGAATGGCTGAAAATGCTCAATGCTATCACACAAGAGAAGATGCTCAGAAATGGCTTGATTTTATGAAGAGTATGATGGAGTAAGTATGAGCGAGAAAATTTATGAGTTTAAAACTGTTATGGATTTTTTACAGTTAACAGAAGAACAATTTGAACGCTTTTTACCTGATTTTGCTAGTTGGTTCGCTATCCGCAAAAAAATTCAAGCAGAACAAGCTGCGCTCAATGATAGATTGGGAGGTATTTTAAAAATCACTCTAGAGCCTACGATTAAGTGGATAGACGATGGCAAAGCTGGAGAAGTAAATTACACCGTAACAATTAAACAAAGCGGAGGTCGAGAATGAAAGACTTTATTATATGGCTATTTATTTCTTGGTTAGCCAGTATTGTTCTTGTTGGCGTAACCGCTGGCCTCTTTGGCGTAACGTGGAAAGCGTTTTGCTGGGTGGTGTGATATGAAAGAAAAAGAATTGATCGAAAAAATAGAACAGTTGTCTGAAGAGAGAAATTTAATTAAAGGCTCAAGTATTAAGAAGCAAACACTCAAGATGCTCGAGGAGTTTGGAAAGCTTTGTGGCGGTGTTGCGAAAGGTAATTTGGATATAATTAAAGACAGCATTGGTAATTGTTTTGTGGCTCTGACAATCATAAATGCTCAATGTCGCAATGAATCAACGGAAGTCAACGCCAACCAATCACACTTACTTGAACCAACTGGACATTTTAGAGCAAGCTCCATGGATGAGTCATTATTACGAACCGCTGCAAAAATAGGTAATTTCGCAAATATATCAACTTATCCTGATGATTGGGATGTAAACTCTCTATCTAATTATCTCTTCCTTATCAGTAAAATGGCTAACCTTGATTTCTGGGATTGCGTTCGACACGCTTACGAGCAGATAAAAGACCGTAAAGGGAAAATGATTGACGGGGTTTTCGTTAAGGAAGAAGATTTATAGGATTGATTTACATTGACACCGCTTATACTTCGGATTAAGATTCTTACACACAAGCCGTCTCTAACGGCTTTTTTTGCACCTAAATTTATAAGGCAATCAATATGGCAAGACGCGAAATACAATACGAAGGTGTTCTTGATTTAGCAGGAATATCAATCCCTTGTTATGTGCTTGATGATGGCACACGAGTTCTTTCTGGTCGTAAGATGCAGGAGGCTTTGAAAATTGTTGATTCTGACGATGGAAAGCAAACAGCGGGGACCAGATTAAACCGATATTTAGAACAAAAATCGCTAGAACCCTTTATTTATAAGGGTCGAGAGCCGGACCACTTTAAGCCTATTGTGTGTTATAGAGGCACTCAAAAAGTTAATGGTTACGAGGCTACAATGCTTGCAGATTTATGCGATGCGTTTTTAGAAGCCCGCAAACACATACAGCTTTCACCACGCCAAGCAATTATTGCTGAACAGTGTGAAATCCTAATTCGTGCTTTTGCTAAGGTTGGTATTACTGCGCTCGTTGATGAAGCAACAGGCTATCAATATGAGCGAGAAAAAGACGAGTTACAGCACATTCTTAAAAAATATATTAGCGAAGAACTATTGCCATGGCAAAAACGCTTCCCTGATATTTTTTATAAGGAGTTATTCCGTTTAAACGGATGGGATTACACTGTTAGAGGAATTAAAAAACGCCCAGGAGTGATTGGCACATGGACCAAAAAATTAGTCTATGAGCAATTACCAAACGGAGTTTTAGAGGAATTACAGCAAAATGTGCCAAGAACAGAAACTGGCGTGCCGACAGCTAGATTTCATCAGCTACTCACAGATGATATTGGCAGTCCTCACTTGACCGCTCAAATAAATCAAATTGTAACTTTATTTCAGCTTTCAGATAATATGCAGGAGATGTGGAATAACTTCCAAAAGCTCAAAATGCGCCAAAGTGGACAAATGGAGCTACCTTTTGCCTTTGACGAAAAAGGACATACGAAAGAGTAAATTTTAATTTGACACCCACCGCCCAATCATTTAGGATAATCCCACTTTCAGAAGAAAGTCGGGATTGGCGTCCCGAATACTATCGAGCGGTGGAAAAGAACAGTCGCTCAAAGCGGCTTTTTTTATAGCCGAAAATCAGCAAAATCATACCTTTAAAAGGTATCCCCAAATTGGGGAACCCTTTCAAAAGGGGTACATCAAATTGATCCCCCCCCTTTAAAAGTAGTCAATGATGAACTGATTGAGAGATCGAAAGATCGCCGTTTACTCGATAGTACGGTACGCCAATCTTGATCAGTTCATCACCAGTAATTGGCGTTGCTTGTGATGAGTTTTTAAAACTTAACTATCGAGAAACGAAAAATGACTACATTAACTTTTCAAAACAAAACCCTTTCGGCTATCAACCAACACAACCAAATTTGGCTAACTGTTACTGAAATTGGTAAAGCATTAGGCTATTCAGATCCATTTAAATCTGTTAAAAATATTTATGACCGTCACCAAGACGAATTTACCCCTTGTATGACCTCACTTGTGGAAATGCAAACCGCAGGCGGTATTCAAAAAGTGCGTATCTTCTCACTGCGTGGCGCACACCTAATCGCAATGTTTGCTCGCACCAAAATAGCTAAAGAGTTCAGAAAATGGGTTCTTGATGTTTTAGATAAAGAGGTAAGAAAAACTACCGCACTTTTACCAAATACAATTACACCAGAACAACAACAGGCGATCCAATCAGCGGTACAACAAGCACACCATAGAACAGGCTTACACTGGCAAGAAATCTACCGCCAGTTAAAATCTGCTTTCAAGGTTGCTAAATACGACCAAATTCCACAAAGCCAATTCGGAAATGCGATGGCGTTCATTATGGACTTGCAACCTATTGCACTTCCACCAGCAGAAGAAAGATTTACTTTCGATTTAACAAAAGAAGAAATCTCAAATCTTACTCTTTTGCTATTCTCGCACGGGCAGATGAATTGGTTGCTTGGAAGATTGATTAAACCGTTAGAGGCGATCGGGTCGTCATATAGTCCGACAGTTTACGGACATCACACAGAATACAAGCGTTTCTATGATAAATCTTTGCCAGTGGCTAGAAAGCTCATAGAACCGCTTAAACAAGCCCACAAAGCCGATTTTGAACATTTGCTATATCGTTTATCGGCTAACTAAAATAAATCGTTACAACCGCTCTTATGGGCGGTTTTTTATTGGAGCTTTTATGGATAAAATAAAACTATCAGATAAAGCAGAAAAAGAGATTATAAACGCCTCCAAGATGGCAGCCTTCGCCTCTTACACGGAAAACAGTCAAAACCTAATGACTATCGAAGAGATTGCCTTATATCTTAACAAGTCCTATACTTTCACGGTGAAATACATTGTTACAAAAGGTGATTTTCCACAATCGAGATACTTTTCAGACAAAAACGAACGCCCTCGATATGTTGCTGGCGAAGTGGTAAAGTGGGTAAAACGACACACTAAACGTCAATAATAGATTTTAACCGCTACGCCAAAATTACGCCAAACAATACCTATCTATTTGTTATTCCTATCAAATAAGGTGCAAGCTAGTCGCACCATATTGCAATCCCAAGCTTTTTAGCTTGGGATTTTTCTTTTTATCCCCCCGCTTAATTTGAATGAATCTTTTCTGGATAATCACATATATAAATGAAAATAATTTGCATTGATTGACGTAAACGTTTTCGCTATACTTGCGGCTCTTTTATTATCTATCGGGTTATATATCGGAAAACAATTATGAAATTTAAATTAAGCCTTATTTCAACCGCACTTTTGGCGAGTTTCTCCGCTTCTACTTTTGCAGAAACTGAACAAGCCGCAAATACAAACACCGAAGTGCTTGAGCAAATCAATGTTCAAGATACGGGGATTAAACAAAATGGTTATCAAACAACCGGGACATCCGTTGTATCGAAAGCTGAAGTGCCTGTATTCGACACACCAAACACAGTAAATATTCTTTCAACCAAACTATTGGAAGATCGCAAACCTGAATCACTCATTGATGCGCTTTATAATGTCAGTGGTGTAAGTCAAGCGAATACATTAGGTGGCATGTTTGACTCTATTCAAAAACGTGGTTTTGGTGGAAACCGTGACAACTCAATTATGCGTAACGGTTTACAAGCTGGCCCAGCTAAAAACTTTAGTGCGACAACTGAAACCGTTGAAGTTTTAAAAGGACCTGCATCTGTACTTTATGGTATTCAAGATCCAGGTGGTGTGGTTAATATCATTACTAAAAAACCGCAACAAACACCACGTTATGTCGTTGGTGGAACCTTAGGTAATCATAGCCTGTGGGGAACGCAATTAGATTTTACTGGTGGCTTAGGAAATGGTTTTGCTTACCGCTTTATTTATGACAAACAAGAAAAAGACTACTGGCGTAATTTTGGCAAAGTGAAAAATACCACTTACGCACCATCACTTTCTTGGGAAAATGATAAAACTAAAGTACTTCTTTCTTATGAGCACAAAGATATTCTTGAGCCATTTGATCGGGGTACAAATCTTTTAACGGCAACTAATGCATTACCGGATATCCCTGTATCACGTCGTTTAGATGAACCAAATAATGAAACTACAGCAAAAACCGATAACATTGATTTCAAAATCGAACATAAATTGAGTGACGGTTGGAAATTAAATGCGGGTTATAGCTATGCTCGTTACAAATATTTCTACGATCAAGCTCGTATTACAAATGTTAACGTTAAAACACGTACAGCCCGCCGTGCGATTGAACAGCAACAAGGCGATCAACGCGTTCATAGCGGTACATTAAATATCGTTGGTGAATTTGGTATTGGTGATATCGCTAACCGCTTTGTAGCCGGTATTGATGCAATGCGTAATATTCGTGATCTTGGTCCTATTTATAACCAAGGCATCATGAATTCTGATATCAATATTGATAATCCAAACTATACCAGCCCTGTTGCGGAACATAAAAATGGTAACGGCAACGCCTATCAATATAACTATCTCAAAACTGTTGGTGTTTATATTCAAGATACCGTCTACTTTACAAATAACTTTATTATGACGGGCGGTTTACGTTATGAGTACTTTGATCAATTTGCAGGACGTCATTGCTTAAATGCGGCAAACTGTAAAAAAGGCCAAAATCTAACAAAAACCGGAAATACCGATCAGCACGATGGTAAGTTATTATATCAATTAGGTGCCGTATATAAATTTACGCCACATATTGCGACCTTTGCGAACTACTCTGAGTCTTTCCGTCCACAAATGAGTGTTGCAACACCTGTTAGCGGAGATTTAAAACCAGAACAAGGTAAATCTTTTGAAATTGGTGCAAAATACGAAAACTCAGGTTTCAATGCGACACTTGCATTATTTAATATCAGCAAACGTAATGTAGCTGAGGCCGTTGGTTCTGGTTCAAATGCGCAATTGAATATCGTCGGCAAACAACGTTCTCGTGGTGTGGAATTCGATCTTAATGGTCAAATTACGGATAGTCTAAGCGTAGCGGCTAACTATACCTACACCAAGGTAAAATCACTTGAAAACGAGCGTTATCCTGATGCGGTAAATCAGCAACTTTCTGGTGTACCAAAACATCAAGCTTCTATATTCTTAGCTTATAACGTAGGTGAATTTGATTTTGGTAACATCCGTGTTGGTGGTGGTGCTCGTTATTTAGGTTCTTGGCATGCTTATAACAGTGATTACACAAAAGCATATAAATTACCTCATGCCGTGGTATATGATGCCTTTATTGCTTACGATACCAAAATCTCTGGCAAGAAAGTGTCTTTCCAACTTAACGGTAAAAACTTAGCAGATAAAACTTACTATCCATCCACCTCTGGTAACGCAACAAACACGTTAATCCCTGTTGCATTAGGTTATGGACGTGAATTTATCTTCAACACGAAAGTTGAGTTTTAATTGAGCGCACAATACGAGGGCGAATCATTTCGCCCTTTTTTCGTTTTTTACTTTATGGATAATCAATGAATTGGCAAACTGAACTTAACTCAAGTTTAAGCTGGATTTTGACCGCACTTTTCTGGGTGATTGTGTGCTTTAGCGTGACGACACTCGCACTCAAGCAAACCACATTCGGTCAGAAGTTTTGGCATATTGCATCCCCTTCGATTAATCGCCGTAACGGCATCAAAATCATCGTTATGCTACTGGTGTTGTTTACGATGATTTTATTAGAAGTGCGTTTCAGCGTACTCAACTCTTTTTTCTATAACGGGCTTTATAGCTCAATGCAGGAATTAGATGCGGATAAGTTTTGGTTCTTTGCAAAACTGAACGCCCTCTTAGTATTGGTACAAGTTATCCACTCCATCGCCGATTATTTCTTGCAACAAGTATTTGAAATCCGTTGGTTGGAAAGCTTGAATAAAGTCCTTGTTAAACGATGGTTAGAAAATAAAAAATACTATCGCCTCAAATACGAAAAAGATCTGCCCGATAATATTGATCAACGTATTGAACAAGATGCACGTGAATTTATCAGTAGTACCGTCAAAATTGTGCGCGGTATGATTAATTCTATTCTGACTACCATTGAATTCACCATCATTCTTTGGTCACTTTCTGGAATATTAAGTATTTTCGGTTTGAATATCGAAAAAGGCGTCGTTTTCTTTATTTATGCCTTTATTATCCTCGCAACGTTAATGTCAGTTTGGATCGGTCACCCTTTGATCAAATTAAACTTTAACAAAGAAAAACTTAATGGTGACTATCGTTATTCTTTAATTCGAGTGCGAGATAATGCGGAAAGTATTGCATTCTATCAAGGTGAACAGCAAGAACAGCATTTACTGAAAAACAAATTTGCCGAAATTATTCATAACCGTTGGGCAATTGTATTAAGAATGTTGGGATTAGACGGCTTTAACGGAAGCGTCACACGAGTGGCGAAACTCTTACCTTTAATGCTTCAAGCCCCTCGTTTTTTCACTGGACAAATCAAACTGGGCGATATGCACCAAACTGTGCAAGCATTTAACCGATTAATGACCGCACTTTCCTTCTTCCGTTTGTTCTATGAAGAGTTTACGCTCTATCAAGCGCGCTTAAATCGTCTTTATGGTTTTATGACGAAGTTGGATGAATTAGATCATTTAGAAATTCATCAACCCATGAAATGTTCTAACCGTGTTGCGTTATCAAATTTTGGTATTAAAGATGAGCAAGGCAGATTGTTGCTTAATAACTTAAATATTGAACTAAAAAATGGTGATGCTTTATTAATTCAAGGTCCATCTGGCACAGGGAAAACATCTCTATTAAAAGCGATGGCCGGAATTTATCCTTTTGAGACAGTGGGTCTGGTGGAACATCCTTGTGTGACCAGTTTATTCTTACCGCAACGTCCTTATATGCCACAAGGCACATTACGTGAAGCAATTTGCTATCCTGATATTGATCCTTATCATCCTGAATTGGAAAAAACACTCGCGGATTGCTGTTTGGATAAATACCTTCATAGTCTTGATATAGATAACGATTGGCAAGCAATTTTGTCACCGGGTGAATTACAGCGTGTGGCATTTATTCGTATTTTACTGACCAAACCTGAAGTGGTCTTTTTAGATGAAACCACATCAGCACTTGATGAACCAACAGAGTATCTGCTTTATAAAACAATTAAAGAGCGCTTACCGAATATGATCATTCTAAGTGTCGGCCATCGTGGTACATTACATCAATTCCATAACAAACAATTGGATTTGGCAGTCTGCATCGTCTAAATAACAAAAGGCTAAATTATATTTAGCCTTTTCTTTTTACTACGCCCGTACAATTGCTTAGAACTAGCACAATGCTTGCTACACACCCCAATCCCCCCTATAATTCCCTCAATTTTTCTAATTCCATTTTCACAATGTCAAATAAAACCATTGCTAAAAATACACTGTTTCTTTACATCCGCATGCTCTTCAACATGGGAGCGATGCTGTATATCTCTCGTGTGGTATTACAGGTATTGGGTGTAGAAGATTTTGGTATCTATAACATTGTGATGGGTGTCGTGATCTTATTTTCCTTTTTTAATGGCACAATGACCGCCACCACTCAGCGTTTTATTAACGTAGAAAAAGCCTCGAATGACATTCAACGTGTCAATAAAGTCTTTAATATTAGTATCTTAAATCACCTGCTCATTATTTTTATCGTATTCGTGTTAGCTGAAACCATAGGTTTATGGTTTTTAAATCATAAATTAGTTATCCCCGCTGAACGCTTGCAAGCGGCAAATATCGTTTACCAATTAGCCTTAATTATTGCCCTTGTTGAAATCATCAAGGTGCCATTTAATGCCATGATTGTTGCACACGAGAAAATGGGATTCTATGCTTGGTTGGGATTAGGGGAAACCATTTTAAAACTGACCTCTGTCTTTATCTTAAGCCATATCACACATTACGATAAGTTGATTACTTATGGTTGCTTATTGCTTTCAGTCAGCTTAATTGTGCTCTCCCTTTATGTGTTATTCACTAAATATTATTTCAAAGAGGCCGCACGTTTCCACTTATATAAAGATTTAAGCAAAACTAAAGAAATGGTGAGTTTTTCCGGTTGGATGCTTATGGGGCAAGTCGCTTATGTGGGTTCAACACAAGGCTTGAATATGGTATCTAACCTATTCTTTGGCGTAGCAGTCAATGCAGCTGTCGCTATTGCGACTCAGGTAGAAGGTGCTGTTTATAGCTTTGTGAATAATTTCCAAATGGCGGCTAATCCGCAGTTAGTCCAGTCTTATGCAGCAAAAGATTATGATCGCAATCGCCAATTAATTCTTGGTATTTCAAAATATTCACTTTATTTAATGGCGATTCTCTCTGCGCCTGTATTGTATTTCACCCATACCTTACTGACATTTTGGCTAGGCGATCATCTTCCGCAATATACTGAACAACTTGTACAAGCCATTATTGCTTGCTTATTGATCAGTGCAATGGCTGGCGCATTTTGGATGAGTGCATTAGCCATTGGCACATCCACTGTAAAACAATACAATATCATCGTGGCGTTAATCGATCTTTGCACGGTACCATTGGCTTATTATTTGTTCACACTAGGTTATAATCCAGTATTTGCCTTTGTGGGTAAATTTAGTACGATGGTCATCTCACAAATCTATCGATTATATTTTATTAATAAAAAAATTAAATTTAACCACAAAGAATTTGTCTCATATTTAGTGAATGTCGGCGTGGTGTTTGGTCTGCTATTAGGTATCATCTATATATCAGATGCTACCCGTAGCTATTCTTTATTGGAATTTATTGGACAATCCATCATCTTAGAAATGGTATTAATCTGTGTCATTTTAATCTTTGGATTAAACACAGCAGAAAAAAATTTCTTGTTTAGCTATTTAAAGAAAAGAGTAAAAAAATGAATCAACTCCTTATTGATTTAAAAAATAAACTGAATCCTATTGTTGAACTGATCAAAGATAAAAACGACGTATTTTATTTTGACTACCCGCTTCATTTGAACGTGGGCGATTTATTGATTTATCACGGCACAGAACAATTTTTCAAAGATTACCACATTAACGTGACCTTAAAACGCTGTGAATATGATTTAGATCTTAAAGAAGTCAAAGCAAAAATTACACCGAACACTACCATTCTTTTACATGGTGGTGGCAACTTTGGTGATCTTTATCCGCAGCATCAAAAGATCCGTGAAGAAATAGTGACGAATTTCCCGAATAATCGCATTATTGTGTTACCACAAACCGCTTATTTTAAGCATGAAGAAAATCTACAAAAATCAGCCGCACTTTTCCGTAGCCACAGTGATTGCCATCTACTGGCTCGCGATGAAAGAACGGAGAACTTATTTGCACAATTTTCTGATCATGTTTATTTATCACCGGATATGGCGCATCAGCTTTATGGCACGATGGAAACCAAGCAAGGCACAACGGGTGAACAACTTTATTTCTTACGTAAAGACATTGAAGCAAGTGATGTAGAGAAAAATATCCTCGCGCAACTGCCTGCCAACAGCAATGTAAAAGACTGGGAAGACATTCTTTCAACCGAAGATGATGTGGTTTTAGCATTAAGTTGGCGAATGAGTAAAATGGCTAATAAATTTGGTTTAAGTTGGCTAAAAGATCTCTGCCATCAATTCTGGTATGCCTATACTCAACGCATTGTAAAGCGTGTTGCGCAAGTATTCTTAGCGAATGATAAAGTCACCACAACTCGCTTACATGGTCATATTTTCTCTTGCTTGTTAGAAATTCCAAATCGTGTTTGTGATAACTCTTATGGTAAAAATAGCAGCTACGCAAAATTGTGGACCAAAGAGTTGGATTTTGTTGAATTGGATAAATAATGTTTGAATTGAAAAAACTGATTACAGCCATGATTCTTCCCCCATTTAATATTTTAATTTTATGGGGACTTTCACTTATTCTAGCTAAATTCAATTTCAGAAAACTAAGCCGAATTTCGACCGCACTTGGTTTCTCACTACTCTATCTTTTAAGCATTCCTTACACTGCACAAGTACTTAAAGACAGTCTCATTACTGAAGATCATTTAACACTGCAAGATTATCAACAAGCTCAAGCGATCGTTTTACTTGGCGGTGGTTTACGTGATAGCAAAGAGCTTTATGCACCATTAGCTTCAACAGGTATTCAACTTGAACGCTTACGCTATGCCGCATTCTTGCAAAAAGAAACGCACTTGCCATTATTAATTACAGGGGCGAGTCCAACTGGCGCCATTGAAGCAAAAATCGCTGCGGAAGAACTCCAAAACTTCTTTAATGTGCCAACCAAATGGATTGAACCTAAAGCACTTACTACCAAAGAAAATGCCCTTTTCACCAAACAAATATTGGAAAAAGAAGGTATTCATAAAATTATTTTAGTTACCAATGAATGGCATATGCAACGTGCAAAATTATTATTCCAACAACAAGGCTTTGATGTGTTACCTGCAAGTGTAGGTGAAGGCATTACGCCTGACAGTTATGGACTTAATATGATGCATTTTATTCCGCAAGGTGGCGCAATTACGAAAAATATGCAATTACTCAAAGAGTGGATTGGATATTGGAAAGAGCGCTAAAGTGCAGTCAAAAGATCACAAATTAGATAATGTTAAGAGGAAGAAAATATGAGTCAAATTACACGCGAACAGATGCTTCAGGTATTCGAAAATCGCTGTTCCACACGTTATTACGATCCGAATAAAAAAATTAGCCAAGAAGATTTCGCGGCAATTTTAGAATTTGCTCGTTTATCACCAAGTTCAGTCGGTTCTGAGCCATGGAAGTTCTTAGTTATTCAAAATAAAGCATTGCGCGATAAGCTCAAACCTTTTAGCTGGGGCATGCAATATCAATTAGATGATTGTAGTCATTTAGTGATCATTCTTGCGAAGAAAAATGCTCGATATGACACGCCTTTCTTCCGTGATGTTGCGGTGCGTAGAGGTTTACAAGGCGAGCAATTAGAAAAAGCCTTGGAAAAATATAAAGGCTTACAAGAAGTTGAAATGAAAACCGCAGAAAGCGAACGAGCATTATTTGACTGGACAAGCAAACAAACCTACATTGCATTAGCGAATATGCTAACTGGTGCTGCCGCTATCGGTGTAGATTCTTGCCCTATTGAAGGCTTTAACTACGATAAAATGAATGAAGTTTTAGCCGCTGAAGGTCTCTTTGATCCAAGTGAATGGGGTGTATCCGTGGCAGCGACATTTGGTTATCGCGCGAGAGACATTACTAAAAAATCTCGTAGACCAATTGAAGAAATCGTCACTTGGGTTGAATAATCCATTTTCAAATAAATGGGCAGCAAACGCTGCCCTTTTCTTTATCCACCAAATAAGGCTGCACCACCTGTTACAGCCCCCATCGTGCCATATAACAAGCTTAGTGCAAAAAAGATCATCATTGCACCCGCAATACATTTGATCATAGCCTCACCTTTTTGATTAGAACCTGTTAAACCATACCAATGACCTAAGCGAGTCGCGACATTTCTCGCATAGCGTACTAACGCAGCAAAAAGTGAAAGCATTAATCCTGTGCCCAGAGACATGGCAAACGTAGCTACAATTCCCCACCAATAAAGATCCAGCATATAAGCGAGAAAGAGCACAAAAATAGCGCCACTACACGGTCGCATACCAATAGTCAAAATCACTAAGAGCTGAGATTTTAAATCACCTGATTGCTTAAGCTGTTGATCATTAGGTAGATGTTGATGCCCACAACTACATTGTGTTTGACTTACTTTTCCTTGCTCATATCGAAATGGCGAAGCTGTTCCAATCTGTTTTGGTAATGATTGGATCGATGTAATACGAAAAGATTGCTTTTTCTTTAAGCCTTTCAGACCTTGAGCAATCCAATAAAACCCTAACAACACTAATAAAATGAGTGCACTACGTTCCAGCCATAACTGGCTAAGTTTAAAATATTTAGAGGAAAGATTAAGTATCACCACCACAATAGAGGTTGCTGCAACGGCGACAAAACCTTGCATGAGAGAGGAAAGCAAGCTTAAGCGTACGCTGGTTTTAAGTTGGCTTTCATGAGTAGAAAGATAGCTAGCGATAATAAATTTTCCATGCCCAGGCCCTAAGGCATGTAATACACCATAAGAAAAGGCAGTAAAAATCAACCACAGCCCTGCCGTTGATGAATGAGCTTGAATCTGATGGAGATTTTCAGAAATCAACTGGTTAAAGGCTTTTTGCCAATCGGCGACTTGCACAAACAGCCAAGGTAAGAAGGCGAAGATAATCGCTAATAAGCCGATAAAAAGTGCGGTCAGTTTTAATTTCATTTTTTATTCACATTTAATTTTTACTTTCTGCGCAAACAATACACCAAGAGAATCATCTTCATTTTTTTGCGATTTATCCAATGATGATGCGTAAGATTGAATTTTTTCATCGACACTAGGTTCCAGCACCTCGCCTTTGCAATTTGCAGGAAGTGATGAAAAATCAACCGCTCTTTTGCCAGTTTCTGCATACCGCATTGCCACATAATAAGTGCGGTCATAAGTCATTAGTGTAAATTCATTATTTTGTAAGGTCTGTGGCTGTGCTAAAAGAAAATCAAAATAGTATTCCACCTCGTTTCCTTTAACACGCATACCGTAATTTTCAGGGTGTTTTGTGTATTTAATTTTATGATTTTCTTTGTCAAAAACATAACTAAAGTAATGTTCATTCACAACGTTTGCCATGACTTCATCAACTAATTTCTGTTGGGCAGCCTTATCCCCTTTTGCCTGTTTCACATCATACAGGACAGCTGAAGAACTGGCTTCATCCAGTAACCACTGCGTCGAGAAACCAATTAATTGATTATCTTTCACTAAGGGTTTCGTTTGCATATCGATGAATGCGTGGGGATGTGCTAGTGCTGAAAAAGGTGAAATCAGCAATAACCCAAGAAGTAATTTTTTAAACATAAATAAGAAAAAAGAGTGGCTAAATGATTGAATAGACAGATTTTATCACAAGCAGTTCCCAATCAAAATCGAATAAAAATCAGTCTAAAAGTAAAAAATCCTATGATTTTATTGATTTTTATCAAAAAATGATTCATTCGCATTTCCCTTATAACTGAAATTTATGTACTATCTGTTTCGTCAAGTGATTGCTTGATATTCATAAAGTTCCTAAATAAAATAATCATAAATATAGCTAAACTACTTTCCTACCACCCTATATGGGTGGTTTTTTTTGCCTTTCAAATAGCTTATTCCCTAAACATCAAGTAAAATAGCCGCACTTTTATTCATAACATCGAGAAAATTATGTCAACGCAATTTGTATATACGATGCA
>CAUTFW010000031.1:0-16528 GCA_963537955.1 Parahaemophilus parainfluenzae | reverse complement strand
CATATTTATCACGCTGACAGCAGCTTTTTACTCTTTATTCTTCCGCCAGGTGCGTTTATTGGATTAGGCATCCTACTGGCGATTAAAAACCGAATTGATATGAAAAAATGAACCAAGCTAAACGAATTGAAATCCTCACTCGACTTCGGGAGCAAAACCCGCATCCCACCACGGAATTAGAGTATAATTCGCCTTTCGAATTACTCATCGCTGTGATTTTGTCAGCTCAAGCGACCGATAAAGGCGTGAATAAAGCGACAGCAAAATTATTCCCTGTGGCAAATACCCCACAAGCTATTTTAGATCTCGGCTTAGAGGGGTTAAAAGAATACATTAAAACCATCGGGCTTTATAACAGCAAAGCAGAAAATATCATTAAAACCTGCCGTGATTTAGTTGAAAAACACAACGGTGAAGTACCTGAAAGTCGTGAAGCCTTAGAAGCCCTTGCGGGAGTCGGCAGAAAAACGGCGAATGTCGTGTTAAATACTGCTTTCGGTCATCCAACTATTGCAGTGGATACGCATATTTTTCGCGTATGCAACCGCACAAACTTTGCCCCTGGCAAAGATGTGGTGAAAGTGGAAGAAAAACTGCTCAAAGTTGTGCCAAAAGAATTTAAAGTGGATGTGCACCACTGGCTGATTTTGCACGGGCGCTATACTTGTACCGCGCGCAAACCTCGCTGCGGTGCTTGCATTATTGAAGATCTCTGCGAATACAAAGAAAAAACAGAATATTAAACGAATAAAATCAAACGGAATAGATTATGACAACAAACAATCAATCTCGCCAAACGTGGTCTAGCCGACTAACTTATGTGCTCACCGTTGCGGGTGCGACAGTTGGCTTTGGAGCCACTTGGCGCTTTCCTTATTTAGTGGGTGAAAATGGCGGTGGTGCCTACGTACTCCTTTTTTGTATCGCGATGATTGTCATTGGTATCCCAATGATTTTAGTAGAAAACGTTATTGGTCGCCGTTTGCGTGTAAATTCCATTGATGCTTTTGGCGACAAAATCCAGGATAAAGGTAAAAATATCTCCAAATATTGGAAGATTCTTGGTTACATGGGGCTTCTTGGCGCATTTGGTATCATGGCTTATTACATGGTATTAGGTGGTTGGGTGATGTCTTATATCATTAGTCTGATGAATAACACCCTCGATATTAGCGCCCCAATTACAAAAGAAGTGGCCAAAGATTTCTACGATTTACACATCAGCAATAGTCCATGGGAAATCATGCTCTACACCTTCCTGTTTGTGGCAGTGAATTACATTATTTTAGCGAAAGGTATCATCGGCGGGATTGAGCGTTCCGTGAAATACTTAATGCCATTACTCTTTATTTTCCTAATTGGTATGGTAATTCGTAACCTTACCTTACCGGGTGCAATGGAGGGCGTGACTTTCTACTTAAAACCAGATTTCAGCAAAATTACACCTAAATTATTCATTTTCGTATTAGGTCAAGTGTTCTTCGCGTTAAGTCTTGGTTTTGGTGTGTTAATTACGCTCTCCAGCTATTTAAACAAGGAAGAAAACCTTATTCATACAGCAGTTATTACAGGTTTCACCAATACTATTATCGCTGTGCTATGTGGTTTCATGATCTTTCCATCATTATTCACATTCGGCATTGAACCTAACGCTGGCCCAACCTTGGTTTTCCAAAGTTTACCAATTGTATTCTCACATTTATGGGCAGGTAAATTCTTTGCTATCGTGTTCTTCGGCTTATTGCTTATTGCGGCATTAACTACATCAATTACGATTTATGAAGTCATCATCACCGCATTACAAGAAAAACTCAGAATGCGCCGTGGAAAAGCGATTTTTGTTACCTTAATGGGGATTTTCTTATTAGGTAACGTGCCATCTATTCTAGGTGATAACCTTTGGAAAGATTTCACCATTTTCGGTAAAAGCATTTTCGATGCCTTCGATTTCGTCAGCGGAAATATTCTCTTTATGCTGACCGCACTTGGCTGTGCCATTTTCGTTGGTTTCGTGTTAAAAGATGATGCCAAAAAAGAACTATCTCCAACACCAAATTCACGCTTCACCACAATTTGGTTTAACTATGTCAAGTTTGTGGTACCTGTGATTATTTTGGTGATTTTTATTAGTAATTTAATCTAACAAAATAGACCGAAAAGCAGTACTCAAGTGCTGCTTTTTTTATACGTAAAAATCAGAAAACCTCCCTGCTAACCAATTGTTTATAAACAATAAAAATTCTCTATAGAATAGAAAAAATTTATTCAACTATTTTACTAGGACCCATTTTATACTACAACCAGAAACCTCTAAAATATACTTAATAATCAAGCTTCTATTATTTCCGAGGGCTTCAAGGCTAGGCTCAGATTTGCTTTCAATGATTTTGGACGGTTTATACTGCGAAAGGTGTTGAGCAAAAAAGTCAAAGCACGCAATTAATTTTTGTGAAAATTTGCAAACTATATCAAAAACTAAAAATATTTGAGCGTTTTCGCACAATTTTAGTCAATAATATTTCCTATAATAATGCTTCATTTACATCAGAAAAGGAAAAACAATGAAAAAAATAATCTCAACTACATTTTGTTCGCTTGTTGCTGGCGTAGCTTGTGCGCATTCATCAGTTTTTAGCATCAATGTACCCGATTTACCTGAATACGGATTTCACGTCAAAAACGTATTAAGTGCCAACTACGGTTTTGGCTGTAATGGAGAAAATCTGTCACCAGCGATTTCTTGGGCAAATGCCCCGAAAGGGACGAAAAGTTTTGTGGTGACGATCTATGATAAAGATGCGCCAACGGGCATTGGCTGGATGCATTGGGTCGTTGCAAATATTCCTGCAAATACGAGCGCTCTTCCTGAAGGCATTAAAGCTGATGGTACTAATTTACCACAAGGTGCGCTGCAAACCCGCACTGATTTTGGCGTGCCAGGCTTTGGCGGAGCTTGTCCACCCGAAGGACAAAAACATCGTTACGAAATTAAAGTCACAGCAGTAAGTGTAGAAACCTTGCCAAATGTGACGGCAGATACAATGCCTGCTGTAGTCGGTTATTTTACTAAAGCTAATGCCCTTGCCGAAGCTTCTATTATTGTAGAACATAGTCGTTAAACAGCACTCGATTGCCGAACCTCTAACGGAGAACAACCAAAATGTTGTTTAAATTTCACGGAAAAACGTGAATGACTTTCATAGCCAACTTCATAGGCGATTTGTGAAATTGGGCGTTGAGTGAGTTGTAACAAATTCAACGCTCGCATCATTCGCACTGTAGTTAATACTTCCCGAAACGATGTTTTTTCTGCAACGAGATGACGGCGCAATGTAGCTTCACTGGTATTTAACAATTTTGCAATGTCTCCAATTTTCCAGTGATACTCAAAATTTTCTGAAATTTTCTTACTAATTTGACACTTTAAGGATGGGGTAGAAAATGGATTAAATACACCACCCTGTTCCGACAACCAAGCTAGTAATTCCCACAAGCGAATTTCCACAATACGATCAGGAATTTCATCACTGGAAAGTGCTTTTGAAACAATCGAAAAAGCTTGCTGTATAAAAGGATGTGCAGGCAAGTGAAACAGGCTTTCAAAGGGTTTTGGCTTTGAAAGCAGTCCAAAAAATCTCTCAACCACTGCATTATCAATAGATAACCAATCCGCTTGATATACACCTAGTTCATCAGGTTCATTAATCACATCAAATCGTTGATTTCCTGCCAACATTACCATTTCACCAGCTTGGATAATTTTCTCTCCATTTATCCAACGTAGAATTTTCCGACCACGCCGAACCCAAATAACGGTAGGTTGTGTAAAATAGGATTTATTTAGTTTCAATTTATGACGTTGTACAATTGTATTTTTTTCAGCTAAATTAGAGCGAATAGGCATAAGTGTTCCTCATAAAAGTGCAGTTATTTTAAGTGATTTTGGGGATAAGTTATATTATGCTAACGCCTAAATGAAAGACAGATGTTATTAAAAAGACTGATGAATCATATGCTCTATTATAAAGAGGATATTAATTTATTTTACCTATTAAGAAACTGTAGTCACAAATTAATCTACTTTCTGAAGGATTTGGCAGACGATAAAAAATTGTACAACTAAGAACCTATGGGCTATACGATCCAGTATTATTTGACAAGGGAAATCAAAGCTAAATCAAGTGTAAATCTAACATTGCAAAATGACTGCGAGTAGCATTTAACAAGCCCCTAAACAAATATCATAGTAGAAATTTGGGATGTTCTCTTCCAAATACCCCAAGATTTTCAAGAACATTTAATTTTAGGTGAAAGGCTGGGGCTGAAAAAAAAAGAATAACTCGCTTTTTTTATCTATTCTCTATTTTGCTTCAGCTTGAGTTTTTTTCTCTTCAAGTTCTTCCCAACGAAGGAAAGCCGTTTCAAGTTCAGCTTCGGTGTCTGATAATTCCTTGAGCTTAGCATCTGTTACATCATGGGCTTGTTGGAAAAAGTGAGGATCACCAATTTCAGCTTGAAGTGCGGTAATTTTCTCTTCCAATTCTTCCAACAATTGTGGTAGCTGTTCTAACTCACGTTGTTCTTTATAAGAAAGTTTAACGGATTTTTGCTTTTGAGAAACAACGTCATTTTTGACCGCACTTTCCTGTGCTTTAGGTGCTTCTTTTTTGGATTTTTGGGTCTCTTGCTCTGCTTTCATCGCAAAGTAATTAGCTTGTTGTCCTTTCGCATCAAAGAAACCGCCCACGTATTTATTTAATACGCCGTCGCCTTCAAAGAAATAACACTCCGTCGCGACATTATCAATAAATTGACGATCATGGCTGACAATCAATAAGGTGCCTTGATAATCAGTGAGGATTTCTTCCAATAATTCTAAGGTTTCTACATCCAAGTCATTGGTTGGTTCATCGAGAATCAATAGATTATTAGGTTTCAGTAATAATTTAGCCAATAACAAACGGTTACGTTCACCACCTGAAAGGGCTTTTACGGGTGTCATAGCTCGTTTGGGTGGAAATAAGAAATCCTGCAAATAGCCCAAGACATGACGTTTTATGCCATTGACCTCTATATCCTGCTTGCCATCGGCAACGTTATCCATCACCGTTTTTTCTGGATCAAGATCAGCACGATATTGGTCAAAATAAGCAATGTCTAATTTTGTACCGCAATGAATGCGACCGCTAGTTGGCTTGATTTCACCTAATAAAAGTTTAATAAACGTGGTTTTTCCGCAACCATTTGGGCCAACCAATGCAATTTTATCGCCACGTAAAATGGTCGTGCTGAAATCTTTGAGCAGCTGTTTGCCTTCAATCTCATAGCTTACATCTTCCATTTCAAACACGATTTTGCCTGAACGACTTGAGTTATCTAATTGTAACTTAGCAGTACCCATCACCTCACGACGTTGGCGACGTTCTTCACGCATGGCTTTTAAAGCGCGCACACGGCCTTCATTACGCGTACGACGCGCTTTAATCCCTTGACGAATCCAAACTTCTTCTTGCGCTAAACGCTTATCAAAAAGGTCATTTTGCAATGCTTCGACACGTAAGCTTTCCTCTTTAGCGGTGAGGTATAAATCATAGTTACCTGGATAAGACACTAATTTCCCACGATCTAAATCGACAATACGAGTGGCCATTTTGCGGATGAAAGAACGGTCGTGGGAAATAAATACAATACTTCCGGTAAATTCTAATAAGAAGTTTTCTAACCATTCGATTGCATCTACGTCCAAGTGGTTGGTCGGTTCATCTAATAACAAGACATCAGGATTACACACCAACGCACGAGCAAGAGCGGCTTTACGCAACCAACCACCCGATAAATCGGCTAATTTAGTATCAGGATTTAACTCTAATTTTTGCAGAACTTCATTGATTTTATTTTCAAACTGCCACCCATTGGCATACTCTAATTTGGCTTGTACTTGCGCCAGTTGATTAAGAGTTTGCTCACTGTAATTTTGTGTCAACTCTTGCGAAATATGGTGATATTCCTTTAACAAATCTGCTAAATGCTCAATGCCTTCTGCCACATAATCAAATACATTCCCTTCAGCGTGGCGAGGTGGGTCTTGTTCTAAGCGTGAAACAACTAAATCTTTTTCATACTGCACTTTACCGTCATCCATCGTGACTTGCTGTGCAATAATTTTTAATAAAGTCGATTTACCTGCCCCGTTACGCCCCACCAAACATACGCGCTCATTCGGTTCAATATGCAATTCGGCGTGATCAAGTAAGGGGTGATCACTAAAAGAAAGATAAGCGTTAGTTAAACTAATTAATGCCACAAAATTGTCCTATAAATTCAAAATATCAATAAAAATAACCGCACTTTAGAGCTGGTGATAAACCTTTAAGGCATAGGCATCTGACATGCCCGCGATATAGTCACAAATAATACGTTTTTTGCCCTGCTCTGGTGCATTTTTCCAACGATTAGCCGTATTCGTTGGCAATAAACGTTCTGGGTCAGACTCAAAAATCTGGAACATTTCCGTAAGAATGCGTTGGCCTTTATATTCAATACGTTGCGTTTCCACATGGCGAATTACGTATTTCCACACAAATTTTTTGAACACATTTAATGCAGCAATCACATCTTGCGGTAGTTCTGCGTTATAACGTAACAAAGGTTCATCAAAATTACCGGTGACTTTCCAACGCACGTGAGTAATAAAGAAATTCACTAATGCGCCAATGGCATTTTTACGCTCGAAATGATGGTTGGAGAATAATCGTTGGCTGACTTGTTCTATATTTTTTGCCAACCAATATGAAGGAATCATTTTAAGTTCAGCCAATGCTTCTTGCCATTGATGTTGATTTACTACACCAGTCACAATCGCATCTTCTAAATCATGTACGCCATACGCAATATCATCAGCCAATTCCATAATACTGCAATCTAAAGATTTAAATTGTGTTTTTAAAAACTCGGCGGGATTTGACCGCGCTTTTTGAAATGAGCCAAATAAAGTGCGGTCATTTTCAGAAAGATTTTGCAATAACCAAGTAAACATTGTGACGTCATCACGGAATAACCCTTTTCCTGGTTTCCAGTCGCTAATTTTAACATAACGCGGATCAGAGTTTTCAGCATGCGGCAACTGGGCATATTGTGGTGAAGATAAGTCTAAAATATTCGGATATTTCACTACGCCTAAAATGGCACGACGCGTTAAATTCATCCCTGCTGTTTCAGTATAAGGCTCAAGTTTAGTAATAATACGAAATGTCTGCGCATTACCCTCAAAACCACCGTGGTTACGCATCATATAATTAAGCGCCACTTCCCCACCATGGCCAAACGGTGGATGACCAATATCATGCGCAAAGCACAAGCTTTCAATTAAATCATTGCTTGGTAATAAAGGTTTGAGTTGTTTCTGTAATTCACTTTTTTCAATATGAAGCTGGTCTGAAATAGCAACATAACTTTCCGCAAATTTTAATTGGGAAACCAGGCTGCTGCCGATTTGTGCCACTTCAAGGGAATGCGTTAGACGTGTACGATAAAAATCATTTTCGCCCACCGCATGAATTTGTGTTTTTGCTTGCAAACAACGGAAAGCGGCAGAATGTAAAATCCGCCCGCGATCACGACGAAATGGCGGTCGGTGATCTTTTTCGCGAGGCGGATCAGGAAGGAAACGTTCAGTCCAAAAATCAGCTAATTGGGTTCTCATAAAAATAGACGAATAACATGGAATACTAAGGGCGCTAAAATGGAACTCATAATACCGCAAAGAACCAAAGAAATCGAACTATAACTCCCCGCTTTCGGATCTGCTTCCATACAGCTTACCGTGCCTAATGCGTGAGAAACGGCACCAACAGATAAGCCAACCGCTTCTTGTTGTTTAATACCGATCTTTTTCAAGATGAGATAACCAAAAACCGAACCTTGCAACCCCGCAACAATCACCCCTACCGCTGTAACGGCTGGAATACCGCCTAAATGTGAAGAGACTTCCATCGCAATTGGCGTAGTAATGGATTTTGGTAATACGGTCGCCACCATTTCAGGGCTCGCCCCTAAAATAATCGCAAAAATGGCACCGGTAAACATGGAAAACAGAGAAGCTAATGTCACCACAGAAAGAATAATTTTCCACTGTTTCGCAATTTGACGAAGTTGTTCATACAACGGTAACGCCAGCGCAACAATACTCACGCCTAATAAATTATTAATCGGTGCATTACCTGCCATATAATCGTCATAAGGAATATCGCTAACCACTAAAATCAGCACAAGAATTGATACTGTGAGCACAAAAGTATTGAAAATCATCGATTTCCAACGTTTACTGATTTGTAATGCGAGCCAAAATCCGAAAATCGTTAAAATGGTATAAAGATAAATTGCATACTGCATAATAAAACCTTAGTCAGCTTGAAGATTGCGTCTTTCCAATACTTTTTTACGTTTATGGGTAAAGGATTGTTTATAAAATAAATAGTTTCCTATAAATGCAATAACTAAAAGTGTCAGAATAGTACTGAGAATATTGGGAATAAGTAAAACTTTCCACTGAGCCACGAGTAAATCATAATATTTGATAATGCCCACGCTCACTGGGACAAAAAGCACGGCCATGTAGCGGATCAATAAGCTCGAGCCGAAATAAATCCACTCCAGGTGAATCACATGTGTCGTTAAACCTAAAAAAAGTAATAACAAGCCCCAAATGCTGCCAGGGATCCCCACTGGGATATAGTGAGAAATCAAATTGCCGAGTAGTAACATAATGTATAAAATGATGAGCGAACGAGCGAGTTGAACGCCTTTTTGGAGTAACATATTTCCTCTATCAACTTTTTTAATAACAATTAAAATTTATTTTACGCTTTTTTGTTAAAATTACCCATTCATTTTAGCTAAATTTTGCGATGCAGATCAAAGAAATTCCAATGATTAAAAAATTCTTCTTATTTTTAACCCTAATTTTGACCGCACTTTGGACGCAATTTTCAGTCGCTACTGAACGCCAAATGGCGTGTTGGGTCGTTGGTGTAAGTGATGGCGATACCTTAACTTGCCTCTTGCCCACTAAAAAACAATTAAAAGTGCGATTAAAAGAAATTGACGCACCAGAAAAAGGCCAACCATTTGGAAAGAAAGCCAAACAATATCTTTTACAACTAGTTTTCAAACAAAATGTGACGTTGTCTGTTTCTGGTTATGATCGCTACCAACGTATTTTGGCAACGGTTTATCTGCAAGAACAAAACATCAACTTAGAAATGGTAAAAAATGGCATGGCGTGGGTTTATTCTCAATATGCTAAAAATCCACTCTACTTTCAAGCTCAAGATTTTGCCCAACAACAAAAAATCGGGCTATGGCAAGATCCCAACCCTGTTGCCCCTTATGAATGGCGTAAACAGAAAAAAACAGTCAAACACGGAGATAACCATGGCTTTTGATTATCAATCATTTAAAAATGAATTCCCTTATTTTAAATCGCCAAATGCCGTGGTCTATTTGGATAATGCGGCGACAGCACTAAAACCTCAAGCATTAATTGATGCAACGAGTACTTTTTATCAATCGGCAGGCTCCGTACATCGTAGTCAGTATGAAGCTGCACAAACAGCACAATATGAAAATGCTCGTCACTTAGTGAAAACCTTAATTAATGCAGAAGATGAAAAAGCGGTGATTTGGACATCTGGGACAACTCATAGCATTAATTTAGCTGCCAACGGTTTGCTCCCCTCTTTGAATACAAATGACAAGATTTTAATTAGCCAAGCGGACCATCATGCTAATTATGTCACTTGGCATGAAACAGCGAAAAAATGTGGGGCAAAAATTCAAGTGTTGCCTATTTTGGATAATTGGCTAATTGATGAAAATGCCTTAATTGCAGCCTTAAATAAGAAAACCAAATTAGTGGCTCTCAATTTTGTTTCCAACGTAACGGGAACGGAACAACATATCCAGCATTTAATTCGACTCATCCGCCAACATAGCAATGCGCTCGTTTTAGTGGATGCCGCTCAGGCTATTAGCCATATACAGATTGATTTGCAAGCATTAGACGCGGATTTTATTGCCTTTTCTACACACAAAATTTATGGGCCAAACGGGATAGGTGTATTAAGCGGAAAATTAAGCTCACTTTCCCTGCTGCAACCGCTTTTTTACGGTGGAAAAATGATTGAGCGAGTCTCTCATGAATGTATTACCTTTGCTGATTTGCCTTATCGATTAGAGGCCGGCACACCGAATATTGCCGGCGTGATTGGTTTTGGTGCGGTGCTAGATTGGCTCAAAAAATGGGATTTTCAGGCAGCTGAAGCTCATGCCGTTGAGCTTGCTGAACAAAGTAAAGCGCGGTTAAAAAACTATCCGAATTGTCGTTTATTCAATTCACCGCAAGCAAGTTCTGTTGTATGTTTTGTTTTTGATGGGATTGCAGCATCCGATCTTGCTACTCTCTTAAGCGAACAAAAAATTGCGTTACGCGTTGGTGAACATTGTGCACAACCTTATTTAGCCCGCCTTGGTGAGCGCACTACACTACGACTTTCTTTTGCGCCTTATAACAGCCCACAAGATGTGGACGCTTTTTTTGCGGCATTAGATAAATCCTTAGAGTTATTAGCATGCTAGAAAACATTAAACAGGCAAAAAATTGGGAAGATCGCTACCGTTTTATTATTCAAGCCGGTAAGCATCTCCCTCAACCTTCTCCTGATGAATTGACTCAAATGCGATCAATTCAAGGCTGTGAAGCGGGACTTTGGTTTAAGGCTATTCCACAAAATGATGATACGTTTCAATTTCAAGCTTACAGCGAGGCACGCATTATGAATGGTCTGTTATGGTTGTTGTTACAAAACATCGACGGCCAAACGCGAGACCAATTACAACGATTTAATATTCGTCAATTTTTTGATGAGCTTGGTATAGCCTCTCGCTTAAGTGAAACCCGCTTAAACGGTTTAAAACAAATCGAAGAAATCTTACACAATCTGTAATTATGTATCTGATCGAACCTTTTTTTAAATTGCCCCCCTTAGAAAATGATATTGGCCAACAAAGCCGTTTGCTCAATGCAATCATCGACCAATGGCGTTATAACGGGCAAATTATTGGCCGTGAAATCCCGCTTTATTTGACGGAGGAAGACGGCGAACAAGGTTTTGCAATGCGAGTTATTTGCCCTGAGCAAGATAGCCTTTTACCCCAGAATAATAACCAAACTGTAAATCTGGCGATGGGAAATGCTGAAAACTGCGGTCTAAATTTTCAAGGTTTTCAAATTATTGCCGATGATTTAAATGCAGACAGCACTGCAGAATGCAGCCATCCTGCATGGCAGATACTTTATACCACACATTTGCAATCTTGCTCGCCATTACATAGCGGAGATGATTTCTCTCCAATTCCACTTTATAAGCAGCTAAAAAATCAACCGCACTTAAGCCAAGATTTGATTAAATGGCAGGAAAATTGGCAGGCTTGCGATCAGTTGCAAATGAATGGTTCGGTTTTAGAAAAAGAATCATTAAACGAAATCTCCGAGGTTAATAGCACGCTCAGCAAACATGGGCGCTACCTTGCTGCTGAAATCGAAAAAGAAAGCGGCATACCGACCTATTATTATTTATACCGTATCGGTGGACATTCTTTAGAATTGGAACAGCAACGCTGTTGCCCGCAATGTGGTGGCGATTGGGCATTAGACTCACCACTATTTGATGTGATTTACTTTAAATGCGACCAATGTCGATTAGTCTCGAATGTGTCGTGGAATTTTTTATAACGCTTTCGTCATTTAGGAAAACAAATGAACTATCAAGATAAAAGCCTTCAATCTTTAAAACTCGGTCAAGCAACAGAATATGCTGCGAATTATGACCGCACTTTGTTACAACCCGTGCCTCGTAAACTCAATCGGGATGGCTTAGGCATAACTAAGCAGCAACCATTTACCCAAGGTGCGGATATTTGGACGGCCTATGAAATTTCTTGGTTAAATCCAAAAGGTTTGCCACAAGTAGCCGTTGCTGATGTGGAAATTGATTATCGCAGTGAAAATTTAATTGAATCGAAAAGCTTTAAACTCTATTTAAACAGCTTTAACCAAAGTAAATTTGCTGATTTTGCTAACGTAGAACGCACGATGCGTGAAGATCTAAGTGCTTGTGCTCAAGGTGAGGTCAAAGTGCGTTTGCATCCATTATCTCACTATCACGGACAAAGTATTGACACTTTAACTGGCGATTGCATTGATGATCAGGATATCGAAATCCACAGCTACGAATTTGATGCAGACATTTTGCAAGATTGTACGTCCAATAACGTGGTGGAAGAAACCTTAGTAAGCCATTTATTGAAATCTAACTGTCTTATCACCAGTCAGCCGGATTGGGGAACCGTACAAATTCATTATGTGGGTAAACAAATCGATCGCGAAAAACTTCTCCGCTACATCGTGTCTTTCCGTCAACATAATGAGTTTCACGAGCAGTGTGTCGAGCGTATTTTCTGTGACTTGATGCATTACGCCAAACCAGAAAAACTCACTGTCTATGCTCGTTATACGCGCCGTGGTGGATTGGATATTAATCCATTCCGTTCTAACTTTGAGGCAATTCCACAAAATTTACGCTTAGCAAGACAATAAGTAAAAAGAAAAAGTGCGGTGAAAATCAACCGCACTTTTTGCTTTATACGTGACGTAAATCGTGAGCTTGTTGCAATAACTGACGACTTTCTTGCAAGAATTGCTCGGAATATTCTCCAAACCATTCTCTCACTTGATGGAAAGCATCAATAAACCCTTGGCGATCACCTTTTCAAAGAATTGTAACGCTTCTTGATACGTTTGTTTCAAGCTTTCAATCACATCTAAATTTTCTGGCTTATCCATAATAATATCGGCATAAAGTGCCGCATCTTGGGCAAATAGACGACCAATCATGGCTAATTCCAAACGATAAATCGGGGAAGATAAAGCCAATAAATTGCTTAAATTGACGGGTTGTTTGGAAAGATGCAGACCATTCGCAAAAGTGGAAAAGTGACGTAATGCTTGAATGTACGTCATATTGTGATCATGCTCTGCAGCATCAATTTGGTAAATTTTGGCACCCCAGATTTGAATTTGCTCTAGCAACCATTCATAACGCTCACTAAAGCGCCCATCACAACGCACAACCACTTGTTTTGCCATGCTCGCAATATCAGGGCCAAACATTGGATGCAACCCAACCACTGCCCCTTTATGTACTTCTAACATTTTAGCTAATGGCGCACGTTTCACGGAGGTGAGATCTGCCAGTAGCATATTTTCCGTTAAATAAGGTTTTAAACATTCTATGGTTTCTAACGTATGATCAATTGGCACGGAAACAATGACAACATCCGCATTTGTCAAAATACGTTCTGCTACATCCCAATCATCACGGTCTAAAATAGAAATAGGATAACCGGAAGCACGCAAATAGCGGGCAAATAACTGCCCCATTTTTCCGTAGCCCCCGACAATAACAATTTTGTTAATGGCTGGATTCAGGGTTTTAAAACCAAATTGATTTTCATTGGAATACGATTCACGCATGAAACGACGAAGCACATCTTCAATGAGTTGTGGAGAGATTCCCGCTTTAGCCGCTTCTTCTCGGCGTGCTTGTAACATCGCTAATTCACGATCTGGCGCATAAATCGGCAAACCTTTTTCGTGCTTTACTTCGCCGACTTGGGTCACCAATTCGAGGCGCTTAGCAAAAAGTTGAATCAGTTCGCGATCGAGCGCATCAATTTCCTGACGTAAATGGTTAAGGACATCCATAATTCACCTGTAATATCTTATTTACATTGATTGCAATTAAAAGGTTACAGGTGAGATTACTGGAATTAAAATAGAAAGGCAAATAGTTAGAGAGATTGTGTAATCAAGCGCTGCGGACGAATCACATTGTTATCATCCACAAGAGCCACACCTAAAAAGATATTTTTATCAGAAAATAACCGTACTTGGCCATATAATTTTGCTTCATTAGCAAATTTGACACGTTGTCCAAAGCCAATACCTTTACTCTGCTCTGCGTTTAACTGTAATGCAGGTAATTTGCTGACCGATGTATCTGTCGGTAAAAGATGTTGATCAAGTTGAGCAAGGTCACCTTGCTCTGCAAGCGCCTGTAATGCATCCCATGTCATCATCTTTTCTGTTGGATAATCCGCAACCGCAGTTCGACGTAATACAGTCACATGAGCACCACAACCTAACACTTCACCTAAATCATCCACTAATGTACGGATATAGGTTCCTTTCGAACAATGCACTTCTAAGGTTAGAAAAGGGGCTTGATACTCGATAAAGTTTAGTTCAAAAATCGTGATAGGACGGGCCTCACGTTCTACGGTAATGCCTGCGCGAGCATACTCATATAACGGTTTTCCATTGTGCTTTAACGCAGAAAACATGGTAGGCACTTGCAAAATATCACCACGAAATTGTTCAAGTGCGGTCAAAATTTGTGATGTTTCCACATTGACAGGGCGCGTTTCTACCACTTGTCCTTCAGCATCAGAGGTATCCGTACGTTCACCTAATTTTGCTGTGACCACATAGCGTTTATCTGCATCTAATAAGAATTGGGAAAACTTTGTCGCTTCGCCTAAGCAAATAGGCAGCATACCGGTTGCTAATGGATCGAGCGCACCGGTATGCCCTGCTTTATTCGCTTGGAATACGCGTTTCACCTTTTGCATAATGTCATTAGATGACATACCTTGTGGCTTATCTAATAAAAATACGCCATTAATATCACGTCCACGCTTACGAGGTCTCGACATTAGTCATTTTCCTCAACGTGTTTTTTCTCGTCTTCACGTATCACGTTTGTCACCAAATTAGACATACGCATCCCTTCAACTAAGGATTGATCGTAGAAGAAACGAATTTCCGGCACAATGCGTAAACACATTGCTTTACCCACTAATGAACGAATGTAAGGTGCCGCTTTTTCTAACCCTTTCATGCCCTGTGCAATCGCTACTTCATCATGATCAAACAAAAATGTGACAAACACTTTTGCATAAGCTAAATCGCTTGATACTTCCACATCAGACACGGTTACCATGCCAATACGGGGATCTTTCACTTCACGTTGCAAAATGATGGCGATTTCTTTTTGTAATTCTTGTGCAACACGATCGCTGCGTTTAAATTCTCTTGCCATAATATTTCTCTTATTAAAAAGCGGTCAAAAATACGTTGAATTTTGACCGCTCTTTTTATCGATTAGATTGAACGTTTAATTTCAACGACTTCAAACACCTCGATTTGGTCGCCGACTTTCACGTCATTGTAGTTTTTAACGCCGATACCACATTCCATACCATTACGGACTTCAGAGACATCATCTTTAAAGCGACGGAGAGATTCCAATTCACCTTCAAAGATTACCACGTTATCACGTAATACGCGGATTGGGTTGTTACGTTTTACTACACCTTCGGTCACCATACAACCTGCGATTGCACCAAATTTCGGATGTTTGAACACATCACGCACTTCAGCCAAGCCAATGATTTCTTGTTTGAATTCAGGTTGTAACATACCGCTCATCGCTGCTTTCACATCATTTAATAGTTCATAAATGATAGAGTAATAACGAAGGTCAATATTTTCTGCTTCGATAATACGACGAGCAGAAGCATCCGCACGTACGTTAAAGCCGACCATAATCGCATTAGAAGCCGCTGCTAAGGTTGCATCAGTTTCAGAAATACCACCTACGCCTGAGCCCACTACTTTCACTTTCACTTCATCAGTAGAAAGATCTTGTAACGATTGAATAATCGCCTCCACAGAACCCTGTACGTCCGCTTTCACAATAACGTTAAGCTCTGCCACATCACCTTCAGTCATATTGCTAAACATATTTTCAAGTTTCGCTTTTTGCTGACGAGCGAGTTTCACTTCACGGAACTTACCTTGACGGTGTAATGCCACTTCACGTGCTTTTTTCTCATCACGTACGACTGTTGCTTCATCACCCGCTGCTGGTACACCAGAAAGACCTAACACTTCAACTGGGATAGATGGGCCTGCTTCATCGATTTCTTTACCGTTTTCATCGCGCATTGCACGAACACGACCGTATTCAAAACCGCAAAGTACGATATCACCTTTACGTAAAGTACCTGATTGAACAAGAATGGTCGCAACCGGACCACGACCTTTATCAAGGTAAGATTCAATCACTACACCGCTTGCCATACCGTCTTTTACAGCTGTTAATTCAAGTACTTCTGATTGAAGTAAGATGGCATCTAATAAGTCATCAACACCGGTACCTTTCTTCGCAGAAACAGGAACGAATTGCACATCACCACCGAATTTCTCAGAAATCACTTCGTGTTGAAGTAATTCTTGTTCTACTCGGTCTGGATTTGCTTCTGGTTTATCAATTTTGTTCACCGCAACCACTAAAGGCGCACCTGCTGCTTTCGCATGTTGAATCGCTTCAATGGTTTGAGGCATCAC
>CAUTFW010000030.1:0-16688 GCA_963537955.1 Parahaemophilus parainfluenzae | reverse complement strand
CCAAAATGGCAAGTGCATCAGCGAGTTTTTTTACCGTAAAAACTTCCATATTTTCGACCGCACTTTTCGGCTTATTGGCGAAAGGCACAATTGCGCGTTTAAAGCCATGTTTTGCCGCTTCACTAATACGTTCTTGACCACTGGTCACCGGGCGAATTTCACCCGCTAACCCTACTTCACCAAAGACAACTAAATCTTGTGGTAACGGGCGATTACGGAAACTCGAAATTAATGCGAGTAATAACGCAAGATCTGCCCCGGTTTCCCCGACTTTTACACCGCCAACGACATTCACAAAAACATCTTGATCCGACATTTGTAATCCACCATGGCGATGCAATACCGCAAGCAATAAAGCTAAACGATTTTGTTCTAGCCCTACCGCCACACGGCGTGGATTAGCGAGCATGGAATGATCCACCAACGCTTGAATTTCCACCAAAAGCGGACGCGTACCTTCCCACAGTACCATCACGGAACTACCCGGTGTTTGTTCATCTCCACGACTTAAGAAAATCGCTGATGGATTTTTCACCTCACGCAAACCTTGCTCTGTCATACCAAATACGCCCAACTCATTCACCGCACCAAAACGGTTTTTATGGCTACGTAACGTACGGAAACGGGAATCTGCCTCCCCTTCCAGTAATAACGAACAGTCAATGGCATGTTCCAATACTTTCGGACCGGCAAGGGTGCCGTCTTTAGTGACATGACCAACCATAATGATGGCAACTTGTCGGGTTTTCGCATAACGAGTCAGGAAAGAGGCACATTCACGCACTTGTGCCACACTTCCCGGAGAGGATTGAATATCCGAAAGATGCATAACCTGGATCGAATCCACCACAATAATTTGAGGTTTTAGCTGATCCGCTAGATTACAGATTTGCTCAACCGATGTTTCAGATAACATATTTAATTTATCTGTAGGCAGATTCAAGCGATTAGCTCGCATGGCCACTTGTTGAAGTGACTCCTCCCCTGTCACATAAAGTGCGGTCATATTTTTCGCTAATCCACACATGACTTGAAGTAACAAGGTACTTTTCCCCGCACCAGGATGCCCACCAATTAAAATTGCACTCCCCGGCACGATCCCGCCACCTAGCACGCGATCTAATTCTTTAAATCCACTGGTGAAACGCGGTGTTTCTTGCAAACTAATTTCAGAAAGCGTTTGGATTTTTGCGCGAGTTTCTCCTGCATAACCACTAAAACGATCATTTTTTGTGGAATTTGAGGATGAAATTAACCGCACTTCACTAATCGTATTCCACGCTTTACAGGCAGAACATTGCCCTTGCCAGCGCGA
This sequence comes from Parahaemophilus parainfluenzae, assembly GCA_963537955.1. GTDB lineage: Bacteria > Pseudomonadota > Gammaproteobacteria > Enterobacterales > Pasteurellaceae > Haemophilus_D > Haemophilus_D parainfluenzae_AJ. Next base: position 15,373 of record CAUTFW010000030.1, on the reverse strand, counting down.
AAATTCCGCGCCACAATCATTACATACATAAGCGGTTTTAGGAGCTTTTGCCATTTTTACTATCCTTTAGAGAACCCGTTTTACGCCATCAACATCATTAAACCAAGCATTCTTTCAAAATACGCACGACTCTTTAGTAATGCTTTTAACTTTTCAATAGTTTGAACATTATCTTTTGTCTCACTATGAAAGGTAATCAAGCCTTTAATTTCATTTAGGAAAAACTGATTACTTGCTAATAACTCAGGTGATTGACTTTCTTCCAGTTTTTCAAACAAGGCTTTGTTGTCATCATAATAATGATAAAGGTTAAAAAATGCGCCCACACGTTCAACGGTTTTCATAAAATCGAAAGCAAACACATCTGTTGGGAATGAAAGCGTTTCTTCAATTAATTGCTGTTCCATTTTCATGACCGCACTCAATTTCTGGCGAGAATCTACCGCACTTCCCTCACGTTCCTCTTTTAAGAAATCACGCCATTTATTTAACCAATCAATCAGCAGTGGTTTGCTACCTAATTGATAGCCTCGTTTTGCTTTGCTTGCTGAACTAAAATAAACATCCTGTTCAAAAGGTAAAAGTGAGACAAAATGGAAAAGATCTGAAACAAGCCCTTCTTTTAATTCGAATTCAATTTCACAAATAGGCTGTGTTTTTTCCCCTGATAAAATTTTCCCTTGATCAAAAGCCACTTCAATTTTTGATGCACCAAACGCAATTAACCAAAAAGTGCGGTTAAAATCTGTTGAGAAAATCGGTTGTAATGTAGCGGAAGGTAAGTTTTCAAATGGATACAATGAGGTTAATTGTTCCGTTGTGGGTACGGAATTATCAGGTATAGATAAATTGTATTCTGGACGGCTATGCAATCCGCCAACCACTTTTCCGTCTGTTTTTAAAGTGAGTGTGAAATCATTATTTTCCTGACGGACACGCAATCCCATTTTTTGTTTAGCTAAGAAATGGTCGGGATAATCAAAATAGGTATTTCCCAGAAAGACTGTATTTTGTTCTAAGATTTTGAATTGATTGAGATGTGTTTTTAAGGTATCGAAAGCATCAGAGGTAACTGCAAGCTTTAATTCAACTTCATTACTCATTTTATTTTTCCTTATCAATTTTAACTGTTTAAATATACAGATAATTTTATACAAATCAAGATCTTTTTCGTGTATTTCCTTATAAAATCAGGTAATATGCAACCGAAATTTTAACCCTTGTTATGGAGTAAAACACCTATGGCAATGAATAGTATTCTCGGATTATTTGCCCAGTCTCCTTTAAAACCACTGCAGAAACATTCTGACAAAGTGACTGAATGTTGTGATTTATTAATTCCATTCTTCCAACATACCTTTGTAAAACAATGGGATGATGCAGAAAAAACACGTCTAGATATTTCTCAATGTGAACGTGAAGCAGATAGTTTAAAACGCGAAATCCGTTTGAAATTGCCTCGCGGTTTATTTTTACCTATTGATCGTACCGATTTACTTGAGTTAGTCACCCAACAAGACAAATTAGCTAACTATGCTAAAGATATTGCGGGTCGTATGATTGGTCGCCAGTTTGGTATTCCTGAAGAAATGCAGGAAGAATTTTTGCACTATGTGAAACGTAGTTTAGATTCTATTCATCAAGCTCATTTAGTGATTGAAGAAATGGATAAACTACTTGAAACCGGTTTTAAAGGCCGTGAATTAAAGTTAGTGAACCATATGATTCAAGAGCTAGACAGCATTGAAGACGATACTGATCAAATGCAAATTAAATTGCGTAAAATGCTCTACACGATTGAAAGTCGTTATAACCCTATTGATGTGATGTTCTTATATAAAATCATCGAATGGGTAGGCGTATTAGCCGATCAAGCTCAACGTGTTGGATCTCGCATTGAATTAATGCTAGCCCGTTCCTAATTTTGACGACATTAACTACAACATAGGAAATAGCTATGGAAATTATTAATGCATACGGTACGTGGTTAGTTTTAATTACCGCGGCATTCGGTTTTTTTATGGCATTTGGTATTGGTGCCAACGACGTATCAAACTCAATGGGCACCTCGGTTGGTTCAGGTACCATTACAGCCAAACAAGCGATCATTATTGCCCTCATTTTTGAATCTGCTGGGGCTTATTTAGCCGGCGGTGAAGTAACTGAAACTATCAAAAGTGGTGTGATCGATCCCACTCAATTTGTTGACATGCCAGATGTATTGGCATTAGGGATGCTTTCTGCTCTCTTTGCATCAGGTGCTTGGTTGTTTATCGCCACCAAAATGGGCTGGCCTGTGTCAGGTACTCATACCATCATCGGGGCCTTAATTGGTTTCGCTTGTGTTACGATTGGTCCAAGTTCTGTTGACTGGTCTACTATCGGCGGGATCGTTGGAAGTTGGTTTATCACCCCCGTAATTGCAGGGCTTTTAGCTTATACCATCTTTGCAAGTATCCAGAAACTCATTTTTGATACCGAAGAACCGCTGAAAAACGCACAAAAATACGGTCCTTACTACATGGCGATTACCGTATTCGTACTTTGTATCGTTACCATGGCAAAAGGTTTAAAACACGTTGGTTTAAATCTTTCCAACAATGAAACACTCGTTATTTCATTGCTTATCAGCGTTGTTGGTATGATCTTCTGCCATTTCTACTTCCGCAGCAAAGCATTTACTGCAAAAGCAAGAAAAGGATCATTCGGATCGGTTGAAAAGATTTTTAGTATCTTAATGCTTCTAACCGCTTGTGCAATGGCGTTTGCCCATGGATCTAATGACGTAGCTAACGCAATTGGTCCGCTTTCTTCTGTAGTATCAATCGTGCAAAATGGCGGGAAAATCCTGAGTGGTGGTGATTTAGCTTGGTGGATTTTACCTTTAGGTGCATTAGGTATCGCCGTTGGTCTTATCGCAATGGGACAAAAAGTGATGGCAACCGTAGGGTCAGGTATTACCGATTTAACCCCTAGCCGTGGTTTTGCTGCACAATTTGCAACCGCGATGACTGTTGTTGTGGCATCGGGTACGGGTTTACCTATCTCCACTACGCAAACTTTAGTGGGCGCAATCTTAGGTATCGGTTTCGCACGTGGTATTGCAGCACTTAACTTAACGGTTATCCGTAACATCATTAGTTCATGGGTTGTAACGTTACCTGCTGGTGCATTCTTTGCGATTGTGATTTTCTACATCCTTCGCGCGATTTTCCACTAGTATAATTATTAAAAGTGCGGTTATTTTTCATTTCATTTTCCAACCGCACTTTCTTCATGAATCTAGGAAGTATTATGTCAAAAGTGAGCAAACTTTTATTTTCTTGTGTTCTATTGGGCTCAACCATTGGAACGGTACAAGCTGAAACGCAATATGTGACAGAAAATCTGAATACCTATTTACGCCGTGGTGCAGGTGATCAATTTAAGATCGCAGGTGCTATCCAATCTGGCGAAGCGGTAACAGTCTTGGAACAACAAGGAAAATACACCCTAATTCGTGATAATAAAAATCGCGAAGCTTGGATTTTAACCTCTGAACTAAGCACTACACCAAGTAGCCGTGAAGAAAATCCGAAATTAAAAGCACAGGTACAAGAATTAACGTTAAAACTGAATCGCGTCGATTCAGATTGGCAACAACGTACAAACGAAATTCAACGCCGTAGTAAACAAGCTGAACAACAAAGTAGTGAATTGCTTGAGCAAAATTCACAACTTAAACGTGAATTAGAAATGACGAAAAATAAAAATCGTGATTTAGAAGCCATGCTTGATGCCAATAAACGTGAAATTGCAATTCAATGGTTTATTTATGGCGGTTCTGTGTTAGGCGTAGGTTTGTTAATCGGCCTTGTATTACCTCACATTTTACCTAGACGTAAACGCCGTGATAACTGGTAATGATTCATCGTTGAGGTAGGCATTTGCCTACCTTTTCTTTATATTTTGACGGGAGAGCAAAATGGAAATTTATCTTGTCGGCGGTGCAGTACGTGATCAACTTTTAGGTTTACCGATTAAAGATCGCGACTGGGTTGTCGTGGGTGCTACACCAGAAATGTTGTTAGCCCAAGGTTATCAACAAGTTGGCAAAGACTTCCCTGTTTTTCTCAATCCTGAAAATCATGAAGAATATGCACTTGCTCGTACAGAACGAAAATCAGGTAAAGGTTACACCGGATTTATTTGTGATTTCTCAGATGAGATTACGCTTGAACAAGATTTAATTCGTCGAGATCTCACCATTAATGCCATTGCCCAAGACAAAGATGGCAAGCTGCACGATCCTTATCATGGTGTAGAGGATATTCATCAACGTATTTTACGTCATATTTCACCTGCTTTTGCTGAAGATCCACTGCGTGTATTACGTGTTGCACGCTTTGCGGCTCGCTTTCATCATTTAGGTTTTTCTATTGCCGAAGAAACCCTTAAATTAATGGCTGAACTCACTGAACAAGGTGAACTCGCCCACCTAACGGCTGAGCGAGTTTGGATGGAAACAGAAAAAGCATTAAACGAACCGCATCCTGAAATTTATTTTGAAACGCTACATCAAGTCGGCGCACTCAAAATACTTTTCCCTGAGATTGCCGCCTTAGACGGTGTACCGAATCCAGCCAAATACCATCCTGAAATTGACAGTTTTATTCATACCATGCTCGTATTGCAACAAGTGGTTAAACTCACAGAAAATATCAATTTGAATAAAAGTGCGGTTCGTTTTGCAGCGATTTGTCATGATCTTGGAAAAGCCCTTACACCAAAAGAAATTTGGCCAAGTCATCATGGACATGAAAAAGCGGGGATTAAACCGACTCGTTCATTATGCAAACGCCTTAGAGTGCCTAATTATCTTCAAGAACTAGCCGAATTAACTTGCGAATATCACACGCATGCACACAAAGCATTAGAACTTCGCCCAGAAACGGTAGTGAAACTCTTTAATACCTTTGATGTTTGGCGCAAACCTCAGCGCTTCGAAGAATTTCTATTAGTATGTTTATCTGATACTCGCGGGCGAACGGGCTTTGAAAATAAAGAATATCCGCAAATTGATTATCTCAAAGCGCTTTATCAAGCTGCCCTTGCTGTTGATGTACAGCAAGTCATTGCAGATGGTTTTGAAAAACAAGGTATTCGAGATGAATTAACGCGTCGAAGAATTGCCGCGGTGAAAGCGGAGAAAACACGCTTAAATGCTTAATCCATCTTTACTAAAAGTCAACTAACCCTTACAATATGTGCAATTTTTTAGTAAATATTTTGTTATGAAATTATTAAAATCTCTTCTAGCACCTGTATTTGCAAGTGTGATCTTATCCGCTTGTACTCTTGATGCAGAGCGCCCAACAGATGTTCAACATATCGATAAAAACGATATTACGTGGCAACAACACCTCAAAAAAATCAAACAAATTCAATCTTATAGCACCAAAGGACAAATTGGTTACATCAGTCCACAAGAGCGTTTTTCGAGTCGCTTTGAGTGGCAATATCAAAACCCGAAAGCCTATAAGTTAAAACTTTATTCTCTGATTAGCAAAACAACTCTAACTATGGAAATGCATCCAAACGGTATGACGATTTCAGATAATAAAGGCAACCAACAATCGGATAAAAATGCCAAATTATTGTTACGCGAAATCATCGGAATGGATGTGCCATTAGAGCATTTATCTTATTGGTTAAAAGGTCAGCCAGCGGATAACGCAGATTACCAAGTTGGAACGAATCATCTTTTATCCGAATTTAGCTACCCACTTGATGGCTCGATGTGGACAGCCGATTACTTAAGTTATCATGCAGATAATTCGATGCCTGAAAATATTCTGTTAAAGAACAAAAGTACATCGCAAACCCTAAAAATTCGTGTGGATGAATGGGCGTTCTAATGAAAACACATCACTTTTCAACCGCACTTTCAACTTCTCTTGGAAAGCCTAACCGCTTTCCAAGCCCCGCAAAACTCAATTTATTTCTCTATATAAACGGCAAATTACCAAACGGCTACCACGAATTACAAACGCTTTTCCAATTTCTTGATTTCGGCGATTGGCTCACCATTGATATTCGCCAAGATAAACAAATCCACATCACACCAGAAATTCCTGGCTTACCTCTAGAACAAAATTTAATCTATCGTGCAGCGACACTACTACAGGAAAAAACAGGCTGTACGCTCGGTGCCACAATTCATTTAGATAAAATTCTGCCAATGGGCGGTGGTATTGGTGGCGGTTCATCCAATGCGGCAACTGCCCTCCTTGCTTTAAACTATTTATGGCAAACCCATTTATCCATTGATGAACTTGCTGAGCTTGGGCTAAAACTTGGTGCAGATGTCCCCATCTTCGTTCATGGCCAAGCCGCTTTTGCAGAAGGCGTAGGTGAAAAAATCCAATACTGTGAACCACAAGAAAAATATTATGTGGTACTAAAACCTGAAACTGCGATTTCTACTGCAGTGGTCTTTAGTGATCCCGATTTGCCTCGCAATACAGAAAAAAGATCCCTTGCCGAACTTTTGAATCAACCGTTTGCAAACGATTGCGAAAAAGTCGTGCGAACTCAATATCCTGAAGTTGAAAAAGCCCTACTATGGTTGCTACAATATGCACCAGCCAGATTAACCGGAACCGGGGCTTGTGTTTTTGCTGAATTTGATGATGAAAAATCAGCACAAGCTGTTTTCCAACAAAAACCGAAGGAGTTTTTCGGCTTTGTTGCTAAAGGATTAAACGTTTCACCATTACATACTATGTTGAAACAACTCTCGACCAACCAATCTATCTACACTCAACCTGAGGTTATATAAAATGCCAGACATTAAACTCTTTGCTGGAAATGCTACGCCTGAGCTAGCGAAAAAGATTTCTGAACGTCTTTACATTTCATTAGGCGATGCCACTGTTGGACGCTTTAGCGATGGTGAAATCCAAGTGCAAATTAATGAAAATGTGCGTGGTGCAGACGTGTTTATTATTCAATCCACTTGTGCACCAACGAATGACAACCTGATGGAATTGATTGTAATGGTTGATGCTTTACGTCGTGCATCTGCCGGCCGTATTACTGCCGTTGTTCCTTATTTTGGTTATGCTCGTCAAGATCGTCGTGTACGTTCTGCTCGTGTGCCAATCACTGCAAAAGTGGTAGCTGATTTACTTTCAACTGTAGGGATTGACCGCGTATTAACTTGTGACTTACACGCAGAGCAAATCCAAGGTTTCTTTGATGTACCAGTTGATAACGTATTCGGTTCACCGGTTTTACTTGATGATATCTTGAAGAAAACAGATCTTGTCAATCCTATCGTTGTTTCTCCAGATATCGGTGGTGTTGTTCGTGCTCGTGCAGTTGCGAAATTATTAAATGATACAGAGATGGCGATTATCGATAAACGTCGTCCACGCGCAAACGTATCACAAGTTATGCATATTATCGGGGATGTTGCAGATCGTGATTGTATCCTTGTGGATGACATGATTGATACAGGTGGTACATTATGTAAAGCGGCTGAAGCATTAAAAGAACGCGGTGCAAAACGCGTATTTGCTTACGCAACTCACGCCGTTTTCTCTGGTGCAGCAGCACAACACTTAGCGAGCGATGCCATTGATGAAATCGTGGTAACGGATACTGTTCCACTTTCACCTGAAATGAAAGCACTTGGTAAAGTACGCGTGCTGACTCTTTCAACTATGCTTGCTGAAGCAATTCGTCGTATCAGCAATGAAGAATCTATTTCAGCAATGTTTGAATAATTCTTTCGCTTAGCATTCATTTTAAAAGTGCGGTCAGAAAATCCAGTGTTTTTTGACCGCACTTTTTTATGCTGCAACTAAAAATAAGGCAAAAAAAAGTGCCCCACTGGGGCACTACTCGGAAAGCAAAATAGATGTCGGCTATTTAAAAATAGCACTTGTTTTTAGTGATTTAAGAATACGGCAAAGTCCTTTATATTGCAAATAGCAATGTTCAAATTTGTGAGCTAAATCACGCTTTTTCTTCACTTTTTTATGTTTAATCGTTTTCGTATAAAAAAAGAGGAGCATACTGCTCCTCTTCTCTAGAAATAGAATTAAATTAACCGTTAATAAATTTTTCGCCTAATTCAATATCTGCACGCAATGTTGGTAACATTGCTTCTAAAGCTTCTTGTTCAAATTTGCTTAAGGTACCGATTGGTAAAATTTCTTCTACACCTTCTTTACCTAAACGTACTGGTTGAGCGAAGAAACGTGCGTATTTACCATCTCCTTCAACATAAGTACATTCAACGACAGTTTCACCACTTAAGCCTTTCACTAATGAACGCGCAAAACGTGCTGCAGCTTGAGCCATAGAAAGTGTCGCAGAACCGCCACCTGCTTTTGCTTCAACTACTTCGGTACCTGCGTTTTGGATACGTTTAGTTAATGGTGCAATTTCCTCTTCTTTCCACTCAGCATATTGAACTTGTGAAAGTAATGGAAGAATGGTTACACCTGAGTGTCCACCAATTACTGGTACACTTGTACGAGAAACATTTAAGCCTTTTAATTCAGAAACGAATGTTTCAGAACGTAATACGTCTAAAGTGGTGACACCGAATAATTTACGTTTGTCGTAAACACCTGCTTTTTTCAACACTTCTGCAGCAATCGCAACAGTCGTATTCACAGGGTTGGTGATAATACCTACACAAGCTTTTGGACAAGTTTTTGCAACATGTTCAATTAAGTTACGCACGATCCCCGCATTGATATTGAAAAGATCTGAACGATCCATGCCCGGTTTACGTGCTACCCCTGCAGAAATTAAAACGACATCAGCACCTTTAAGTGCTGGTGTTGGATCTTCTCCCGCAAAACCTTCTACTTTCACCGCTGTTGGAATATGACTCACATCTTTAGCCACACCTGGTGTCACTGGTGCAATATCATAAAGTGCTAATTCACTTTCAGCGGGTAATTGTAATTTAAGTAATAAGGCTAATGCTTGACCAATACCGCCTGCTGCGCCTAATACTGCAACTTTCATAAAATACTCCTCATGTATTAATTAATCCTAACTAGGTAGAATTTTAAAGTCTTAGTCATTAAATTACAAACAGAGAAATTCAATAATGCGATCTAGCTCAAACTTTTCAAACGTCAAATTTATTTTAATTGCTTAAAATGAATTTTTATGCAATTCTTATGCAAATTCCCCTATACGAGAATAACTATGTCAGATCAATTAACAAAAGTATTTAAAGAACTTCTTAATCAAGAACGATTTGCGTCTCAAAGCGAAATTGTTGAAGCCTTAAAAAAACAAGGATTTCAAACCATCAACCAATCTAAAGTTTCACGAATGCTAAGCAAATTTGGTGCGGTCCGAGCGAGAAACACTAAAATGGAAATGGTGTATTGCTTACCAAGTGAATTGAGTGTGCCTGCTACCAGCAGTCCATTAAAAAATCTGGTTTTGGATATCGATCACAATGATTTCGTCATCGTCATAAAAACCTCTCCAGGTGCGGCACAGTTGATTGCTCGCTTATTGGATTCCATTGGTAAACCAGAAGGCATTTTAGGTACGATTGCGGGAGATGACACCATTTTTGTGACCCCCACAAAAGAGACAACAATCAAATCGCTTTTAGAACAAATTCAAACGCTTTTTGAAAGCAGCCTATAATGAATATCTTAGTGACCGGTGGAACGGGATTTGTAGGAAAAGCCTTAGTTGAATCGCTACTTTCACACGGCGATAGCGTTACTGTACTGACTCGCTCCATTGAAAAAGCCCAAGCTGTTTTTTCTGAAAAAACACCGCAATTTTTGACCGCACTTTACACACTCAAAGACTTAAATGAATTTGATGCGGTCATAAATCTTGCTGGAGAACCCATCTTCGATAAAAGATGGACAGTTCAGCAAAAAGAGAAACTGCGTCACAGTCGTATTGATTTAACCCAACAGATTGTTCAACTCATTAACCAAAGTGAACATCCGCCTGTATTGATTTCTGGTTCTGCAACGGGAATTTATGGAAACTGTGGCGAAGACCAGATCACTGAAGAGACAAATCCAAGTACTCAATTTACCGCTCAACTTTGTATTGATTGGGAAAATGCAGCAAAGCAAGCTAACACGAGAGTCTGTTTAGTGAGAACGGGATTGGTGCTTTCTCCCAAAGGGGGAGCTTTGGCAAAAATCCTTCCGCTCTATCGCTTTGGATTAGGTGGCAAATTAGGGAATGGTGAGCAATATTGGAGCTGGATCGCGTTAGAGGATATGGTAAAAGGATTGATTTTTTTACTTGATCATAACAATTGCGAAGGGGCATTTAATTTTACTGCGCCACATCCTGTTAAAAATAAGACTTTTAACCAATTATTAGGTCAAGCACTACATCGACCTTGTTTTGCTCAAGTACCTCAATTTTTACTCACTTCTCTTCTCGGTGAACGCGCTTGCATTCTATTAGACAGTCAGAATGCCTATCCAAAACATTTGTTAGATTGCGGATTTACATTCAAATATTCAGAATTAAGTGATTACTTTTATAAAACACTTTAAAAACTAAAGGCTAGTCAAAACCAGCCTTTATTATTTTTCATATCCATTAAGCTAAATATTCTAAAAATTCTCCCACTGTGTGAAAGGAGCCAAATACCAGTACAATGTCATTTTTATCTGCATTTTTAACCGCACTTTTTACACCTTCAGCTACAGAATCTTCAGAAACACTTTTTGCTGATGGGCAAACTGTTGTTAATTTTGCATTTAAGTCGTCACCGGATTGACCACGGTAACCACCTAATGTTACACAATGCCATTGGTCAATAACGGAAGTCAGTTGAGTAAATACCGACTCTGCATCTTTATCTTTCAACATGCCACAAACGGCGATGATGCGACCTGAAATTTGTGCTTTAAGTGCGGTCAATTTTTCAGATAAATATTTTGCTGCATGAGGATTATGCCCAACATCGATGATCACTTTTGGCAACTGTGAATAAGGTACATTCAAGCGATCTGCCAATTTTTCTAGCTGATAACCTTTCAATTGTTGGAAGCGCCCCACCAACTCTACTTCAATTAATGAACGTTTAATGGTATCGACAGAAATATCAAAAGGTAATTGCTCAACAGCCGCCAAAGCCGTTGCTGCATTGGCTAATGGAATTTGGCAAAACGGTAGATTTTCTAACCGCACTTTGTTGCTCTGCCACATCCAAGTTTGCTCATTGGCTTTAAACGACCAATTAACATCTCGGCGTGAAACGTGGCAATGTAATTTCTCCGCTTGTTCTAACATAGGTTGCGGAACATTGGGTTCGCCAATCACAACCGGTTTATTCGCACGGAAAATACCTGCTTTTTCAAAGCTAATTTCTTCACGTGTTGAACCCAGAAAATCCGTATGATCAATATCGATACTGGTGATAACGGCCAGATCATTATCGACAATATTGGTTGCGTCCAAACGCCCACCAAGCCCGACCTCAAGAATCACAACATCAAGTTTAGCTTGTTTGAATAAATGCAAAGCCGACAACGTGCTAAATTCAAAATAAGTGAGGGATTGCGTTTTATGCTTTTCGATGAAATCAAAAGAAGCGGTATGTATTTCATCCGGCAAGTCTTGATTTTGAATACGAACACGTTCGTTATAACGTAATAAATGGGGGGAAGAATACACACCCACACGCAAGCCGTGATTTAACAAAATGGTTTCAAGCAAACGGCAAGTCGTGCCTTTACCATTCGTGCCCCCTACCGTGATCACATAAGGTGCGGGATTCAAAAGATCCAGTTCTTCTGCCTCTGACTTAATACGCTCTAGCCCTAAATCAATCGCTTTGAAGTGACTGTTTTCCAAATAAGAAAGCCACTCAGCGAGTGGCGAAGTGGCTTTTAAATTCATTGTATTAGGCATTTTCAACAACTTCTACTTCAACAAAAGGTGAAGGTTGATTGGTGAGTTTGCTTAAAAGGTTTCCAAGGGTTGAACGCATTTCTGAACGTTTCACGATCATATCAATCGCCCCTTTCTCAAGTAAGAATTCACTACGTTGGAAGCCTTCCGGTAATTTCTCACGTACAGTTTGTTCGATAACACGTGGGCCTGCAAAACCAATTAACGCTTTTGGCTCGGCGATGTTCACATCACCTAACATGGCAAAACTTGCAGACACCCCACCTAATGTTGGGTCGGTTAATACCGAAATAAACGGCACGCCTTTTTCGCGCATTTTAGCTAACACCGCACTGGTTTTCGCCATTTGCATTAAGGAGAAAAGTGCTTCTTGCATACGTGCACCACCACTTGCAGAGAAACAAACAAACGGACAATTTAATTCCATTGCTTTTTCTGCCGCTTTCACAAATTTTGCACCCACAACCGATCCCATTGAGCCGCCCATGAAGCTAAAGTTTGAAGCAGCAACAACAATAGGCATATTGTAAAGTGTACCGGTCATTGTGATTAACGCATCTTTTTCGCCTGTTTCTTTTTGAGCTGCAGAAATACGATCTTTATATTTTTTTAAATCTTTAAATTTAAGAATATCTTTTGGTTCTAAATCAGCCGATAATTCTTGGCTTGAACCCTCATCTAACAAGGCTAAAAGGCGCTCACGAGCATCAATACGCATATGATGACCGCATTTTGGACAAACATATAAATTACGTTTTACTTCTTCACCGTAAAGAACTTGTTCACAAGAGGTACATTTTGTCCAAACCCCTTCTGGTACGTTAGCTTTACGTGATGCAGAGGAAGAGGTTCCTTTGCTAAAAATTCTATCAATCCAGCTCATTTTTTACCTTTTTTATTAACTAGAAAAGTTTGCGTATTTAATCATAATTTAGCGAAATTTGCTAGTCAGATGAGATTATCTTCTAAAAACAATGGCCCTAAATTTTTCTGTGGAATCGCAAATTTTTCAGGATAAATCACATTGACTAAATACAGGCCTTCGGGTTTCGCTGTTGGCGCGGCCAATTTACGATCTTTTTGCTCTAACAACCATTTCATCCACTCAACAGGTTGATTGCCTGCACCGACTTCAATCAAGCTTCCTACAATGTTACGCACCATGTGATGCACAAAGGCATTAGCTTGAATATCCACAATAATGTACTGCCCTTTTCGCACCACATTTAAATGATGCACATTTCGCCAAGGCGTATTCGATTGACATTGTGCCGCACGGAAAGAGGAAAAATCATTTTCACCTAATAAGAACTGCCCCGCTTGGTGCATTTTCTTTTCGTCCAACTCTAAATGACAATGGGTAATCCCTTCCGGCAAAATAGCTGAACGTAATTTATTGCAATACAAAATATAACGATAACGACGCGCGGTTGCCGAAAAACGGGCATGAAATTCATCATCCACCACTTTTGCCCAACTCACGGAAATATCATCAGGCAAATTCGCATTGGTCCCAAATGCCCAAGCTTTTTCAGGCCGAACAGCTGTGGTTTCAAAATGCACCACTTGTCCTGTGCCATGCACACCTGAGTCTGTTCTGCCCGCACAAAACACTTCAATTTTTTCATTTGCCACAAAAGATAACGCTTTTTCTAATTCTTCTTGTACGCTACGCACTTTCTCTTGTCGCTGCCAGCCACAATATTGTTTTCCGTTATATTCAATGCCTAAGGCTATCTTCATTGGAAAATACTCCTAAAACGATTTCGAATTTGACCGCACTTTGCCAGAAAAGAAAAAACACCAATAACTAAACATTATTGGTGTTCTTATCACAAGCTAAAAATTAAGCACATTTGAAGTCAAATCACACTAATTTTTAAACACCAGAATTTAACAAATAAAATCAAATAATTACCAATTATATAATTATTGTTTATTTCCAATAACTATGCAAATTTTTCCTAAATTACAAAAGTTATAGGGCTATGATAATCTATTTTAAAATTAAAAAAAGCGTGATCTAATCTGATCGCACTTCGTGAATTTGAAACTCAAATCCTCACATCGTCAAACAGCAGACGATTAAATCGAATGGCAAAATTGTAGGATAAACACTGGAACTAATTCTTCATTCAAGCGATTTAGTCCCATTAGTGTATTACCAGTTGTAAATATTATAGCTGGTAAGTAACGCAAAAATGACTGCACTTTTACAGTTTTGTAATTTATTTTGACTGTTTCACAAATATTTATTTGTAAAAATAAAGTTGCAACACTATAATAAGCACACTTATATGTGATTGGTGACAGCGATCATTGTTCTTTAACGAAAATCATAGATTACAATTGGCTTACTGAACTTTAGTAGGCTTTTTTAGTCTAAAAACAGTAGGAGGTAACAATGAAAAGTTTAAACTTAAATGAAGGTTGGGACGGCAACGACTAATGGATGTTGCAAGTGCTATTCAAACGGTTGCGGTTTGTGCGGCTGCTATTTTTACTGCATTAAGTATCCGTTCAAACACGAAAAACGCAAGACAGCGAGCAACTATTGATTTGATACTACATCAAACTCAAAATAAAGAATTGCAAGATGCAATAACACTCGTAAATCGACTAGCTCGCCAAAATAAAATTCCGCTGGTCGATCATTATACAACAGATGAAACCTTTAGAAATTCTATTCTAAAAGTTTTAAATTCTAGGGAATTCACTTCAACAGGTATTCGAGAACATATTTTTGATGAAGTTGTTTATAAGCGAGCGCAATGCTCCAACTTTACTCGAGACTGGGATCGACTTGAATGTGTTGTTAAACATATAAGAAGTGAAGCAAAAAAGGAAACATTATTTCAAGATTTTGAATATTTGGGTAATAAATGGAAATCCGATCCATTGAAAAAGATGTAAACTTCCAAGCCTTGAACTTATCAGGGCTTTTTTATTCCGCATTTACAACTACCAAAAACTAAATGCTATTCACCTCAAGGTGTAGAAACTTGATATAAAAAGGCTGACAGTTCAACTATTCACCACTAGTGATTTTTTACATCTGTAATTCTAATGTAATGGTAACCAATACAAAACAGGGATGAATCCTTTCCTTACCTTAGGGCACATTTCAGACCTCATGCTCCACTATGGAAAGTGATGAATTTAGAAGAATAATTTGATTATACTTCTACTCGGATCACTCAACATTACATCAGAAAAGAAAAACCACTCAATCCTACAAAATAAAAAAAGGCTCTTCAAATGAAGGGCCTTTTTTTTGTCACAAATCACGTTCCGAAACGTTTTTAAAACTCATTGATTTTATTAAACTTTAAAACCTAAAAATAAGAAAAGGTTTCGGAATTAAAATTGACTTTAGATAGCGTAAATGCTGGATTATGCTCTTTTGAAGTCAATGTGAACCAATTTTGGTTTGAATGGGTGACGTTGCATTGCTTGA
>CAUTFW010000029.1:0-16760 GCA_963537955.1 Parahaemophilus parainfluenzae | reverse complement strand
GCTTTGCTTTCATTCGGAAAAACAACCGGATTTTCAGCCGCACTTTTTAACCATTGCTGAATCGATATCGCACAAGCTTTCGCATAATCTTGCTGGGTGGATTCGTCTTTATCATTAATGTAAAAACGGAAGGCTGGTTCAGGTTGATTATTCAACTGAAAAACAAGATTCTTCTTGGCTGCGCCGACATTTAAAAATTCAATATTTTCATAAATAAAAGGCGCATTTTTAAAATCAAATAATCGATTTACCCCGTCCACTAAAGGTTGAGAGGAACGGTAGTTTGTGCCTAAGTTAAAACGCTCGTTCGCTTCGTCTGCTGCTTTTAAATAAGTGAAAATATCGGCACCACGGAAACGATAAATCGCCTGTTTGGGGTCGCCAATCATCATAAAGCCAACATTACCAGACGCGGTTTCATTGCGGTAAATCTTTGAGAAAATTTGATACTGCAACGCATCCGTATCTTGGAACTCGTCAATCATGGCAAAAGGATATTGAAAACGAATTAATTCCGTTAACTGTTCTCCGCCCTCACCATATAATGCTTCTTTCAATAAGCGTAATAAATCATCAAAGGATTTTTCAGGATGATTCGCTTTGTATTCAAGAAGTTTCTTTTGAATACCTTGACGATAGTGATAGAGAATGATTTTTTTTAATAAATCACTTGATTGATGTTGTTTAACCAAAATTTGTACATATTCTTCAAGTTCTGCAAAAATCGGAGCATACAATGGCATAGCTGCTTTTTTATTGTTTAATTCTTCTGTCTGCTTTTCGTAATTTTGCTCAATCGAAGATTGTAAAAAATACTCCCTTAATGTTTTATTTATTTCATAATCTAGCGGATTATTTGCCCATTCATTAATCTGTTCAATCCATGTTTTAAAACGTCCTTTTTGGTAGATTTTACGATTGAGAGATTTGAGCTGATCTTTAGGATAATCTTTTGTTATTTCCTCCATGATAATGGAGGAAATTTCATCTACATTTTTTAACCAAAAAACTTTTAGATCTTCAACAGCTTTTAATCGCTCTCCCACACTTTTCTGTAAAAATTCATCAATTGACAACGACAAGCTTTGTTGATTGTCTGTTGCTACCGATACATCTTTGTTTAAAGCAGATTCTAAAATGCTTAGCACATCATCAGGTGAACCTAACTCTTTCGAGATAAAATTAGCAATCTCGAAAGGTTGGGAATAAAAATGCTCCCGCCAAAATTCATTCGCAAATTGCTTGAGTAAATCAGACTGATCTTTGAGAAGTTTTAAATTGAAATGCACGCCTGAATTGAATGCATGTTGCATCAGCATTCGGCGACAAAAACCATGAATGGTATAAATGGAGGCTAAATCTAAATTTTGTTCAGCTAGCTTTAAGCGACGAAGTACGGTCGGAATATCATCCTCTAAATAAGGCAATAATTCCGCTAAAAATTGATGTTCCCCAGTAAAAATTGTCTTATCTTGCTTTTCATAATATTCAGAAAAAATCGAAATTGCCGCCGTTAAACGTTCCCGAATTTTACGTTTTAAATCTTCCGTCGCCATTTCAGTAAAGGTTACCACTAAAATTTCTTCCACATTTAATGGTCGAGAAAAACAATTTTCTCCTGCTTGTAAAAGTAAACGAAGATAGATCGAGCCGATAGTATAGGTTTTCCCAGTACCTGCAGAGGCTTCAATTAAATTGACTTGATTTAAAGGTAACGAAATGGCATTAAGTGCGGTTGATTTTTGGCTCATTTTTTATTTTTTGTGGAAACATTAGTGAGCTTCTATTGTAGGGATTTAGTGGGGGGATTTCCATAAAAAATGCGGTGAAATTTCACCGCACTTTATTCTTTATCTTATTATTTTAGAACGTTAAAACTTTATCCGCCCATAATGTCCACTCGGATACATCATCTAAAGTACCAAGGGTCACGCCATCAATTAATTTAGCATCTAATAAACCACGCGCTTTTACACAGCTGGTGCATAATTTAATTTCAGCACCTTGTGCCGCTAAAATATCGATAAGTTGTTGGATATTGAAACCTTCATTTGGGTTTTGCCCAGCAATACCGCATAAAATCGCATCAGAAAAGCAGAATAATTTAATATTCACATCCTTGCTGTGTTCTTCCTTCATATTGATGGCGAAACGAACGGCGTTGAACGTTTTTTCTCCGCTATATGTGGAATCATTGACGATAAAAAGAATATTTTGCATGACGCACTCCTTGTTGTAATGCTATAAAAACGAAGGCGTAATAAATTACGCCTTTATAAAATCAGCCAACCCAAACGAACTTGGCTACAAATAATAAAGACACTACCCACACAGGGGCATTGATCTCGCGTATTCTACCTGTACAGGCCTTCATGACGCAATAGCTAATAAAACCAAATGCGATACCTTCAGTAATTGAATAAGTAAATGGCATCATCGCAGCAGTGATAAAAGCAGGCGTTGCTTCAGTTAAATCATCCCAGTGTACACGAATAAGGCTGGATGCCATTAAAATCCCTACATAGACTAATGCCCCTGCGGTTGCATAAGCCGGTACGACACTAGCAAGTGGCGAGAAGAAAATGGTAAGTAAGAATAAAACACCGACTGTTACTGCTGTTAAACCTGTTCTACCACCGACAGAAACCCCTGCACCACTTTCAATGTAGGTACTGATAGCCGATGTTCCAATATAAGAACCAACAACGGCACTTACGCTATCCACATAAAGGGCTTGTTTCATTTTTGGGAAACGACCTTTTTCATCGCTGAAACCTGCTTTATCGGTAACACCTAATAACGTGCCTGATGAGTCAAATAGGTTTACTAAAAGGAAAGAGAAAATGATGCCAAGCAAAGCCGTATCTAAAGCACCCGCAATATCTACTTTCCCTACAACCGCACCTAAGCTTGGTGGCATAGAAACAATGCCGTGGAAGGTAACTTGGTCATCAATTAAAAGCGCTAATCCAGTTACTACCGCAATAGAAATTAAAACACCAGAGAAAATATTACGAGCAGCTAAAACTACGATAATGAAGAAACCTAATACGCCAAGCAGAATTTTCGGATCATGTAAATTGCCTAATGCCACTAAAGTTGCAGGATTCGCTACAACCAACCCCATATTTTTAAAACCAATTAAGGCAATAAAAAAACCGATACCCGCACCAATTCCCACGCGCAGTGAAAGCGGAATAGATGCCATTAACCAATAACGGATTTGGAATAAGGTGAGAACAAATAAACCAATCGAGCCCCAGAAAATGGTACCCATGCCCACTTCCCAAGAATAACCAAGCTTGCCAACGACTACATAAGCAAAGAACGCATTGAGTCCCATTGCAGGCGCAAGCGCAATAGGTAAATTACTGAATAACCCCATCGCAATGGTGCCGAGCGCGGCAATTAAACAAGTCGTCACGAAAACAACTTGTTTATCCATTCCCGCATCACCTAATACGGATGGGTTCACAAACACGATGTACACCATGGTAAAGAAGGTGGTGATACCAGCGATAATTTCGGTTTTGGTGGTACTGCCCTTTTCTTTAATGGAAAAAAGACGTTCAAGTAAAGATTGTTGCATGGTTTTTCCCTTAACTTAAATTAATAACCTTGGTGATAAATCGATTCAAGTAATTTCACACCTAATAAGGCGATATTGAAACGTTGCTCATCGGCAACTGTCCAAAATTCGATGCCATTTTCAACCGCACTTTGTTGGCTGATATGCAATTTTACGCTTTCTTCACCATTTTCGTTTTCACCGTTAATCACGGGGGTAACAAGGCTATCGTGTAATTCAATCAATTCGCTTTGTTGTGGTTGGAAATCAAATTCATAATCTGAAAGTGCGGTCACTTTTTGTGCCATGCCGTAGAATACAGGCACTTGAATTTGATGGAAAATCACATTGTCTAACTGTGGGAAGATTTTTTGCAATTGCAGATTTAAATTAGCGGCTTGTTGTGGAAATACATCAAAAGCAAAACGGGTTTCACCTTCTTCTAATGGCATACCATTCAGTAAACGAGCAGTTTGTCCCGCAAGTTTATTTACGGTTTCACCATCTGTATAAGAAGCAGGTAAAAGTGACGTTGCAAAGACTTGAGTTAAATTTATTTGTTGAATAATTGGTAGTAGAGATAAAGCTAATTGACTCACTTGCGGATCGGGTAAACTCACAATGTTACGTTGTCTTAATTCAGTCAGATTTTCTTCATTGATTGTAGGAACCACAACAGGAACATCAGACAATGCTGAGCAAATTCCTTTTAAATCAATCACCATACAGCCGCTTTCTGCGGCTTGTGCTAATAAAGGCGCTTGGTCAATTTGGCCTGCGAAGAAAATATAATTAACGCTATCCCACTCAATCTCATCAGTGGCTAATTGAACAACGGCTTTATTGCGAAAACGTACCGCTTGCTCTTCTTCAAAAGGATAAATTTCTACGATAGAAATCTTGCCAACATCTAGCTCACTTTGTTCAAGTGCTTCGGCAATTTTTTCACATAGATCAAATTCTGCTGCAATAGCAATATTTAGGCTTGCGTCCATTTTTCTCTCCGCTGTAAAATATTTTTAAACGATTCATTCTACAGAAAAAAGACGCATAAATACATAAGGAAATCAGATGACACCGGCAATTGATTTATTAAAGAAAAATAAAATCCCTTTTACTCTCCATACTTACGATCATGACCCTAACAATACGCATTTTGGCGATGAAGCCGCTGAAAAACTTGGGCTTGATCCGCACCAATCCTTTAAAACACTTTTAGTCGCCGAAAATGGTGATCAGAAAAAATTAGCGTGTTTTGTACTTTCCACGGCAAATATGTTGAGTTTGAAGAAAGCGGCAAAAGCTATTGGTGTGAAAAAAGTTGAAATGGCCGATAAAGATGCGGCACAAAAAAGCACGGGATATTTAGTCGGTGGCATTAGTCCATTAGGTCAAAAGAAACGGGTAAAAACAGTGATAAATTCAACCGCACTTGAGTTTGATACGATTTTTGTTTCTGGTGGAAAACGTGGATTAAGCGTCGAATTGGCCCCACAAGATTTGGCTAAATTACTGAATGCCGAATTTGTCGATATCATTGACGAAGAATAGAAAAAGAAAAGCCCGAATGAATCGGGCTATTATTTTTATATGATGTTGTGTTTATTTGAATTAGAAACTTGATGTATCTTGGAATAAGCCAACTTTTAAATCAGTTGCCGTGTAGATAACGCGACCATCGACTTCCACTTCACCATCAGCCATTCCCATTACTAATTTGCGATTAATCACACGTTTCATATTAATGCGATAAATCACTTTTTTCGCGGATGGTAAGATTTGTCCGGTAAATTTCACTTCACCTACGCCTAATGCACGGCCTTTACCTTTACCGCCTACCCAGCCAAGGAAGAAACCGACTAATTGCCACATCGCATCTAAGCCTAAGCAACCAGGCATAACGGGGTCACCAATAAAGTGACAACCGAAAAACGGTAAATCTGGATGAATATCTAATTCCGCTTCAATATACCCTTTACCAAACGCACCGCCGTCTTCGGTCATTTTTACAATGCGATCCATCATCAACATCGTTGGTGCTGGAAGCTGCGGGCCTTCTTTACCAAATAATTCACCACGACCAGAAGCTAATAAATCTTCATAGGTGTAGCTGCTTTTAATGTTTGGTGTACAGGTGTTTTCCATTTTTTATTTCCTTGTATATGTAGTTTTGCTTGGTTACAAACAATAAGTGCAGATTCTATGGGGATTTATAAGAAATGTAAACAGCGAACACTTGTTAGCTCAACTTGTCGGATCAGTCAGTAAAATTCATATAAAAGAAAAGCGAACTCAAGGTTCGCTTTAAAGAAATTAAGATTTAAAGAAATCTAACCAGTTTTTTTTCGGCGTTTCCGAACGGAAAGCAATTCGATTTTGAATTAAACGTGCAATAGGCTCTTTGCCCTTCGCATATTCTTCTTTCTCTTCCAATAAATCGCGGTCAAATAGAATTTTGGCTGTTTGATAAATATCCTCGACTTGATAGATAAAGAACTGCTCATTTTTCACAGCCTCAACCACTTCGTCAGATAAGCTTAATTGCTGAATTGTTGTTGCAGGAATAATCACACCTTGTTTACCCGTTAAACCACGACGTTGGCAAATGGTGAAAAAGCCTTCAATTTTATCATTCACTCCACCTACCGCATGTACCAAACCAAATTGGTCAATGGTACCGGTAATCGCAATATTTTGTGGCAACGGCAAATCAGATAACGCACTGACTAACACGGAGAAAATAGCTAGAGACGCACTGTCACCATCAATTTCACCATAAGACTGCTCAAATACTAAAGACGCAGAAAATGGTAGCTGTGATGGCAATTCTAAGATACTTGCTAAGCACGCTTCAGAAATCATCATGCCTTTACCATGAAGGTTGCCTGCCAATTCATTTTTACGTTCCACATCTACGACTTCACCATCACCAAACTGCACTAAACAACTGATACGAGAAGGTTCACCGAAACAAACAGGGGTACCAGGATATTCAATCACAGATAAGCCATTAATTTGCCCAACAATTTCACCGTTGGTTTCCACATAAATTTGCTCGTTGAGAATATCTGCATAAGTGCGTTCACGTAAAAAACCGTGCTGTTCGTTCTTTTGTTTAAAAGCTTGCTCAAAATCAACCGCACTTAAGGTTTGTTTTTGTGACAACGTCGCGGCATTAAGCAACATTTCTGTTATTTTTAACGGGGAAATATTAATTAAAAAGCGGTCTTCACTCTCACGAACCAATAACTGATAGAGTTTATTTAATGCGGTTAAATCTAAATCAAGCTCATATTTTGAGGCTAATGCCAACACATAATTAGCCCAGTTTTCTTGTGCTTTCGGTTGTGCAACAGAATAATAGCTTTCAATTTCCGCGTAATCCGCCAAGCTGTAAAGATCTTCCTCTAGCTCACCTAAAGTCGCAATTTCAGTGCGATTGCCTAAAATCACCACTTTTAAATTAAGTGGATAACTTGGAATATCGCAAGGCAAGGTTTTAAATGGATGGGCTGAATACCAATCAAAAGTTTGCGTTTGTAAAATATGTTTTAAGCGTTGCCATAAATCAAATTGGCTTAGCATCGTTGCTGCACTTAAAATCAAAACGCCACCATTGGCTTGATGCACTAAACCTGGTGTAAGCAAAATATCTTGTGAACTTGGATGAACACGCACACTACCAAAAAGGGTAAATTGATCAGCATGCAATGCCTTCAGCACATCACCTTGTGCGGCAAAATTATCAGCGAGAGATTGAGCTGGCTCAGTATAAATGCGAGGGAAAGAAAAAGAATCCCCCTGCTCAACCACATAATTCACCCCAAAAACTGACCGCTCTTTTGGCTGTTCTTGGCGAATAAGTTCTGCTAATAAGTCTGCATATTCTGCTTGATCATCCGCTTTTAAAACCAACAAAGAACGACGAGGTTGTTTTAAGAATAACGAAATCGCTTTTGTGGCATGTTTTTGTAATGACCAAAAATCAGCCTTTTCAGCTGAAAGTTCAGTAATCGATAATTCTGGTTGTAAGGCTTGCCAATTTAAGGCTTGTTCCGAAGATGTTGAAGTCACGACATATCTCGCTTTAATTAAATTGGCGGTATTATCGCACACTTCACCCTGAGTGAAAATCCGTTATAAAAATCTACTGGAAAAATTTATTTAAACAGCGTATATTTATGAGGTTACCACGTCACTAAAAAGTATAATAAAACGATGAAATACCAAAAATTAGAAAACCAAGAAGCAAACTGGAAATGGATTTATCTCATTCGCAAACATCGCGAAGGGGAAAAAATTACCCGTTACGAAGAAAAAAGCTTAGAAGAAAGCAAAGTTCAAGAATTAATAGAATGTCAGAATTATCCTGAAAAAATCGAGGAATGGATTAAAAATCACCTTTCTCTTTATTTACCTATTAAGCTTGATCAGGCTATTCGTGCAAGACGTAAACGCTTTTTTAATGCTGAAAAACAATCAACGAAGAAAAAATCTATTGACTTAGAATATGGTGTTTGGCTTCGTTTGTCTAAATATTCAAGAAAAATGAAAATGACACTTTCTGAAACCATCACTTATATGATTGATGAACGTGAAAGCAAGGCATTATATGAAAGCCAAATGACGGCGATGAAAGCCGGGTTGAAAAATTTGCTCAATAAATAAGATGAAAAAAAGCCAAGGTTTAGACCTTGGCTTTTGATTATGCTAAATAGAGAAGATTTTGAAACGTTTTAGCGTTTCGCTTATTCCGCAATCGGAATTATTTTTGTGGCGTGAGATCCTTTGTCGCCGTGAATCACTTCAAATTGCACGCGTTGTCCCGCTTTCAATGAACGGTAACCATCCATTTCAATTGCTGAATAATGTGCAAAGATGTCTGTATCCACGCCTTCTGCAGAAATAAATCCAAATCCTTTTGCGTTATTAAACCATTTTACTACACCAATTTCCATAGTAGACCTCTATAGGCTTCGCCCTTAATACTTAAAAACAATAAGACTCATGCCTTATCACCTCAATTGGAAATATATTCAAACATTTTATTTTTTTATGCAACAAGGAAACTTTAAAAATGATACATTGATCACAAAAATTTTTATTTATTTACTGTCAGAAGCTTCTTTCTCACCTTTTTGATGAATTTCACGCAATGCTTTTGCCACAATTTGAATCGCTTCACCGCTGCTAATTCCTTGTGCCATTAATTCCTGAATTTGCTCTACTGCTTTTTGTTGCTGTTCGTGGGTTAAATTAATATCTAACATTATTTCTTCTCGTTAAATAGACCAATTAAATAATTCCATCACTTTCATCCATTGTTCATCTAAATTAGCTTTAATTTCTATTTTTATTGAATGAATAGGATGTTCAAAAATAAGTGTATCTGCGTGTAAAAATAAACGCTGGCAGCCTGAATGTTCCGTCAATGCACGATTTTGATGTAAATCCCCATATTGTGTATCCCCTAAAATAGGATGAAAGATATGTTTCATGTGACGTCGTAACTGATGTTTCCTGCCTGTTTGAGGAATTAACTTCACTAAAGAGTATCTTGTTGTTTGATAACGCCCTACTGCATAAGGCATTTCCACAATATTTAAGCTCTCATAATCCGTTACCGCCTCTTGAGGGGCTTTATCTTCCTGGGCAAACTTATCTGCAATCTTATCTAATTGGATTTTAAGAGGATAATCAATCTGTCCTTTACCTTGCAAATACCCTCGCACAATCGCCAAATAAGATTTTTGCACCGTTTTCTGTTCAAATTGCTGACACATTAAATTCGCTATTTCACTATTTAAAGCAAACAGCAAAACACCTGATGTGGGGCGATCTAATCGATGAATAGGAAAAACATGCTGCCCGATTTGATCGCGCAAGGTTTGCATCACAAATTGCGTTTCATGAGTATCAAGCCAGCTACGATGTACCAACATACCTGCAGGCTTATTAACGGCGACAAGATATTCGTCTTGGTATAAGATTTCTAACATTTATTGATTTTGTAATAAGGCTTCTAATTCACGTAACGGCGTTAATAATTCAACTAAAAAATCTTCTTCTGCTTCTTTAAACACTTCCTCTAAATAAGGCGACACCGCAATTTTTGAGGGTAACTCAGCGCCACTTTCAAGTAAGGCAAACATTCTTGGAATAAAAATCCATTGCAACCATTCTTCTGGTGACATGGTATCAATAGCAAAAGGCTCTTCACTTAAAAAAGCATCTTGTGAAGGAGGAACGGCTTGCCATAAATCAAGTTTTTGCATAGCAAGTTGTAATTGTTGAAGATGAAGTTTTGTTTGATTACGCATGATTTTTCCTATCTATAAATAAGCGGCGTATTCTACGAGCATCAATTCACACTGTAAAGTGCGGTCAGTTTTAACGATGAATAATCGAAAAGTCAGAATACCGTTTATCTTCAATATTATCGACTAATACCCGTTCAACAGTTGCAGTTCTTGGCCCGACTTTTAACCAATCATAAAAGCGTTGTAGTAGCTCATCGTTACCTTCCGCAACGATTTCGACACTTCCGTCTGTACAATTTCTTATCGTGCCTTTAATACCAATTTTCTCTGCTTCTTTCCACGTAAAATAGCGAAACCCGACACCTTGAACTCGACCATATACGACAAATCGTTTTGCCATGATTTGCTCCTTTGTTACAAAAACTTTTTAAAAATTAACCGCACTTTCCTATTCCCATTTTTTAAAATTTAGCATAGCATTACAACCATCTAATTTCATTCAAAAAATAAAAGGAGTAATTATGAAATTATGTAAGTTTGCTTTAGGTGTTGTTGCCCTTGCAGTCAGTGCGAGCAGCTTAGCCGGCATGGTCACCACCTCATCAAACCTTGAGTTTCTTGCTATCAACGGCCAAAAAGCCAGCAAATCTCTTCTAAAAGAAAAAAAATCATTCAATACTGAAGCTGACCAAACACAACAGGTTGTGGTACGTTTAGGTGAGATCGTCGGTACAGGTTCTAGCCAAGGGCTTTTTGAGTCTAACCCTGTTATTGTGACTTTCAAAGGTACGGCTGATGATGTTGTGGTATCTGCAGAAAAAATTCATTCTCAAGAAGATGGCGAAAAATTTAATGCACAACCACAAATTACCGTTAAAACTAAATCAGGCAATGTGATTGATGCTAAAGTGGATACCTTAAAACAAGAAGGTTTATTCCCATCAGCAAATATTGTTAACGACCTCGCTGAGTATAATGCATCTAATGCACCCGCAGCGGTTTCAGCTTTAGCAGCACCAGCAGTAGGTATGATGCCTGCAGCATCAGGAAAAGTAGCAAAAGGTAAAGTCGTTGTACAAGGTGAAAACGTTGCTGAACAACAATTACAATACTGGTTCCAACAAGCAGATAAAGAAACCCAAACTCGTTTCTTAAACTGGGCAAAAAAACAAAAATAATCGTTTTTTTAACCGCACTTTGATAAAGAAGTGAGCCTCCCCGCTCACTTTTTTATCATCCATTTTTTAGTCATAAAATAATAAGCAAGGATATCAACATGAATCAATGGCTTAATGCAAAAGTAATCGCTTCAATACCTATTTTTATTGCAGTGAATATCGCAGCGTTCGGCGTCTGGTTTTTTGATATTTCTACGCAATCTATGCCCTTAATTTTAGGGATTATTGCAGGCGGTTTAGTGGATTTAGATAACCGTCTAACTGGGCGATTAAAAAATATTTTTTACACATTAATTGCCTTTTCTATTTCAACCTTTATCGTTCAACTCAATATTGGTAAACCCATTCAATACATATTGCTGATGACCATCATCACCTTTTTATTTACGATGGTTGGCGCCGTGGGTGAACGTTATCGCACCATTGCATTTGGTACGCTGGTGGTAGCCATTTATACCACCCTCACTTATACACCGGATAATTCTGCGAGTTGGTTTATCAATCCTGTAATGATTTTATTAGGCACCTTGCTCTACAGTATTGTGACTATCATTGTTTATCTCTTTTTCCCAAACCGTCCTGTACAAGAAAGTGTGGCAAAAGCGTTTTGTGCCTTAGGTAATTATCTAGATGCAAAATCAGAATTTTTTGATCCTGATGAGATTGATGAAATCGAGAAAAAACACCTTAATTTTGCGATGAAAAATACCAATGTGGTGGAGGCTTTCAACCAAGCTAGAACCGCACTTTTCTATCGTATTCGTGGGCAACATCGCCATGCTCGTACACAACGCATGATTCGCTATTATTTTGCTGCGCAAGACATTCATGAGCGTGCAAATTCGACACATTTTGATTATCGACAAATTGCGGAACAACTCAAAAATACAGATTTAATTTTCCGTATTCAGCGCTTGCTCGAATTACAAGCGCAAGCCTGTCACGATATTACAGCTTGCCTGCGTCAAAATACGCCTTATCACTATAATATTCGCGTAGAAAAAGCGTTAATGGGTACAATTCAATCCCTTGAGCTTTATAGCAAAGAACATACCAATCAAAACAATGTTTTGCTAGCCCTTCAAACACTTATTGATAATCTGCAAAGCATTAACTGGCAGCTACGTCAGCTCGAGCAAGAAACCAGTGAAAATGAGCAAACTGCACAGATCCATACCGAACAAATTACGGGCTTAAAAAATATTCTTTCTGTTATTGGAAGTAATTTCACTTTTGAATCACCACTTTTCCGCCATGCTGTACGTTTGTCTATCGTGGTGTTTTTGTGTTGTGCAATTGTTGAATTTTTCCAATTTAATTTGGGTTACTGGATTTTGCTTACTGCGGTCTTTGTGTGTCAACCAAACTATTCTGCAACCAAAGTGCGGTTACGCCAGCGTATTATTGGTACGATTTTAGGGGTAATTATTGGTTCCTTATTGCCATATCTCAACCCAACATTAGAGATGAAACTTGGCTTAATGGTGGTGACCAGTACGCTCTTTTTCTTCTTCCGCAGTAATAATTACAGTTTCTCCACGTTCTTTATTACCTTACAAGTATTGATCAGTTTCGATGTAATGGGATTTGACACACAATCAGCGCTCTTCCCTCGTCTCATTGATACCGTATTAGGTTCTGCCATTGCATGGTTTGCCGTTTCTTATTTATGGCCGGATTGGAAATATCTCCAACTTGATAAAGTGAGCCGTCAAGCGATTCAAAGTGATGCACAATATTTCTTACACATTATTAGCCAACTACAATTTGGTAAAAGCGATAATTTAAAATACCGTATTGCACGCCGTAACGCTCATCAATATGCGGCAGCATTAAGCACCACGCTTTCCAATATGAATAATGAGCCGAAGAAATATCAGGCCTATTTGCAGGAAGGTTTTGACTTGTTAAAAATGAATTATTCCCTATTGAGCTACATTTCTGCTTTAGGGGCATATCGCAATAAAATGGCGCAATTACAACAAACCACCGAGTTTTTGTCAGACTTTTATCCTGTGGCGAAAAAGGTTTTATATGCACTGGAAAATATTGAAAAGCTTCGTCCAGAAATCTTTGAAAAGCTCCAAAATAGTATTGAACAAAGCCTTAAAAAAATTCAGTGGGATGAAACCCAAGCCAAAAACAATTCGGTCTTTGCGTTGCCATACCAGCAACTTAACTTGATTTCTCAATTGCTACCTCAGCTATATCGCTATTTCCAACATAGCCAGGTAGAACCAATGATCAAATAAAAACAAAGGAAAAACTGACCGCACTAACCCAAATTTTTTATTGTTCTCAAGGCGATAAATAGCGATAATACGCCACCTATGTAAAATAAATTTAGACGCAATGACACATTATATTCTACTTGTTATCAGTACTGCATTAATCAATAACTTCGTTTTGATCAAATTCTTAGGACTTTGTCCATTTATGGGCGTATCCAAAAAGATTGAAACGGCGATTGGTATGGGGCTTGCTACGACATTCGTATTAACTGTAGCATCACTGTGTTCTTATTTAGTCGATAATTATATTTTAATGCCGCTAAACGCCACATTTTTGCGTACGTTAGTCTTCATTTTAGTGATTGCCGTTGTGGTTCAATTTACCGAAATGGTGATCAATAAAACAAGCCCATCACTTTATCGATTATTAGGGATTTTCTTACCACTGATTACCACAAACTGCGCGGTACTCGGTGTAGCATTATTAAACGTCAATTTGACACACAATTTAACTGAATCCGTCATTTATGGTTTTGGCGCCTCTTTAGGTTTTGCGCTAGTTTTAGTTTTATTTGCAGCATTGCGCGAACGCCTTGTTGCCGCAGATGTTCCTATTACGTTTCGTGGCTCGTCTATCGCATTAATTACGGCCGGTTTGATGTCTCTTGCCTTTATGGGCTTCACTGGATTAGTGAAATGATTTATCTCTTAATGTTTATTACTGTAACAGTGATTTTTCTCGGATTATTTTGGAATAACACTAAAAAATAATGTTTATCTTAATTTCAGTAACCATTCTCGCTTTAATTTTTGGTGCGATTTTAGGTTTTGCTTCGATTAAATTAAAAGTTGAAGCAGATCCTGTCGTCGAAAAAATTGATGCCATCTTACCGCAAAGCCAGTGTGGGCAATGCGGCTATCCTGGCTGTAAGCCTTATGCTGAAGCAATTGCTAATGGTGACGTTATCACAAAATGCGTGCCTGGCGGTCGTCCTACGGTAGTAAAAATTGCCGAAATCATGGGTGTTGATGTACCTGCAATGGATGATGTCGCTGAACCAGAAGAAATGGTTGCCTTTATTAATGAAAATATGTGTATCGGCTGTACTAAATGTATTCAAGCCTGCCCTGTTGATGCCATTATCGGTACAAACAAAGCCATGCATACAATTATTCCCGATCTCTGTACGGGATGTGAACTTTGTGTGGCACCTTGTCCGACAGATTGTATTTCCATGATTAAAGTGAAAAAAGATATTGATAATTGGAACTGGAAATTTGATCCTAAATTAGTCATTCCAGTCGTAAATACCACAGAAATTGAGAAAAAATTAGTGGTTGGGGAGTCGGAGTCACATGGCTGATGTATTAACAAGATTTAACTCCGGCAAAATTTGGGATTTTAAAGGTGGTATTCATCCACCTGAAATGAAATCTCAATCAAACCAATCCCCTATTCAGCAATCAGAACTTGCTCATGATTTTTATGTGCCGATTAAACAACATGCCGGCACAACGGGAAATGTATTAGTTAAAGAAGGCGATTATGTGCTTAAAGGTCAACCTTTAACACAAGGTGATGGTTTAAGAACCTTGCCTGTTCACGCGCCAACTTCTGGTACCGTAAAGTTTATCGGAAAACATGTTGCGCCCCATCCTTCGGGTTTAACCGAGGATATGATTCATATTCAAGCGGATGGCTTGGATAAATGGCGTGAGCAATTTCCACTTGAAGAATTTTTCACACAACCTGTCGAACAACTCATTGATCGTATTTATCAAGCAGGGGTTGCCGGCTTAGGTGGTGCGGTATTCCCAACTGCCGCCAAAATCCAATCGGCTGAAAAGAAAGTTAAACTCTTAATTATTAATGGCGCGGAATGCGAACCTTATATTACCTGTGATGACCGCTTAATGCGTGATTATACAGATGAAATGATCGAAGGGATTCGAATCTTACGTTATATCTTACGTCCTGAAAAGGTGGTGATTGCGGTTGAAGACAATAAACCTGAAGCTATTCAAGCTATTCAACAATCACTGCATGGTGCAAATGACATTGAATTGCGCGTTATTCCGACTAAATATCCATCTGGTGCAGCCAAACAACTGATTTATTTACTTACCGGCATGGAAGTGCCAAGTGGCGGACGTTCTTACGATATTGGCGTATTGATGCATAATGTCGGTACAGCTTTTGCAGTGAAAAGAGCGGTCATTAATGATGAGCCTTTAATTGAGCGTGTCGTTACGCTGACTGGTGATAAAATTTCAGAGAAAGGTAACTACTGGGTTCGCTTGGGTACACCGGTTGATCACTTATTGGGGCAAGTTGGCTATCAATATGATGAGCGCTTCCCTGTTTTTGCAGGCGGACCAATGATGGGATTACAACTTTCTGATCTCAACGCACCCGTCACAAAATTAATAAACTGTTTATTAGCACCCGATCATTTTGAATATGGTGAACCCGAACCAGAACAATCTTGTATCCGCTGTTCTGCTTGTTCTGATGCTTGCCCTGTCAATTTAATGCCACAGCAACTTTATTGGTATGCTCGCAGTGAGGATCACCAAAAATCAGAAGAATATTGCTTAAAAGATTGTATTGAATGTGGCGTGTGTGCTTATGTTTGCCCAAGCCATATTCCGCTTATTCAATATTTCCGACAAGAAAAAGCCAAAATTTGGGAAATTAAAGAAAAAGCGAAAAAAGCTGAAGAAGCCAAAATCCGTTTTGAAGCCAAACAAGCTCGTATGGAGCGTGAAGAACAAGAGCGTAAAGCTCGTTCACAACGTGCTGCAGAAGCTCGCCGTGAAGAACTTGCAAAACAAAAAGGTGAAGACCCAGTTAAAGCGGCATTAGAACGACTGAAAGCAAAACAAGCGGGTTCAGCCGCAAATAAAGAAACGAAAACTATCGTATCTGAGAAAGGCGAAATCTTACCGGATAACCATGAGCTCATGGAGCAGCGTAAAGCCCGTCGCCTAGCTAAACAACAAGCACAAGCAGATACAGGCACTGTGACGGATGCAACAACGTCACAAACTGACGAAAAAGAGGCGAAGAAAGCAGCTGTTGCTGCAGCTCTAGCAAGAGCGAAAGCTAAGAAAGCTGCTGCTCAAGGTGAAACAGTTGCGACAAATGCAACTAAAAGTGCGGTCGAAAAAACAGATGAAAATCCAACCGCACTTGATCCGAAAAAAGCCGCAGTAGCTGCAGCCATTGCGAGAGCCAAAGCTAAGAAAGTCGCCGCTAATAATGAAACTGTTACAACACATGCAACTGAAAGTGCGGTCGAAAAAACAGATGAAAATCCAACTGTACTTGATCCGAAAAAAGCCGCGGTAGCTGCAGCCATTGCGAGAGCCAAAGCTAAGAAAGCTGCTGCTCAAGGTGAAACGGTTACGACACATGCAACTGAAAGCGAGGTCAAAAAAACGGATGAAAACTCAACCGCACTTGATCCGAAAAAAGCCGCAGTAGCTGCAGCCATTGCGAGAGCTAAAGCCAAGAAAGCTG
>CAUTFW010000028.1:0-20706 GCA_963537955.1 Parahaemophilus parainfluenzae | reverse complement strand
GGATTAGAAAAAATCCAAGAGCAGTATAAAGCGATTGAAGCGTTGTAGTTTTTAAATAAAAAAAGCGGTCAGATTTAAAATCTGGCCGCTTTTTATTTTCTACAATATTCTTATAAGTATAAAATTCACTCTAGTTATTCAACACTTCAAGCAATGCTTGAACAGGGTGTTTCAAGATAGCTTTTTCATATCGCTTCACTTGGCTACGGCAGGAATAGCCAGTTGCGAGACAATAATTCGGATCTTTACCTTGTAATTTTTTGCCCCATGATACGTTGTAAATATCTTTTGACATGGTTTGATTTTGAACTTCATGGCCAAATACCCCCGCCATGCCACAGCAGCCGACTTTTTCAACATTCAAGGTTTGTCCAAATTGCGCGAAAATATTCTGCCATTCTTTTGGGCTGTTTGGCATAAAGGTGGATTCAGTACAATGAGGGAATAAATGCCACTCAAAAGTGTGGTCAGATTTCGCGATATTTTTCACCGCACTTTGTAATGCATTACTTTCCAATTGATTGGTCAGCCATTCGTGCGCTGTGAGTACATGGAAGTCACCGCGAGAATCACCTAAGGCTTCTTTATATTCATCACGATAAGAAAGCACAATCGCTGGATCTACACCGACCAAAGGCACATTTAATTTAGCGACGCGATTTAAAAACTCCGCTTGTGTTTTCGCGGTTTTACTAAAGCGAGTTAAAAAACCTTTAATATGCATGGCTTTGCCATTCGGTTTAAAAGGCAGAAGAATTGGGGAGAATCCTAATTTTTGTGTGAGAGCGACAAAGTCGCGTACCACTTTGGCATCGTAATAAGAGGTATAGGGATCTTGCACGATAAAGAGCATATTGGCTTTTTCTGTGGCACTGAGACTTTCCAACTCCTCTAATTTTTTGCCTTGGTAGCCAATTTCGACTAATTGTTGTTGAAGGTTAGGCTCAGAAAGGAGAGGCAAGTCAGTCATACCCAGTGTTTTTTCAACCAGGCTTTGTGTGATTTTCAGCTTGGTGAAATAATTGAATAATGCCGGTTGTTTCGCCATATAAGGTGCTGCCACTTCTAAATTCGCCGCAAGATGATCTTTGGCTGGACGCAAATAACGGCTGTGGTAAAAATGGAAAAATTTTGCACGGAAACTTGGTACATCAATTTTAATCGGGCATTGGCTTGCACAGGCTTTACAAGCCAGACAAGTATCCATTGCCGCTTTCACTTCATGTGAGAAGTCATATTCACCACGCCATTTCTGCACGCTATTGTGGAAACGTTCCACAAGTGCGGTCAGTTTTACTTGTGTTTTATGAAAATCTAATTGCTCAGGTGATACGTTTTCATTGGCCATCAATCGCAACCACTCACGCACCATAGCGGCTCGTCCTTTTGGCGAGAATACGCGATTTTTACTCACTTTCATGGAAGGGCACATAATGCTGTGCTCATCAAAGTTGAAGCAAAGTCCGTTGCCGTTACAATTCATCGCACCTTTGAATTCGTTTCGCATCTGAATCGGGATTTGGCGATCATTGTCCGCACGCATCGGTGAGAGAATCGAATAGAGTTCCGCATCGCTATTAAGTGGTGTACAGATTTTACCTGGGTTGAGACGATTATTTGGATCAAATAAGAATTTCACATAACGTAATTCCTGCCAAAGTTCAGGTGTAAAAAACTTCTCTCCATAATGAGAGCGTACGCCTTTGCCGTGTTCTCCCCATAACAAACCGCCATATTTCACCGTGAGTTCTGCCACTTCATCTGAAATTTGTTTAAAGAGTTTGACTTGTTCTTTATCGCATAGGTCTAAAGCGGGGCGAACGTGCAATACGCCAGCGTCAACATGGCCAAACATCCCATATTGCAGATTATGACTATCTAATAAGGCTCTAAATTCTGCAATGTAATCCGCAAGGTGTTCAGGTGGTACACAGGTATCTTCCACAAAAGGAATCGGTTTGGCCGCACCTTTCGCATTACCTAATAGCCCCACTGCTTTTTTACGCATGGCGTAAATACGTTCAATAGAAGGCAAGTCAGAACAAAGTTGATAGCCGATAATATGATCTTTGCCTTGTGTAATTTTTTCATCTAATTGCTGACAAAGTGCGGTCACTTGGCTGTCTATTTTAGCTTGATTGTTGCCCGCATATTCAACAATGTTTAAACCAAGAATTGGATTTTGTTCTTCTTCTGTTAAAAGTTCTTTCACTGAATGCCAAATAATATCTTGCTTAGCAAGGTTCAGCACTTTGGAATCGACGGTTTCGACTGAAAGAGCATTGGCTTTCACCATAAAAGGTGCATTGCGAAGGGCTGCATCAAATGAGCTATACTTCACATTAATTAAGGTACGATATTTCGGAATCGGCAATAAATTGAGTTTGGCTTCGCAGATAAATGCAAGTGAACCTTCTGACCCCGTTAAAATTCGGGTGAGATTAAATTCACTTTCATCGTTATTAAAGACATTCTTAAGATCGTAACCAGTGAGAAAGCGATTGAGTTGGGGTAAATCTTGAATGATTGAGGCGCGCTTCTCTTTACAACGTTGGAAAATCGTTTGATGTAGCGTTTTTCCATTTTCTGCAAGTGGGTAGTTTTCTAAAACATCGTCGGATTTGACCGCACTTGTATCTAATATTTCACCATTCATCAAAACAGAACGTAATGCTAAAACATGATCGGAGGTTTTACCATATTGTAATGAACCTTGACCGGAAGCATCGGTATTAATCATGCCACCTAGTGTAGCTCGATTACTGGTGGAGAGTTCTGGTGCAAAGAATAAACCGTGAGGTTTTAAAAATTGGTTTAGTTGGTCTTTTACTACGCCCGCCTGCACGCGAACCCAACGTTCTTCTATATTAAGCTCCAAAATGCCCGTCATGTGGCGAGAGAGATCCACAATAATATTGTTATTAATAGATTGCCCATTTGTGCCCGTGCCACCACCGCGAGGTGTAAAGGTTAAGTGAAGGTATTTCTCTTTATTGGCTAATTTGGCGATGCGTACCACATCAGCAACAGATTTAGGGAACAAAATAGCCTGTGGAAGTTGTTGATAGACGCTGTTATCCGTAGCGAGACTTAAACGGTCCGCATAATTTGAGGCAATATCACCTTCAAAATGCTGTTTTTGGAGTTCGCTAAGATAATCACTTACCACATTATTAAGTTGTGGCACATTAGAAAGACGGGGCAACATAAAATCACTCACACATAAATATAAATAGAGAAGAAAGTGAATTTGATGATATATGAAGCTCAAAAAAAAGTCGATTTGAACAAAAGATATTTTTTGTTAGAATAGAAAACGGGTTAAAAATTAACCCGTTTTTTGTGAATGAACGTTCATTTTAGGGGTTGTTTGTCTATAAAATAATCAAAAAAGGCAAAAAAGGTTTGATCTTTGATGTTTTTATAGGATAATAACCATACTTTTGAACGTTCCTTTGGCTATGGCAAAGGAATTGAATTTGTCAAAAGGATAAGTTAGGGCAAATTCAAAACCCTAGTTAAGCAATGTTTAGAGTGTTTCTTTTTTATAAAGTTCACAATAAACAAGGAAACTTTTCTTAATTAATAACGATGACTAAATAGAGGACATCAAAATGAAAAAAACTGCAATCGCATTAGTCGTTGCTGGTTTAGCAGCAGCTTCAGTAGCTCAAGCGGCTCCACAAGAAAATACTTTCTATGCAGGTGCTAAAGTTGGTCAAGCATCTTTCCATGATGGTATCAAAGACAACTTAGGTTCTTATCACCGTAACTCTGTTACTTATGGTGTGTTTGGTGGTTACCAAATCTTAAACCGTGATAACTTAGGTTTAGCGGTAGAATTAGGTTATGATGACTTCGGTCGTGTTAAAGGTCGTGATTTAGGTAAAACTGACTTCAAACACACTAACCATGGTGCTCACTTAAGCTTCAAAGGTAGCTACAATCTTGGTGGTTTAACTTCTGCATTAGAAGGTTTAGATGTTTATGGTCGTGCTGGCGTAGCATTAGTTCGTTCTGACTACAAATTCTATGATGTGAATGGTGCTCGTGTTCACTCAGAAGGTCGTCATAGCTTACGTACTTCTGGTATGTTCGCTGCAGGTGTTGAATATGCATTACCATCATTACCAGAGTTAGCATTACGTTTAGAATATCAATGGTTAACTCGCGTGGGTAAATTCCGTACTCAAGATACAGCTAACAGCTCTATCGATTACAACCCATGGATCGGTTCTATCAACGCTGGTTTATCTTACCGTTTCGGTCAAGGTGCTGCTCCAGTTGTTGCACCTGAAGTTGTAAGCAAAACTTTCAACTTAAGCTCTGATGTAACTTTTGCTTTCGGTAAAGCTAACTTAAAACCACAAGCTAAAGCAACTTTAGACGGTATCTACGGTGAAATCGCTCAAATCAACAACGCTAACGTAGCTGTTGCTGGTTATACAGACCGTATCGGTAAAGATGCACCAAACGTGAAATTATCACAACGTCGTGCAGACTCTGTAGCTAACTACTTAGTAGCTAAAGGTGTTCCAGCTCAAAGCATCTCTGCAGTTGGTCACGGTAAAGCTAACCCAGTTACAGGTTCTACTTGTGACGCGGTTAAAGGTCGTAAAGCGCTTATCGCTTGTTTAGCACCAGACCGTCGTGTTGAAATCGCAGTTAACGGTACTAAATAATTTTATTTAGTTATCCATTAACGGATTAACATTAGAAGACCTAAACTTCGGTTTAGGTCTTTTCTTATATAAATTAAACCTATAATTGAAGGAATTTTTGAATGAAAAAGTGGATTATCTTGATTATTATTGCCGTTGCTGCAGGTTTTGGCTTAATGTCTAGCTACAATGGCTTAGTAAAAGCAGAAACTGAAATTGATTCTGTTTGGGCAAATGTTGAATCATCTTATCAACGTCGTGCAGATTTAATTCCAAACTTAGTGAATACTGTGAAAGGTCAAGCTAACTTTGAACAACAAACATTAACCAATGTCATCGAAGCTCGCGCAAAAGCGACACAAACTAAAATTGATCCGTCGAATTTAACGGAAGAACAATTAAACGAATTCCAACAAAACCAAAATCAAGTAGGTTCAGCATTATCTCGCTTACTTGTTACTGTAGAACAATACCCACAATTAAAAGCGAATGAAGGTTTTATGAACTTACAAGCGCAACTTGAAGGTACAGAAAACCGTATCAATGTCGCTCGTAATAAATTTAATGAAGCAGCGCGTATTTATAATGAAAAAGTACGTCAATTCCCAACTAAATTAGCTGCAATGATTTTTGGTTTTAAAGCTAAACCTTACTTTAAATCAGCTGCAGGCGCTGAAAACGCACCAACTGTAAACTTTAACTAAGGTTTATCTATGCCATTCTTTTCCAGAATTCCGGTAGATAAAAAGCAAATCGAGGTGGCAATTAGTCGCCTCGAAAGCTTGAGTTCGGCTGAGTTACGTGTTTATATTGAACGCAAAGTACCAAAGGCTTCAGCACAACTGTCTGCAATGGAACGAGCTTTAGAAGTCTTTGACGAACTGGAAATGCATAAAACAGCGGCACAAAATGCCGTGTTGATTTATGTGGGATATAAAAATCATCTTTGTGCAATCGTAGGTGATAAAGGCATTCATCAATTTGTTGATGTGGCTTATTGGCAGTTACAATGCGATTTAATGATTGAGCAGTTTAAACAAAAAGCTTATACACAAGGCATTGTCGATGCGATTGATCGTATCAGTGATATTTTATCTCGCCATTTCCCTATTCAGCCTGATGATGTGAATGAATTATCTAATGAGGTAATTATTAATGGCTAAGCTTTTATCTTTTATGAAAAGTGCGGTTATTTTTAGCCTTGTTTTTTTTGCTCAAATGGTTGTTGCGGCAGAATTTCCGCCTGCACCAAATCCTTTCCATTACATAAACGATTACACCAACACACTTTCATCAGAACATAAGCAAATTTTAGAAAATAAACTGATTGCTTATAGTAAAGAAACGAGTTCACAAATCGCTGTTGTTTTGGTTCCGACAACCGGTGAATATGAAATTGCTGATTATACCTTTGCTTTAGGTGATAAATGGGGTATTGGGCGTAAAAATCTGAACAATGGCGTGTTGATGCTGATTGCGAAAAATGATCGCAAAGTTTTTATCGCAACAGGGCAAGGTTTAGAAGGCGTACTGCCGGATGCTTTTTTATCGCAAGTCATCCGTTCGGCAATTTTGCCACAATTTAAACAAGGTCAATATGCCCAAGGTATTAATGATGGCTTAAACCAAATTATTGCGGCAAGTAAAGGCGAGTTTGATGCGGCACAAGTTGAAGAAGATGCGTTCGATAAGTACATCCCATTCTTAATGGTATTGGCATTTATTGCTATTGTATTATTTGGTGAATTCCAATATCACAAAGATGAAGTATATATTAGCCCGAATCAACGTGACCAACTGAATAAAATCATTCGTCAAAGTACGATTTCTCGTCGCCGTGGTGGCGGTTCCGGTTTCGGAGGCGGATTTGGTGGAGGCTTCGGTGGAGGTGGTTCTTCCGGTGGTGGCTTTGGTGGCGGTGGCTTTGGTGGCGGTGGCTTTGGCGGCGGCGGAGCTGGTGGAAGTTGGTAAGACCAAGTCTTTCACTCAGGTTCTATCTTATGCTAGAATAGCGCCCTATTCATATTTATTTGAACAAGGAACATTATGGAAACGTTAGACAAAATCAAAAAACAAATCGCTGAAAACCCAATTTTAATTTACATGAAAGGTTCACCAAAATTACCTTCTTGTGGTTTCTCTGCACGTGCATCTGAAGCATTAATGAATTGCAAAGTGCCTTTCGGCTATGTTGATATTCTTCAACACCCAGATATTCGTGCTGAATTACCGGCTTATGCAAACTGGCCAACTTTCCCACAATTATGGGTAGAAGGTGAGTTAATTGGTGGTTGTGACATTATTTTAGAAATGTATCAAGCTGGCGAACTTCAAACCTTATTAAGCGAAGTAGTGGCTAAACATCAAGCTTAATTGACGATAGATTACCAAGATAAACCTGCTTTTTAGCAGGTTTTCTTTTGCTCAAAAAATGATAAACCTGTTATAAAAATGTGATCAGATTAACATTTTTAAATGAAATAACTTGTTGATTAAATTTCCTTAAGATAGACTACATCGCGTTAGTCGGGGTGCCTCTATTAATGGCTGAGAAATACCCGTGAACC
The DNA here is from genome assembly GCA_963537955.1 of Parahaemophilus parainfluenzae. GTDB lineage: Bacteria > Pseudomonadota > Gammaproteobacteria > Enterobacterales > Pasteurellaceae > Haemophilus_D > Haemophilus_D parainfluenzae_AJ. The sequence continues at coordinate 13,478 of CAUTFW010000028.1, read as the reverse complement.
TGAAACAGATAATGCTGGCGTAGGAAACTAATCATCTCATTATGCTGTTTCGTTATGCAAAAATAAGGAGAACGCATAATGAACAAAACGCTTCCCATTTTAACCGCACTTTTCACCGCTTCCGCTTTCACACAAGCTTCACCTCAAACATTAGATGTTTATACTTATGATTCATTTAGTGCTGATTGGAGTGCAGGACCAAAAGTTAAAGCGGCTTTTGAACAACAATTCCCGCAATGTAAGCTGAATTATGTAGCTTTTGATAATAATGGCACTTTGTTTAACCGTGTTCGTCTAGAAGGTAAAAAAATTAAGGCGGATGTAGTACTCGGTTTAGATAGTTATCAAATTGAGGATGCACAAAAACTCAATATTTTTGAGCCAAATAAAGTGGATTTAAGCCAGTTACGTTTACCAATTAAATGGGCAAATCACACGTTCTTACCATTTGATTATGCGCAATATTCGTTTATTTATGACAAAAATAAGCTGGCTAATCCACCAAAGAGCTTAAAAGAATTAGTTGAGCGTCAAGATCTTAAAGTGTTATATCAAGATCCGCGTACAAGCAGTATTGGACGAGGCTTATTGCTTTGGATGAATGCGGTTTATCCAGAAGCTGATGTAGCAAATGCCTGGAAAACTCTTTCTAAACATACGGTCACGGTCACCAAAGGTTGGACCGAGTCTTATGGTGCCTTCTTAAAAGGCGAAGGGGATGTGGTTTTAAGCGTCAATACTTCACCGATTTACCATATTCTTTCTGAACAAAAAGACAATTATGTGGCAACGGAATTTGCAGAGGGGAGCGTATTACAAGTTGAAGTGGCAGCAAAAGTCGCTAATCGTAATAATGCCTGTGCTGATGAATTTTTAGGATTCTTACTTTCACCGCAAGCTCAAGCTGATATTGCTAAAAATAATGTCATGTTACCCGTGGTAGAGACCAATATCGAAAGTCACATTGATGCGCTTAATTCTCGCGCAAAATCAATGCGTATTTTAGATACCACAACGGTAACAAGTGAGCAGCTGAAAGGCTGGATCAATCAATGGCAAAAAGCTTTATCTAAGTAGTATTAATGAGCTTATTGCAACATCCGCATTTTCGTCCACGCCATTATTTGGGCGGAAGTGCGGTCATTTTTTTCATTGTTTTGCTCTATGGATTTTCACTTTCTGCTGTTTTTTCAGTCGGAAGTGATTATGCCTTATCTGATTTCTTAAAAGACGATTATTTACATCAAGTTATCGCCTTTAGTATCGGGCAGGCATTCTTGTCAGCCTTGCTTTCTAGCGTAATTGGAACTTTATTTGCACGCGCTTTTTTCTATTTAGATTTCAAAGGCAAATCGCTCATTTTACGCATTTTTTCCCTCACCTTTGTTTTGCCAGCATTACTGGCTATTTTCGGTTTGATTGGGATTTATGGCACGGCCGGTTGGCTAACACAACTGCTGCAAACCTTAGGTATTTCGTGGAAACCCTCCATTTATGGTTTAAGTGGTATTCTCATTGCCCATTTATTTTTTAATATTCCTTTAGCGGCACGAATGAGTTTGCAGGCTTTGCAAAGTGTTCCGACTGAACAGCATCAACTCGCGGCACAATTGAATATTAAAGGTTTTACATTTTTCCGCTTAATTGAATGGCCTTATTTGAAAAACCAAATCGTGTCAGCCTTTGTATTGATTTTTATGCTGTGTTTCACCAGTTTTACAATAGTGTTGGCACTAGGTGGTGGACCACAAAACAGCACATTAGAAGTTGCGATTTACCAAGCCATTTTCTTTGAATTTGATTTACCCAAAGCGGCACTTTTTGCGTTAGTACAATTTGTGTTTTGTTTTACATTATTTTCACTTTCACAATATTGGGCAAAAGCACCTGAAACCCAGATTTCGCAACGTTATCGATGGGTTTTACCTTCTTCAAGTGCGGTCAAATTTGGACATGTTTTTGTCTTATTCTCGGTGTGCTTATTTATTTTAAGTCCCTTATTCAATATCGTTTTCCAAGGTTTATCTGCAACTCAATTATTTGGCTATTGGCAAAACCCACAATTATGGAAAGCACTTGCTTATTCATTAACCATGGCGCCGACAGCTGGGGTTTTATCGGTATTATTTGCCTTCTTATTATTGTTACTTTCCCGCCAGCTACAATGGTTATATCATCCCAAATTAGCTCACTTAATTTTAACGGGGGGCATGATGATTTTAGCCATTCCGACGATTGTCTTAGCAGTCGGCTTATTCCTTTGGTTACAAGATATTGATTTTTCAGCAGGGCATTTGTTTGTAGTGGTATCTGTTTGTAACGCCTTGGCTGCCTTGCCATTTGTGATCAAAATTCTCAATACACCAATGAATCAATCGATGCAATATTATGAAAAACTCTGTTTATCGCTGAATATTACAGGTTGGCAGCGTTTTCGTTTAATTGAATATCCGCTGTTACAAGCACCGCTGAAATATGCCTTGGCGCTTGCGACAACTTTATCACTCGGCGATTTTACGGCAATAGCTTTATTTGGTAGCCCTGATTTTACTTCGTTGCCTCATTTGCTTTATCAACAAATCGGGCAATATCGAAGTCAAGAAGCGGCAGTGACAGCATTGATTTTATTGGGTTTATGTTTAGGTTTATTTATGTTTATTGAAGGGCAGAAGGAACAACATGATTAAATTAAATAATGTAGTATTCAATTATCAATCCATGCCGATGGTATTTGATTTACAGATTCAAGCCCAGGAAAAAATCGCCATCATTGGTGAAAGTGGTACAGGAAAAAGTACCTTACTGAATTTAATTGCCGGCTTTGAATATGCGGATAGTGGGGATATTTGGCTAAATGGTGAAAATCATACCAAAACAGCACCTTTTGAGCGTCCTGTTTCCATGCTATTTCAGGAAAACAATCTCTTTACTCATCTTTCTGTAGAAGAGAATATTGCCTTAGGTTTAAAACCGAATTTAGCCTTAAATGCAGAAGAAAAAGCCCTTGTAGAACAAGCTGCAAGTGCGGTCAATTTACAGGATTTTTTAACGAGAAAACCGACCGCACTTTCAGGTGGACAAAAACAGCGAGTAGCGTTAGCGCGCTGTTTGCTACGAGATAAACCCATTTTATTATTGGATGAGCCTTTTTCTGCACTCGATCCTAAATTACGCATTGAAATGCAGGATTTAATGGATCAATTATGTGAAGAAAAAAAGCTCACCATGTTACTGGTGACACATCAACCCAAAGAAATTGAACGGCATATTGATCGAGTGATTGAAATTCATCAAGGAAAAGTGATCTGATCTCTTTTTATCATATTGCAGAGTAATATGCTCAACTTAATCAAAGCGACATAGCTTAAACGAGGAAAATATAATGACCACAACAAATGTAGTACAGCTTTCATCCATTACGCCCCATCCATCAGTAGAGTATTGGTCTGTTTGTAAAGTCGAAGCGTTGTTTGAAACACCTTTTTTAGAATTAGTCTATCGTGCGGCTCAAGTGCATCGAGAGCATTTCAACCCTGGCGCGATACAGTTATCGACGTTGATGTCGATTAAAACGGGTGGCTGTCCAGAGGATTGTGGTTATTGCCCACAATCAGCACGTTATCAAACCGGCGTGCAAAATCAGCAGATCTTGGATATCGATGAAATTGTCGAAAAGGCCAAAATTGCGAAAGCACGTGGTGCAGGACGTTTTTGTATGGGCGCAGCATGGCGTGGTCCTAAGCCTAAAGATATGGAAAAAGTGACGGCGATTATTCGTGCGGTAAAAGATATTGGCTTAGAAACTTGCGGGACCTTTGGGTTGCTGCAAGATGGTATGGCGGAAGAGTTAAAAGATGCGGGATTGGATTATTACAACCACAATCTTGATACCGCACCAGAGAATTACCACAATGTCATTGGTACACGCCGTTTTGATGATCGTTTAAGCACATTAGGAAAAGTGCGTCGTGTCGGTTTGAAAGTTTGCTGTGGCGGTATTGTGGGCATGAACGAAACCCGTAAAGAGCGAGCTGGTCTCATTGCAAGTTTGGCAAATCTTGATCCGCAGCCAGAGTCAGTACCAATTAACCAATTAGTGAAAGTAGAAGGCACACCAATGGCAGATGCAGCTGATTTAGATTGGACAGAGTTTGTTCGCACTATTGCCGTTGCGCGTATTACCATGCCGAAAAGTTATGTTCGTCTTTCTGCAGGTCGTCAAGGCATGAGTGAAGAAATGCAAGCCATGTGCTTTATGGCGGGAGCGAATTCCATTTTCTATGGTGATAAATTGTTAGTGACAGGTAATCCAGAAGAAGATGGCGATCAGCTGCTCATGGCTAAATTAGATCTTGAGCCGGAAACGGAAGAAAATAGAAAACCACTCGACAGAAATTAGTCATAAAAAAAGTGCGGTGAAATCTACCGCACTTTTTATTGAGTCTTACTTCACTTGTTCAGTTAGGCAAGGCTGAATTTTATTTAGCATTTCTTTTAAAATACGCGCTGGAGCAGCCACGATGTTGCCTGAGCGTAAATAGCCATGACCCGCATTGAAATCACACACTAAACCGCCAGCTTCACGCACGATTAAATCACCCGCTGCGCAATCCCAAGGTTTTAAGCCCATTTCGAAATAACCGTCAACGCGACCTGAAGCCACATAGCAAAGGTCTAATGCGGCAGAACCCGTACGACGGAAGTCTGCTGCTTCATCAATTAAATTATTCATGATAGCAAATTGAGTTGGCATCAAGCTTGGTTGTTTGAATGGGAAACCGGTGGCTAAAATCGCCCCGTTAAGTTCATTTTGACTATCTACACGTAAACGCACTTCATTTAATTTTGCGCCTTCACCACGCACAGCAGTGAATAATTCATTACGAATAGGATCGTAAACCACACCTACTTCGGTACGGTTTTTTACACGGATAGCAATAGAAACAGAGAAATGTGGCAAACCTTTTACGAAGTTGGTTGTGCCATCTAGTGGATCAATCACCCATTGAATATCACTGTCTTTGCCTTCTAATGCACCACGCTCTTCACTGATAATTGTATGATCAGGATAAGATTTTTGAATGATTTCAATGATTTCAGCTTCAGCGGCTTTATCGACGCTAGTCACATAATCATTAATACCTTTTTTACTTGTTTGGATGTCATCACGGCGCTCATAGTTTTTAGCAATCACGTTGCCCGCTTTTCGTGCCGCACGAATAGCGATATTTAACATTGGATTCATATTTCCACCAGATTTTAAAGAACAGATAAATAGGTCGCCTATTATAAGGGAGTTTTAGTAAATAGCCAGTTGAAAATGTTTAATTCACGGTTTTTCCCGTTTTTTAAAGGAAATTTGCGATCAGTATCGCAAAAATAAAGTAGCCAATTTGGCTTTCTTCTAAAGGAATTTTAAAGTGCGGTCAAAAAAGAAGGCATTTTATGTATAAAGGGATAACCTTATTAGAAACCTTGATTGTATTATTTATTTTAAGCTTAACGTTAGCGTTTGCATTGCCTAAATGGCAGAAAAATGATCCCAAATATTTTCTCGAAAAAGAGCAACAACGGCTTTATTTTTTCTTACGTAATATTCAAGCGAGGGCGGAAAACTCATCGGAGATTTGGTTTATTTTGGCCAATCAAGATAGGGCAAATCAACGTTGGTGTATCACAGCTCAAGTAAAAAGCGATCTTTTTTGTGATTGTTTTCATCCCCAGAATTGTCCTAAAAACCTTTATGCGCATTTTTACTATCCTTATTTTGAAGGAAAAACGATGCTGCTAGGCCCTAAATTATATCCGTCAGAAGTGGCAGTGAAATTTAATGGGGCCAGAAATACCATGGAAACAAATTGTTTTATGTTACAGGCTGAAGAACATCGTACATTGTTCTCTTTTTTCAATGTGGGCAGTATTAAATTAAAGTCTGATCAAGCGGCGAGTGCGTGTACAAGATGAAATCATTAAAAGGCGAAACATTGGTGAGTTTGTTGATTTCACTTGGCTTATCCGCTTTATTATTGTTATTGGTTGCACAATTTTATGCCCAAACCCAACAGCAAAATCAGCGTTTAATGTTACAACTCAAATTACAAGCGGAATTACAACGCACAATTCAACTCATCGGGAAAGATCTGCGCCGCGTAGGCTTTCGAGCCGCAAACCAAAAACTCATCGAAGATAATCTCGCTTTATTTGAATTAGACGAAAAGGGCACAGCAATAACCATTGCTCAAGCAGACAATGCCCCATTAAATAGCTGTGTTTTATTTTTTTATGATTTAAATAGCAATGGCTGTATTGGTGAAAAATACACAAAAAATACCTGCGTAAATGGCGTTAAAAATGTGGCAAAAAATATCGAAAAGGAGCTATTTGGTTACAAACTTAACGGGAATATGATCGAAACCAAACAAACTTATAAAAATGCGGTAAATACGGATTGTCGCTCGGGAGAATGTCAGCGTGCTTTAACCCAATCTACTTGTAACGCTGGTGGTGGATGGACAGATTTATTGGATGAAAAAGAGTTTGAGATTTCTCAATTACGTTTTGATTGGTTAAAGGCAGGGAAAGGGATTGAAATCAAACTCGCAGGGCATCTTGCAGCACATAAGTATATTCAATATGAAACTTCGCTTGTGGTGCCTTTATTAAATCAAGAAGAATGATCATGAAAAAAGGGATGGTGACACTGACGGCGCTAATTTTACTTTCGGGATTATTGGCCTTGATCTTATTATTTGATGAACAGATCTTTGCATTTTTTCGATCTCAAATGAGTCAGCGAAAATATTATGTAGAACAAAGCCTAGCGTTACAGAAAATCAGTCTGCAACAACAAACACACATTTGTCAAAACTTGCCTTTAAATGGTACTGAAAAAGTGAAACAAGTCTTTTTCGAGTCTTCAGGGGCAGAGGATAAAGTCGCCTATTCTGTTTGGTGTAAACGTGCAGAGTTATTTAAGAAATCGCCCACAAAAGGCATTAATGAAAATATGCTGCGAGATTTTATTTCCAGCGAAAAACAAGCTGATTTTCAACCGCACTTTGTGAAAGTAGAGTCAGTTTTAACTGCTCAAAAAACATCTCAAGTGTATTGGATAACGCAAAGCCAATTAGAAATTAAAGGGCATGTGAGTGGTATTCTGCTAGCAGAAGGCGATTTACGTTTAACCGGCAAAGGGCGTATTAGTGGTGCTGTGATTACTGGAGGCTCACTTAAGTTGGAGGGAGACGTGACGGTAGCTTACGGTAAAGCCGTGGTAACAAAACTCGTACAAGAATATAGCCAATGGCGTTTGGTGGATAAAAGTTGGAGTGATTTAAGTGCGCAAGATCAAAGTGAATAGAGGCATGTCGTTAATATCACTTTTATTAGCCTTATCAATTTTCAGCGGGTTATTTTTGATCTTTAACCGATGGACGACTGAGCAACGAAAAAGTGCGGTCAGCGTTTTTCAAGAATTTCAGGCGATTCAAATTGCTGAAAATCAGGCTCAACGTCAGTTTTTAGGCTTGTCTTGTGAAAATAGCGTAGAACAAAATGGCATTCAATTTGCAATTCAATGCAGTCATCATCAAGTGAATATACGCTATCCTCAAGGTGAATTTTTATTGAAAACCGAGTAAAATAACGCATTGTTTTTGCTTTCAAAAGGGCGTTACTTTGTTCGTTACTTATTATTCAAACCAACCAGAAATTCAAAAAGATATTTTAGTTTCGCTGTTGGAAAATTTACCGCAAGATGATCCATTTCAGTCTGACATTGTGTTGGTGCAAAGTCCAGGTATGGCACAATGGTTACAAATGGAAATTGCTAAAAAACACGGTGTTGCAGCGAATTTTCAATTCCCGATGCCTTCCAGTTTTATTTGGAAACTTTACGCCGATAATTTGCCGAATGTTTCCACGCAAAACCCTTTTGAAAAAGATTCAACGTTATGGCGATTAATGCGATTAATCCCAACCTTTTTACAGCAAAAAGAATTTGAGCCGTTAAAAAAATATTTAGCGTCCTCGCCAGCATCAGAACAGCAAAAACTTTATCAATTAAGCCTAAAAGTTGCCGATTTATTTGACCAATATCTCGTCTATCGTCCCGAATGGATTGCCGCATGGGAAGAAAATAACGATGAAAAGATCTTGGCTCAAATTAATCAGCAAAAGCAGGGGCTTTCGGCATTAAATCCTACCTTTCTTTCTCAAATTAAAGGCAATATTCATTGGCAGGGAATTTTATGGCGAGCCTTGGTGGATGATGTCCAACGTGATTTCGGTGGAAAAGCAAAGCATCGTGCTGCACTCAATCAACAGTTTTTAGCATTATGTCGTGATCCCAATGCGACACTCAACTTACCAGAACGTATTTTTATTTTTGGTATTCCAGCATTGCCAACGGTTTATCTCAATATTTTCCAAGGTATTTCAACTAAAACAGACGTGCATTTATTCTTTAATAATCCATGTCAAGAATACTGGGGCGACTTGCGAGATCTGAGTAAATCCTATTTATTAGAAAGACAGCGTTTCGTGCAAGAAAGTGATGATGTGAAGCCTTTAATTTCAGCCGAGCAAGTGTCATGGGAACCCACCGACCTTGATTACACCAATCAACAAGAAGAATTATTCAGTGGAAATCCGCTTTTAGCCTCTTGGGGAAAAATGGGACGGGATTTTCTCTATCAATTAGTGCGAGATGAGGAAAATATTCAAGCCATTTCCCGTGATTACTATGCAGAACTCCCTGAAAAAACGTTGTTAGGGCAGATCCAAAATCAAATTTTGACGTTAAGCCATGGCGCATTAAATGTAGCGAAAAATGACCGCTCTTTGGTCGTGAAATCTTGCCATAGCGCGATGCGAGAAGTTGAAGTGCTGCATGATTATTTGTTGGATTTATTCAATCAAAATCAGCATAAGCCAAAAGAAGAACAGATTACACCAAAAGATGTGGTGGTCATGGTGGCCGATGTTAACCAATATACGCCTTATATTCAGGCTGTCTTTGGTGCGAATAGTGCGGACGCACCCGTTATTCTGTTCTCAATTTCTGACAGTAAATTGTCTGAAAGTGATGTGATCGTGTCGAGCTATCTTTCCCTGTTAAATTTAAAAGAAAGTCAGTTTAGCGCGGAAGAAGTGTTGGCTTTATTGGATATTCCCGCTATCCGTGAACGTTTTAATATTGCGCTTGCAGATCTCGAGCAAATTCGTGAATGGGTGAAAGAGGCAGGTATTCGCTTTGGTTTAGAAAAATTGCAGAATACACTGAATTTTAACGCGTGGCAGGCGGGACTTGAACGTATGACCTTAGGTTATGCGATGCGTGAAGAACAAGGCGTTTGGCAAGACAGTCTTGGACTTGATAGTAGCTATGGATTGAAAGGGCAGTTAGTCGGTGCGGTGAATCAATTTTTTACGGCTTTAAATAAATGGCATCAAGATTTGCAAAAGGCATACAATATTGAAAAATGGCGTGAAAAATTGACCGCACTTTTGACGGATTTCTTTGTACAAAATGAAGAAACTGCGGATACCTTGTTTTATATTCAAGATTGTATCAATGCCTTTGCCGATGATTTGCAGACCGTCAATTTTGAAGAAACTTTGCAAGCGGATGTCATTGCGGAAGTGATGTCTGCTCGTTTAGAAGAAACACCAAACAGCCTTCGTTTCTTAGCGGGGAAAGTGAATTTTTGCACACTTTTACCAATGCGTTCCATTCCTTTTAAAGTAGTATGTTTGCTCGGAATGAATGAGGCGGATTACCCACGTAGTCATACCCCAAATAGTTTTGACTTAATGCAATATCATCATCTAAAAGGCGATCGTGTTCGTCGAGATGATGACCGTTACTTATTCCTTGAGGCTTTGCTCGCCGCAAGATCCCATTTTTATGTGAGTTATGTGGGCTGTTCGATTATTGATAATCAACCCAAAGAGCCTTCAGTATTGGTTAGCCAGTTAATTGATTATATTAATCATTATTCAGAAAATAGCTTGAGAATTGAACAACATCCAATGACGGCGTTTAGTCCAAGCAATTTCCAAAATGAAGGGAAGATTAACCGCTCTTTTGCAAAAAAATGGCTGCCGATTGCGCAATTCCAAGAAAGAAAATGTCATGAATTTGTTGTGCCGATGGGCGAAAATCAAGAGCCAGTAACGGAAATTGAACTCGATCGTTTTGTGAGTTTTGTTGAAAATCCAGTGAAATTCTTTTTTGAAAAGCAGCTTGGCGTGTATTTCCGAGATGAAGATGATCGTATTGAAGAAAGTGAAAACTTCACGTTAAATGGTTTGGATCATTATCGTATTAGTAATGAGTTATTGCATTTGGAGGAAGCACAATTTAATGATTATTTCGCCAAACAGCGAGTGAAAGGCATCATGCCACGCGGCGAGTTTGCGGAAGTTTGCGCGCAATCTATTCGTGCTGATGTATTGGCTTTTAAAGAGAAAATTAAGGATTATTCTTCACCACATAGTGAGAGTGTTGATTTTGTGGTGGAAACGGCACAAGGCAACATTCGCTTGTTTGGCTATATGGAGCCATTATTTGGTGATGAAAATCAGATAATCGAATGGCGATTTGCAAAATATAAAGATCGTTATCGTATTCGCCCATGGCTTTATTATCTCATTCAACTGGCGACGAAAGAGAACGCACTGCCGCCACGCATTATCGCTAAAGATAAGGATTTAACATTAAAAACAATAGAAAAATCAACTGCACTTGAGAAACTGAAAATGTATGTAGAGGCTTATTTACAAAGCCAGCAACAAATTCAGCTCATTCCAACGGGAAATATCGCGAAGTTTATTGAAAAAGATGAAAGTGCGGTCAATTTTGACAATGTTTTGACGAATATCGAATCCCTTGCGAAAGATGATCCTTATGGCTATGGAAAAGCTGATCCTTATTGGGCTAGGGTGTTGGGGCAAACAGAACAATTTAAATCGCAGGATGGTCTCTTGCAGTTGGTGAAACAAACCACATCTTGGTTTGGAGAAATGTTGTCTTAAAGCGGATCTTCAGATCGAAAAGATCCTGGATTTTTGATAAGATACTGGCTTAAGAATCATTTTGAAAAGGAGCTAAAATGCGTTGTCCGTTTTGTTCAACTGAAGAAACTAAGGTAATTGACAGCCGTTTGGTTTCTGATGGGTATCAAGTGCGTCGTCGTCGGGAATGCGGGAATTGTCATGAACGCTTTACCACCTTTGAAACGGCCGAATTAGTGGTGCCAAAAATTATTAAAAATGATGGGTCACGCGAGCCGTTTAATGAAGATAAATTGCGTAGCGGTATTCAACATGCGTTAGAAAAACGCCCTGTAAGTTCGGATGATGTGGAAAAAGCCATCAGCCATATTATTATCCAATTACGCGCGACGGGCGAACGCGAAGTGCCAAGTCATCTCGTGGGTAAATTAGCCATGAATGAGCTGAAAGAATTAGATAAAGTGGCGTATATCCGTTTTGCATCCGTTTACCTGAGCTTTGATAATATCAATGAATTTACCAAAGAAATTGAAAGCTTAAAGGATTAATATGAGTGATACCTTTTCCTCTGATGACGTGAAATTTATGCAATTGGCTCTTGAGCTTGCGGCAAAAGGGCAGTACACCACCGCGCCGAATCCATCCGTAGGATGTGTGTTAGTTAAGAACGGTGAAATTGTCGGGAAAGGGTTTCATTTTAAAGCCGGTCAGCCTCATGCAGAGCGAATGGCGTTGGCCGATGCCGGTGAGAAAGCGAAAGGTGCAACGGCTTATGTGACGCTTGAACCTTGTTCTCATTATGGACGTACACCGCCTTGTGCATTAGGTTTAATTGAAGCGGGTGTCAGTCGAGTTGTCGCAGCCATGGCCGATCCTAATCCTCAAGTGGCGGGCAAGGGCTTAAAAATGTTAGCCGATTCAGGCATACCAAGTGCGGTCAATTTATTGAATGAACAAGCTGAAGCCTTAAATAAAGGTTTTCTCAAACGTATGCGAACCGGTAAGCCTTATGTGCAGCTAAAATTAGCCATGAGTTTAGATGGCCGAACAGCCATGGCGAGCGGTGAAAGCAAGTGGATCACTGGTGAAGCAGCTCGTGCGGATGTACAAAAAATGCGAGCCAAAGCGACCGCACTTTTATCAACTAGTGCCACCGTGTTAGCCGATGATCCAAGTTTGAATGTGCGTTGGAATCAATTCCCCGATGATCTAAAAGCGGAATATGCTGAAGATACTGTGCGTCAGCCTATTCGCATAATCTTAGATTCTAAAAATCGAGTTCAACCAAGCCATCAATTATTCCATACCCATTCGCCAGTTTGGCTTGTGGGTTCAATTCCACGGGATATGTCTGTATTCCCTGATTTCTGTGAGCAAATGTTACTGCCAGAAAACTATGATTTTGATCTATTGATGACAGAATTAGGCAAGAGACAAGTGAATTCCATTTGGGTAGAAGCGGGCGCTAATTTAGCGGGTAGCTTGATTGAACAACATGCTATAGATGAATTAATCATTTATGTCGCCCCGAAACTCTTGGGAGATAACGCTCGAGGATTATGCCAACTCCCGCATTTGGAAAAACTTGCGGATGCCCCATTGTGGCAATTGCAAGAATGTGAAAGAATTGGGGATGATTTAAAGCTCAGTTATTTACCTAACTTATTAATAAAAGAATAAAAAATGTTTAAAAAACTTTTCCATTCCGCCCTTTGGGGGCTTGCTGCGGCAGGTGTTATTTTATTTGCCGTTCCTAAGCTCAATAACAGCAGCCTTTTCTCTGCTGATGATATCGTTTCGTTTAATAGTGCCGTGAGAATTGCTTCGCCTGCCGTGGTAAATGTGTATAACCGATCTTTTTCTTCTGCCAGCATTAATGATAGCGATCAATTACAGGTAAATAACTTAGGTTCTGGCGTGATTATGACCAAAGACGGTTATATCCTCACCAATAAACACGTTATCCAAAATGCTGATCAAATTGTGGTGGCACTGCAAAACGGCAATATTTATGAAGCGAATTTAATCGGTTCGGATAATTTAACGGATCTTGCGGTATTAAAAATCAAAGCAACCAATCTTTCTACCATTCCACAAAATAAAGAACGCCAAGTACGAGTTGGTGATATTGCACTGGCTATTGGTAACCCGTATAACCTCGGTCAAAGTGTTTCCCAAGGGATTATCAGTGCGGTAGGGCGCAGTGCCGTAGGGGATTCTTTAGGTCGTCAAAACTTTATTCAAACGGATGCATCGATTAACCGCGGTAACTCTGGTGGCGCGTTGATTAACTCAGCAGGCGAATTAGTAGGGATCAGCACGTTAAGTATTGGTAAAACAGCCAATGAAATTGCAGAAGGGTTAAATTTTGCGATTCCAATTAGTATTGCTAATGATGTGTTATATAAAATTATTCGCGATGGACGCGTGATTCGTGGTTATTTTGGGGTACAAAGTGAAAT
>CAUTFW010000027.1:0-22316 GCA_963537955.1 Parahaemophilus parainfluenzae | reverse complement strand
TTTGAAGTCAATGTGAACCAATTTTGGTTTGAATGGGTGACGTTGCATTGCTTGAACTTTCACTGCAACTTCTTTACCTTCAACCACTAAAGTGATTACATCGCTATAGAAAGAATCGTGAGCTTGTGCGTTGTTTAATTCATCGTGATTTAAGATGATTGAAACAGGTGCTTCGCTGCCACCATAAATGATTGCAGGGATTTGACCGTTGTGACGCAGGCGGCGGCTCGCACCCTTACCTTGCGCTTGACGAACTTCAGCGTTAAATTTAAATGCCATTTTAATGTTCTCTTGATTAAAAGTTTAAAATAAAAAATTGCAGGCGACCCAGCAATTTTCCTAAATTTGCTCAAAGACAAACTTTGAGAGCGACGGATTATAAAATATTCAGCCCCACAATGCAAATTTACGCAGCAAATTTTTTCTAGGCTTTTCAAGGCAAAGCGATTAAAATGAACCCCAATTTTTAATTAATTTTAACTAACTGATTGTAAGTGGGTTTCAAATGGAATTTCTTATCAGCTTTTTTACCGATTACGGTTATTGGGCGGTGCTATTTGTTCTGATTATTTGTGGCTTTGGTGTACCCATTCCAGAAGATATCACGCTTGTCTCCGGCGGTGTGATTGCTGGTCTCTATCCTGAAAGCGTCAATTCCCACTTAATGTTAGTCGTGAGTATGATTGGCGTACTTGCCGGTGATTCAACCATGTATTGGCTTGGTCGCATTTACGGCACCCGAATTCTTCGTTTCCGCCCAATGCGCAAAGTGCTCACCTTACAACGCTTAAAAATGGTGCGTGAAAAATTTGCCCAATACGGCAACCGTGTTTTATTTGTGGCTCGTTTCCTTCCAGGATTACGCGCGCCAATTTATATGGTTTCAGGTATCACCCGCCGTGTAAGCTACACTCGCTTTGTGTTAATTGATTTCTGCGCTGCCATTATTTCCGTACCAATTTGGGTTTATCTTGGCGAATTTGGTGCAAGAAATTTAGACTGGCTCCATGAGCAAATCCAAAAAGGTCAGCTTGTGATTTATATCCTTGTTGGTGCATTAGCGGTTTTCTTATTCTGGAAATGGAAAAAAGCAAAGAAGTCCAAAGTTAACTAATCTCATACAATAAAAAGTGCGGTAAAAAACAACATCGTTTTCTACCGTACTTTTTTTCATTCCAACTAAGCTTTAGCGGCTAAATACCGCTCCACCGTATCCACAATCGCTTGTGTTTGCGGATCAATTTCAATATTCACTAAATCACCAATTTGGCGTTTGCCAATCAAAGTTCTATGTAAGGTTTCAGGGATTAAATTTACGCAGAATTCATCACCGTTCACTTCACCAATAGTAAGGCTGATGCCGTCAATCGCGATAAATCCTTTAGTCAGGATATATTTCATCACCTCTTTATTGGGTAATTTAAACCAAACCTGACGATTGTTTTCGCTTTCAATAATTTGTGAAACGCTTGCGGTACAATAAACGTGACCCGATAAAACATGCCCACCAATTTCAGCGCCCATTTGCATTGCGCGTTCAATATTGACAAAATCCCCTGCTTTTAAGTTGCCAAGATTGGTGATACGCAAGGTTTCTTGCATTAAGTCAAAGCTTACAAGATCATCATGAATTTCAGTCACTGTTAAGCACACGCCGTTATTCGCCACGGATGCACCGATTTCTAAGCCTTTTCGCATTTCAGCTGGTAATTTTACGATCTGTGTTCTAAAATTATCGCTATCTTTAATTGCATGAATTTGGGCGATGCCCTGTACAATACCTGTAAACATTATTATTCCTTCATTAAAAATTTTTCCAGTATTATAACAAAATTTATGAATTCTCGTCTTTTTTCTCAATACCGCATTGATATTCAAAAACTTATCCGAATTGCGACACCTATCGGGCTTGCTCAGTTAGCTCAAACTGGCATGGGCACCGTGGATGTGATTATGGCGGGGCGTGTGAGCTCGGCTGATGTCGGCGGTGTCGGTATTGGTGCCTCCATTTGGCTACCTTTAGTACTTTTCGGACAAGGCTTATTACTCGCCTTGCCACCAACAATTTCCTATTTAAATGGTTCAGGACAACGCCATCGCATTGCTCACCAAGTGAGACAAGGCCTTTGGATTTCGTTTTTAGTGATGATTCCCCTTGCTTTCATCATCTATCATAATGATTTCATATTACAGTTTATGAATATGGATGCCCACATGGCAGATGTGACGATGAATTATTTGCGTGCGATGGTATGGGGCTTGCCTGCCTATTTATTGCTGATTAATTTCCGCTGTTTGAATGATGGCATTGCCAAAACAAAACCCGCCATGGTGATTACCTTCATGGGGTTAATGCTGAACATTCCGCTGAATTATATGTTTATTTACGGCAAATTTGGTGCACCTGCATTGGGCGGTGTCGGTTGTGGTGTGGCAACGGCTATTGTCAACTGGGCGATGGCAATCTTGATGATTACCTATTCGGCCAAAAACTATAACGAACGTAGTTTGAAAGTCTTTGAAAAGATTATTGAAAAGCCAGATATCAAAACACTGAAAAAACTGACCGCACTTGGCTTGCCTATTGCCATTGCGCTGTGCAGTGAAGTATCACTGTTTGCCTTAAGTAGTTTATTACTTTCCCCATTAGGTGCAGATGTGGTCGCGAGCCACCAAATTGCTTTAAACACCAGTGCCGTAGCCTTTATGTTCCCCATGTCTATTGCGATGGCCGCAACCATTTTAGTGGCGCAAGAACTGGGTAATCACGCACCGAAAAAAGCCAAAATCATGGCGCACGCCGCTATTATTCTTGGTTTGATCGTGGCAAGTGTATTGGCGTTGGTAATTTGGGTATTTAGTGCAGAAATCGCCGCATTAATTGTGGGCGATAACACTACGGTGATTGCTCTTTCGGGAAGCTTATTAACGATAGCTGCAATTTATCAATTCTCAGATTCAGTGCAAGTCGTCGTGAGCGGTATTTTACGTGGCTATAAAGACACTAAAATTATCCTTTATATCACGTTACTTGCTTATTGGGGCGTAGGTATCCCTGTTGGTTATATTCTTTCCCGCACGGATTGGATCGTACCAAGCATCGGCGCAAAAGGCTTCTGGGTAGCCTTTATCATTGCCTTAACCATTGCCGCCGCTTTACTCTTTATACGTATGCGAAAAATCCAATCACAACCTGATGAAGCCATTATTCAGCAGTTAGAAAGATTGAAGTAGTTAAAGTAAAAAGTGCGGTCAATTTTGACCGCACTTTTTATTCTTGAATTTAAAATTAGATGCTTTTTAAACTTCTCTATACCCTTCATATTCCCAATCAAAATATTTTTGTAACTGAATAACAATATCATCCCAAGTTTCTCCTGATATACTATTTATCATGAGTGACAAATAATTTTCTATGTCATCTAATGTTTTCAGAGCAACAACCATTCCTTTATTTATCACCAAGACCTTTTCTCTTTGCACCATTCCTACATTAAAAACATTAGTATAAAAATAGTCACTCCCAGAATTTCCTTTTGTTCCTATTGCTAATGTTAAATTTAAGCAATAAGCTGGCTTAAGAACTAGTAAGGATGCCTCATCCCTCGTTGAAAAGCCATAATCAATCCATTTTAAATCAGCTATAAGCATTTACTTCCCCTATGAACTCTAAACTATACGTTTTATAAATGAAAACTTATCAACAAGCAATTAAAAACTAACATCAGAAAATTTATGCCATTTAAAAGTAAAAAATAATTTGTACAGAGTACTTTCACACACAAATATAAAGTGCTCCATCATGCTATTTTGTTTTTCTTTTAGTCGTTAGAAATATAATAGGAAGAATGAGGATATGAAGTTTCAAACTTGCTACTATTGCCTCTTTTGCTAGAAGAACATAATTTATGTTATTAACTCCCGCATCAAATTGCACATAAAAAAATAGCAACAAAATAAATCAAAGAAAAAGCCAGAATACTCGCAAAATATCCAAAAACATATTTCATTATTCTATTACCTTTGAGTCACTCATATTCTATCTAAGTTTAAGGATAAAAAGTGCGGTCAAAATTGACCGCACTTTTGTCTTTTACATCACTACTACATCAAATTGTTCTTGGTTGTAGTACTGCTCTGTTTTGACTTGAACCTGTTTGCTGATGAACATCTCGATCTCTGGCAATAAACCGTGCGATTCTTCTTTGATTAAATAATCCGCTACGGCTGGAGAGGCATAAACCACAAATTGTTCACTCGAGAATAAGTGATTAACGCGAATAATCTCACGCATAATTTCATAGCATACTGTTTCGACGGTTTTCACGCGTCCACGACCTTGACAAGTTGGGCATTCATCACACAAAACGTGCTCTAAACTTTCACGAGTACGTTTACGCGTCATTTCCACTAAGCCAAGTTGAGTGAAACCATTTACATTGGTTTTTACGCGATCTTTCGATAGGGCCTCTTCCAAGGATTCAATCACGCGATTGCGATGCTCATCGGTTTGCATATCAATAAAGTCAATTATGATAATACCGCCTAAATTACGAAGTTGTAGCTGCTGTGCAATGGCTTTAGTGGCTTCAATATTGGTGTTAAAAATTGTTTCATCTAAATTTCGATGACCAACGAAAGCGCCCGTATTGATATCAATAGTCGTCATGGCTTCGGTTTGCTCAATAATGAGATAGCCACCCGATTTTAAATTCACGCGTTTTTCAAGTGCATTTTGAATACCACGTTCTACGCCATAAATATCAAAAATCGGCTGGCTGCCCGTATAAAGCATTAATTTTTCACTTAATTCCGGCATAAATTCATCGGTAAATTCTTTCACTTCGTTAAAACAAAGTTTAGAATCAATATGAATTTTCTCTAAATTAGCACCGATAAAATCACGTAAAATACGCTGTGGTAATGCGGGTTCGCCATAAATTTTAGAGCGCGTTGGATATTTGCCTTTACGTTCAAGCACTTTACGCCATAAGCTTTTTAAAAATTCTGCATCTTGGCGCAACTCTTCTTCCGTTGCGCCTTCGGTGGCAGTACGAATAATAAAGCCGCCTAACTCATCACAAAAAGGCTCAACAAGCGCTTTTAATCTTGCTCGCTCTTCTTCGCTTTCAATACGTTGCGACACACCAACATGGCTATTTTCTGGCATAAAGACGAGATAACGAGAAGGCAATGTAATATCAGTGGTTAATCTTGCGCCTTTGGTGCCCAAAGGATCTTTTACCACTTGTACTACGATATCCTGCCCTTCGCGTACGAGCTCAGAAATGCTTTTTGCTCGGAATTGCTTTTGTTCGTTCACATCCACACACTCGGTATGTGAGACAATATCGGAAGCATGTAAAAATGCGGCTTTTTCTAAACCGATATCCACAAAAGCGGACTGCATCCCCGGTAAAACACGGGTTACTCGCCCTTTATAAATATTCCCCACGATGCCACGTTTGGCTTGACGTTCAATGTGAACTTCTTTTAAAACGCCCGTTTCCACCAGCGCAACGCGGGTTTCATTGGGCGTAACATTCATTAATAATTCAACAGAATTCATTTTTTCGACCTTAGTTTTAATGGTATAAGTCTATCGAAAAGGAAAATAGAATAATAGACCCAAATAAGGTAAAATATGACCTTTCTCAAATTTTCATGACTTTTTTTGGGGTATTTAATGTTTGGTTTAGACCCAACACTTATTACTTTTAGTATTTATATTTTCGGCATGATTTTAATCGGTGTCCTTGCCTATTATTATACAAACAACTTATCCGATTATATTTTAGGCGGCCGTAAACTCGGAAGTTTTGTGACAGCCATGTCTGCTGGCGCATCTGATATGTCCGGCTGGTTATTAATGGGCTTGCCGGGTGCGGTGTATGTGTCTGGCCTGGTTGAAGGTTGGATCGCCATTGGTTTAATCCTCGGGGCTTATTTTAACTGGTTACTCGTAGCTGGTCGTTTACGGATCTATACCGAATTTAACAACAATGCTCTCACACTACCAGAATATTTCCACCATCGCTTTGGCACATCACATAATCTCTTAAAAATTGTGTCAGCAACAATCATCCTGGTATTCTTCACTATTTATTGTGGTTCTGGTGTGGTTGCTGGGGCGAAATTATTCCAAAACCTATTCTCAGTCGACTATTCCACAGCAATTTGGTACGGCGCATTAGCGACCATCGTCTATACCTTTATCGGTGGGTTTTTAGCCGTAAGTTGGACGGATACCATTCAAGCCACATTGATGATTTTTGCACTGATTTTAACGCCTCTCTTTATCTTTTTAAGTTTGGGTGATGCATCACAATTTACTGAAGTGCTACATCAAGCAGAAATCGCAGCAAATAAAGACTTTACCGATTTATTCAGTTCTACTACACCATTAGGTTTATTAAGTTTAGCGGCTTGGGGCTTAGGTTATTTTGGTCAACCGCATATCCTTGCTCGTTTTATGGCGGCTTACTCGGTGAAATCTCTTATTAAAGCACGCCGTATCAGTATGACATGGATGGTGATTTGCCTCGCGGGTGCGATTGGTATTGGCTTCTTCGGAATTCCTTATTTCTTTGCTAATCCCAATGTAGCTGGTGTGGTAAATAATGAACCAGAACAAGTATTTATTGAACTGGCTAAATTGCTCTTTAATCCATGGATTGCCGGTATTCTACTCTCTGCGATTTTAGCGGCAGTCATGAGTACACTTTCCGCTCAATTATTAATTTCTTCAAGCTCTATTACTGAAGATTTTTATAAAGGGTTTATTCGTCCAAAAGCTTCTGAAAAAGAATTAGTTTGGCTAGGTCGTGCAATGGTTTTAGTTATCGCGGGCATTGCGATTTGGATTGCACAGGATGAAAACAGCAAAGTATTAAAACTCGTTGAATTTGCCTGGGCTGGATTTGGTTCAGCATTTGGGCCTGTCGTGCTTTTCTCCTTATTCTGGAAACGCATGACTTCATCAGCGGCGATGGCGGGAATGGTTGTTGGCGCAGTGGTTGTCTTTGCTTGGAAATCGGTGATTCCAGAAACCAGTGAATGGTTTAATGTCTATGAAATGATCCCAGGATTCATCCTTGCTAGCCTGGCGATTATTGTGGTTTCTCTCCTTTCTGCAGAACCTGAAAATGAAGTAAAAGAAACCTTTGAAAAAGCAGAAAGAGCCTATAAGGAAGCAAAATAATGATTGATTTTCGTCCTTTTTATCAACAAATTGCCACCACAAATTTATCTGCTTGGCTAGAAACATTGCCTTTGCAGTTAAAAGAATGGGAAAAACAAACCCATGGTGATTATGCAAAATGGTCAAAAATCGTGGACTTTCTCCCTGATTTGCAGGCAGATACTATCGATTTAAAAAATGCGGTGAAATCTGACCGCACTTCCCCACTTTCAGAGGGCGACAAACAACGCATTGTCCATCATTTGAAGCAATTGATGCCGTGGCGAAAAGGACCTTATCATTTATTTGATATTCACGTGGATTGCGAATGGCGTTCTGATTTCAAATGGGATCGTGTTTTACCTCATCTTGCACCATTAAAAGATCGTACTATTTTAGATGTGGGCTGCGGTAGCGGCTACCATATGTGGCGAATGGTTGGTGAAGGCGCAAAAATGGTCGTTGGTATTGATCCAACTGAGCTTTTCCTTTGCCAATTTGAAGCAGTTCGAAAATTACTAAATAACGATCGTCGAGCGAACTTGATCCCATTAGGTATTGAAGAAATGCAACCACTTGCGGCATTTGATACGGTATTCTCAATGGGTGTGCTTTATCACCGTAAATCCCCGTTCGATCATCTCTCGCAGCTAAAAAATCAATTGGTAAAAGGTGGCGAATTGGTGTTAGAAACCTTAGTGGTTGATGGTGATGCCAATACAGTCTTAGTGCCATCAGATCGCTATGCAAAAATGAAGAACGTGTATTTTATTCCGTCCGTTGCAGCGCTCATCAATTGGTTGGAAAAAGTCGGCTTTACTAATGTGCGTTGTGTGGATGTCGCCACTACAACATTAGAAGAACAGCGTAAAACGGATTGGTTAGAAAATGAAAGTTTGATTGATTTCTTAGATCCAAACGATCACAGTAAAACCATCGAAGGCTATCAAGCCCCAACTCGCGCAGTGATTTTAGCGAATAAATAATGGTTTAAATAAAAAGTGCGGTCAAAAAATTCCATGTTTTTTGACCGCACTTTGCTTTTTTATTTTAAAGCAATATGTACCGTAATCTCTTCACGATCGTGATACAAATGCTTCGCCTGAATATCAAATTCCAGTTCTTTTTCTGCTAACATCACCGCAAGATTTTCTAAGCACAACATCACTTCTTGATAGCGTTTTTTCATTGGTAATTTCAAATTGAAAATAGTTTCTCGGCACCAACCGTTAATTAACCATTTTCCAATTAAATTCGCAATTCGACTTGGTTGCTCCACCATATCACACACAAGCCAATCAATATGCTTACGTTTTGGTGGTTGGAATTTAAATCCATCTTCTGGGCAATGTTCTATTCTGCCAGTATCATGTAAGCTCGCCGCCATTTTGCCGTGATCAACTGCATACACAAATAAACCACGTTTCACTAATTGATAGGTCCAGCCGCCAGGGCAAGCACCGAGATCAACACCAACCATATTTTCATTCAAGCGTTTACTTTCTTCATTTCGAGGAATAAAGGTTAAAATCGCTTCTTCCAATTTTAAAGTTGAACGGCTTGGTGCATCCGCTGGGAATTTTAAACGAGGGATTCCCATAAAGTGGGTGGAGTTATTACCAAGATAGGAATACCCCACATAGCAACAATTCGGCTGCGTGAAAAAACAATGCAAAATTTGACCGCGCTTTGCATTCGGTTTGCCTTGTAACCAACCTTTCTTTTTCAACGCTTGGCGCAACGGCACAGTAAATTTTCGGCAAAATGTCGAAAGCTCTTTGGCTTCATTCGTATCTGCTGTTTCAACAAATAGCTCTACCGCTTGCTTAAGATTAATCTCTTCTGCAATGCGTTCGTATTGAACCAAAATTGGCGAAATACGATCTTGAGGATCCAGGTTTTCTAAGAGATCTGACACAACGATCATTTGACGTGCAAAAATCAAACGATTAAAAGGGATTTCTCTCGCTAAACGATCTGCATCACCTGGTTGATAGCATTCAAAAATGACATAGCCGCTGTTTTCTACCACGCGAGCAAAACCAAATACACCACGCTCAGAAGCTCGGTCGGTAATTTCTGCGGCCACTTCTTTTTCAAAGCCAATTCGACAATATAAGGCTAATTTATTCATATTTTCCCTAATTTTATTGAATCTTTAATCCATGTTCTAAAGGCTTGAATCTGTTCATCATCTAAACGATCTAAATGATTGACTACATAGAATGATTTCGGATCCCGTAATTCGGTTGGTAACACAATTTGCAGATGACCATTTTCAATTTCTTGCTGAGCCAAAATACGATTAGCTAGCACGATACCCTGTCCATGAACAGCAGCTTGCAATGCCATAAAGGTATGACTAAATAATGGGCCTTGCTGAATATTCAAATCATCTAATTTGAGATAATCTGCCATTGCTTGCCAGTTATCTCGGGTATGCGTGTGAATCAGCGTATGCTTTTTCAAATCATTAGGACAACTTACTGGTATGTTCTCAATCAATGAAGGCGCGGCCAAAATCACAAGGTTTTCTTCCCCTAAACGATCGACCTGTAAGTTCTCCCAATCGCCTTTGCCATAATAAATGGCAATATCAATTTCTTTATTCAATAAACCTTCATCTTGATCGACGCCCTTCAAGCGTACTTCAATTTCAGGGTGTTGCTTATTAAAATCACTCAAATGAGGCACAAGCCATTGAATACCAAAGGTTTGTGGCACGCTAATTGCCAAATGTGGTTCAGCTTTAAGTGTTAATAAACGTTCAGTCGCTTCATTTAATTTTCGCAAGACTTTGTTAATATCAACAAAATAGGCTTTCCCAAATTCCGTCAATTCGAGTGAACGATTTTTACGTATAAAAAGCTCTACACCTAAAAAATCTTCTAATAATTTTATTTGATGGCTCACTGCGGCTTGTGTCACAAAAAGTTCATCCGCAGCTTTTGTGAAACTTAAATGTCGTGCAGCTGATTCGAAAGACTTCAATGAATTCAAGGGAGGCAAACGTTTATACATAATTCTTCCCAACGGCTAAATTTTAGTTTATAATGATTAAGATCTAATTCGGATTAGTTTTTTTTATGCGTCAAATAAAAAAACATCATTTGTCCTTCCATCACCTTCTACCTACAATACACCCATACTTAATGATTGGTAATTCCTTACAAGTTAATGAGTTTCAGACTTAAGTATGATGTTGTGTTTGCATATAGTTCGGTTCTCCGAACTGGAGTAACAATTAAGTTACTCATTTACTTCCTGTATATATTAAACCATTCTGGTTAAGCGCTGCTCATTTCGAGCGGCGTTTTTTTATTCCCGTATTCTAACATAAGCAAAATTTTATTTCCTGACCAACTTCACAAATTTAAAAATCCAATAAAAATTTTGAGAAATCACAATATTTTTGTGTTTAAAGGTTTTCATAGTAGCCGTTATGGTGTAGATTAACCGCATTTCCATTCATAAAATTATTTATACAAATTAAGGAAGCAAAATGAAAGACTTAGACTGGAACAATCTTGGATTTAGTTATATCAAAACAGATTATCGTTTCATCGCACATTGGAAAGATGGTAAATGGGATGAAGGAAAACTTACCACTGATAATATGCTACATATCCACGAAGGTTCAACTGCAATTCACTACGGTCAACAATGCTTTGAAGGCTTAAAAGCCTATCGTTGTAAAGATGGTTCAATCAACTTATTCCGTCCTGATCAAAATGCAAAACGCATGCAACAT
Source organism: Parahaemophilus parainfluenzae (assembly GCA_963537955.1). Lineage (GTDB taxonomy): Bacteria > Pseudomonadota > Gammaproteobacteria > Enterobacterales > Pasteurellaceae > Haemophilus_D > Haemophilus_D parainfluenzae_AJ. The sequence goes on along the minus strand of CAUTFW010000027.1, from coordinate 11,385 downwards.
ACCTCTGATCGTTTATTAATGCCACAAGTGCCAACAGAGTTATTTATCCGCGCTTGTAAAGAAGTGGTGAAAGCAAACCAAGAATGGTTAGGTCCTTACGGCTCTGGCGCAACATTATATTTACGTCCATTCCTCTTTGGTACGGGTGCGAATATCGGTGTGAAAACTGCTCCTGAATTTATTTTCTCTGTATTCTGCTGCCCAGTAGGCGCATATTTCAAAGGTGGTTTAGCACCATCTAACTTCATTACGACTGATTACGACCGTGCTGCACCTATGGGAACCGGTGGCGTAAAAGTAGGTGGTAACTATGCAGCAAGTTTGCTTCCTCATGAATTAGCGGCTGAAGCTGGCACACCTGAACGTAAATTCGCTGATGCGATCTATCTTGATCCAAAAACTCACACTAAAATTGAAGAAGTGGGCGCGGCAAACTTCTTTGGTATCACCAAAGATAACAAATTTATCACACCAGCTTCTGACTCAATTTTACCGAGTATCACGAAATACTCATTGCTTCACATTGCGAAAGAACGTTTAGGTATGGAAGCCATTGAGGGTGACGTGTATATTGATCAACTTGATCAATTCGCCGAAGCGGGTGCTTGTGGTACTGCCGCAGTGATTACACCAGTAGGTGGTATTCAACATAAAGGTAAATTCCACGTGTTCTATTCAGAAACTGAAGTTGGCCCTGCTACACGTAAACTTTACAACGAGCTAACCGGTATCCAATTCGGTGATGTTGAAGCACCTGAAGGCTGGATTGTAAAAGTAGAATAATTTATTTATCTATCAACAAAAAGAGCGGTCAAATTGACCGCTCTTTTATTTATTACAATTGTCTTTACTTAACCAAACTCATCGCAAGGTTCTTCGCCCCCTTGAAATCCACTTTACCACTTCCGAGCATCGGGATTTCATCCACTAAGAAGACTTGGCTTGGTAGCATAATCGGCGGTACATTTAATCCTTTAATACGTTCATTGATCTCATCTAAAGAAAGTGCAGATTTAATTAAAAGCACAATGCTCTCGCCTTTTTTATCATCGCTCAAGGCAACGGCAACAAATTGAGTTTCTTCATCAAATACTTGTGAAAGTTTCTCTTCCACGCTGCCGAGACTGATCATTTCGCCGCCGACTTTAGCAAATCGAGAATAACGATCCACAATGGTAATAAAGCCGTTATGATCGATATGGCCTTTATCGCCAGTTTTGTAATAACGTACACCGTCAATTTCAACAATCACTTCTGCTGTTTTTTCTGGTGCATTCAAATAACCTTTCATGACTTGTCCACCACCAATCAAGATCAGGCCGTCTTCACCGACTGGTAATTCTTGCAAGCTTTCTGGATCCACAATTTTAATAATGGTGCCTGGTAGTGGCATACCAACTGTACCAGCTTGATTGAAGGTAAATTCCTGTAAGGTTTCCGGATCAAGTAAATTAGGCATATTCACACTAGCCACTGGTGCTGTTTCAGTTGCGCCATAGCCTTCGTAAATTTCCAAGCCAAATTTAAGTTTGAAGGCTTCTTTTACATCCGCTTTCAATTTTTCGGCGCCCGCAATAACCATACGTACGTTTTGTAGCATTAACGGATGGAATTTCTTATTGCGTACATACAATCTAAAGAAAGTTGAAGTACCAAATAAAATACTCACCCGATGTCGAGCACACATTTTTCCTACTGTCGCCCCATCTGTCGGATCCGCTACACTTACCATTTTAATGCCTTCACACAATGGCAATAAAGTTGTCACTGTTAAGCCGAATGAGTGGAAAATTGGTAAGGAATTCAAAATCACATCATCTTTGTGGAAATTTAATAATTCACCAATCTGTTTAATATTTGTCAGTAAGTTTTTATGGCTTAATTCAATGCCTTTTGGATCACCTTCACTACCACTACTGAATAAGATGGTTGCATTATCTTCCAAGCTTACATCTGCAAAGTAACGTAATTTAATCCACCATTGTGGCGCCAAAAACGCAGTTAAAAATGACCGCACTTTATTAGCCTTAGTGATCGATTTCCCTAAATTTTCCATAAAGAGGGCTTTATCAGCCACCACTTGGCTAAAGTCAAAACCTTTTGCGTTCAACTTATCCAAGAATTTTTCAGAGGTAATGACTTGTGAAATGTTGGCTTTTTTCAACGCTTTTTCCATCACTTCTGGGCTTAGTGTGTAGTTTAAATTTACCGGTACTTTGCCCATCACCATTAGGGTCATATTAATAATTGCCCCGATTGATGAACTTGGTAATAACACACCGACATTTTTTTCATTCCCTAAAGTAGCTTTCAAGATTTTCACAAACATTAGCACTGCAGCAATAAATTTCAGGTTATTCAGTTTAGTGCCTTGTGCATCCACGGTAGCTTCTTTGAATAAATTCGATTTTGCTGAACTCAACCAATGATGCATAAGCGGTTTACGTTTACTCATGACTTTTTCCCATACGGAGAAAGAAAGTTCGAGTACTTTTTGCTTCATCGCTGTCGCATCAATAAAGCCATGAATTGGTTTACCAAATGCCACTAAAATTTCACGTTTGCCTTGGCGTTTAGTTAAATTCTTATAGAAAGAATCCGCACGAGAGAAGCTGCTGCCCCATAATCCACGTAAATAGAAAGGAACAGTTGTCACATTCTCTAAATCTTTTAATACGTGCTCAAAGCCTTTTTGGAACTCATTGATTTGACCGTTATAGCTGATATGGCCTTCTGGGAATAAAGCCACCACTTCACCACGCGCTAAATATTCACGAATGGTTTCAATAGATTCACGGCTTGAACCGCCACCAATTGGGATCACTTTGAAAATACGGAAGAACCAAGTGAGATACCATTTGTTGTAAATTGGACGATACATCACAAATTTAATCGCACGAGGGCTAGCCGCTTGTAACACCAACCAGTCAATCCAGCTAATATGGTTACCTAATAACAGCACGCCACCACTTTGTGGAAGATTTTTTAAGCCATCCACATGAAAACGATAATTCGCTTTTAACGCAAAGAGCAAGAATAAACGCGTAAATAAATGAGGCACTTTCGACATGGTATATAAACTCGCAGCAAAACATGCAACCGAAGTCACTAAGAATAAACCTTGAGTCGAAACATTAAGTTGTACAAAAACAATGCTTAATAGCAAAAACACTACCATAAACACGTTTTGTACAAAGTTGTTACCTGCCATGATTTTGCCGCTGATTTTCTCAGGTGCGAAATACTGAATAGTCGCATTTAGTGGCACGATTAATAAACCACCAGAGAAACCAAAGACAAAAGAACAAAGAGCTAATACCACTCCACTTTGGGCTAGGGTTAAGAAGAATAACGACACACAAATACCCAGCGCACCAAGCGGAACAATACCTAACTCAATATGCAAACGAGAAGCGCGTCCTGCAAGATATGAACCAAGTGCAAGCCCTATGCCACTCACCGCAAGAATCGCTTGAATGACAACAGCATTATCTTCATTGAACATTGCTTTATAATGTGCAGGGAATGCTGCCACAATAATTTGTGACACGCCCCAAAATAGGCTTAATCCAATGACACTCAACCAAATATTTTGATCTGCTTTTAATGTTCGAACGTTATCTTTTAAATACCCTAAAGAAAGGTATTTTCTCATATCAAACTGACCATCTGTATTTTCAGCTTCTTGCTTAAAGAATGGGATTTTAAAAGCAAAATAGGCTTCTAGTGCACTCAGTAATACTAACGCCACACCAATCATCCAAACACTTTGTAATACTTCATTCGGATCATCTGATGCCACATAATGCGCTTCAAAGAAGAAAGAAAATGCAAAAGAACTAAATAGAATGGCCACAATAGTAAGCGCTTGAATGACACCGTTTGCCATACCGATATTTTCAGTGCCCACAATTGATTTAATAATGCTATATTTGGCCGGAGAATAGACCGCACTTTGCGCTGCCAAAATCAATGTCAGTACAAAGGAAATGGCAAACATTCCCGTCATATAACTCAATAAAATCCCAGTACTAATCACCACAGCCGCTAAACTGCTGTAACGAATCACATTGGTGCGAGAAAATTTATCGTTAATAAATGCCGAAGGCGAAAATAAGAAAATAAATGGCAATAAAATCATCGCATTAATTAATGCCGTTAAAACAACCAAACTCTCACCTGAAAAACTTTTCAGCAACACATTTTGAATGGTAATTTTATGTGCTAAATCCACACTGGCATTAATAAAGGCAATGGCTAAATAAGGCACAAAGCCAGCATATTTTAAGAGTTTCATTTCGCACTCTCCGCTTGATAAAGATTAAAGGTTTTCATATTCAAGAGATAAGGTTTTAACACCAACAATAAATCAAATAAATGTTTTAATTTTTCATCTTTTTGTTCGCTATTGGCTAATGCCGCTAAAGTCACATTCACCTCTTTTTCCGCTAACATTTTTGCTGCAGCTAAATAAGCTTTCACTACATCCATTTCGGCTTCATCACAACGAGCCAAGATCGCCAAAATATCACGTTCTTTTGCTGTAAAAATGCCTTCACGAGGATTCAATAATCCTTCCGCTACCATGTCTTCGATTTGTTTAGCGGAAAGATGAAATTCTTCACATAATTGCTCAATGGTGAACACTTCATTTTCTGCCCCCATGATGATATCCAATAATCCAATAAGGCTTTCATAAGGATTATTCCAATCAAAATGAGGATGAGCAAAAAGTGCTTTAATTTGTGAAATCGTCGCATTGAAATTGCTTTGTAGATATTTAATAAAACTGAGCAACTCTACACAATATTCATCATAGAGATGAAAATTCGGTTTATCTTTTACTGGTTCTGGCAACAAACCTTCTTTCACATAGTACAACACCGTGGATTTTGGTGTCTGACTAAGCTTAACCAAATCATTCATTTTTAACATAAGGATTTCCCTCTAGGTTGATTTGTTGTGTATTGTATCGTATAAAAATAAAAAGTAAATAGTGTTACTCTATACTTTTATTAAATTTAATAAAAAAAGTTGTTCACCACATCCTGAACAACTTTCTTAATCAGCTTTAGCTTTCAACTTTTCGCCATAGATCCTTACTGTAAATGACACCCACTGGATTTTTCTTCGCTCCCATAATAGTTGGAGAAAGATAAACTGGCGTGGTGTATTGGAAAAGCGGTAAAGCAAGGTTTTCCTGTTGGATCTTCTCACTTAATTTTAAGTAAATTTCTGACCGCTCTTTTTCATTTAAGCTTTTCAATGCTTGCTCAAAAAGTTGATCGTATTCTGCATTGGCATAGCCATTTTTGTTATCCGGGCTTTTAGAATAGAACAAACCCAAGAATGCCATCGGATGATTGAAATCTGCACACCAGCCAGAACGAATGACTTGGAAATCACCTTTTTGGCGCTTCATTTGTAATGTTTGCCAATTGACTGGTTGAGCATCCACGCGCAACATATCTGATTGAGTCAATTGCCCCACTAAGCGCTGCGCGATATTCACATGCAATGGCGCATCATCATAAAGCAGATTTAAATGCAATGGATGTCTTTCATCAATTTTATTTTGAGCCAATAACTGCTCGGCAACAACGGGCTCCCATCTTGAATCTTGCCCATTTAACATGGCTTTCGGTAAAAAATACGAACTCGGAATTGCTGTTGGAATTTCATTATTCACGATATTGGTGACAGAGACCAACGAAGCAATCGCCTTGCGCACATCGGCCTTAGCTACTTTAGGATCGTTGAGATTAAATTCATAAAAATAACTGCAAAGCTGTGGGAAATGTTGAAGGTCCGCGTGCACTTCTGGTACATCAAGCACCACATCAAAGTCAGATAATTTAGTGGCGATAAAAGGCAAATATTCTACACGCTCAAAAGCCACATTATTTTTCTGCCAATAATAGGGATTTTTAGTTAAGTGTATGCTTGTCACACTTTCGCTTTCGATCATATAAGCCCCATTTGTCACTGGGTAATCAGGATCGCGATATTGAGGCACAAGGCTGATATGCGCCAACATTTCCGGTAAATAAGGCGTTGCTTTATCGAGCTCAATGCGTAAAGTGCGGTCATTTTCCGCATAAATTCCTAAGCTCCTAAAAGGTTTATTTTTCTCTAAAACGCCTTTCGCATTTTTTAGGTTGAGATAAGCCAAATAAGATCTTAATGAACTATTTGATTGAGACAGTGCTTGCCAAGAAAGCATGACATCTTGGGCAACTAAAGGATCACCATTTGACCAACGAAGCCCTTCACGTAAGGTAAAGATCCAGGTTTTGTTGTCTTTTGTTTCCCAACTTTCTGCGATACCTGGCACGATTCGTCCTTCCTGATCATAAGCGGTTAAGCCTTCATATAAATCGCGCAATAAGTTTTCTTGTTCAGGATAACGCACAAACCAAGGCTCAAAAGAAGGAGGATGAGTAAACGCCCGAGTCAGTAATGTACGATTTGGTTTTGAAGTATTCTCTTGTTTGATAGACTGGCTTTGTGTTGGTTGCTCTGCCGTTGCCGTATTTGTAGATTTAGGGCTGTTTAATTTATCACAAGCACTCAATCCAAAAACGATACCGAAAATGACCGCACTTTTAAGCCAATTAAGGAAAGAATTATCCATTTTTAACGTCTTCTGTTTTAATCCAAAAGAAAAAGAACCAATATTTTACCGCAATTAAAATGGCAATAATCGTTCGACCCACAACGCTTGGGGTAAAGTAAAAGCCAATTAAAAGCATTGTGGTTGAAAGCGTTAGAATAGAAATTTTTGCTTTTTTCGTCAATGCACGACGTTCATTAAAGGATTTTAGGTGTTTTTGATAAAGCTTCGTCCCTAAAAACCATTGTTCTAAACGAGAAGATCCTTTCGCAAAAGAATAAAGTGTAAGCAGTAAAAAAGGAGTTGTCGGGAGAATAGGCAAAAAAATACCAACAACACCTAATATTAAAGAAATGCATCCAAGAACAACATACATGGCCTTGGTTAAAGAAGTTTTTGGGAAAAACTTAAGGGAAACAACACCTACAATGATCGCAAGAGCAATGATGCCAGAAAAAATGATAATAGAAAAAAAGGAAGTGCCGTCCATCATAAATCCTAAATAAAAGTGATACGCAATTATCACTGATTTTTTAGATTTTTCAACCTTGATATTATAGAATTTGCCGCAATTTATTAAAGAAACTATTAGCAAAAGGAATATTTATGTCTAATCCATTACTTCATATTGAAGGCTTACCTCCGTTTTCTCAAATCAAACCGGAGCATATTCAACCAGCAATCCAAAAACTCATCGAAGAAAATCGTCAAGCCATTGAACAAGTTTTAAAACAACCGCACTTTACTTGGGAAAACTTTATTGAACCGCTTTCTGAAGCAGGCGAAAACTTAAGTCGTGCTTGGTCACCGATCTCCCATTTAAATTCAGTTAAAAACAGCCCTGAATTACGTGATGCGTACCAAGCTTGCTTACCACTACTCTCTGAATACAGTACTTGGGTAGGCCAACACGAGGGGTTATACAATGCCTATTTATCCTTAAAAAATAGCCCTGAATTTGCGACTTATTCCGTCGCACAAAAGAAAGCCATTGAAAATGCACTACGTGATTTTGAGCTTTCAGGTATCGGTTTATCCGAAGAAAAACAAAAACGTTATGGTGAGATTGTTGCTCGCTTATCTGAATTAAGCTCACAATTTAGCAATAATGTGCTCGATGCCACCATGGGCTGGGAAAAAGTCATTGAAGATGAAAGTGAATTAGCAGGTCTTCCTGAATCTGCATTACTTGCGGCAAAACAATCTGCCGAAAGTAAAGGCTTAAAAGGCTATCGCTTTACGTTAGAAATCCCAAGTTATTTGCCAATCATGACCTATTGTGAAAATGCAGCACTGCGCGAAGAAATGTATCGTGCTTATGCGACTCGCGCTTCTGATCAAGGTCCAAATGCCGGTAAATGGGATAATACGGCGATTATTGAAGAAATCATGACGTTACGCGTGGAATTAGCTAAATTGCTAGGTTTCAATACATACACAGAACGTTCACTTGCCACCAAAATGGCTGAAAACCCACAACAAGTTTTAGATTTCTTAAATAACCTTGCAGATCGTTCAAAAGCACAAGGTGAGAAAGAATTAGCTGAACTCAAAGCTTATTGTGAAAAAGAATTTGGCGTCACTGAACTTGCGCCTTGGGATATCAGTTTCTATTCCGAAAAACAAAAACAACATTTATATGCGATCAATGATGAAGAACTTCGTCCTTATTTCCCTGAAGATCGCGTTATTTCGGGTTTATTTGAATTAATTAAACGCATTTTTAATATTCGTGCAGTTGAACGTTTTGGTGTAGATACTTGGCACAAAGATGTGCGTTTCTTTGATTTAATTGATGAAACCGATGAAGTACGCGGCAGTTTCTATCTCGATCTTTATGCACGCGAAAATAAACGTGGCGGCGCATGGATGGATGATTGTATCGGCAGAAAACGCAATGCCGACGGTTCAATTCAAAAACCTGTTGCCTATTTAACGTGTAACTTCAACGCGCCTATTGGTGATAAACCTGCACTATTCACCCATGATGAAGTCACCACTCTCTTCCATGAATTTGGTCATGGCATTCACCATATGCTTACCAAAGTTGATGTGCCAGATGTTGCGGGTATCAATGGTGTACCTTGGGATGCGGTAGAGCTTCCAAGTCAATTTATGGAAAACTGGTGTTGGGAAAAAGAAGCCCTTGATTTTATTTCGGGTCACTTTGAAACGCACGAACCATTGCCAGAAGAAAAATTAAATCAACTTCTCAAAGCGAAAAACTATCAAGCGGCAATGTTTGTGTTACGTCAGCTTGAATTTGGCTTGTTTGATTTTACCCTTCATCATACTTTTGAAGTGGGTAAAGCTAACCAAGTGCTTGATACCTTAAAAGCTGTGAAAGATAAAGTTGCCGTGATTAAAGGTGTTGAATGGGCAAGAGCGCCACATAGCTTTAGCCATATTTTTGCGGGCGGTTATGCGGCCGGTTATTACAGCTATTTATGGGCTGAAGTGCTATCTGCTGATGCCTTCTCTCGTTTTGAAGAAGAAGGGATTTTCAATCCAGTTACGGGTAAATCCTTCTTAGATGAAATTCTCACTCGCGGTGGCTCTGAAGAACCAATGGTATTATTCAAACGCTTCCGTGGACGTGAACCTCAACTAGACGCATTGCTTCGTCATAAAGGCATTGCAAACTAATGAACTAAAAAAGAGCGGTCAAATTTTTGACCGTTTTTTTATTTTTTCTAGGGGCTGACGTAGATTAGCAGTTATGCTAGGCTACGAAAATGCAGATAACCAATTGTAAATTAAGCAAGAGAGTTCAAAAGAAACTACTTGAATTTTTTGTACTCCAAGTTACCGCCCGTTCCGCTGCCGATATTTTGGGCATTCAGCCCAACTCCGCTATTCTGTTCTACCGCAAAATTCGTATGGTTATCAGCCATTATCTGGCCTTGGTTGCCGATGAGGTTTTTGAGGGTCCTGTCGAGTTGGACGAAAGCTATTTCGGCGGACAGCGTAAAGGCAGACGTGGTCGCGGCGCGGCAGGAAAAGTGGTTATCTTTGGCATTCTGAAACGCAACGGACGGGTCTATACCGTTGTCGTAGATAATGTCAAGTCTGATACTTTGATGCCTGTTATCAAACAGAAAATCATGCCGGACAGCATTGTTTACACGGATAGCCTGAGCAGCTATGACAAGCTGGACGTAAGCGGTTTTATCCATTACCGTATCAACCATTCCAAGGAATTTGCAGACCGTCAGAACCACATTAACGGCATTGAGAATTTTTGGAATCAGGCAAAACGCGTCTTGCGCAAATACAACGGAATTGATCGCAAATCCTTCCCGCTGTTCTTGAAAGAATGCGAATTTCGGTTTAACTTCGGCACACCGTCTCAACAGCTTAAAATTCTGCGGGATTGGTGTGGAATTTAGGGCTAATCTACGTCAGCCCCTTATTTTCTCTAAATTTGACCGCTTGTTAGGCTTATAACGCTTTTAATTTTGCCCAAACTGATTCATCGACTGGAATGCCATTTGCATGATGGTCGGCTTCAACAGCAATCTGTTTATGCCCTGGCAAACGTACTGGCTGTGCTGGATTAGATGGCTCTGCAGACGTTACATAATCCATAATACGTTTTAATTTTTCTTCTTTGGTTTTACCATCAATTAAACGATCTACCTTAATGGCAATAAAAATTTGCGACATACCAAATTCATCACTTTTATCTTCAGTAATTGCTGCCGTAGAATCCCCATTGGCTAAAAGTGTTGCAATCATATCTAACACGATTGATAAACCTGAGCCTTTCCAAAATCCCATCGGCATCAAGCGGCGATTTTTCTCAACAATACTTGGTTCGCGTGTTGGATTACCTTCATCATCAAATCCCGCATCCACTGCTGTTTGTCTGCCTTGTAGGCGGTGAATTTCTAGTTGACCATAAGAGAACATCGAACAAGACATATCTACCATTGTAATCGGTGTAGTAGGTACAGCAATAACGAACGGGTTTGTACCGATTCTTGGTTGTTTTGCCCCCCAAGGTGGCATAGCTGCTAATGCATTTGTCCAACAAATCCCTACAAAACCTTTTTCTGCTGCTTGTTGCCCATAGGTGCCGCCGCGCATCCAGTGATTTGCATTACGAAGTGCGACTACGCCAATACCGTGTTCACGCGCAATCTCCATTGCTCTATCCATCATTTTTTTTGCGGTTAAATTACCAATTGATTGATGAGCATCCCACTGTTCAATTGCGCCAAGTGATAAAACCTTCGTGGGTTCAGCATCTGGAATGACATCACCATTTTCTAACTGTTGAATAAAACGTGGAAAACGGTTAACGCCATGCGAATAAATACCCGCTTGCGTCGTATCCGCAAACACAATCGCACACGCCTCTGCAGTTTCTTCTTTTACTTTTCGTGCTAGCAAGACTCGTTTAAATTCAGCTTTTAATGCCTCATACGAAACCCGAATAGTCATAATCACTCCTCACGGCTTAAATTTCATATTGCGAAATATCATTTCATATTTTGCATATTAGTCGGTTATGATAATGCCGTTAAGTAGCGGAATAAAAAGTTGTGAAGCAAATCACAAATTAAAACGATAAAATGTGAATGAGATCACATTTTGTTTTCAGGAGACGAGCATGAAAGAAGAAAAAATAGTGGAAATCAAAGCCTAATTCGCGGATTAAGATTGATTGATTTATTAAGTCATTATCCAAATGGCTGCCCATTAGCAAAATTAGCCGAATTATCTGGATTAAATAAAAGTACTGTGCACCGACTATTACAAGGTTTACA
>CAUTFW010000026.1:0-22452 GCA_963537955.1 Parahaemophilus parainfluenzae | reverse complement strand
CACGAATATCGGCTTTTTCAGCGGCTTGTGAAACAAAGAATACCGCTGTTTGTGCCGTTGCTAAGCCTTGTGCACCATACATTGGGCGATAGAACACTGGCTGTGGCGTTGGAATTGAGGCATTTGGATCGCCCATTTTGGCGTAGCTAATAAAGCCTTTTTTAATGACCACTTCTGGTTTTACGCCAAAGAACATCGGTTTCCATAACACGATATCTGCAATTTTGCCCACTTCTAACGAACCAATATGATCCGCAATACCATGTGTAATCGCTGGGTTGATAGTATATTTCGCGATGTAGCGTTTAATACGGAAGTTATCGTTTCCTTCATTGCCTAGCTCGCCACGTTGCATTTTCATTTTATCTGCCGTTTGCCATGTACGAATAACAACTTCGCCAATACGTCCCATTGCTTGAGAGTCAGAACTCATAATTGAGAAAACACCCATGTCATGCAAAATATCTTCTGCTGCAATGGTTTCAGGGCGGATACGGCTATCAGCAAATGCTACGTCTTCTGGTACACGTTTATCTAAGTGATGGCAAACCATCAACATATCTAAATGTTCATCAATGGTGTTTTTCGTAAATGGACGAGTCGGGTTGGTTGAAGCAGGCAATACGTTTGGATACATCGCTGCTTTAATGATGTCAGGTGCATGACCGCCACCCGCGCCTTCTGTGTGGAAGGTGTGAATCACACGTCCATCAATCGCTTTCATAGTATCTTCTAAGAAGCCACTTTCATTTAGCGTGTCGGTGTGAATTGCCACTTGAATATCCATTTCATCTGCGACTTTTAATGCCGAATCAATTACTGCAGGGGTTGCGCCCCAGTCTTCGTGGATTTTTAAACCTAATGCGCCCGCTTCAATTTGTTCGCGTAGCGGATCTAGGGTTGAACAGTTGCCTTTACCAAAAAATCCGACGTTTACAGGCAAGGCTTCTGCCGCTTGGAACATACGTTCCATATACCATGCACCAGGTGTACAAGTGGTCGCGTGTGTACCGTCAGCGGGGCCTGTTCCGCCACCAATTAGCGTGGTAACCCCACTTTCAATCGCATGTTGTGCTTGTTGAGGGCAAATAAAGTGAATGTGGGTATCAATACCGCCAGCGGTTGCAATTAAATGTGCACCATTATGCACTTCTGTGCTTGCACCGATAATCATATTTGGCGTGACGTTATCCATGGTGTCAGGGTTACCCGCTTGTCCAATACCGACAATACGCCCATCGCGAATACCAATGTCGGCTTTGATAATGCCTAATTTCGCATCAATGATCATCACGTTGGTAATGACAAAATCCAATACATTTGGATTGTCACGAGTTGCTGTGCCACTTTGTGCCATGCCGTCGCGCACGCTTTTACCGCCACCAAATTTACACTCATCACCTTTGGTTAATAAATCTTGTTCAATGGTTGCCCATAAATTGGTATCGCCTAAACGGACTTTATCGCCAACGGTTGGGCCATAAGTTGCTACATATTGAGCTCTTGAAATTGTTAATGCCATTTTGCCCTACCTTATAATTTGCCATCAATTTGATTATGGAAGCCGTAAATAGTTTGCGAACCTCCAAAAGCCACTAACTCGACTGATTTCACTTCACCCGGTTCAAAACGTACGGCATTGCCAGAAGGAACATTTAAGCGCATTCCGCGCGCTAAAGTGCGGTCAAATTTAAGGGCATTATTGGTTTCAAAGAAATGGTAATGGGAACCGACTTGGATTGGGCGGTCACCTGAATTGGTTACTTCGATTTTTACGGTTTTTCTGCCGACATTAGCGAGAATATCGCCTTCGGCTAATTGGTATTCGCCTGGGATCATTTTATTTAAATCCTTCTATTTTAAAATTTTTATGAAAGCTCCCCTCTTTGCTAAAGAGGGGCTGGGGGAGATTTTTTTGCGTTATAACTTTACGCACAAAGTCGAATTTTCTTCTGCCAAATCTTCCCTTCCCCTCTTTGCTAAAGAGGGGAAATTTTCTTTTATCTAATCGGATTGTGCACAGTAACAAGCTTCGTGCCATCAGGGAACGTTGCTTCAATTTGAACTTCGTGCACCATCTCAGCGACGCCTTCCATCACATCTTCAACCATGAGTAGCGTTGCACCATATTGCATCACTTCTGCCACACTCATGCCATCTCTCGCCGCTTCTTGTAAATGGCTTGCAATGTACGCGATTGCCTCAGGATAGTTTAATTTTACGCCACGCGCTTTGCGTTTTGCCGCCAGCTCACCAGCTAAAAAGAGCATCAATTTCTCTTGTTCTCTTGATGTTAAATGCATATTGTTATTCCTTTTTTTGTTTATTATGCAAGATGAGCCGAATTTTACGTAAAAAACGACAGAATAGGAAAAATATTTTATTCGATTTTTTTAATAATCCCCCTTGAAATCATAAAAATCCTCCTTATATAGGGAGTGCATTAACTAATTTTTAAGAAGGAAATTAATCATGAATATTCGTCCTTTACACGATCGTGTAATCATTAAACGTGAAGAAGTAGAAACTCGTTCAGCTGGCGGTATCGTATTAACCGGTTCAGCGGCGACTAAATCAACCCGTGCGAAAGTATTGGCAGTGGGTAAAGGTCGTATTTTGGAAAATGGTACCGTTCAACCTTTAGATGTAAAAGTTGGCGATACAGTCATTTTCAATGATGGTTATGGTGTGAAAAGTGAAAAAATCGATGGTGAAGAAGTGTTAATCATTTCTGAAAATGATATTTTGGCGATTGTGGAATAATTTAAATTAAGGAAAAAAGAAAATGGCAGCAAAAGACGTAAAATTTGGTAACGATGCACGCGTAAAAATGCTTAAAGGTGTGAATGTATTAGCAGATGCAGTAAAAGTGACCCTTGGCCCTAAAGGCCGTAATGTCATTTTAGATAAATCATTTGGTGCACCAACCATCACTAAAGATGGTGTATCTGTCGCACGTGAAATTGAATTAGAAGATAAATTTGAAAACATGGGTGCACAAATGGTGAAAGAGGTTGCCTCTAAAGCCAATGATGCAGCAGGTGACGGTACAACGACCGCAACAGTTCTTGCTCAAGCTATCGTAAATGAAGGCTTAAAAGCAGTGGCGGCAGGTATGAACCCAATGGATTTAAAACGTGGTATCGATAAAGCAGTAAGTGCGGTTGTTTCTGAGCTTAAAAATTTATCTAAACCTTGCGAAACCTCTAAAGAAATTGAGCAAGTAGGGACAATTTCTGCGAACTCAGACAGCATTGTGGGCCAATTAATTGCTCAAGCAATGGAAAAAGTGGGTAAAGAAGGCGTGATTACCGTAGAAGACGGTACAGGTCTTGACGATGAATTAGCGGTTGTGGAAGGGATGCAATTCGATCGTGGTTACTTATCACCTTATTTCATCAACAAACCAGAAACGGCAACTGTTGAATTAGACAACCCATACATTCTTTTGGTGGATAAAAAAGTATCAAATATCCGTGAATTACTTCCAGTATTAGAAGGTGTGGCAAAAGCGGGTAAACCATTATTAATTATTGCTGAGGACATCGAAGGTGAAGCACTTGCAACCTTAGTAGTGAACACCATGCGTGGTATCGTGAAAGTGGCAGCAGTGAAAGCACCTGGTTTTGGTGATCGTCGTAAAGCAATGTTACAAGATATTGCGATTTTAACGGCTGGTACTGTGATTTCTGAAGAAATCGGTATGGAACTTGAAAAAGCGACATTAGAAGATTTAGGTCAAGCGAAACGTGTAGTCATCAACAAAGATAATACTACTATTATTGATGGTGTGGGTGATGAAGCACAAATCAAAGGTCGTGTGGCTCAAATTCGTCAGCAAATCGAAGAATCTACTTCTGATTATGACAAAGAAAAACTTCAAGAACGCGTAGCTAAACTTGCCGGCGGTGTGGCTGTAATCAAAGTTGGTGCAGCAACAGAAGTTGAAATGAAAGAGAAAAAAGATCGTGTGGATGATGCATTACACGCAACTCGTGCAGCAGTTGAAGAAGGTATCGTTGCAGGTGGTGGTGTTGCATTAGTTCGTGCTGCAACCAAAGTAGCGGCAACCTTAAAAGGTGATAACGAAGAACAAGATGTAGGTATTAAACTTGCATTACGTGCAATGGAAGCGCCACTTCGTCAAATCGTCACTAACGCAGGTGAAGAAGCATCTGTTGTGGCAAGTGCGGTTAAAAATGGCGAAGGAAACTTCGGTTATAATGCAGGTACTGAACAGTACGGCGATATGATCGAAATGGGTATTTTAGACCCAACTAAAGTCACTCGTTCTGCGTTACAATTTGCGGCTTCTGTAGCGGGCTTAATGATCACGACAGAATGTATGGTGACCGACCTTCCAAAAGATGATAAAGCCGATTTAGGCGCTGCTGGAATGGGTGGTATGGGAGGCATGGGCGGAATGATGTAATTCCCCTTTGCAAAAGAAAGTGCGATCGTTTTTCTTTATAGAAATGCGATCGCATTTTTATTTGTGTGGTGCTACACTTTACTTGTTTTCGATGATTTTATAGGTATAACAATGACAATTTCCCAAACTGAACTCAATCAACAACTCAAATCTGCCGGTATTGGTATTAATGCAACTGAATTACATGGTTTTTTGAGTGGCTTAATTTGTGGTGGACTGAAAGACCAAAGCTGGTTACCGCTTTTATATCAATTCAGTAACGACAACCACGCTTATCCAACCGCATTAATTCAGCCAATTACCGAAATTTATGAGCAGATTGGTAAAACCTTATCGGATGTAGAAGGGTTTGATTTTGAATTGGGATTAACAGAAGATGAGAGTGTTTTTGCTCGCGCAGACAGCCTATCAGACTGGGCAAACCAATTTTTATTGGGTTTAGGGCTTGTTCAGCCTGAATTAGATAAAGAAAAAGGCGAAATTGGCGAAGCGGTAGATGATTTACAAGATATTTGTCAGCTTGGTTATGAAGAAGATGATGACGAAGAAGAGCTTGCCGAAGCCTTAGAAGAAATTATTGAATATGTTCGTACCATTGCCATGCTGTTTTACACCCATTTCAACGATGATGCACAAGAAATAAAACCGATATTACATTAAAAGGAGCGAAACATGGATCTCGCATACATGGCGGCATTACCGCAAGAAGAATTTACAGAACGTCGTCAAAAAGTATTCGCACAAATGCAGCCAAATTCTGCTTTATTGCTATTTTCCGAAATTGAAAAACGTCGCAATAACGACTGCGATTTTCCTTTCCGTCAAGACAGTTACTTTTGGTATTTAACGGGATTTAATGAGCCAAATGCAGCGTTGTTATTGATTAAAACGGAAGAGGCAGAAAAGGCAGTGGTATTTCTTCGTCCGCGAGATCCTTTGCTTGAAACGTGGAATGGTCGCCGATTAGGCGTTGAGCGAGCACCGCAAAAACTCAATGTCGATGAAGCCTATTCTATCGATGATTTCAAAACAGAATTTCCAAAATTAACGGAAAAATTGACCGCACTTTATCATGTGGCCGATCGTCATCCTTGGGGCGATAAATTATTAGCTGAAAGTGCGGTGAAATTTTACGCTGTTTTTGATTGGCAGCCGATGTTAAGTGAAATGCGCTTAATTAAATCTCCAAACGAAATTCGCTTAATGCAACAAGCGGGACAAATTACAGCGTTCGGACATATTAAAGCGATGCAAGTGACTCGTCCAAATCGTTTTGAATATGAAATTGAAAGCGAGATTTTACATGAATTTAATCGTCATGGTGCTAGATTCCCGTCTTACAATTCCATTATTGCCGGGGGCGATAATGCCTGTATTTTGCACTATACCGAAAATGATCAACCATTGAAAGATGGCGATCTTGTGTTAATTGATGCTGGTTGTGAATTTGCTATGTATGCAGGGGATATCACACGTACATTCCCGGTGAATGGTCAATTTACCCAGCCACAACGTGAGATTTATGAATTAGTGTTAAAAGCACAAAAACGTGCGATTGAGCTATTAGTGCCTGGTAATTCAATTAAACTGGCGAATGATGAAGTGATCCGTATTAAAACTCAAGGCTTGGTGGATTTAGGCATTCTGAAAGGGGATGTAGATAAGCTGATTGAAGAAAAAGCTTATCGTCAATTTTATATGCATGGTTTAGGCCACTGGCTTGGCTTGGATGTGCACGATGTTGGCCGCTATGATGATGATCGTAGCCGCACGCTTGAAGTGGGGATGATCATCACTGTTGAGCCAGGTATTTATATTTCAGAAGAGGCGGATGTGCCAGCTCAATATAAAGGCATTGGTGTGCGTATTGAGGATAACTTGCTAATGACTGAATATGGCAATAAAAATCTGACTGCGGCGGCACCAAAAGAAATCAATGACATTGAGAATTTAATGAAAAATTGAGAAGAATTCTCAAAATTGTGATCTAGTGCAAGTTTTTTGTGCAGTTAAGGTGCTAATATACTGTTAGATAAAAAAGACCAATCAAATCAGTAAGGAGTCGATTATGTACAAACACGTTTTAGTTGCGGTAGATCTTTCTGACGAAAGTGAATTTCTACTCAAAAAAGCCGTGGGAATTGCAAAACGTAATGATGCGCAACTTTCCATTATTCATGTAGATGTAAACTTCTCGGATCTCTATACTGGTTTAATTGATGTCAATATGTCATCAATGCAAGATAGAATCTCGAGCGAAACACAAAAAGCGCTAATTAATTTAGCAGAACATGCTGGTTATCCAATAAAAGAAAAATTGAGCGGTAGCGGTGATTTAGGTCAAGTTTTGACAGACGCTATTGATCAGTATGATGTAGATCTACTAGTGACAGGTCATCACCAAGATTTCTGGAGTAAATTGATGTCTTCAACACGTCAAGTGATGAATACCATTAAAATTGATATGTTGGTTGTGCCACTTCGCGACGAATAGTGATCAAAAATTATTTTTAGCCCTATTAAAATAACGTAAATTTTAACCGCACTTCTCAATTAATGCAGTAGAGTGCGGTTTTCTTTTTTAAGATCAGTGAAAAAGCCTTTTTCTCTAGGTCAAAATATGCAAGAATAGTGAGCTTTTTTATAAATCGTGATCGAGATAGAGACACAAGGTTTTATCAATGAAAACAACAGCAGAAATTAGACAGTCATTCCTTGATTTTTTCCATAGCAAGGGGCATCAGGTCGTCACAAGTAGTTCGCTTGTGCCTGAAAATGATCCGACATTGCTTTTTACTAATGCCGGTATGAACCAATTTAAAGACGTGTTCCTTGGTATGGATAAACGTCCTTACTCACGTGCGACAACTGCACAACGTTGTGTGCGCGCAGGCGGTAAGCATAATGACTTAGAAAACGTCGGTTATACGGCGCGTCACCATACTTTCTTTGAAATGCTTGGTAACTTTAGTTTTGGCGACTATTTCAAACATGATGCAATTAATTTTGCGTGGGAGTTCTTAACCTCTCCACAATGGCTCGGCTTACCAAAAGAAAAATTATGGGTAACCGTGTATGAAACCGATAATGAAGCTTATGACATTTGGCATAAGGAAGTCGGTGTGCCAGCAGAGCGTATTATTCGTATCGGTGATAACAAAGGTGCTCCTTATGCATCAGATAACTTCTGGGCAATGGGTGATACCGGTCCTTGCGGTCCATGTACTGAAATTTTCTACGATCACGGTGATCACATTTGGGGCGGGCCTCCAGGTTCACCTGAAGAAGATGGTGATCGCTATATCGAAATTTGGAACGTGGTATTCATGCAATTTAACCGTCAAGCAGACGGCACAATGGAAAAATTACCACGTCCATCTGTTGATACCGGGATGGGTTTAGAGCGTATTTCTGCAGTATTACAGCATGTAAACTCTAACTATGAGATCGATATTTTCCAAAAATTAATTGCGAAAACAGCTGAAATCGTAGGAACAACAGATTTAACAAACAAATCATTACGCGTAATTGCAGACCACATTCGTTCTTGTGCATATTTAATTGCAGATGGCGTAATTCCATCAAACGAAGGGCGTGGTTATGTATTACGTCGTATTATCCGTCGTGCAGTACGTCATGGCCACTTATTAGGTGCTAAAGAAGCCTTCTTCTATAAACTTGTGCCAACCTTAATTGACGTCATGGCGGAAGCTGGCAAAGAAGTTAAAGAAAAACAAGCCAATGTCGAAAAATTACTTCGTTTAGAAGAAGAACAATTTGCTCGTACATTAGAGCGCGGATTAAGCTTATTAGACGATGCTCTTGCTCAAGTGAAAGATGGTGTGTTGTCAGGTAAAGTTGCCTTTAAACTTTATGATACTTATGGCTTCCCACTTGATTTAACGGCAGATGTATGTCGTGAGCGTGATATTGCAATTGATGAAGCAGGTTTTGAGCGTGAAATGGAAGCACAACGCTTACGCGCACAATCTGCAAGCCAATTCGGCATGGATTACAACAATGTTATTCGTGTAGAAGGCGAAACAAAATTTGAAGGTTATACTGAATCAGAATCTTTAGCCAAAGTGACCGCACTTTTCCATGATGGTAAATCAGTAGACAGCATTACTGCAGGGCAAAGTGCCGTGGTGATTTTAGAAAATACTCCATTCTATGCGGAATCAGGTGGTCAAATTGGTGACAGCGGTTATTTAACTTCTCAAGATGTTCAGTTTAATGTAAAAGATACTCAAAAATATGGTCAAGTATTTGGTCATATTGGTGAGTTAGAGCAAGGTACTTTAAAAGTCGGACAAACAGTCAATGCGGTTGTGGATGCAGCAAGACGTCATCAAACGTCACTTAACCATTCTGCAACACACTTATTACATGCCGCATTGCGTCAAGTTTTAGGTCACCATGTAGTGCAAAAAGGATCGTTAGTATCTGATACCGCATTACGTTTTGACTTTGCTCATCCGGAAGCGATTACCAAAGCACAGCTTAATGAGATTGAAACGTTGGTAAACCAAAAAGTGCGTGAGAATTTTGTGGTTCAAACGGACGTGATGGATATCGAAGCGGCAAAAGCGAAAGGTGCAATGGCGTTATTCGGTGAAAAATATGCTGATGTGGTGCGTGTTTTAACAATGGGAGATTTCTCCGTTGAACTTTGTGGTGGCATTCATGCTAAACGTACCGGTGATATCGGTTTATTTAAAATTGTGGCGGAAACTGCAGTTGCAGCAGGTGTTCGTCGTATTGAAGCGGTAACGGGTGAAAATGCAATTAATTGGTTACACAACCAACAACGTATTCTTACTCAAAGTGCAGATTTGTTTAAATCTGACGTTAATACCCTTGTTGAGAAAATTCAGCAACTTCAAGATAAAGCGAAGAAAGCAGAAAAAGAATTACAAGGATTAAAAGAAAAAGCCGCAATGCAAGCGGGTTCCGATTTAGTGAAAAGTGCGGTTAAAATTAATGATGTTTCTGTAATCGTACATCAACTAGACGGAATTGAAACTAAATCGTTACGTGTGATGGTTGATGATTTAAAAAATCAACTTGGTTCAGGCGTAATTGTATTTGCATCTATTTTAGATGATAAAGTCAACCTCGTCGTTGGCGTAACAAGCGATTTAACTACTAAAGTGAAGGCTGGTGAGCTAGTGAATTTAATGGCTCAGCAAGTTGGTGGGAAAGGCGGTGGTCGCCCTGATATGGCAATGGCAGGAGGCTCCCAACCAGAAAATGTGAATCTAGCATTAACTGTCGCACAAAACTGGTTAAGCAATAATCTGTAGTACAAGCAGGTCGGTGGGATGCCGATCTTTACTTGATTGATAGGGATATCTAATAAATGCAAACTAAGGAGATAAAAGATGTTAATCTTAACTCGAAAAGTTGGCGAAAGTGTTCTCATTGGAGACGATATTTCTATCACGGTTTTGAGTGTACGTGGAAACCAAGTCAAACTCGGTGTGCAAGCGCCTAAAGAAGTATCCGTTCACCGAGAGGAAATTTACCAACGAATTCTGCAGTCAAAAGATGAACATATAGATGAGGCATCTTAGACCTAGAGTTTTATGAATGTTTTACATTCTATTTATAATTTAATTAACGTTTTTTCAAAAATTAAACCCATTGGTTTGCAAGATTTTAAATAACGGAACTTGAGTTATAAAGGTAGAGAAGGAACTTTTCCAACTTAAATCTATCAAAATTTAATAAATAATGACCGCACTTTTAGTATAGAAGTGTGGTCATTCCATATTAAAACAAAAAGGAAAATCAATGAAAGTTATTATTCCCGTAGCTGGTTTGGGTACCCGTATGTTGCCAGCAACAAAAGCGATTCCAAAAGAAATGTTAACGCTTGTGGATAAGCCTCTGATTCAATATGTTGTGAATGAGTGTGTGGCTGCTGGTATCAAAGAAATCGTATTAGTCACACATTCTTCTAAAAATGCGATTGAAAACCACTTTGATACGTCTTTTGAGTTGGAAACCATGCTTGAGAAACGTGTTAAACGTCAACTTTTGGAAGAGGTGCGTTCTATTTGTCCTAAAGATGTAACGATCATGCACGTTCGTCAAGGTAATGCGAAAGGTTTAGGCCATGCCGTGTTATGTGGTCGTCCTGTCGTTGGAAACGAGCCGTTTGCAGTGGTGTTACCTGATGTGCTTTTAGCAGATTTTACGGCAAATCAAAAGAAAGAAAATCTTTCAGCAATGATTAAACGTTTTAAAGAAACACAAGCAAGCCAAATTATGGTAGCGCCTGTTGCTGCTGATGAAGTGAGTAGCTATGGTATCGCGGATTGTGGTGGTGTAGAGTTAAAAGGCGGTGATAGCGTTAAAATTAATAGCATTGTTGAAAAACCATCTGTTGAAGAAGCTCCATCAAATCTTGCTGTTGTCGGTCGTTATGTATTCTCTGCGGCGATTTGGGATTTATTAGAAAAAACACCAGTTGGTGTGGGTGATGAAATCCAATTAACGGATGCAATTGATATGCTTATCGAGAAAGAGATCGTTGAAGCGTTCCATATGACAGGCAGAAGCTTTGACTGTGGTGACAAGATTGGCTATATGGAAGCCTTTGTAGAATATGGTCTTCGTCATGATAAATTAGGCAAAGAGTTTAAAGCTTTCCTAAAAGATCTTGT
Source organism: Parahaemophilus parainfluenzae (assembly GCA_963537955.1). Lineage (GTDB taxonomy): Bacteria > Pseudomonadota > Gammaproteobacteria > Enterobacterales > Pasteurellaceae > Haemophilus_D > Haemophilus_D parainfluenzae_AJ. The sequence continues at coordinate 11,349 of CAUTFW010000026.1, read as the reverse complement.
AAAAACCTTATAATTGACTGAAACCACCGAAAGGTGGTTTTTATTTATATATTTGGATTACGAATAAAGATAAAAAAGAAGGCATCGTGATGATGCCTTCTTTTTTCTATGAAACGAAATCTTAGTTATTTTTCGCTAATAAAGTGCGGTAGATAATACCACCTAAAATACCACCGATAATCGGTGCAATCCAGAATAACCATAATTGGTCGATTGCCCAAGTACCTTGGAATACCGCAACTGCAGTACTACGAGCCGGGTTTACAGAGGTATTTGATACAGGAATGCTGATTAAGTGGATTAGGGTTAAACCTAAACCGATTGCGATTGGCGCAAAACCTGCAGCTGCATTTTTATGAGTTGAACCCATGATGATTAATAAGAAGAATGCAGTTAATAATACTTCTGCTACGAATACTGCTTCTAAAGAATAACCTTCTGGAGAATGTTCGCCGTAGCCATTAGATGCAAAACCTGCAGTCACATCAAAGCCAGCTTTACCTGATGCGATAAGGTAAAGTGCAGCCCCCGCTACTAAACCACCAACTACTTGAGAAATAATGTATGGAAGTGCATCTTTCGCAGAGAAACGACCGCCAGCCACTAAACCAAGTGTTACTGCAGGGTTAAAGTGACCACCAGAAATGTGACCTACAGCGTAAGCCATGGTTAATACGGTTAAACCGAAGGCAAATGCAACGCCCACATAACCGATACCTAGGTTGACAGAAGCCGCAAAGATTGCACTACCACAACCACCGAAAACTAACCAAAATGTACCGAAAAATTCAGCAAAAAGTTTTTTTGACATAATAGACCTCAATATTAAATATGTCGTTATTCTCAAATAACAATAATGTATTGCAAATGCAACAGGCATTTAGTCAAAGGGAATGTTTTTTAGTTCTGCAAATTATTGTAAATGTTTGTAAGTAAATGTAAGGGAAATAGCATGCTATACTTTTAGCCGTCTAGATTGTCATTTTGCTTATTTTTCATTAAAATACAGACAAATTATCAGGTTATTTAAGGTGCATTATGGCAAACTGGGATGGCAAATATATTAGCCCTTATGCAGAACATGGCAAAAAGAGCGAACAAGTCAAAAAAATTACCGTTTCGATTCCGATTAAAGTATTAGAAATTTTGACAAACGAACGCACGCGTCGTCAGCTAAAAAGTTTGCGCCATGCAACAAATAGTGAATTGCTTTGTGAGGCGTTCTTACATGCTTTTACTGGTCAGCCATTACCGACTGATGCGGATTTAATGAAAGAACGCCATGATGAGATTCCTGAAAATGCCAAAGAAATCATGCGCGATTTGGGTATTGATCCTGAAAGCTGGGAATATTAATTTATCCTTTTAACCCTTCCAAAATACTGCATTCAGGGCAATCATTGCCCTGACAAGCGTTATGCCATCGTTCCAATTCCTCTACCATTTTTTGTAAATGATGAATTTGCTCATTCAATGTTTTAATATGCTGCGTTGTGAGTGCTTTCACTTCTCGGCTACTACGATTGGGATTATCCTGTAATTGCAAAAGTTGGTGAATTTGTTGGAGTGAAAACCCTACATCTCGAGAGTGACGAATAAAACGTAGTCGTTCTAAATCCTTTTCTTCATAATGGCGATAACCAGAAAGGCTTCGCTGTGCTGGTTTTAATAAGCCGGACTTCTCATAATCCCGAATTTGTTTACTTGATAAACCCACTAATTTTGCCACTTCGCTAATGTTCATAAAAAATCCTTGACCTTAACCTTATGTTAAGGTTTATAGTAAGCTCAATTTTAATCTATATCAATAATTAAGGAGTAAATATGAAATCAATTACATTACATGTAACAGGAATGACTTGTGGTGGTTGTGTGAAAAGCGTCACAAGAGTGTTGGAAGAGCTTAATGGCGTAGAAAAAGCCGTTGTAACACTTGATGACGGTAAAGCGGTGATTACCTTTGATGAAAGTGCGGTCAGTATTCCACAATTAATTGAAACAATTGAAGAGGCAGGTTTTGATGCAACAGAATAAAAAAATAGTCATTCAAATCGAGGGGATGACCTGCCAATCCTGTGCTAATCGGATTGAGAAAGTATTGAATCGAAATGATTTTGTCTCTGACGCGGGCGTGAATTTTGCGGCAGAGGAAGCGCACGTAGTATTTGATTCATCTCAGGCTTCAGAACAAGATATTTTGACAATTATTCAAAAAGCGGGATATAAGGGCATTCTAAAGCAAAATGTGCTGCCTAGCGCACCTAATGAAACGAAGATTAGTCCGCGTTTATGGTTGCTTTTGTTCATTAACATTCCTTTTTTAATCGGAATGAGCGGGATGATGTTTAATCATCATTCTTGGATGATACCACCAATGTGGCAATTTGTTCTTGCGAGCATTGTGCAACTTTGGTTAGCCATTCCTTTTTATAAAGGTGCTATTGGTAGTATTCGAGGTGGTTTGGCCAATATGGATGTACTGGTGAGTACTGGTACGTTGGTGATTTATCTCTATTCAGTCTTTATGCTGTTTTATCATCAGTCAATGGGGCATGATGGCGCATCTCATGTCTATTTTGAAGTATCGGTGATGGTCATCGGTTTCGTCAGCCTTGGGAAATTTCTTGAGGAAAGAACGAAGAAACAAAGCTTAAACAGTTTAGGGCTATTATTACAACTCACCCCAAAACAAGTCAGTGTTCAACGTGAAAATCATTGGGAGACGATTTCTCTCGATCAAGTAAAAATAGGCGATATTTTACGGGCTAATCAAGGTGAACGTATTGCCGCGGATGGTGTTGTTGAACAAGGGAGTGGTTGGTGCGATGAGAGTCATTTAACCGGTGAATCTCACCCATTAGAAAAAATGTCTCAAAGCCCTGTGCTTGCAGGGGCAATGGTGACACAAGGTAGTCTTATTTATCGAGCTAATCAACTCGGACAGCAAACGCTATTGGGCGATATGATGAAAGCGCTTTCCGAGGCGCAAGGTACAAAAGCACCTATTGCTCGTTTTGCTGACAAAGTTTCAGCTGTATTTGTGCCTACCGTGTTATTGATTTCCGTAATGACATTTGGATTAACCTGGTGGATAAAAGGAGATTGGGTAACCGCTTTAATTCATGCGGTTGCTGTGTTAGTCATTGCCTGTCCTTGTGCATTAGGGCTTGCCACACCTGCTGCCATAATGGTGGGAATGGGGAAAGCAGTAAATGCAGGGATTTGGTTTAAAGATGCGGCATCCATGGAAGAGGCGGCGCATGTGGATACGGTGGTATTAGATAAAACAGGAACGATAACTCAAGGAGAACTCAAAATTGCCGCTGTTTGGCAACCACAAAGTGCGGTCTATTCTGAGGAAGATTTATATCGCATTGCGGCTTCCGTTGAGCAAAATGCCAATCATCCTTTAGCTAAAGCGATAGTCCTGGCTGCACAGGAAAAATCACTTGAAATTCCGACCGCACTTTCGGTTCATTCAGAAGTGGGGCAGGGTATATCTGCTCACATTGAAGGAGTTGGTTTGGTTAAAGTCGGTAAACTGACTTATTGTGAATTAACCTTACCAGATAATATGCCTCAAATTTGGCAAATCGCGAGTGTTGTTGCGGTATCTGTAGATAACAGTCCAATCGGTGCATTTGCGCTAGCAGACAGTCTAAAAGAGGATAGTTTGCAAGCGATTCAACGCTTACACCAACATAATATTGATGTGGTGATAATGAGTGGCGATCAGCAATCTGTCGTTGATTATGTTGCCCAGCAAGTAGGTGTGAAAACTGCACAGGGTAATTGCAGTCCACGTGACAAAGCGACTTATATTGAGAGATTACGTCAGCAAGGCAAAGTGGTCGCAATGGTTGGTGATGGTGTGAATGATGCACCAGCCTTAGCGATGGCTAATGTAAGCTTTGCGATGAAATCGGGTTCTGATGTTGCAGAACAAACTGCATCGGCGACACTCATGCAGCATTCGGTGGATCAGTTAGTTGATGGATTAATGATTTCCAGAGCAACATTAAAGAATATCAAACAAAATTTATTCTTTGCCTTGATTTATAATGTACTAGGTATTCCACTTGCGGCATTAGGCTACTTAAGTCCTGTTTTAGCAGGGGCAGCGATGGCAATGAGTTCGCTTTCGGTGCTATTCAATGCATTGCGGTTAAAACGAGTGAAAATTAAATAAGAAAAAGGCGATATGAAAATATCGCCTTTTATTTTTGGATTAATGTTGTTTCCATAATGGGAGTTGAATCGTGACGGCAAGTCCACCTAAGTTACTGGATTCTGCCCATACTTTTCCATTGTGTTCATTCACAACATTATAGACAATCGTTAAACCTAATCCCGTTCCGCCAGTGGCTCGAGTTCTAGTTTCATCGACTCGATAGAATGGTTTAAAGATTTTGTTGAACTCTTCGGGTGGTAAGCCCAAGCCATTATCATCTACTCGAATTTGCAGACAATTATCATCCTGTTCATTTTTATGTAAATCAATGGTTAAGAAAATACGATCTTTCGTATATTTCAGTGCATTTCGAATGATGTTTTCAATCGCACTGGTGAGCAAGCTTAGGTTGCCGTAAATCATATGTTTTTCAGGATGTAAAATAGAAATATTGACATCGCAGGCGATCTTGCGCTGCTCAGCTTCAAATAAGGCATCTTTTATCACATCATCCCAAAGCTGATTGATAGGAAATAAATTATGCTCCATTTGAGAATGCATTTGTTGGCGAGAAATGAGTAACAACTCGCTGATCATTTTATCCATTCGTTGTATTTCTTTCTCAATGCGTTTAACTGGTTCAATATCCCCTGTTTGATGACGAACCAGAGCAGTGGAAAGTTGCAAACGCGTCAACGGTGTTTTTAATTCATGAGAAATAGATGAAAGCAGATTGTGTTGGTTTGAAATCAGATTATCAATCGCAATCGACATCTTGTTAAAGCTTTGTCCTACTTCTCGTAATTCTGCTGGACCATGATTCGCTAATTCATTATCAACCTTAAAGTTTCCTAACGCCACGCTATTAGCCGCCTTTTGTAAATTGGTAATAGGCTTGACGATGGTATGCGTAAACCACCAAAGTAAAGGCGTTGTAATAATTAAGGTTAAGAGCAATAAGACCCAAGGGTGGTCAAGCATATATCGTAAAATTTCTTGTTGACCATTTGCTCGAGACACAAAGAATAATTCGGAGGATTGTTCCGCATCCCCAATATAGACTTTAAAAGGGCCTGCAATTTGAATATCTTTAAAGGTTTTACGTTGTGGTTGGGCAAAGTTACTGGACTCTTGGGCGAACTGAGCAATATGCATTCTTTCTTCGCCTAAAGCACCAAAAATTTCTTTTTCCGGTGTCATGATGACAGGACGAGCAGAGTCAAATTTATCGGTTGGAAGCACTGGTACGCCAGCGAGGATACCGGTGATTCTATTGTTACGAATGGATTCAACGAGTTTCTTTTGATAGCTCGATATTTCATTTTGATTCAAGTCAGAATATAAGCGGCTATCAAAATAAGGGAGTGCGACCAAAAGTGCGGTCATGGCAAAGAATGCCAACCAAAAAACGGTAAATGTGCGTATCGTGAGCTGATTTAAACTGAATTTCTTGATAAGCATTATTCACAAACCAACAAGTAACCACGACCACGTAGCGTTTTCAGCCATGGTAAGCCATTGTCTCTTTCTGGGAGTTTTTTGCGCAAGTTTGACATATGCATATCAATCGAGCGATCAAAAGGAGAAAGGTGTTTGCCAAGTACATTCATGCTTAATTCTTCGCGAGAGACAATTTGTCCAGGGCGAAGTACCAGTTTATGAAGTAGAGCAAATTCAGAGCCGGTTAGACCAAGATCTTGACCGTTATAAGAAGCTTGTTGAAGACCAGAATGAAGCACTAAACCACAGAATTCTAATGTATTTTCTTCTGATGAAAGTGCGGTCGAATTTTGTGTATTTTCTTTTTCTGTTGGTGTAGCACGACGTAAAATGGCTTTAATACGAGCAACTAGTTCACGATCGTTAAATGGTTTTGGTAAATAGTCATCGGCACCGAGTTCTAACCCAAGAACACGATCGATCTCTTCACCACGTGCGGTAAGCATCATCACAGGGACATTTGATGTTTGGCGAATTTTCTTGAGTGTTTCAATGCCGTTTAATACAGGCATCATGATATCTAATAAAACTAACTGGTGGCTTGCATTCAGCTTGTCTAACGCTTCTTGACCATTATTGGCAACTTCAACTTCAAAACCAGTCAGTCGTAAAACTTCAGCAAGTAAATCTGTTAGTTCAATATCATCATCAACTAATAGAATCTTTGACATTTTAATTCCCTTGTAATACAACGAACCTGCTTGATATGACAAGCAGGTGTTATTTTTTAATGATTACCAGAATTTCCACCAGCTTTTCTTACCTGCGTTTTCAGGAGTGCTGATAATAGTATTATTTTCGTCTTGTTTTGCCACTTCAGGTAATGGCTTATCTAATTCAGCACTGCTTACTAAACCATTCTGATCGAATTTTACTGTAAATGTGTGCTGTTCAGGTTTTTGGTAAGAGTGTTGTTCTAAGAACACGTAATACCAAGTTAGGTTACTATAAGGATCGATTAAAACTGGTGTACCAAGCAGATATTGTACTTGTTGTGCGGTCATGCCCGGTTTAACTTGCGCCACAGTCGCTGCTTCTAAATAGTTACCTTGTGGAACATCAATACGATAAACGACTTTTTGCACTGTTGAACAAGAAGTTAAACTTAATGCTAAAACAACTGCACCTAAAAATGTTCTTAATTGCATATTTTTTACCTTTTACTGCAAAGTTATGTCGAATGATACCGAAACTTTATGATCTTGCCAAATTAATTATCGCACTTTAATGCTTTTTGAAGTTGATCTTTCAGATTTGGTGGTATCCCTTTGATTGTTAAAGTATCTGTGAGTGGATCCCATTCAATACGGTTATTTAATAAATCCGCATCAAAACTTAATGTCACACCTTTACCAGAACCCGAAAATTTTGTTAATGTTTTTAAGGCTGAACGTACTGGTGGAATGGTTTCTTCCAAGCCGTAATCTTGCTCTTCTGTAAAGGTGACAAAAGGGCGCTCGTTTAGAGTCGGTAAATTCGCTGAAAGTTCAGTTAAGGCAATTTCATCACCACTTGCTAATTGCCCTTTACAGTATTCAAATACCTGTTTTTTCACTGCTTGAGTTTGTTCTTTGTTCAATTCACCTTGTTCACAGTAGTCACTGACTGCTTGTAATAGGCATTGGTTTTGAACTTGCGGATTTAACCCTTCTTCTGCACCTAAGAAATCCATAAAGAAGTCACTAATTTTACGACCAACACGCCCTTTAATGAAGGTGAGATAACGGTTTGAGTTTGCGTTTACTTGTAAATCCGTTAAGTTGATACGTGCCGCAATATCAAATTGTGTAATATCTAGATATTCCGTACGACGAATTTCAAGATTTTCGTCAACTAACATGCTGATACGACTATCTAACAGTGCGATGAATAGGTAATCCGTCGCTAAAAAGTTATATTGGCATAGGATAAGCGTACCGCTGTCTGCAAAATTATATTTGCCCAATTCTTGCGCTAATAATTTTGTGGATTGTTGGCTGAAATTTAAAAAGTTGATTTCATTTTCTAATAAACGATTCAGATCTTGTGCAAAAATGGAATTCTCTTGGAATACACCAAATGCTTTGCCTTTATTTTGATAACCTTGATGTAATTGCAACATCATTTGTTCGACTTCCGGCGTAATGATGAGAAGTTCATCACGCAACACGCTTTCCATGGTAGTGGTTTCATTTTCAGCGTGCTTAACTAATTGATGTAGCACGATTTGATTAACCGTAATGCTCATAATTTTTTCCTTAGTAAAATTTACCTTAAATTATAACCGCACTTTTTAAGCAAGAAAAAAGAAATTATTCAGATTGGACAAATTATCGGGTATGATATGAGAAGTTTTTTGTATTTAGAAACAGGCTTAAACATTCCAAATGGCTCAACATTCAAAGTATTCCGATGGGCAAGTTAATGCCATCATTAATGACATGATTAGCGTGCTTGAAACTCACAAAGCGCCCGTTGATCTTTCTCTTATCGCTTTAGGCAATATGGCCAGTAATTTATTGACCACTAGCGTGCCAGCCGCACAGCGTGAAGCTCTAGCTCAAGCCTTTGCCAACTCTCTAATGAATTCGGTAAAAATAAAATAAAATGTTTTGGTTTAAAAAGAGCAAATTCAACGGGCGTGAATACCGTGAAGAAACCTCACGAAAAATTTCGTGGGGACATTGGTTTGCTTTTTTTAACATTATCATCGCAATTCTTATTGGTAGTCGTTATGCCTTTCTCATTGACTGGCCCGACACATTACTCGGCAAAATTTATTTCTTCATCAGCTTATTAGGTCATTTCAGCTTTTGTGTTTTTGCCCTGTATTTGCTGGTTATTTTTCCACTGAGTTTTATCATCAAAAATCACCGCACTTTCCGTGGCCTAACGGTGATTATTGCGACAATTTGCACCACATTACTGCTGTTTGATACAGAAGTATTTAACCGCTTTAATATCCACCTTTCTTCTATCGTTTGGAATTTGTTAGTGAACCCTGAAAAGGGCGATCTCTCACGGGATTGGCAAATTTTCTTTGCGCCAATGCCGATTATTTTGCTAATCCAAATGCTTTTCTCCCGTTGGAGTTGGGAAAAGTTACGTAGCTTAGAACGTCAGAAATGGCTGAAGAAAGTTGGATTAGTGCTGACTTCCACGTTTGTCGCGACACACTTAATTTACGCTTGGGCGGATGCATTTTTATATCGTCCGATTACTATGCAGCGTTCAAACTTCCCACTTTCTTATCCAATGACCGCAAGAACCTTTTTGGAAAAACAAGGGTTTATTAATGCGGAAACATACTCACAGCGTTTAGAGCAAGAAGGACGTTTGGATGCATTAAAAATTGATTATCCGAAAAAAGATCTTCAGTTTGAGCAAGTTGAAAACAAACCCAATATTCTCGTGATTACCGTTTCAGGCTTACGTTATGATGCGCTAACGAGCGAGAAAATGCCTAAATTGTTCGAGTTTGCCACAAGCTCTACTCAATTTACGAATCATTACAGCAGCGGCAATACAAATAATGCCGGCTTAGTAGGCTTATTCTATGGACTAAATGCAAATTATACGGACAGTATTTTGAGTAATCACACACCGTCGGTATTAATTAAAAAGCTACAAGACGAGAAATATCAATTTGTTGCTTATTCGTCTACGGCATTCAAAGACAGCTTATTTAAACAAGCCTTGTTCCGTAATGTGAAATTACCTAACGTGAAAGCCTCTTCGCCAAAAGAAGCGATAAATAGCGTTTTATCTCTCTTAAAAGAGGATAAACCTTGGTTTGCTTATGTGGATTTAGATGTTGCGGATCAAGCGGAAGAAAATTACACCAAATCGCTTGCGGAGATTGATCAACAAATTGATGACACTTTATCATCAGTTTCCTTAGATAATACGATTGTTATTATTACGGCAGAGCATGGTAAAACGTTTAATAAGCTGGATGAAAAAGCACAAGAAAACTATTTCGGTCGTGATGAAATCCAAGTGCCATTTATTGTTTACTGGAAAGATTTGCCGGTGCAAGAAGTCTCTAAATTAACAAGCCATACTGATTTATTACCGGCATTGATGTCGTCGATCTTTAAAGTGAAAAATCCAGTTTCGGATTATGCACAAGGTCGCAATTTATTTGAACTTAATGGTGATCCTTGGGTGTTGGCGTCGAATTTCCGTTGGAATGTCATTATTCAGCCGGATGGTACACAGTATCATATTGATCGTAAAGGAAACTATAAGAAATTTGACCGCACTTATACTGAGCAATCTTCAAGCCGCCCACCGCTCGGCTTGTTCTTAGATGTCTTTAAACAAGAGCGTTCTTTTGTCAATAAATAGATAGCTTTTTTGTGCTTAAAATCTTATACTTTGCACTCAGTTGAAAGACTGAAAAGATGTTATTAATTAAAATCTGCGAATTTTTCATAACATTGCAAACAATTCACAATAGACCCGATTCTTATTGGGTTTGCTTTTCAATTAATACACTTCTCGTCTCTCTTTTCCTTTCTTTTTTGGCGGAGTTATTATGAGAAATCACGTTCGTAGCTTTAAAACGTTTATTCGAGACGAAATCATTAAAAAAGGTGGCTGGGTCAATGCTCATGCTCACGCAGATCGTGCTTTTACAATGACACCTGAAAAAATTGGTATTTATCACAATAGTAATCTTCAACAAAAATGGGATTTAGTGGACGAAGTTAAACGTACATCAAGTGTTGATGATTATTACGCCCGTTTCTGTCAATCGATTGAGTTGATGATTTCCCAAGGGGTGACGGCATTTGGGACTTTTGTGGATATCGACCCGATTTGTGAAGACCGAGCCATCATTGCTGCGCATAAAGCTCGTGAAGTCTATAAGCATGACATTATTTTAAAATTTGCGAATCAGACCTTAAAAGGGGTGATTGAGCCAGAAGCACGCAAATGGTTTGATATTGGCTCTGATATGGTGGATATGATTGGTGGTTTACCTTATCGCGATGAGCTTGACTATGGTCGTGGTCTTGAAGCAATGGATATTTTACTTGATGCGGCTAAGTCTCGCGGCATCATGTGTCATGTACACGTGGACCAATTCAACTCTCCGAAAGAAAAAGAAACCGAACAGCTTTGCGATAAAACTATCGAACATGGTATGGAAGGTCGAGTGGTGGCGATCCATGGTATTTCTATCGGTGCACATAGCAGAGAATATCGTTATAAACTTTATGAAAAAATGCGTCAGGCAAAAATGATGATGATTGCTTGCCCAATGGCGTGGATTGATAGTAACCGAAAAGAAGATTTGATGCCTTTCCATAACGCATTGACACCGGCAGATGAAATGATTCCAGAAGGGATTACAGTCGCGTTAGGTACGGATAATATCTGTGATTACATGGTGCCCCTTTGTGAAGGGGATTTATGGCAAGAACTAAGCTTACTTGCTGCGGGCTGTCGTTTCCCTCATCTTGATGCAATGGTTGATATTGCCAGTATCAATGGACGTAAAGTGTTAGGTTTAGAGCCGGTTTAATCTAAAAATTTCATGAAAGTGCGGTCATAAAATGAAACGTTTTGTGGCCGTTTTTATTTATAAGATAAAACAGAAACAATGTTAATTTGACTGATTTAAAAAAGGACTTTAAGAAAAGTGGTGGGCGATACCGGTCTCGAACCAGTGACCCCCTCCTTGTAAGGGA
>CAUTFW010000025.1:0-24016 GCA_963537955.1 Parahaemophilus parainfluenzae | reverse complement strand
TTAAAGAAGGCCGTAATAAAGAACAGTTAAGCAGCGGTGTGAAAACTGTAGATAAATCATTGATTAAAAAAGAAACACGTATAATCAAGCATGACCACAACTACGACACGAGTAAAGGTAGTGATGTAAGTGGTAAAGATGTTGTTATTTATTCACAAAATGCGAATGCAACCATTCAAGGATCTTCTGTTAATGCAAAAGATGGTTTATTGGTGCAGGCTAAAAATATCAATGTAAAAGAAGCAGAAGATCACACTTATGCTGAAGATCATTACGAGAGAAAACGTTCTGGTTTAGTTGGAAGCGTTAAAGGTGGGGTGGCAAAATTTGGTTATGAGAAAAGCAAGTCTAATCTAGATACCAAATCCATAAGCTTAGAAGCAGCAGGTAGCCAATTAACAGGTGGTACTACAACTTTAGCCGCTGAAAATGTCTTGACTGTGCGAGGTTCTGATTTAAACAGTCAGGAACAATCTGATCTACGTGCAAAACAAGTCAATCTTGAAGCTGCAAAAGAAGTACATCATACCGAAGTACATCAATCGAGTAAAACAAGCGGGTTCGGTTTAAGTCTGGTTTACGATCCAACTGTGAAAGCCGTAGATCAATATAAACAACGCCAAAAACAAGGTGGTACAGAAACCGTCGTAGGAAAAATTAACTCTATTGCTGAAGCGGGTGCAGATGCAGTGGAATTAATGAGCCGTGGTATTGTGCCGTATTTGGAGCACAAACGCAGTAAATCAGATAAAACCACAGTAGAAACAACAGCAAAAGTGACCGCACTTAATGCTGGCGGACAACTTAATGTAGTGGCATCTGAAGGTGATATTCGCACACAAGGTACACAAATTGCAGCAGAGAAAGGTGCAACATTCTTAGCTTCAAATAATATTGAGTTAGGAACGGCTGAGAATACTTATACGCAGCAGGCTAATACCTCAGATAAAGGATTTAGTTTAGGTGGTGCAAATAAATACCTTTTTGGTGTGCACACTCAACGTGAAAATGGCGATGCAACTCAAACACAAGAAGTATCAACGACTATTTCTGTAGGTGGTAATAACCAAATTGTGGCACAAAAAGGTGATATTCATGCTAAAGGTGCCAAAATTGTGTCTGAGGGTAAAAACCAATTATCTGCAGCGGGTAATGTTGTTTTAGATACAGCGGTTACCACACAAGAGACAACGCAGCAACGTAAAGGGCATGCGGTAGGTGAGGCTGTTATTTCAGATTCTGAGCGCTTCTATGGTTATAACCGTACTCGTTTTAACCAAGATGGTAACTTTACTCACCATGAAAAAGCGCAATTGGCGAGCTTAGGTGATAAGGTAGAAGTATATGCTGGTAAAGATTATCGTCAAACATCGGCAGAAATTTTATCAAAAGATAAAGCTTCCATTAATGCACAAAATATTATTGTGGATTCAGCTTTTAATACTGATAAATATAAACAAAGTGAAAGCGATCTGAAATTTGGTCAATTTACTCGTGTGAAATCACCAATTATTGATTTAATCAATAGTATTGAAAGCACTATAAAAAATAAGAACGCTTCAGATCGTGTGCAAGCAGCAAATATCATGAGTGTTGCAGCACAAGCTTATAACTTGGCTTCTGCATTCCAAGGGCAAGGTGGCGCAACTTATTTACTTCGTGTGGAATCTGGTACTGGGGTTGCTCATAGCCGTAAGAAAGAAGACAGCTATCAGCACACTAGCCAAGGTAACCTATTCAATGCGAAAGAAATTGAGTTTACTGCGCGCGGTGATGGCAGCACAAATGCACAAGGTAATCCGCAGTTAGGGAATATTAATATCACCCATGCAGATATCACGTCTGTCGATGAAAAAGGTAACCGCTTAAAAGACAGTAGCGTAACCTTTAATGCCAATAATCTAACGATTGATCCTGGTAAGAGCACAGTAGATCAACACGCCCGTTCACAAAGTGCTGGTGTCGAAGTCGGGATGGCGGCAACAATTGGTGCTCAAACCGGTATTGGTATTTATGCTCGTGTAGGTGGCTCAAGCAGTAAAACCAATGTAGAAGGGGTTAACTACACCAATAGCCATCTTAATACTGAAACCTTGAATATTAATACTCAAGGTGATACTAACTTAACGGGTACGACAGCCAAAGCTAAAACAATCAACGCTAACGTAGGTGGAAATCTCAATATTGCGAGTGTGCAAGATGAAAACAAATTTGAGACTAAATCAAGCGGCGGTGGTATTGAGGCTGAAATTGGTTTTGGAAATAACTGGCGTGTAAGCGGTTATGGTAATTCTGAGAAAGGGGAATCAAGCTATAAACAAGTGAAAGAGCAAGCTGGATTATTTGCTGAAGAAGGCGGATATCATGTTAATGCGAAGAATGTTCACTTAAAAGGGGCAGCGATTACCAGTACGAATCCGGCTAATAGTGAATTAGCAACCAATAAGCTGACGTTTGAAAATATTCAAAATGAAAGTCACAGTGATGCTTCGAGTATGTCATTTAGTGCAAGTGTGGATGGACAAGGTTCAAATGTGAATACGCCTAATGTGAGTGGTGGGTTACCAATGAAAGAATCGAATTCTGACGATTCAGTAACGCGAGCAACCTTAACTGAAGGCAAGATTACCTTAAATAAAGATACTGCATCGATGCAAACTACTGCACAGGCTTTGGGCATCAATACGGATATTAATCAAGCCAATAGTCAAGTTGATACGCCAAAAGATGTTAATCAAATCTTAAGCGAACAACGTCAAATTTCAGCGGCAGTAGGAAACATTAAAAGTGCAGTCAATACTTATATTGCAAACCAAAAAGTTCCGTTATTGGCCGAAGTGGCTCGCTTAGAGGAAGAGAAAAAAGTACTCGAAGAGAGACAAGACAAGGAAGGAGTAAAAGCTATTTCACAACAACTCGATATTGCACGAATGGAAGCAGCCAAATGGGAAGTAGGTGGTTCACATCTTCGTACAGCTGATGCATTGTCCTCAGCGATCGTTGCGGCATTAAGTGGTCAATCTGTTCAAGGTGTCGTGGTTACTGCAGCCTCACCTTTTGCAAATGTTTTAATTAAAGAACAGACAACAGACAAAGAAACCGGCAAAGTAAATCTTGTTGCTAATACAGTCGCTCACGCTCTTTGGGGCGCAGTAGAGGCGAAAGCTCTTGGGGGTAGTGGTACATCTGGTGCTTTAGCTGCTGGTGTGGCAGAACTTTCAGCTCCAGTGGTGGGCAGACTCACTCAGATCATTAATGAAGTAGCGAGTGATAACTCTAAACCTTCCTTGAAAGACAAAATGAATGCTATCGTAGATAAAATTAAAACGATAGATAAGGGGATGGATCCAAGTGAGTTATCGAATAAAGATAAGGAAATGATTGTCGGAATAACAAGCTTTATTGGTCAAGTTGTTGCTCAAACAACATCTAAAGCAAGAGGAGCCGATTCAGAGACCGCTTCTAAAAATGGAGAGATTGGCAGTATTGTTGCGAGGAATGCAGTAGAAAATAATCACCTCAAAAAAGGGCAAAGAGAATATTTTAGGGCTAAAATGAAAGCTTGTACAAAATCGGAAAGTCCGACTTTATGTTCTCTAAAAGTGTCTGATGAAATAGATCAAGTATCACTTAAAAATACACGAGAGTTGTATGCTGCATGTGATAAAGGTATCAATACCCCAGAATGTACTAAGCTAAGAAACCAGATTGATACTTCGAATTATATGGGATGGAAAAACTATAACTATCCAATAGGTATGGGATTCAAAGGTGAGGTGGGCGGTGCTCTAGGGGCAATTGCTTATGCAGAAGGAAAAGCAATAATTACTATAAGTAATAGAGGGGTTAAGCTACAAGGTGAAGGTGGGGTAGGATCAGGCATTGGAGTAAAACTTAGTGGAGGACTTCGTTCTTTATCTGCTGAGCTAGATAAAGGTGGTGTTAGTGCTACAGCTGACTTGTTCAAGGCAGAAAAATCGATAGGTAAGAAACCAGATGACCAAAATGCCACTTTTGGTGCAAAAGCTGAAGTAGAGATCAGCGTGCCTTTCGCTAAAGTTAATGGTAGTGGTTATGTAGGTAGAGAATATAAATCAGATAAAACCTCTGAGTTATATCACGGAGCTGAAGCAAAGGCTGCAGTTGTACCAAATGTTGGAGTGGGGGCCTCGGCAAAAGTGCTTATCTTACACGGACGAACTAAAGAGTTTACGTTTGGGTCGTGGAAAAAACGTTAAGCATCTAGAAATATTCATATAATAAAAGTGCGGTTAAAAATTATCAAGTTTTTAACCGCACTTTATTTTCAGCCATTTAGCTTAAGTTTTTTGCGATTTTTGTCAAAATATGCTACTTTTTATGTAGTCAATCCGACAGTAACACATTTAATTTTATGAACGAAGAGCATTCGAGTAATCAAACTGAAACAACTAAAAAATCTTTTTTCCAATCACTTATTGGCCGCTTTTTCCAAGGTGAGCTGAAAAATCGTGAAGAACTCGTGGAAGTGATTCGCGATTCAGAACAAAACGATTTAATCGATCAAAATACTCGTGAGATGATTGAAGGGGTAATGGAAATCGCGGAGCTTCGTGTACGTGATATCATGATTCCACGCTCTCAAATCGTATTTATTGAATCAAATCAAGATCTTGATGCGTGTTTGAACACGATTATTGAATCTGCACATTCACGTTTTCCTGTTATTGCAGATACGGATGATCGCGATAATATTGAAGGTATTTTACACGCGAAAGATTTGCTTAAGTTTTTACGTGAAGATGCGGAAGAATTCGAGCTATCCAAGTTATTACGTCCAGTCGTGATTGTGCCGGAAAGTAAACGTGTCGATCGTATGTTAAAAGATTTTCGCTCTGAGCGTTTCCATATGGCGATCGTGGTGGATGAGTTTGGTGCGGTATCAGGTTTAGTGACCATCGAAGACATTCTCGAACAAATTGTCGGTGATATTGAAGACGAGTTCGATGAGGAAGATGTCGCGGATATTCGTCAGCTTTCTCGTCATACTTATGCGGTGCGTGCGTTAACGGATATTGATGATTTTAATGCGCAATTTAATACGCATTTTGATGATGAAGAAGTGGATACCATTGGCGGTTTGATTATGCAAGCCTTTGGGTATTTGCCTAAGCGCGGTGAAGAAATCACCTTAGAAAATATTCAATTTAAAGTGACCTCTGCCGATAGTCGCCGTTTAATTCAGGTGCGTGTAACTGTGCCAGATGAGCATTTATCGGATATGGAAGGTGTAGAAGAACAAGCTGAGTAAGTTACTCAGTTTGATCGTATTCTTAGCCCCCTCTTTGCTAAAGAGGGGGAATATTTTTTTGTAGTATTGATAAAATGAATAAATTAGTCGTTTATCTTATAGCCTTGATTTCTGGAGTGATTGGCGTATTTGCCTTTTCGCCGTTTGATTATTGGGGTTTAGCCTATGTATCGTTGGTCGGCTTGCTTTTTGTGGCGAAAAATGCCCAAAAATCAACCGCACTTTTGGCCACTTTTTTGTGGTCGATGGGCTTTTTCTGTTTTGGTGTAAGTTGGTTAAATGTCAGCATTCATCAATTTGGTGGCGCTTCCCTTGGCGTGAGCTATCTCTTGGTGGGCTTACTTTCGGCTTACCTTGCACTTTATCCAATGTTTTTCACTTATTTAGTGCAGCGTTTTCAGGTGCAAAGTGTGGTCATTTTTGCCGCAATTTGGACATTGACTGAATTCTTGCGTGGTTGGGTGTTTACCGGTTTTCCTTGGTTACAATTTGGTTATACTCAAATCGACAGTCCATTTTTCGGTATCGCGCCGATCTTTGGTGTCACGGGGCTGACATTCTTTACTGTTTGGGCAAGTGCGGTCATTTTTAATCTTGTTTTTTCACTATCGAAAAAACAATGGAATTTAGTCGGTGTGAATGCATTGCTATTATTGCTTGTAGGTGGATTAAGTGCTTATGCTGGTAAGGTGAATTTTGTTCAACCCAAAGAAGGTAAAGGGCTAACCGTCACCCTTGCACAAGGTAATATTGAGCAAAATTTAAAATGGGATCCTGAATATCTTTATGCCACAGTGGACATCTATCAAAAACAAATTTTGGCGCATTTAGGCAAGTCTGATTTGATTATTTTACCCGAGTCAGCATTGCCAACCCTTGAAAATGCGATTACGCCATTTTTTGACGCTTTAGATAAAGTCGCAAAAGAGAAAAACACGGAAGTAATGATTGGTACCGTATATCGTGATGAGCAAAGCGGTAAATTATTAAATTCCATTGTGACGGCAGGGAATCCTGATTTCCCTTATGAGTTGACGACAAAAAATCGTTACAGTAAACATCATCTCGTCCCATTTGGTGAATATGTGCCGTTAGAAAGTTTGTTGCGTCCACTTAATTCCGTATTTAATTTGCCAATGTCTGCGTTCCAAAGTGGCGATGCGGTACAGCCATCTTTTATGGCAAAACAACATGCTTTTGCGCCAGCTATTTGTTATGAAATTATTTTTGGTGAGCAACTTCGTGAAAATCTGAAAAAAGAAACAGATTATTTGCTGACGATTTCTAATGATGCATGGTTTGGTGATAGCATTGGCCCTTGGCAGCATTTGCAAATGGCTAGAATGCGTGCGCTCGAATTAGGTAAACCATTAATTCGTGCAACGAATACGGGTATTTCAGTGTTTATTGATGCAAAAGGCAACATTGAAGCGCAAGCACCTCAATTTGCGGAAACAACGCTGACTCATAAAATGGTGCCAACAGAAGGCAAAACGCCTTATGCAGCATTAGGTAATTTACCTATTTATGTGCTGTCATTGATTTTTGTGTTATTACGTGGCTTCACGACGTTATTAAAACGCCGCTTGAACCTTTCACAAAAATAGCAGTCAAAACGACCGCACTTTTTTAACGTGAGAGAAAAATAAATTTCTTCTTGTAAAACCAATGAGATTTTAATGAATAAAAATCTAATCGAAGTCAAAAACCTGACCTTTAAACGAGGTGAGCGTGTGATTTACGATAATCTGAATTTGAAAGTCCAACAGGGCAAAATTACGGCCATTATGGGGCCGTCAGGGATCGGGAAAACCACGCTACTAAAATTAATTGGTGGTCAGTTGCATCCTGAACAAGGCGAGATTTTGTTTGATGGACAAGATATTTGTCGTCTTTCAAATCGTGAGCTTTATGAAGTACGTAAACGCATGGGAATGTTATTCCAATCAGGATCGTTATTTACGGATATTTCCACATTTGATAACGTGGCATTTCCGATTCGCGAGCATACGCGTTTGCCAGAAAGTCTAATTCGTCAAATTGTGTTGATGAAATTAGAAGCGGTGGGCTTACGTGGTGCGGCAGATTTGATGCCTTCTGAGCTTTCTGGTGGGATGGCGCGTCGTGCAGCATTAGCTCGAGCGATCGCACTTGACCCGGATTTAATCATGTTTGATGAGCCATTTACAGGGCAAGATCCAATCAGCATGGGCGTAATTGTGAGCTTAATTAAACGCTTAAATGAGGCGCTAAACTTAACGTCTATCGTGGTTTCCCATGATGTGAATGAAATATTAAGTATTGCAGATTATGCCTATATTATTGCGGATAAACATGTGATTGCCGAAGGAACATCAGAGCAACTGCTCGCGAGCCAAGATCCGCAAGTGGTGCAGTTCTTGAAAGGTGAAGCGGATGGTCCGGTAAAATTCCATTATCCGGCAGGTGATTATGTGGAGGAATTATTTAAATGATTGTTGATATAATTTCTTCACTTGGACGAAGCGTGATCAAATTTTTCCGTGCATTAGGCCGATCCGGCTTTATGCTGTTTGGTGCGTTAGTGGGTAAGCCACAAATTCGTAAACATTTTCCTTTATTAGTGAAACAATTACACGTATTAGGTGTACAGTCGTTATTAATTATCCTGCTTTCAGGTTTATTTATTGGTATGGTGTTAGGCTTACAAGGCTATGTAGTCTTAGTTGACTTTTCTGCAGAAACCAGCCTTGGACAACTTGTGGCACTGTCTTTATTACGCGAATTAGGCCCAGTAGTGACCGCACTTTTATTTGCGGGACGAGCAGGTTCGGCGTTAACGGCTGAAATTGGCTTAATGAAAGCCACAGAACAACTTTCTAGTCTTGAAATGATGGCGGTCGATCCATTACGTCGAGTGATTGCACCGCGCTTTTGGGCAGGTTTGATTGCGATGCCAATTCTTGCGCTTCTCTTTACCGCGATTGGTATTTGGGGCGGTGCGCTTGTCGGCGTAGATTGGAAAGGTGTCGATGCAGGTAGCTTTTGGTCTGTGATGCAAAATGCCGTCAGCTGGAGCTATGACATTCTAAACGGATTTATTAAAAGCGTATTTTTCGCCATTGCCGTGGTGTGGATTGCGTTATTCAATGGTTATGATTGTATTCCGACATCTGAAGGTATCAGTCAAGCCACAACCAGAACAGTTGTCCACGCATCACTTGTGGTTCTTGGGCTAGATTTCATCTTAACTGCCATTATGTTTGGGGCAGGCTAAAAGGGTATTTTTATGCGACAAACAATTAAATATGAATTTTGGGTAGGGCTATTTTTACTACTTGGTATCGCCGCGTTAGTGTTTTTAGGCTTACGTGTAGCAAACGTACAAGGTTTTGGTGAAACAAAATCTTATACAGTGACTGCAACTTTTGACAATATTGGTGGACTAAAAGTCCGTGCACCACTTAAACTTGGTGGGGTAGTCATTGGTCGTGTATCTGACATTACGTTAGACGAAAAATCTTACTTACCAAAAGTCAGTATCGCGATTAATGAAGAATATAAAGAAATTCCGGAAAATAGTTCGTTATCGATCAAAACATCGGGATTATTGGGCGAGCAATATATCGCCTTAACAATGGGTTTTGATGATGGTGAAACCGCGATGTTAAAAAACGGTAGCCAAATTCAAGACACAAAATCCGCAATGGTATTGGAAGATTTAATCGGCCAGTTCCTTTACGGTGATAAAAAAGCCGACGGCAATGCTGACAAAGCAGAACCTGAAGCTAAATAATAATCTTTATTTAGGAGATTTATGATGAAATTTACTCAGTTTAAAAAATGGTTTAGCGTAATGGCATTTGCAGTGACTGCACTTTTTGTGACTCAAACTGTACGTGCAGAAACGAGCCCTTATGTGTTGATGCAACAAGCATCAGATAAGTTATTTGCCGATATCAAAAATAATCAGGCAAAAATTAAAAAGGATCCAAACTATTTACGTACTATCGTGCGTAATGATTTATTACCTTACGTGCAAGTAAACTATGCAGGTTCTTTAGTGTTAGGTTCATACTTTAAATCAACTACACCAGAACAACGTGAAAAATTCTTTAAAGCATTCAGCGATTTTATCGAACAAGCTTACGCACAAGTGTTAACCGCTTATACCGATCAAAATATTCAAATTGAACCGGCTAAAGAAGTAGGCGACAAAAATCTTGTAAGTATTCGTGTAAACATCATGCAAAATGGTGGACAAGCGCCAATTAAATTAGATTTCAAATGGCGTAAAAACAGTAAAACTGGCGAATGGCAAGCTTATGACATGGTTGCAGAAGGCGTGAGCATGGTTGTCACCAAACAAAACGAATGGAGCGGTATCTTACGTCAACAAGGTATTGATGCTTTAACAGCTCAAATTCAAAAATCTGCCGCAGCACCTGTGACATTGAGCAAATAAGCGAATGACTGCGTTAAAGTGGGATTTAATCCAAAATAATGATAAGATAGCTCTCCAATTATCGGGGGAGTTATCCCGCAACACGTTGTTACCATTATGGCAGCAACGTGCTTCTTTTTTATCAGAAAAGCTAGCGAATCAAAGTACCATTGAATTTGATTTAACGAATATTAAACGAATTGATTCGGCTGGTTTTGCATTGTTGTGTGATTTTCTACATGATAGTGAGCAGTTACCAAATAAAAAAGTGCGGTTGATAAATCCGCCGGAACAGTTATTAACCCTTGCTGATTTAGTGAATTTATCTCATTGGATTGGCACTTTTATTGATCATCATTAAAACGGAAATCCTAATGGAACTGCAAGAAATTGAACGTATTTTAAAAGAAAGCCTGAATGTAGATGAGGTTTATGCTCAAGGTGAAAATGCACACTTTGGTGTGATTGTGGTGAGCGATGAGATCGCTGCACTTTCTAAATTAAAACAGCAACAAACTATCTACGCGCCATTAATGCCTTATTTCCAAACTGGTGAAATTCATGCTTTAACCATTAAAACCTATACCACTGCAAAGTGGAAAATGGATCGTCTATTACATCAAGCAAGCTAGGATTTTCTATGGAAAAATTTCGTGTTTATGGCGGGCAATCTCGCTTAAGTGGTACTGTAACCATCTCTGGTGCAAAAAATGCTGCACTTCCTATTCTTTTTGCCGCCATTTTGGCGACTGAACCGGTTAAATTAACAAATGTACCGGAACTCAAAGATATCGATACTACCTTAAAAATCTTACGTAAACTTGGCGTGGTGGCAGAGCGTGATGCTGAAGGATCAGTATTATTAGATTGCTCTAAAATTGATCACTTCGTTGCGCCGTATGAATTAGTAAAAACCATGCGTGCCTCTATTTGGGCATTAGCACCTTTGGTGGCTCGTTTTCATCAAGGTCAAGTTTCTTTACCTGGAGGTTGTTCAATTGGTGCGCGTCCGGTTGATCTTCATATTAGTGGCTTAGAAAAACTCGGCGCAACGATTGAGCTTGATGAAGGTTATGTAAAAGCAGTTGTCGCAGAGCGTCTTGTAGGTACACGTATTGTGATGGAAAAAGTGAGCGTTGGTGCGACTTTATCTATCATGATGGCTGCAACGCTTGCTAAAGGTACAACAACGATTGAAAACGCCGCACGTGAGCCTGAAATTGTCGATACAGCTGATTTCCTCAATAAAATGGGCGCAAAAATTACAGGTGCCGGTACGGATCACATTGTTATTGAAGGTGTTGAACGTTTAACTGGTTGCGAGCACAGCATTGTGCCAGATCGTATTGAAACCGGAACATTCTTAATTGCGGGAGCCATTTCAGGTGGTCGCGTGGTATGTAAAAATACCAAAGCGGATACCATGGATGCCGTGATTGATAAACTTCGTGAAGCGGGTGCAGAAGTTGAAGTGACTGAAGATAGCATTACATTGGATATGCATGGCAATCGTCCGAAAGCTGTGAATATTCGTACTGCACCACATCCTGGTTTTCCAACGGATATGCAAGCTCAGTTCACCTTGTTAAACATGGTGGCAGAAGGTACAAGTATCATCACTGAAACCATCTTTGAAAACCGCTTTATGCATATTCCAGAATTAATTCGTATGGGTGGTAAAGCTGAAATTGAAGGCAATACTGCAGTGTGTCATGGTGTTGAGCATCTTTCTGGTGCAGAAGTGATGGCAACAGATTTACGTGCATCAATCAGTCTTGTATTAGCAGGCTGTATCGCAAGTGGTGAAACCATCGTAGATCGTATTTATCATATCGATCGTGGTTATGAACACGTTGAAGATAAACTTCGTTGTTTAGGTGCGAAGATTGAACGTTTCTCTGAAAAGAGCGAAGAAGTTTAATGAAATCCAGATAAAAAAGAGCGGTCAATGTTGACCGCTTTTTTATTTTCTATTCATTATTTTTTCGAATAATCTCTTGCGCCAAAAATGGCTGTACCAATACGCACCATAGTTGATCCACATTTAATGGCACTTTGCATATCATCGGTCATTCCCATAGAAAGGGTGTCAATTTGTTGATGAGGGAAAGCGACTTTCAATTGCTCAAATAATTGTTCCATTTGGCTAAAAGCCGCTTCTTGTTCTGCAATATTGTCTGTTGGAGCAGGGATAGCCATTAATCCACGTAAACGTAAGTGCGGTAGATTTTCAATGTGTTTTGCAAGCTCGATCATTTCATTAGGTTGAATACCTGATTTACTTGCCTCATCACTGATATTAATTTGGATTAGAACGTTCAAAGGCGCTTTATTGGTAGGGCGTTGTTCATTTAAACGATCAGCAATTTTTGCACGTTCTAGTGTTTGCATCCAATCGAAATGTTCAGCCACAAGACGCGTTTTATTGGATTGCAATGGGCCAATAAAATGCCATTCAAGCTGAATATTCTGTGCTTCAAAATACTGAACTTTGTCTACGCCTTCTTGAACGTAGTTCTCCCCAAATGCTTTTTGTCCTGCATGATAGGCTTCTAAAATCGCTTCATTGGGTTTCGTTTTAGAAACCGCTAATAAAGTGACCGCACTTTCAGGGCGATGTGCAAGTTGAGTGGAGGCTTGGATTTTTTGATGGATGGTTTCGAGTGCTTGTTGAATTGTCATAATTCCCTTCCTGACCAATGTGAAACTCTCTTCATTCTACACCAAAGCGATGATTTTTAGAAAAAATCTTCATTTTTTTGATTTTGTGTTTGACAAGCCCGCGCTTTTTCGGTATTTCTAAACACATCTTTTTTTCAAGGTTAAAACACAATGAAAAATAACCGCACTTTCACGATTACCACCATTATTATGACCATTACGACAATTAATGGGGCGGGTTAGTGCGTAACAAACAGGATCAAGAAAACCCGCATTCAGTTTAGTGCGGGTTTTTTAGTATTTAAAAATCACAACATCTGAGGATATTATCATGCGCGTATTAAAATTTGGTGGCACTTCATTAGCCAACCCTGAGCGTTTCTCGCAAGCGGCTCAATTAATCGAAAAAGCTCATTTGGAAGAGCAGGCAGCCGGTGTCTTATCTGCTCCTGCAAAAATTACTAATCATCTTGTTGCCCTCTCTGAAAAAGCCGCATTAAACCAACCTACTGATACCCACTTTAACGAAGCCATTGAGATTTTCTATAACATCATTAATGGTTTACACACTGAAAATAATAAATTTGATCTTGCGGGCACCAAAGCCCTCATTGATGCGGAATTTGCTCAAATTAAAGGCTTATTAGAAGAAATTCGCCAAGCAGGAAAAGTAGAAGATAAAGTTAAAGCAACCATTGACTGCCGTGGTGAAAAATTATCGATTGCGATGATGAAAGCGTGGTTTGAAGCACGTGGGTATAGTGTTCACATTGTTGATCCAGTTAAGCAATTATTAGCACAAGGTGGTTACTTAGAATCTTCAGTTGATATTGATGAATCGACAAAACGCGTTGATGCGAAAAGTATCGGTAAAGATAAAGTGGTTCTAATGGCTGGTTTTACCGCATGCAATGATAAAGGTGAATTAGTGTTATTAGGCCGTAATGGTTCTGATTATTCAGCAGCTTGTTTAGCCGCTTGTTTAGATGCGTCTGTTTGTGAAATTTGGACTGATGTGGATGGCGTTTATACTTGTGACCCTCGTTTAGTGCCAGATGCTCGTTTATTACCAAGCCTTTCTTATCGTGAAGCGATGGAACTTTCTTATTTTGGTGCGAAAGTAATCCATCCACGTACAATTGGCCCATTATTACCAAAACAAATCCCTTGCGTGATTAAAAACACCGGTAATTCATCTGCACCAGGTTCGATAATCGATGGTCATGTGAAATCTGAAGGGTTACAAGTGAAAGGGATTACTAATCTTGATAACGTGGCAATGTTCAATGTTTCAGGTCCTGGTATGCAAGGTATGGTGGGGATGGCAGCTCGCGTATTCTCAGCGATGTCAAAAGCCGGTATTTCAGTTATCTTAATTACTCAATCTTCTTCTGAATACAGTATTAGTTTCTGTGTACCGGTGAAATCAGCGGATGCAGCAAAAGCGGTTTTAGAACAAGAGTTTGCGACAGAATTAAAAGCGCATGACTTAGAACCTATTGAAGTCGCAAAAGATCTTTCTATCATCTCAGTTGTAGGTGATGGTATGAAACAAGCTAAAGGTATCGCGGCTCGTTTCTTCTCTGCATTGGCACAAGCGAATATCAGCTTAGTCGCAATTGCACAGGGTTCTTCTGAGCGTTCAATTTCAGCGGTAGTGGCGCAAAACAAAGCAATTGAAGCCGTGAAAGCCACTCACCAAGCGCTTTTTAATAACAAAAAAGTTGTTGATATGTTTCTAGTCGGCGTTGGTGGCGTTGGTGGTGAGTTAATTGAACAAATTAAACACCAAAAAGAATACCTCGCAAAGAAGGATATTGAAATCCGTGTTTGTGCCTTAGCGAATTCAACCAAAATGCTTTTGAATGAAAACGGATTGAATTTAGATAATTGGAAAGCCGATCTTGAAAATGCGACCCAACCTTCTGATTTCGATGTGTTGTTATCTTTCATTAAATTACACCACGTAGTGAACCCAGTCTTCGTAGATTGTACAACAGCTGAATCGGTCGCAGGACTTTATGCACGTGCGTTAAAAGAAGGCTTCCATGTGGTAACTCCAAATAAAAAAGCGAATACCCGTGAATTAGCTTATTACCACGAATTACGTCGCAATGCACAAGCGAGCCAACATAAATTCCTATACGAAACCAACGTAGGCGCTGGTTTACCGGTTATCGAAAACTTACAGAATTTATTGGCAGCAGGGGATGAGCTTGAGTATTTTGAAGGTATTTTGTCTGGCTCACTTTCTTTCATTTTCGGTAAATTAGAAGAAGGACTTTCTCTTTCAGAAGTGACCGCACTTGCACGTGAAAAAGGGTTTACAGAGCCCGATCCTCGTGATGATTTATCGGGTCAAGATGTGGCACGTAAATTACTGATTCTAGCGCGTGAAGCAGGTCTAGAACTTGAGCTTTCCGATGTGGAAGTGGAAGGTGTATTACCAAAAGGCTTCTCTGAAGGTAAATCTGCTGATGAATTTATGGCAATGCTGCCACAATTAGATGCGGAATTTAAAGCACGCGTTGAAGCCGCGAAAGCAGAGGGCAAAGTATTGCGTTACGTCGGTCAAATTAAAGATGGGCACTGCAAAGTATCAATTATCGCTGTGGATCAAAATAATCCATTGTACAAGGTGAAAGACGGTGAAAACGCACTTGCATTCTACACGCGTTATTATCAACCAATTCCGTTGTTATTACGTGGTTATGGTGCGGGTAACGCAGTGACTGCTGCTGGCATCTTTGCTGATATTTTAAGAACATTACACCACTAAAAAGGACATAACATGTTAAGAATTTATGCTCCCGCATCGAGTGCAAATATTAGTGTAGGATTTGACACATTAGGTGCAGCCATTTCACCGATTGATGGTTCATTATTAGGTGATGTCGTACAGATTGAGTCTATTCCAAGTGGTTTTGAGCTCGAAAGTGCGGGCTATTTTGTGCGTAAATTGCCAAAAGAGCCGCAAAAAAATATCGTGTATCAGGCTTATGTGCTGTTTAGCGAGCAATTAAAATTACGTAATGTAAGAGTCAAACCATTGCGTTTAACCCTTGAGAAAAATATGCCGATTGGCTCGGGATTAGGTTCAAGTGCGTGCTCTATCGTGGCTGCGTTAGTGGCATTAAATAAATTTCACGATGAACCATTCTCAAAAATGGAATTGTTAGAGATGATGGGGGAGCTAGAAGGTCGTATTTCAGGCTCTATCCATTATGATAATGTGGCACCTTGTTACTTAGGCGGTGTGCAGTTTATGGTACAATCTCTCGGTAACATTTGCCAAAAACTGCCATTTTTTGATAATTGGTATTGGGTCTTAGCCTATCCAGGCATTGAGGTTTCAACCGCTGAAGCACGCGCAATTTTACCGAAAAGCTACACGCGCCAAGATGTGATTTCTCATGGTCGTCATTTAGGTGGCTTTGTGCACGCATGTCACACGCATCAAGAAAATCTTGCTGCGATGATGATGAAAGATGTGATTGCAGAACCTTACCGAGAGGCTTTATTACCCAACTTCGCAGAAGTGAAACAAGCTACGCGTGATTTAGGTGCATTAGCAACGGGGATTTCAGGCTCTGGTCCAACGATTTTCTCCATCGCACCCGATTTACAAACGGCAACAAAACTGGCGACTTATTTAGAGAATCATTATTTACAAAACAATGAAGGCTTTGTGCACGTTTGTAAGGTCGATAATGACGGTGCGAGAGAGCTCGGTTAAATAACAAATCGTTTTATCCCCTCTTTTATACTCTTTTATAAGAGGGGAATAATATTTTATTAAAACTCTATAATTAACGGATATACAATGAATTTGTACAATATCAAACACCCTGAAGAACAAGTGAATTTTGCGCAAGCGGTACGCCAAGGACTTGGCAAAGATCAAGGCTTGTTCTTTCCGGAAACGATCCCCGCGTTAAACAATATTGACGAGCTATTGGCCTTACCATTGGTGGAACGTAGCCAAAAAATTCTTGGCGCATTAATCGGTGAAGAATTACCGAAGGCGACATTAGATGCGATGGTGAAAAATGCTTTCACTTTCCCAGCTCCATTGGAAAAAGTAGAGGACAATATTTATGCCCTTGAATTGTTCCATGGTCCAACTTTAGCATTTAAAGACTTTGGTGGTCGTTTTATGGCGCAGGCGCTCGCTGCTGTGCGTGGTGATGGCAAAATTACCATTTTAACCGCAACCTCCGGTGATACCGGTGCGGCAGTTGCCCACGCATTTTATGGGCTAGAAAACATCAATGTGGTGATTTTATATCCGAAAGGCAAAATCAGCCCATTACAAGAAAAACTATTCTGTACTTTAGGTGGGAATATTCGCACTGTTGCGATTAATGGCGATTTCGATGCGTGCCAAGCGTTAGTCAAACAAGCGTTTGATGATGCAGAACTACGTCAAGCAATTGGTTTAAACTCAGCAAACTCTATTAATATTAGTCGTTTATTGGCGCAAGTTTGTTATTACTTTGAAGCCGTGGCGCAATTACCAAAAGAAAAACGTGATAACGTAGTAGTTTCTGTACCAAGTGGTAACTTTGGTAACTTAACCGCAGGGTTAATCGCAAAAACATTAGGTTTACCAATTAAACGCTTTATTGCAGCAACCAATGCGAACGATACCGTGCCACGTTATTTAGAATCAGGTAACTGGGCGCCTAAAGCGACTGTAGCAACCCTTTCTAACGCGATGGATGTGAGTCGTCCTAACAACTGGCCTCGTGTCGAAGAGTTATTTAAACGTAACGGTTGGAATTTAAGTGATTTAGGTTCAGGTATGTTAAGTGATGGCGAAACAGAAGAAACCTTAAAAGCGATGTACACAAAAGGTTATTTATGTGAACCACACAGTGCGATCGCCTATCAAGTATTGAAAGATCAACTTAAAGCGGATGAAACCGGTATTTTCTTATGTACGGCACATCCTGCGAAATTTAAAGAGTCTGTAGAGCGTATTCTTTCGCTCGATCTTCCATTGCCAGAAGCCTTGGATAAACACAATAAATTGCCATTACTTTCTGATGAAATGGATAACGATTTTACCCAATTACGTGCATATTTGTTGAAATAATAAAAAAGTGCGGTTGATTTAACCGTACTTTTATTTTGATTCAAAAGGGCGGGATAAACGCCCTTTATTTTTTAGGAGTTAATCTTCTTTT
The DNA here is from genome assembly GCA_963537955.1 of Parahaemophilus parainfluenzae. Classification (GTDB taxonomy): domain Bacteria; phylum Pseudomonadota; class Gammaproteobacteria; order Enterobacterales; family Pasteurellaceae; genus Haemophilus_D; species Haemophilus_D parainfluenzae_AJ. The sequence goes on along the minus strand of CAUTFW010000025.1, from coordinate 6,453 downwards.
CCTAAGATTTGATTCACTTCACTCTTATAGAGTACAGCTTTAGCACCGAAAATGGCCTGTACGCCACCACCGACTTCAAGCACATCAATCGCACCTAATTTTTTCAATGTGGCTTTATCAACGGCTTTGACATCTTTAACTGAAACACGTAAACGAGTAATACAAGCATCAACGTTTTCAATATTTTCAGCGCTACCTAATGCTGCAATAATTTTATGTGCATTTTCTGTCAGTGAACTTGTTTCTTGTTCTACATTTTCTTCGGTTTCTTCACCGCGTCCAGGTGTCATTACATTAAAGATGCGGATCAAGAAAACGAAAGAAAAATAATAGAGCAGTGCCCAAGGAATTCCGACAAAAATCACACGCAACCAATGGGTGTTTTCATCACCTTGTAAAATGCCGAAGAGCAAGAAATCAATAAAACCACCAGAGAAAGTATTCCCGATAGAGATATTTAAATAATCGGCAATAAAGAAAGATACACCATCTAAGAAAGCGTGGAATACATAAAGCCATGGTGCAACAAACAAGAACATAAATTCGATCGGTTCTGTAATGCCAGTAATGAATGATGTTAGGGCTGCACCAAGGAACAAGCCGCCAATTTGTGCACGGCGTTTTTTCGGCACACAGTGATACATGGCTAAACAGGCAGCAGGTAAGCCAAACATCATGGTATCAAAACGGCCGGCAAAGAAACGAGTCCCTTCAGTAAATAAACCATGGTGATTAGGATCGGCTAATTGAGCGAAAAAGATTTTTTGTGCACCCACAATCATCTCGCCATTGACCATTTCCACACCGCCTAATTCAGAATACCAAAACAGTGGATAAATCATGTGGTGTAAGCCAACCGCACCAGATAATCGCATTAAGAAACCGTATAAGAATGTTCCAAAGGTTCCCATGGAGGCGATACTTTTACCTGCAGAGACAAGCCATTGTTGGAAAGTTGGCCAAATGAGGAAGAAAACTAATCCAACAAAAATAGCTGAAAAAGCCGTCACGATTGGCACAAAGCGAGAACCGCCAAAGAAACCTAATACTTGTGGTAATTGGATGTTGTGATAGCGATTGTGTAATTTAACGGTAATTAAGCCCATCACCAATGCACCAATTACACCTGTATCAATGCTTTTTACATCAGGAGAGAAAATCGGAATTAATGCGGCAATGGTACCTGTCATAATGAGATAACCGACAACCGCAGCGAGAGCAGCAACGCCTTTATCACGTTTAGCTAAGCCGATACCTAAACCAATACACAATAATAAGGCCAAATTGGCAAACACCACACTACCAGCCGCTGACATGATCTGAAACAGGCCTTGCAGCGCCTCATTATTTAAAATTGGATAAGCTTGCACCGTTGCTTTATTGGAAAGCGCACCGCCGATCCCGAGTAAAAGACCTGCAGCAGGCAAAATAGCAATCGGCAACATAAATGCCTTACCGACTTGTTGAAGTTGTTTAAACATAGAACCTCCTGTGATTACTTTTTTGAAATGTAACGTATTTAAGGAGAAAAATCTGTGAAACCGCTCACAGTTTTAATCTAAGACGTTGTTTTGACAGATTTTTGCTTGTGTTGGCGCGCAGCGAATTTCCTTTTATAATGCTATCAAACGGATATGTTTAGTTATTATTTGTATGACAACTTTTATTGCCTACGCCAATATTCAGCAACCTTTTTCTTTTGATGAAATCCTTACAGATCTTGTCCCTGAAAATTTGCGTACAGAACCACAGGGAAATTCTCGGATAACGCAACGTCATCAATGTCGTCGATTGGCGCATTTTTTACTTTGGCAGTTGTTAAAAACAGCGGGAAAATCAACCGCACTTTTAGGACAAATTTATCGTACACAAAGTGGTAGACCACAATTTCCCGTTGAGAATATCGATTTTAATATAAGCCACTCAGGCGATTGGGTTGCTGTATTGCTGCATATTAATAACTCAGAAAAAAGTGCGGTCGGTATTGATCTTGAATTTCCCAAAAAACGAAATTTTTCTGCACTCATGGCGCATTTTGCGCCACAAGCAGAGCAAGAATGGTTTGCTAAACAACTTGATGAGGAGCTGGCTTTTTATCGCTGTTGGTGTTTGCGTGAAGCAGTGTTGAAATCACAAGGCGTAGGAATAGTGAAGTTATCAAGTGTGACGCATTTGCCAGAACAACTGCAGATCTTTTCAGATTATTGTCCGAAAGGTGCGTTGATCTTTACCGATGAATTACCTTTTTATTTTGCTGCATTTATTAATCAGTCAAAAATTCAACTACAATTTTATCAATGGGATGGGAAAAATTTAGTAGAAAAAAATATACAAAAATCCTTGATTTACCAAGTAAATGAATAAAACAAAATCCTTGAAAATATTTAAGGATTTTTTATTTTATAATAATTTGCATTGCCACTTGTATTTTCATAGACTAACCCCATTTATTTCGTTAAACTCATTAAAAAATTTAGACAAATGGAGAACGTAATGTCGCAAAACGGTCCAGATCAAGATCCTTGGGGTAAACCGGGACAGAGCAGCGGTCCAAAACAGTCAGATAATTCATCAGATAAGCAAAATGAAAATGGCTGGGGCGCTCGAGACAATAAAAATCAGGAACAATCACCGCCAGATATTGAAGAAGTATTTAATAATCTGTTGAAAAAATTAGGTGGTGGGAATAAGAAGGGCGGATCAAATAATACTTCGCCGAATATACCTTCATTTAATTTAGGTAAGATTTTACCGATCGCCGCAGTAATCGGAGGGATTATTTGGGGTGCAAGCGGTTTTTACACCATTAAAGAAGCGGAACGTGGCGTGACGTTACGTTTTGGCGAGTTTCATTCTATCGTTCAACCTGGTTTAAACTGGAAGCCAACCTTTATTGATAAAGTGATTCCAGTGAATGTAGAACAAGTTCGTGAGCTTAAAACACAAGGTGCGATGTTAACCAAAGATGAAAACATGGTTAAAGTTGAAATGACCGTGCAATATCGCGTGCAAAATCCTGAAAAATACCTGTTTAGCGTAAGCAATGCGGACAATAGCCTTGGACAAGCGACTGACAGTGCACTTCGTTATGTGATTGGTCATATGACTATGAATGATGTGCTGACAACGGGGCGAGCCGTGGTACGTGAAGATACATGGAAAGCTTTGAACGATATTATCAAACCTTATGATATGGGACTTGAAGTGATTGACGTGAACTTCCAATCTGCACGTCCACCAGAAGAAGTGAAAGATGCTTTCGATGATGCGATTAAAGCCCAGGAAGACGAACAACGTTACATTCGTGAAGCGGAAGCTTATGCTCGCGAGAAAGAGCCAATCGCTCGTGGTGATGCACAGCGTATCGTGGAAGAAGCAACCGCTTATAAAGATCGTGTTGTGCTTGATGCGCAAGGGGAAGTAGAACGTTTACAACGTCTTTTACCTGAATTTAAAGCGGCACCTGATTTGTTAAAAGAGCGTCTTTATATTCAAACCATGGAAAAAGTCATGGCAAATACACCTAAAGTGATGCTAGACAGCAATAATGGTAACAATTTAACTGTATTGCCATTGGAGCAATTAATGGGTAAAAAGACGGCTAAGCCAGTGACCACTACTTCAGAAAGTGCGGTCAGTTCTGCGCCTGTTTCAACACTGGAACGTCGTGTAGAAACACAAGCGGTTCAACCGGTTCAATCAAATGAAGGCATTCGCCAAGGGAGATTTAACTAATGCGTAAATTTTTACTTCCGATTATAGTGGTGATTGCTGCGGTGTTATATTCCAGCGTGGTGGTTGTAACTGAAGGCACACGTGGCATCATGTTGCGTTTTAACAAAGTACAACGTGATGCAGAAAACAAAGTGGTCGTGTATGAACCAGGTTTGCATTTTAAATTGCCTTTAATTGATAGCATTAAAGTGCTTGATGCACGTATTCGTACTCTTGATGGTTCGGCTACTCGTTTTGTGACAGTCGAGAAAAAAGACTTGTTGGTGGATTCCTATGTGAAATGGAGAATCAGCGATTTCGGTCGTTTCTATACTGCAACGGGTGGTGGTGATTATAACCAAGCTTCAAGCTTATTAAGCCGTAAAGTGAATGACCGTCTGCGTTCAGAAATTGGTACTCGTACAATTAAAGATATCGTTTCAGGTACGCGTGGTGAATTAATGGCGGGGGCGAAAAAAGCGCTAAATTCAGGGCAGGATAGTACCTCTGAATTAGGGATTGAAGTCGTTGATGTTCGCGTAAAACAAATCAATTTACCGGATGAAGTCTCTTCTTCTATTTACCAACGTATGCGTGCAGAACGTGATGCGGTTGCTCGTGAACATCGTTCACAAGGTAAAGAAAAAGCGGCGTTCATTCAAGCGGATGTGGATCGTAAAGTCACCTTGATCTTAGCAAATGCAAATAAAACGGCACAAGAATTGCGTGGTAATGGTGATGCGGCAGCAGCAAAATTGTATTCTCAAGCGTTTGCTCAAGAACCACAGTTTTATAGCTTTATCCGTAGCTTAAAAGCCTATGAAAGTAGCTTCGAAGGTTCAGATAATATGATGATTTTGAAACCTGACAGTGATTTCTTCCGCTTTATGCAAGCGCCAAAGAAATAAACAAGAGATAATGAAAAGTAAAGTGCGGTTAGAAATAACCGCATTTTTTATTACTTAATTTTTAGAGGAGTTCTTGCTTATAAGGTAAAAGGGCCTTTAATGCAATCAATCGAATCCATAGCCAAAGCAGATTAAATCCACATAAAAAATAAGTCAATTTTTTGGCATAATCACCTTACTTTAAGCTTTACGTTTCTTTTTTATGTTTATTGATCGTTTGGAGGATTATTAGATGAAAAAACTGATTATTGGCGGTGCAGCCATTGCTATCTTAGGTTATTTGGGCGTTGTGGGGTATCTACACCAATTTGATAAAGAGAATGCGACCCAACTTTTAATGGAAAATCGCTATACTGGCGAACAAGAAAAAGTGGCAAAAGCCTTATTTGATAATAGCTGTCAATATTGCCATAGTCCAAACACACCTCTTCCATTTTATTCAAAATTCCCGATTGTGGGTGATGAAATGCAATCGGATATTCAAAGTGGGCTTCGTGCTTTCCGCCTAGATCGTTTACTTGAAGGCTTAAAAGATCCGAGCAAATTATCTCAAGCAGATTTAGCAAAACTACAGCGTGTGCTTGAAAATAATGAAATGCCAATTGCTAAATTCAGACATCTCCACTGGGGAAGTAAACCAGATGAGCAAGAAAAAGTAGCATTGCTTAACTGGATTCGTGAAGCTCGTAAAATGTCTTTACCAAAAGAAACTCCCAATGTTGATGCAGATCGTTTAGTGCAACCTATTCCAGACAGTATTGCGACTGATGAAGCAAAAGTCGCGTTAGGCCATGATCTTTTCTTTGATGGTCGTTTATCTGGCGATGGTTCTATTCAATGTCACACTTGTCACCAATTAGATAAAGGTGGTGTGGATAGACTTGATACTTCAACTGGGATTGAAGGTAAAAAAGGTCCAATTAACGCACCAACCGTATTCAATGCTGCATTTAACTTTGTGCAATTCTGGGATGGCCGTGCAGCAGATTTAGCTGATCAAGCGAAAGGTCCTCCAACAAATCCAGTAGAAATGGGCTCGCACTCGTGGGATGACATCGTGGCACGTTTTGAAATGGATGAAGAATTTAAAAAAGAATTCTTAAAAGAATATCCACAAGTGACGAAAGAAACCTTAACTCACGCGATTGGTGAATATGAAAAAACATTAATTACGCCAAATAGTGATTTCGACCGTTATTTGAAAGGGGATAAAACAGCCTTGACTGAGCAACAAGTTCGCGGTTATGAGTTATTCAAACAACATAAATGCGATACTTGTCATACTGGCGTAGCAATGGGAGGACAATCTTATGAATACATGGGACTCTACGGCGATTACTTTAAAGATCGTGGTACGCCATTAACTGATGCAGATGAAGGTCGCTTTGCTCAAACGAAAGATCCATTCGATATGCATCGCTTCAAAGTGCCAACTTTACGCAATGTCGCGCTTACTGCACCGTATTTCCATGATGCTTCAGCAAAAGAATTAAAAGATGCTGTGAGCGCAATGTTGAAATACCAAAGTAATGTGAAACAGCCTGCTCAAAAAGATGTTGAAGATATCACGTCTTTCTTAGAAAGCTTAACAGGTGAATTTAAAGGTGAAAAATTAAAATAATCCTTTAAGCTGTAAATAGAAACGACCGTAAGTGCGGTCGTTTTTTTGTGAGTTTTAGTTAGATAACAAGTCATAAATGACTTCGACAAAAAACAGAAAAGCTAAATTTTAGGTATAAAAAAAGCCGCTTACGCGACAATCTTCTTTTATATTTAAAATGGTGCCCGAAGCCAGACTTGAACTGGCACGCCTCGAAAGGCGAGGGATTTT
>CAUTFW010000024.1:0-26677 GCA_963537955.1 Parahaemophilus parainfluenzae | reverse complement strand
TGATTCGTCCATTGGCTTATTGTAAAGAAAAAGATATTGAAAAATATGCCGTAGCGAAAGAATTTCCAATTATCCCTTGTAATTTATGTGGTTCTCAACCTAATTTACAGCGTCAAGTGGTGAAAGAAATGCTGAATACTTGGGACCGTCAATATCCTGGACGTTTGGAAACCATGTTTAGTGCGATGCAAAACATTACGTTGTCACACTTATGTGACCCAAAACTCTTCGATTTCAAAGGCATTAAACATGGTCAAGCACTAGATGGTATTGAAGGAGATACCGCATTTGATGAAGAGCGTATCGAACCAATGACATTTGATGATGAAGATGCGTCAGATTATTCCGATAACGAAATGATCAGCTTTAAAGAAGTGAATTAATATGATTACCGTACAAGGAAAACAAATCGAAACCGATACCTCTGGCTATTTACTTAATATTGCTGATTGGAATGAAGAGGTAGCAAAACACATCGCTCAGCTAGAAGGTGTAGAATTGACCGACGCTCACTGGGAAGTGATTTATTTTGTGCGTGATTTCTATCAAGAATATAATACCTCCCCTGCGATTCGGATGTTAGTAAAAGCGATGTCAGAAAAGTTAGGTGAAGATAAAGGTAATAGCCGCTATTTACAACGACTCTTCCCTGATGGACCAGCTAAGCAAGCAACTAAATTGGCTGGTCTGCCAAAACCAGCTAAATGCTTATAGAATAATGTAACCGCGCGATAAAGTGCGGTTATTTTTTTGTAAATCTATGATGAAGTCAAGGTTTTACATGTTATTTTTCCAACAGTTGGTATTTTTTATGAGGATGTCTCGAAATAAAAAAGGGCGTTTAACGCCCTTTCCATTATTCATCACAGATTTCTTGCTGTACTGGTTCCATTGATTTCTTAATGGCTTCAGTTAGTTTCACTTGATTAGTCATATCCCCATTTAGAATTTCACCACCAGTCTCTTTTGCTAAACAATCTGTATAATTCCAAGGTGAATTAATATTGACGATATTAATTTTTAATTTTGGTCTTTCCTTAGATTCTTTTTTAATAAGTTCACAGGCGCTACGATTTGTACAATCTCCGTTACCTTCGGTAATTAACACAATTAATGCTTCACGTTCTTTACCATCAACTATGCTTAAGGCTTTTTGTAAGCCTTCATAAATAGGTGTTCCAGGAACCTGATTTTCTCGAACCTGCATCTTGTTGAGTTTTGCTTTTAATGTACCGCGTTGCGCTGCAGTAAATATGCCATGATTAGTAGCATAAGATGCTTTTTTCGAGGTAGATAAACAACTTTTTAGTTCGACTAAACCAATATCCACTGCTGTTGGAATATTATTAATTAATTCCGCTACCGATTTTTTAGAGGCTACGGACCGATTTGGTTTACGGTACATATAATAGACATCTTGTTGCGTGATGCCATATTTTGCTGGATTTCTTAATTTTTCGTCAAAAATCGCTACTTTTTTTGCGCTTTCTAATAAGGTATAGCGCATTCCTGAAGCATTATTAAAAATAATAGCCAGTTGCGGTGCATCAGTTGGTTTTTCCACTACTCGGCAGTTTTTCTTCGGTTCTGGTTTGGGCTCCTCTACTTTCGGTTCTTCTTTTGGTGGTTCTTGAACCGGCTCCGGTTTTGGTTCTTCCACTTTAGGCTCTTCTTTCGGTGGCTCTGGTTTAGGCTCTTCTTTCTTCGGTTCTTCGACCTTAGGTGGTTCTACTTTAGGCGGTACAACCGGTTCGCGATTGAGCCACCGCCAAGCCAATAAGCCTAGTAGTAATAAAAGAAGCGGTAAAAGCCAATAGCACCAACGGTGTTTTGGTGCAGTAAGGGGAACAACTGGTGGCGGAGCCGGTGGTTCTACTTTTTTTCCAATACCCCAACCAGTAATAACTGGTTCATTATTTACTAAATAAATTTGACGGGTATCATGAGTCGCCCCTTCCACCAATTGAGCTAACCAAGCACTTTGTTCTGGTGTCAGTACACCTTTAGCCATAAGCTCCTGATTCAATGTTACAATCGCATTTAGGCGTTGTTGAATCAGTGAAATTATTGGTTTAAATTGCTTCTCTTTTTGCATTTCTTGAGCAATCAAGACTGGCTGACCTTCTAGCTCGCTATACCATTCCACAGTAACCTGATCAGCTTTTATTTCAGGTTTGGCAAATAAAGTGGCGGTACTTGATGGCAAATGGCTACGCAAGATTTTAATTATTTCATCATAATGGGCAAAAAGTGCGGTCACATTTTGATTAATTTCTTGCAATTTAAAACGAGCTAGACGTTGCATAAGCGTTCCTTATTCACACTCATCAGTTTTAGTCATAGGTTTAATAGCTTGATTCACCATACTCACCACTTGTTTCTGATTATTTGCGGTAAATACTTTTCCGCCAGTAGCGCTAGCTACACAGTTGGCAGCTCTAGCCCCCCCAATATCAACCACATTCACTTTTAAACGCGGTTTTTGTTTGGCTATTTGATTAGCTAGGCCACAAATATCTGATGTAGTACAGCTATCTTTACCATCACTTAGAAGCAAAATAAAGGCATCGCGTTTTACACCATCAATCATGCTGCTTGCAATTTGTAATCCATTATATAGTGGCGTACCGCTATTCTCTTCTCCAGGTTGCATTGACTGAATTTTGGCTTTAAGTGTATTGCGTTTACCAGGTGAATAGAAACCATGGTTGGTTGCAGCTGGGCAAGTTTTTAATGAGACTAAACCGATATCCACATTTTTGCCAATGCTATTAATAATATTGGAAGAGGCTTTTTTAGCAGTGGATAAGCGATTTGGCAAACGACGCATATACTGAAGTTCTTCATTGCTTACACCATACGCATCCCAACGTTGTTCAAAATCACTTATAGCTTGTGAGTTTTCTAACAAGCTATAAAGCATTGATGCTGAATTATCAAAAATCATCACCATTTGTGGTGTTTCACCTGGTTTGTATTTCGGCTTACACACTTTTTGTGGTGGTTGTTTTGGCTCTTCTTTCGGGGGTTCAACAACAGGAGGTTCTACTTTCGGCTCTTCCTTAATCGGCTCTTGAATAGGCTCAGGCTTAGGCTCTTCAACCTTTGGTTCCTCTTTTATAGGCTCAGGTTTAGGCTCTTCAACTTTTGGCGGTTCTGGTTTAGGCTCCTCAATTTTTGGTTCTTCTTTTTTCGGTTCTTCTACCTTAGGTGGTTCCACTTTAGGGGGAACAACAGGTTCACGATTAAACCACCACCAAGCTAATAAACCGAGTAACAATAAAAGAAGCGGTAATAACCAATAACACCAACGATGTTTAGGTGTGGCAACGGGAGCAACTGGTGGCGGAGCCGGTGGTTCTACTTTTTTTCCAATACCCCAACCAGTAATAACTGGTTCATTATTTACTAAATAAATTTGTTTGGTATCATGACTAACACCTTCAACTAATTGTGTTAACCAAGCGTTTTGTTCAGGCGTAATTAAGCCTTTCTGTGTAAGACTTTGCGTAAGACTATTAATTGCATTTAAACGCTGCTGAATAAGTGGTGCTATTTTCTGTAATATCGTATTTCCAGATTCATTACTGGATACAAGATAAGGCTGACCCTCTAATTCGCTATACCATTCCACAGTAACTTGATCTGATTTTATTTCTGGTTTAGCAAATAAAGTTGCTGTACTTGGTGGAAGATGAGATCGTATTATTTTGATTATTTCATCATAGTGTTCAAATAACACAATGGCATTTTGATTAATCTCATCTAGTTTAAAACGTGCTAAACGTTGCATAAAGTCCTCTATGTTTGAGTCTGTATTATTAGAATAAAAACGAATGATATTCTTATTCTAATAACAAGAGCTGACCTGAAAAGATCAGCTCTTAATCCTTATGATTACTTGATAGCAAGTGCTTTTTTATAAGCTGCTAATTTACGCTGTAACGCTTGCAACTCTTTCGCTTTTGCCTCATCAGAAGCATCAGAAGTATTTACTTGACTCATCTGTTGTTCTACTTCTTGAATTTTTGCTAATACTTCACTATTACCTTTTGCTTTTTGTTTAAGTAAAGCTGCATTATTTTGCAAGTCTTTATTTAAATTAGCTAATGCGACTTTCTTTTGATTAAGTTGTTTAGCTGATTTATTTTTAGCTTCTTGGGCATGCTTGTTTTTAGCCAATAATTCCGCGTTCTTAGCTTGCTCTTGTGATAATTCACTTTCTTTACGTTGAACGCGAGCATCATAACTACCCGAATTAACACAAGCCATTTTTCCCCAAATGCTTTGTTCTACATTGGGATTACACTCTTCTGGCGTTGCAGAACAAGATGCTAATAATGCTGTGGCTGAAAGTGCGGTTAATAATTTAATTATTTTCACATCCCCCTCCCCTTATTAGCCAACTTGAATTGCTGAACGTTGTTTTACTTGAGCTTGTAATGCTTGCTCATAAGTTGAAACTTGTTTTTTTAATTGAAGAATATCTTGATCTAATCTTTTGCTTGCACTACCAGAAGAGCGTTCAGATCTAGCAGCTTCGCTAAGCATATTTAAATTAGATTTCATTGCAGTTAAGCGCTCTTGGGCAGCTTTAATATCAGCATCAACTTGGGCTAATTGTTGTTTTGCTTCAGCTTTTTGGATTGCTCCTGATTTTAATTGACTATTCACTTTTGCGATCAACTGGTTATTTTTAGCTGTTGCAGCATTTAGTTTTGCAGTAGATTTTTGTACCATCTGTGAATTTTGACGAACATCAGCAATATAAGCATTTAGGCGATCTTCTTTTTTCGCATAAGTTTTACGTTGCTTTTCTAAATAGTAGTTAGAAGTCATGCCAGCTGCACAGCCTGCAGCACCACCAATTGCAGCACCCGCTACTGTACTTTCAGTATCACCACCAGTCAATAATCCAGTTAAAGCACCCAATGCAGCACCTCCTGCCGCCCCCCATGCACAAGATCCCCAGCCTGATGAGCTAAAAAATTTAGCATCATCACCGCTATCTAAGCTGCTTGAACTACTACCTGTACCTGCACAGCCTGCAAGGGCTAATGAACTAGATAAAATTAGTACACCAAAGGTCTTTTTCAATTTCATAAGATTTTCCTTATTTATCATTAGTGAGTTTGAGGTTTAATTTGATTACATTGCTGTAACCATTGTTCTCGGGTGATTTTGCCATTCTGATAATATTGGCTTAAATGCTTCCAATATAAATCAAGGTATTGGCTCAAATTCGTTGCTTGCCCATTAGCAAGCTTTTTCTCATTCATCATGGATTTTGTGCTTTCCACTTGTTCTTTTACATTTGCAAGGCTATAAGTATCAAATGTACTAGTGATTGTGCCTGCGTAGTATTGCACAACAAAATCTCTCGCTTTTTCTGCCTCTTGTAATCGTTGTTTAAAATCAGTTTCTTTTTGTTGATAAATTTTTTTCAAATCGGCATCCTGTTCATTTTTTATTTCCTCAGCAAAAGCTTTTACTGCTGTTTCTTGCTGTTCTACTTCTGCCTGTAAATCAGAAACATTAGCACAAAGGAATCCGCCTAATTGTAAGGCCGAACGAATTGCGGCATCTCTCTGTTCATCTCGTGCTTGGTTTGCTGCTCGCAATTCATCTTTGGTTTTAGTGATTTCTTGTTTAAGTTTTTCATCTTCAACGTTAGAAGCTAGCTTCTCTAATTTACCTACAATATTGGGGTCATTGCTTTCCTTACTGTCAGAACCTAGAGTAGCCCATTCTTGACGTAATTGATTAATACGATTATTTGATGTTAATAAAGGTGCGGTAATTGCTACACGGAATCCCATATCTTTTTTCTTCATCGCACCATTATTATCGTAATAAGGAACCTCAATACGTGAAGTATTGTTGACTTCACTTTCTCCTTTAATATAGCTTCCACCTCGGGCAATCATGCCTCCCTCCTGACCATGATAGCGGCTTAGCTTATTAGCACGAAAACCGTCAAATACCATTTCAGAAACATTCCCCAATGTATCAAATAAACCAAGTGGATTCGGCTCAAGTAAACCGATAACTTGCAAACGACCATTAGCATTTTTAGATGACCATGCATAACGAGCAATACCATCTGGCATAGGAAAGGTATTTTCACGGAATGTTGCCTCATCAACTGCAACACCACCACGGGAAGCGAATTCCCACTCAGCATTGGTTGGTAAACGGACAAAACCTTTACTTCCATCTTCCGTTGGAAGTTTATCGGCTGCATTTTTAAGTAACCACTCATTATATTTATGAGTAAACTCTACCGCATCAAACCAACTCATATTAACTGCAGGTAAACTCATTTTCATATTCACTGGAGGGCATTGTTCACCTTTCATTACGGCATTAAACTGAGCTTCAGTAACTTCATATTTTCCGATTAAGAAATAGCGCTCTTGTTTTTCATTGGCAAAGCTACCCGAAATATAATTGGGTGTAGCATATTGCGCATAACCATCTTCATCATTGCTATTGCCACCAAGTGTGACTTTAATATCTTCTAATGGTTTTTTTGTATTGGTTTTAATTACTCGAAAAACCATATTTCCATCACAAGGCATAGGTAATACAACATCACCATCTAATTTTTTAGGGTTGAAAAATTTTTCTTCCCAAGATTGGGCTGATACAGTTGTACTAGCAACAATTAATGCTAATAAAGAAAATTGGTATTTAAACATCTCGCAGACTCTCCGCTGGTTGAATTTTTACTGCGCGAATTGCTCCTATGGCTGCAACCACGCCAGCAAGTAGAAAAGAGAAAATAAAAGCTAAACTTAAATGTATTGGAGCCAGACGGCTAACAAAATGGGCGTCACTTAAGCTTGTTCCTAGAATTTGGTTAAATAATTGGCTACCCAATAAATACAATCCATAAGATAAAAGAAAGGCAATACTACTTAGAACGATTGCTTGAAAAATAAAATAGATAATTACCGCACTTTGCTGAAAACCAATCAAACGTAACATAGCAATATCTTTTCGTTTTCGATCAATATTCGCAAGAAATGCCCCAATTAGAGACAACACGCAGCCTATAATTGAGGTTGATGCAATAACCAGAAAAATGATATTTAACACACTATCAATTGCCTTGACATTTTCAATTGCTCTAGACTCAGTTCTAGTTTCGATATGATATTGTTCACGGAGTTTCAACGCTAAAGGTGCCACATCATCTAAACTCTTCGCATAGATTCGAGCACGAGCAAAATTCTCACGAGAGTATTCATTTAATTTTCCATTTGCCTCAGGGAAAACTGGTGTTTTTATACCATCGCGATAATCTTCCACACCAATCAATAAAGGAATTGGTACAAAAATTGCAGCCCGAGGAAATTGCTTTTCATCTAAAACGGCTTGTACTTTCAATTGCAATAATGCTTTCTCTTCCTGTCCGTTTTCATTACGGGTTGCGATTAAAGTAATGTTCTCGCCAGCTTTAACATGTAATTTTTCGGCGCTTAATGCACTTAAAATAGCAGATTTCTCATCTTGTAAAGTTTGTTGGCTGATAGGATCGCCAGCATCAGTTGGAATTAATTCCACGTTACGAATAAAATTTGAGTCCTTTTTAAGATCAATAATGGTATTCAGAGAACGGGTTAATGGAATAGAGAACTGAGTTTCTGGTTGTTGTTTTAGCCAATTAAACCAATCTTGAGAAAGATTTAAATTACCTACTATTTTTACTTCTAAATTCGTTGGATCATTAATTAATTGATGACGTAGTTGGGAAATAACACCATATTTCAAACTAAATAAAAGTAATAAAGGTGTAATTACTGCAACTAATGAAGCGATAATACAAAAAGAAACTTTTCGATCATAAGATAAATCACTTAATGCTAATCTTGCCAATAATGTCATTTTACTTTTCATTAAAATGTTTCTCTGCTATTGCTCATTGAGTTGTTCTGTAAAATTGGATTGATGTAAATTTTTATCCTGTTTTACACTAAAAGCACGGAGTTCGTTACGTTGTACCAATTCTATATCATGAGTAACCAACAATACTGCTATTTTTTGCTGTTTCGCTAAAGTTAGCATCAATTGAAAAAGAACCTCGGAGTGATGGGGGTCTAAAGCTGATGTTGGTTCATCAGCTAATAATAAAAGAGGTTTATGTGCTATTGAGCGAATAAAAGCAACCCGTTGTCGTTCACCAATTGATAGCTGTTTTGGATATTTTGTCAATAAATGAGTAATATTTAGACTTTCACACAAATGGTGTAACCAAGTCTCATCAGCTTCAATGTTATTTGTTTGACAAGGCAGTAAAATATTTTGCCACACGCTTAAAAAAGGTAATAAGCCACCATTTTGTAACATAAACCCTAGTTTTTTTGACCGCACTTTAGCTAACGTTTTTTGCTCGTCATGTTGGATAAGCGTAGATAAATCCACGCCATCCAATTCATATTGTGTTAGAACATCAGGTTTTAAAATTAACCCGATTACTTCTAATAACGTGCTTTTTCCACAACCACTAGAACCACAAAGTGCAACGATTTCACCCTCATTTAAAGATAAATAGGGTAAAGAAACGGTAAAACTTTGATCACCTTGTCCACGAGTTACGGATAGATCTTTAATGGTTAGCACGTTTTGTCCTTTTTAAGGTAATGCATCCAGTGGTACAGGATAAACATTATCACGAGGGTCAGCCCCTTCTGATAAAGGAATCCAACGAGATTGATCTTCATTGAAAATACGATAATGACGCAATTTACTATGTAGATCACGAATAAATTTCTCTTGTTCCTGTACACTCATTCCCTTCCAGGTTTCCTCATCAATTCCTGTAACCTGACTTTTATAAGGAATGCCATCCAAATATTCACCTAGTAAGCCTAGATCAGCTAATTTAGTCGATTTATCTTCCTTGATTTTATTTGGGTCTTGCCCCATCGCTGCGGCAACAGAGCGAAGCTGTGCAAACATATCTGTTGGTGAAATTAACCCACTATTTGCTGCATCTGCAATTTTCTTAACAACGTCACTTAAGTCACTTAATTGTGCTTTAGTCAGCAGTACACGAGCCTCTGCAGTCGGCATGGTTGGTTTGGCAAAATCTCGATCACTTACCCAGGCTTTAAATACTGGTGGTGCAGTTGTACCCTTCGCATCCCCTAAATAGGCTAATTGCATTGCTTTGCCTAATAAAGCTGCATCTTCTTCAATTTCTGATTTTTTCTGTGTGCCACCTGTTTTAGGTGTCGCAGTTAATACACTACCTGCTGCCTCTTCACCTGAATAAGCTTGTTTGACTTGAGCAGTTAAAGCACTGGCAAGAGTATCAACTTTTTGTCCGAACTCATTTACATCACCAGCATTTACTGGATAGTAAAGTGGTTTATTCAAATAATTGTTGAAAGAGAGTTCATTATACTGTGCTTGAGCTATTTCATGGTTATTTTTACCAGATGGTGTTTTAAGATGTAATGTATAAAGTGCAACGCCACGATGTTGAGCTTCTAAGCGTAATTGTTTAGCATCCAAACCTGTTGTAGAAATTGGGTTATCACCTTCAATAGCACCCGCATCAGTAATCAACACCAAATAGCGACCACCAAAATTATTCCAATTAATTTCGTTTAATGCTTGTGATACTCCTGCATACGCATCTTCACTGAATTCTTTTGAAGAAACAGTAGCTTGTTTTAAATTTGCTACTTTTTCCATGAAATCTTTGCCGTCTTTTACAGTACTTGGATCAACGAACATTTTTGATGTATATTCTAATCCTGGGACAGCTTTAGTGCTTGAGCGGAACGCTACTAAACCAAATTTAACCTGTTTACCAAGGTTCTCTTTTTCGATTTTTTCATAAACTTTTTTAATCGCATCGCGCGTTCTATTGATATAAGGATCCATTGAAATCGTAGAATCTATAACAAATACGACCGCTGCACTAAATCCAACGATTTCCTGTGGTTGGTTCTGTCCTGGTTTATTGGGTTGATTTCCTGTTGTCAAAGTTGTTGGTTGAGTTACAGATTTCTCTGTTTTACTCACGGATGCAACCTCAAGTAGACGTTCATAGAATCCTTGGCTATCCATGACTTCCTCACCTTGCAATACGGGTAATAAATAGAAGTTTTTCTGGAAATCTACGAATTCTTTAGGCTCTTCAGCTAATACTTTATCGCTGCTTTTCTTTTTAGCAAGTTCAGCACGAATTGATTCCACGGCTTTAGCTGGCGAGCCATCATTAATGATAGCTTCAAGTGTTGATTTATCTTTAAAAAATAATAATGAACCTCGATCAGATGGATTGGTAAATACCATTGTCATCTGCATATTCCAAGGCACCGCACAATTCGCATCTAACCAACCGACAGTTTTACCAAAACTATCTGGCCCAACTTGTAATAATTCCTTATTGCTGACTTTCTCTCGTTTATATACATAATAACGAGAAAAAGCAGGAATTTTTTGACCGCTCTTAGCATCACTTTTTTCTAATAATTCACAACTCGGAGTGCTTAACACTCGTTGATAAAGTGTAGTTTTGCCTTCTTGTAGTAATGGTTTTATCTCTTCAGCGAAAACTGATGGAGACATGATTGCCGTTAAACAACAAAGAGATAAAGTAGAAAGTCTTAACTGTTTCATTATTTTTTCAACGCCTCTAATTTTTCTTTAGCTTTCGCATTATTCGGATCATTACTTAATGCAGTTTCATACCAATAAATTGCTGTTTCCTTATCAGCTTGGAAACAAGAACTACCTTTTTCATATTCCTCTGCATAAGCCAGTGCAATCTCCACATTGCCACCTTGTGCCTGATTCGCATAAAGTCGTTGAGCAATTGCACATTTATTTGCTTGTTTAGCTGAAGCAATAATTTCTAAAATTTGTTTTGACTCAGGTTTGGTTTTTAAACAGCTCTGAATAAACGCTAATTCATCATTGGTATTTGTATCCACTGTACAGTCAGATTTTGCAACTGGCTCATCTTTCTTGTTTAAGAAGAAATAAGCGCCTGCACCACCGCCAATCAAGAGAGCCAGAATTAAGGCGATTAAGCCTCCTTTACCTTTTTTCTTTTGCTCTTCTGGAACTGTTTTTTCAGAATTATCTACAATTTCAGCTTGTGTTTCACTTTGTGTCAGATCTTCAAATTCAATAGTTGGTTCTATTGGTTGCGAATCTTCAACTACAGTAATGGATTCTTCTAAAGGTACCTCAAGAACAGAATCAGTTTCAGTTTGCAAATGGCTTTGTATGTTGTCTTCTCGACTAGAATCACCGCCCGCAAGAGAGGCTAAAATATTTCCCACCATTCTGACAGGACCGTTATCAACAATCGAACTATCTTGCACATCACGGATAGACATCATATAACGTACATTACCAATTTGCTGAACAAGACTATCAATTAACCATTTACCGATAACACCTTGAAGCACGTCATTTTCTAATGTTAATCCCTCTACCTTATGCCATACTGGTTCAGGGTTCCATGGGTTATTATTGCCATTAAAATAGCAGCTATCCTGATTTCGCTGTACTGCAATTTCTACTTCTGGACTACCGTTCCATTTCATCGCGGTAAATTTTGCATACCCTGGTCGATCTTCTTCTAATTGAATTCGTAACATTTTCTCAATTCCTTAACATTGCGCTGAACGATATAGCTCTAATACAGCGCCTAATTTTGCATTACTAATTTGATCAATTTCCCGTCCAGCGCTGTGTCCGGCATTTCCTTCAGCAAAGTGACCGAAAGCCACAAACCAGTCAAAAAGATAATTTTTAGTATAATTATTAGTTTGCTCATCTAATTTAGGCAAACCGTTTACCTTTTCAACTTCTCGATTTTCAAATATCACACGGTCATTCATCACACGACTAACAGGACGTTGAGTCAATGGTTGATTAACAAAATCTAACCACGCAATGAAATCGGCAATTTCAGTATTAATCGAAAAAACTTGGCGTTCTACTAATTGATCGCGTTTGCTTCCTGCATTTTCATTGCGGAAAACAACCTTAGAAAGCTTATCCTGTAGATGAAGACGATTTGCACCAGTAATCAATTCACCCACTAATCCCTCAACACTTTCTTTAGTAAAACCAAAAAATTGCATTAGATGCTGATCGGAAGAAATCGAGCGTAGATGCTCAATCCAAGACTTAAATGCAGCCATAGCAAAACGAGACTCTACAATCTTCTCAGTTGGCTTTTCTTCTACAACTGCAGGGACTGGCTCTGCAAACAAATCAAAGCCTTCTGAGCTAAAACCAAAACCAGCATCAAAAGTATTTGCTGAATTTTCTTGCACTTTAGATTCTTCTTCACCTTTATTTAACAATGCCTCTTCATAATCAGAAAAATATAAAGAGCGAATTGTCTCTTCTGGTAATTGAAGACAACGTAAAAATTCACCAACTAAAAGTCCTTTTTTACTAAATTCTCCGACAATCATTTGAGCTAATTGACGCTTTTTATTGACTTCTTCAGCACCTTCACTTTGGTACCAAGAGGAAAAACGATTCTCCACAATATGATGGATAGATTCATTAAGTTGCTCAGTTAGACGCTGAGCTTTCACTTCTGGTAATGCAATTGTTTTTAAATAATCACTGATTCGTTGCATCCCACCATCGTTCAATTTCATCATCGCATCCCAAGCTTCCAGAGGTTGAGCAACATGTTTTTGAATATCAGGGTCATTAGCGAAAGTACTACGTAAAAGATTAAGCTGATTAACTTCTTTTGGATTAATAGCCAATTCTTCCGCATTATCCATCTCTAAAAAAGCGACTTTGAAACCAGGTTTACGTACTAAAAAGACATTATCAAAAGGTTTACCATTAGACCATTCATTTAACCATGTATAGTTTCCGAAACGTTCTAGAATTGTTTGTTTTAACAATCCCCCCTGTCCCCAAGACATTTTTAGCATATCTTCATCTTTAGTGAGATCACTCGTAATGCGCATATCAAACATGGTTATCGCCCAAAGGAGCCCTGGTTTACGTTTAGCACGATCAGTCGGATTATCTCCTTGCGTTTTATTAATCCAACGCTCCAATACAGGACCTACACTATTCACATCGGATTGTTTGGTTGATGGAGTACAAACAATCAAAATGTTCATTTCTTGACTATCGGTATAACGCTCAAAAAGATAAGCTACTTTGCCCCTTAAAATGAGTTGAGATACAGGATTACCTTCTTTTACTTCACTTAAAGAAGTGATTGCTAAACGACCACGGTAACCAGGAAAATCTAATAAATCAACTGTTTCAACCGCTGGTACACGGGTTGGGTTAATGAGTGGAAATACTAGTTCAGCAGTAAGTGCGGTCAATTCAGCCAAAGAAATTGAAACGGGTTCTCCTATATGTCCCTCTTCAATAAAAGGACGAACAGAAATTTGTTCATCTTTATCAGTCCCCAAACGTTCAAGCATATCAACGTTCATAATACTGTCAGCTTGAGAAAGCCCGCCACAGCCATTGTCTTTTACTACTGCGCTAAGTGGTGCGTAAACTCGCTCAGGATGACCTAATTGAGCGAGCGTTTTAGCAAATTGAATATAGATTTGTGTTAATTCAGGAATTTCTGCCCATAAGATTGAAAATAATGTAGCACGATCTTCAATATTCAGTTTAGGTGCCATTGCTACAGCTCTAGCCCAATAATTACCCTGCAATACCGATAGTGATTTTCCAAAACTTTCCTGGGCGTAATCTTGTAAATCAACAACATCATCTTCATTCACGCCTTTAACAGCTTGAATATTTAGTTTGGCATTTAAAGATTTGATAATTTCATTAATTCGAGATTGTTCTAATTGATAAGTTACTCGTTCTTTATCAAAATCATTGAAATAAGCATTCACTAAAATTTTGGCTACTTCAATTTCGTGGAATAAACGAAGTTCTAAAGGATAACCACTCACTGCAGCTTTAGCTGAACGAGTAAAACGTGTCACTAATCCTGTCGCTTCTTTTCCCCCGCCTGGCGGGTTGATATGTTTAATGAAATCTAGCTGTTGACCGTCAAAATTTGTTTCTAAATTTCCCTTTTGATCGGCTGCTAATGCTGAAATTAAGAATGATTTCCCTGCTTGTGATAAGCCAAAAAAACCTGCAGTAATCGGTTTAGAAGAGACAGCACCAAGGCGTTTTGCTGTATTACGCAAACGTCTTAATTCAAGAATTAAACCATCAGCCTCATTATTTAAACGGGCAACATTTGGGCGAACATCATTTACCCAGTCAATTGCTTGTTGTGATGCTTGGAATACTTTATCCCAAGAGGTTGTTAATTGATTATCTGTCATTTTCTTCTACCTATTATCGTTTCACGCAGCCAGTATCTAGCCAGTATAGTTTTTGATCACCAAGCCCTGCATCTGTCATCGTATTTAAATGTAGAGTAATGTCTCTTTCACGTACGCAAGAACGGCCATTAGATGCAGTTACATTTTTAATATAGAAGTTTTCTGCTCTTTCCTTACTATTACGGCTATTTTTGATACCCAACGTTACCTGAAGCACTACACCTTCATTATTTAACATTGCTTTCCATTCACGGCTTTCAATAGAAAGCATATAAAGTGGTGAAGCAACCCAACGCTCTACATTTAATTGACGGAAACCCAATCGGGTATCTCCTCGCACTTCAAAAGATGTGTCAGGAAAATCATAGTCTTCATTATCTAAATCAATATCACGATAATAAACATTACTGTCTTTAATCACGTTATTATTATCGAGATAACCAATATATTTAACCGTAGAATATGCCGTCATCGCCATTGAGCGTAAATAGAAGTTAGTTAAACGCATGTCTTTACATAAGAAGCAAAGCATAGCTCCTACTGCGGCTGTTGTTTTCGGGTCATCTATACGACCTTGTTTATGGAATGGATACCAATTACCTGTACGATAATGATGCAGTGGCAGAATACGCCCTACCGGCAATGGTAAGCGAGATCGGAAGAATGATTGCACGCCTGGTAAGCGAGATGGTCGACCAGTTAATAATAAAACATCACATTGATAACTATTAATTACTTCACATAAAGCATTAAAGGTTTTGCAAATATCAAAATAGTCGCCTCGAATAAATAGGCTATGAATTCGCTCTAAATTTACCTGTACAGGCAAATCTAAAATATTAAAATTAGCATTTCCTAAAGCTCGACGAATTGGTTCATTAATATAATCCAATACGCTTTCTGTCGGTTTTTCTACATCCTCTAATAATTCGCTAAAAGTTTTTCCGTTTAGCGTATTATTTTTTTGCATTGGATCGTAGCCTTCATATTCTTTTAAGACTCTCAAACCAATCGGGCTAAAAACCTGTAAAGTCAATTGTTGACGTAATAATGCATCTTGAACTTTTAATGCTTGATCACCAATTAACTCAGAAAGAATTGGTTCAGGATCGCGTAAACCTGCATTTTTTAAACCAACAGTTAAAGACTCTACGACAACATCTCGAATCATATCTAACAAGATATCATCACCGGCAACTTTAAATCCATCACGAAAACGTTGGGTTGGAATGATATAAGCATTACTACCTGAGCCACCATTCTCACCATAATCGAGAGAATAATCATTAATAACTAAATCAGTTGTACCTCCGCCAATATCAACGGTAGCAATCGTAATTCTATCTTTCTCTTTTTTATCGGGACGTTGTAACGCGGCAATAAATTCTTCTGGACGACCACCATAATTATTTTGTGTTTCATTAAACAAATAGACGACTTGACCGCAAGTTGCTTCGTCCCATTGAATAATGACTTCTGGTAAAATTGGCCAATATTTTTCGCGAGCACTTTGTGACGTAAAATCAAAGTCATCATCTGATTTATCCCAACCAAGAGATTTCCATACCAAACCAATAGCTTGATAAATAGATTGTCGGAAAATTTCTCGCTCAGGCTTTGGCATTGCTGGAGGTACAGTCAAAATAATTGAACGTAAAAAACGCGGTGCTTTAGAATGCTCTAATTTAGCTCGTTGTGCAGGACTATTAATCTGCATTAATGCCTGCATCAAAACCTCCGATAACATAAACGTCATCAATGAACGACGAGAATATTTAGGCTGAAATACGGGCATTTTACGTTCAAATTCTTCATCAATATCATCTCGCAGAATATGTAATGCCTCGCCATACTCATTGATTAATCCAGAGAGCGGATCGGCCGTCGCATAAGGTTCATAATCTGTTTTTACATAAGATGAATTAAAACGCCAACCTTGTTCATAACGAGCATCATCCCATAAATAACGTTTAGGGCTAGATAAACCGGTTGCCCCTTCATTTCCCTCTCGTCTGCTCGCTAATCTTGCTGCCTCTTTTCCTACGCGAGCAATAGTCGCCCACTGGAAAGCATCACGTCGACCACTTTGCACGGAAAAATGATCCTTTCCAAAAAATGCTTGAGCAAATTCAACTCGGCTTTCAAATGGCTCAGAATATACACGTTCTGGACGAGTTAAATCACGTAGCTCCAATTCATAGCGTTTTTTCAAACCGTCTTTTTCCTGCACATGATCTTCAATTAAAATGCCACAAGTACGAGAATTACCAACATCTAAAACCATATCGACAGGAATTGCACGGTTAATTTCATCGGAACGATTAGAAATCATTTTAATCCGAGGAATATCAATTTCTTCACCTAATATTGCCAAAATATTCAAATAGTGACCTTGATGGAATTTAGCATTAATATCAGTTTTTAAATCATCAGGATGAATTTTTAATCGATCACTTTCAGGCGCTAATTCAGTAAAAAGTTCTAATAACCATTCATTCACCCATTTATAGTCTAAAAACCATGACATTTGGTGAGATTGATAAGCAAGCCCAAAAACAGCTCCAGAACGAACATCTTCTTCTGTTGGTGCGAGATAAGCTACATCAGCTCGATTAGGAAAAATTTTAGTATCAAAAGCTAAGGTAACACGATAAGTATTACCTTCCACATCAGGTTCTGTTAGTTTTACAATTCGCGCTCTAGCCCAGTTATAAGGGCCGTCATCGAAACCTTCTGTAGAAGCTACAGTACGTAACACAGGAATCGGTAACCAAACACCATCCAATAATTTAAACGACTGCTCTACGCTGATCTCATGTTCAACTTTGACCATACGGCTTAAATCACTGCTATCACAATAACCTTCTCCGCTTCGATGCTCAACTAAACGACGAATTGGATGATTCTCACCACCAGAGGCAAAGTTTCCCATACTCTTGGTTCGCCATTCTTTGTCTTTCCAATCTATTTTTAAACCGAAGTCTAAAAATTGCACTCCACTATTCATAATGAGTGAGATTTCTTTTCCGTAATGATGTAAATCCGGTAACATTTTTATTCTCGCTTCTATTTGTTGTTTATTGGTTCACTAATTCGATTTCATTGTCATTGGAAAACGTTGGCCTGAGCCATAGCCACCTTGACAATCAGCAATACTTTTTGCGCCTGGTTTACAAATTACTTCAGGTAATTGATAGGTTGAACCATCGGTACATTTAGCAACGCCTTTATTCGCAATATTTAAACCGCTACCTTGCATTTTGGCTGAAACATCACCAACACATTGCACGCCATCACCACGCTGTACTTTTACTTGACCGACTCCATCAGAAAAAGCATAACTTAAGCGTAAAGGTTTACCTGTGGTTTTATCTTGAATTCCAGCTCCCGCATTCCAACTCCCATTTAAGAAATCAACATTACCATTTTGTGTACTGTTTGTTGGAATTTGTAATGGTTTTGCATCTGCTGTTGTTTGATTATTAGTCTGGTTATTTTTATCCTCTTTAGAGGATTCTAGATTATTTTTCTCATCAGTTTTATTCTGCTCAGCCTTCGCATCTTTATTTTCTGTTAAAGGATCTATAGGTGGTTGCGATGTTTTTTCATCGACTTTATTTTGATCCTCTTTAGCATCCGGTTTACCCTCTGCTAGAGGGTCTATAGGAGGTTGTTGTTTATTTTCATCTTTACTTTGATCTGTTTTAGCATCATCAGTCCCCGTTAATGGCGTGTTAAGACCTTCACCTTGTATATTTCCTTCTCCAATAAGCGGAGCATCGCCTAGTTGATTTAAAACTGAAGGATCTGTGACAGTCATACCCTTTCCATCAACCCAGCGTCCATTCAGATATTGGTAAAGAACATCTTTCAATTTACGTAATTCTTTTTCTTTCGGTTTTTTGAGGTTTTTTGTTTGTGGTTCAGAAACTGTGACAGGGTCATTTTTCACTGTCGCTTCCTCTTTTGGCCACCATAAATCCTTAAACCACCAAGCCAATAATAAAAGTAATCCAAGTAATAACGGCAATACCCACCAAAACACACGACAAGGATGTTTTTTCGCAACTACAGGTTCAATCACTGGTGTTGTAGGTGAAGCGGGTTTAATTGGTTTTGGGACTGCAGCTTGTAAAGAAAGGAATGGATTACCATGAGCAGCGGCATGTTTTTCAAGAAATCCCCAGAAGGTAATTACTGGGCGATCATTGACTAAATAAACATGTTCAGGATTAGGAAAGCGCAAGGCTTTGAGATTTTCAGGATCGGTAATATCATCAGGATTGCCGCCACAGAGTAAACGGGCAAATAGCAGTTGATCGCCTTTGGAAGAGGGAGATTGAATGAGTTCTTTACCTAACTCCAGTGCAGTTCGTTCAAAAATTTTCAATTCTGCACGAGCATTTTCACGCTCTTCTTCCGTAGCCGAAGTCCAAGGGATAATCATATATTGCCCATCTGCACGAGTGGAATCAAACGGTACATACCAATCGATTTTATCCCCCTGTTCATTACGCTGTGGAATCGCTAAATATTCAGCAAAGGAACGACCTCGCTTAAACTTAAGTGCATCTCGCAACTGGGATGCTACCGTATAAACTGCCATGCCATCTTGGCCTAATGGCGTATAGTTTTTGATTTCACCACTTCTCAATAATGCACTTAACATAAAAAAACTCCGCAGGCTAAAACTTATTAAAATAGCTACTATTCTATAAAAGTTGGGATGAAAAATGAAGACATATTTATCTGTTTTGTAAAGAAATATAACTTTTAAATCATATAAATTTTATATGGGATAAATAAATTTCTTAATACTATTAAGTGATGCTTCATAGAAACACTCTTAATTAACGCAAATACTATAAAATAGTTTTACGTAGCACTCTATTTCATCATTCTGCCGTGCTAAAGTGCGGTTATTTTTTTACTCAAATTTCGCTATATACAAAAAAATACAACTGCTATATACTTATAAAAACAGCGAATTTTGAGTATATGAACAAATCTTCTCTTACTTTTCCTCTTTTACTTTGCCTCCTTATCGGGTTGGTTTTATTTTCACTCTCTTGGGGACGTTTTGCGATTCCACTTGAGAATGTGGTACAAAGTCTTATTGGCAGTAACGCCAATGATGTGCAAAACAACATTATTTTTAATCTTCGTTTACCTCGTGTAATTGCTGCCATACTTGTCGGAGCCTCCTTGGCCATTGCGGGTGTCGTGTATCAAGGTATTTTCCGTAATCCATTGGTTTCACCTGATATTCTAGGCGTATCTAATGGCGCTTGTGTCGGTGCGGCCTTGGCGATTTTAGTTGGTTCTAGCATGCTTGGCATTCAAACCTTTGCCTTTATTGGTGGTTTGGTTGCCGTCTTGCTCACCATGAATTTACCGCGTTTGATTCAACGTGATTCTACTATCGTTTTAGTGCTCTCTGGCATTATCGTTTCAGGTTTTATGATGGCGACATTGGGTCTATTGAAATACCTTGCTGATCCTGAAACTCAGCTGGCTGATATTGTGTATTGGCAATTAGGTAGTCTAACCAAATCTAACTACGATAACTTGCTCGTCCTTTCTCCTATCATTTTGCTTACCACCCTTGGCTTATTTTTAATGCGTTGGCGTATCAATGTGCTTTCATTGGGGGATCGTGAGGCAAAATTAATTGGGGCAAATATTCGATTAGAGCGTGGATTAATGGTGGTTTGTGCCACGTTGCTGACGGCATCATCGGTTTGTTTAAGCGGGACAATTGGTTGGCTTGGTTTAGTGATTCCGCATTTAGCGCGGCTTTTCATTGGTGATAACAATGTCAAAAGTTTACCGCTAGCCGGACTTATCGGTGCGATTTTTTTGCTCGTTATCGATACTCTCGCCCGCAATTTATACATTCAAGAAATTCCGCTCGGTATTCTCACCGGCTTTATCGGTGCGCCATTCTTTGCTTGGGTACTGATTAAACAAAAGGTAGTGGATTAATGCTGAAAATTGACAATCTGTATTACTGGCACAACGTTGAACATTCGCTACTCAATGGTATTGATTTAACCTTACAAAAAGGCGAATTGCTGACTATTCTTGGTGCAAATGGTCGTGGTAAATCCACGTTATTAAACTGTATCGCGGGGCTTTTGAAACCAAAGAGCGGTCAGATTTTGCTGGATAATTGCAAATTAAGCGAAATGAGCAGTAAGCAAATTG
Source organism: Parahaemophilus parainfluenzae (assembly GCA_963537955.1). GTDB lineage: Bacteria > Pseudomonadota > Gammaproteobacteria > Enterobacterales > Pasteurellaceae > Haemophilus_D > Haemophilus_D parainfluenzae_AJ. Next base: position 6,149 of record CAUTFW010000024.1, on the reverse strand, counting down.
CTCAGAAAATTGCTTATGTCTCGCAACACAGCCCACAAACCTATCAATATCGCGTGCGTGATTATGTGGTACTCGGTCGTGCTGCGCATTTAGGTGTTTTTGATAAGCCAAGTAAAGCTGATTTTGCACTCGTTGATGAAGCCTTAAAGAAACTCGGCATCAGTCATTTTGCTGACAGAATTTATATGCAAATGAGTGGTGGTGAAAAACAACTAGTCAATCTTGCCCGTATTTTGGTGCAACAACCACAACTAATTTTGTTTGATGAGCCCACTTCGGCATTAGATTACGGTAATGTCTTTAAGACCTTAAGCCTAATCAAAGAGCTCTCATTGCAAGGCTTTACCATAATCATGACAACACATAACCCCGATCATCCGATGTTGTTGCATAGTGCCCTGCCCCATAGCCGCGTAACTATATTAAATGAACACGGCAAATTACAAACAGGCACCGCGCCAGAAATTATTACTGAAGCTAACTTAAAAGCACTTTATCAAACGGATTTGCGCTTAGTTGAGGTACCTGCGTTACAACGTCAAATTTGTGCAATTACCCATTTATAAACCCACTAGAAGGAAATTCATATGTTGAAACATTCTCTAAAAAAAGGCTTGATTGCCCTTTCTCTTGCAGCCTGTTTTGCCCTACCGCTACAAGCGAAAGTTATCACGGATGTTGAAGGAAATAAAATTGAACTGCCAGACAACGTTCAACGCGTTGCGGATCTTTGGCATGCGAATAACCAAATTGTTTTGTTACTAGGTGGTGCGAATAAATTAGTCGGTACCACTACGACCATCGCCGCGAACCCTTGGTATAGCGCAGTATATCCAAATATTAAAAATGTACCGGTATTAACCAATGGCGAAACCATTCAAACAGAAGAACTATTGAGCCACAAACCGGATGCGGTATTGCTCTCGAAAAAATCCATGTTAACTGAAGTAGAACAAGCTGGCTTGAAAGGCGTGCGAGTGAGTTTCCAAGATTTTGATGGTTTGAAGAAAACCGTGCGTATCACGGCTGAAGTGTTAGGTGATAAAGCCCCTGAAATTGCAGAAAACTACATTAAAGAATTAGAAGGCAATATTCAATTTGTAGAAAGTCGTCTTAAAGGCTTAAAAGATGAACAACGCCCAACGGTGTTACATATCACTAAAGGCTCTGATTTGTTGATGATTGATGGTGGAAAATCCATGATCGGCGAATGGATTAAATTAGCTGGCGGTAAAAGTGTATTACCCGATGAAGCCAATATGGTGACCGTCACGGTAGAAAGCATTATTCAAGCGAATCCAGATGTCATTATTATCGGCAGCAGCGGCAATAAAGCACAAGCGGCAATCGAGAAAATTAAAGCTGATCCAGCATGGCAATCAATAAGTGCGGTCAAAAATAATCGTATTTATGCCAACCCAACTGGCACGTTCCCATGGGATCGCTATAGTGCAGAAGAAGCCTTACAAATTCTTTGGGCGGCTCAACTTTTCCATCCTGAGCAATTTAAAGATTTGAATATGGTGGAAAAAACACAAGCCTTCTATAAAAAGTATTACGGTTATGCATTAAGCAAAGAAAATGCTGAGCAAATCTTAAAAGGGTTATCACCTATTAAGTAGTATTTTCAATTTATATATTTATCTATATAATACCCACTCTTTTTTAACTTAAACATAAGGAAATGCTAAATGAAAATTAGTGCAAGAAACCAACTTAAAGGTACTGTAAAATCAATCGAAACTGGTTCTGTGAACGCAATCGTACACATTGATATCGGTAACGGTAACATTATTTCTTCTACCATCTCTATCGATGCGGTAAAAGAATTAGGTTTAGCAGTTGGTAAAGAAGCATATGCGATTATCAAAGCAACTTCTGTAATGGTTGGTGTTGAATAATCTCAACTAAACTGTTCAGAATCCTATATAACCGCGCTTTAAAGTGCGGTTATTTTTTTGTCTTTTTTCTCTCTAATCTCTTTATTCCCCTCCTAATAAAATGCATTTTATCCTTAACTAAAATGAAACGATCTTTGCTCTATTTTGCTATTTATTGAATTTTAATTAATTATATTGTATAATTTTCAAATATTATAAATTTCTAGTTAATAATCTACTTTCGGATTATTCTGTTAAACTTAGGAGAGCAAATGACAAATCAACGTTTTATTACTATTTTAGGCTATGTCGCAACATTTACTTCTGTTTGCATGTATGTCTCTTATCTACAACAAATCGGTCTAAATCTATCAGGTCAAAAAGGTGGTTGGTTACAACCTTTTGCCACGATGATTAACTGTAGTTTATGGGTGGCTTATGGCTTGCTAAAAGAAAAACGCGATTTGCCTATTTCATTAGCAAATGCGCCTGGTGTCGTACTTGGTTTGATTACTTTCGTTACCGCCTTATAACACTATAAAATCTCATACAAAAAAGACCGCACTTTTTAGAAATCTTAAAGTGCGGTCTTTTTATTTATTAATTTAATTCATTTAAAAGCTGAAAATTATGAAGTTGTGTAATTTAAAGTTCTATTGCATTCTATATATGAACAGACGTTTAGACGTCTAAACCAAACAAAACAATAGAAGGATTAATTATGACAACATTTCATTTGGCTGGATTTCCGCGTGTAGGCGCAAAGCGTGAACTTAAATTTGCTCAAGAGCGTTACTGGCGTGGCGAAATTGCGGAAGCGGATTTATTAGATATTGCAAAAAGATTACGTGAACTTAACTGGCAACACCAAGCCAAGGCAAATGCCGATTTTGTCGCGGTGGCTGATTTCACACTTTACGATCACATTTTAGATTTACAAGTAGCAACAGGTGCAATTCCTGCTCGCTTTGGTTTTGATAGCCAAAACTTAACACTCGATCAATATTTCCAGTTGGCGCGTGGCAATAAAACCCAATTTGCGATTGAAATGACAAAATGGTTCGATACCAACTACCACTATCTTGTACCAGAATTCCATAAAGAAACGCAATTTAAAGCAAACCCAGAACATTATGTGACACAAATTCGTGAAGCTAAAGCGCTTGGGTATCAAGTTAAACCAACAATCGTTGGTCCACTCACCTTCCTTTGGTTAGGTAAAGAAAAAGGTGCTGCATTTAATCGCTTTGATTTATTAGCAAAACTCGTGCCAGTTTATGTTGAAATCTTAAATACGTTAGCTGAAGAAGGTGTTGAATACATTCAAATTGATGAACCTGCTCTCACTTTAGATTTACCTGCAGAATGGATTGCTGCTTATAAAGCGGTTTACGCCACTTTTGCTGAACAGGTGAAAGCGAAATTATTGCTTGCGACTTATTTTGGCTCTGTGGCCGAACATGCTGATTTGTTAAAAGCCTTACCTGTAGCAGGTTTACACATCGATTTAGTGCGCGCACCAGAACAACTTGCTGCCTTTGCAGATTATGACAAAATCTTATCTGTAGGCATCATTGATGGCCGTAATATTTGGCGTGCAAACTTGAATCAAGTTTTAGACGTGGTTGAACCATTAAAAGCGAAATTAGGTGAGCGTTTATGGATTGCATCAAGTTGTTCTCTCCTCCATACACCTTATGATTTAGAAGTTGAAACGCAACTCCAAGCAAATAAGCCTGAGCTTTATCAATGGTTGGCTTTCACGTTACAAAAAATTCAAGAATTACGTGTTATTAAGACTGCACTAGAGCAAGGCCGTGAAGCGGTTCAAGCTGAATTAGCTGCTTCTCAAGCAGCTGCGGATACACGCAAAAACTCGCGTGAAATTCACCGCACTTGTGTCGCAGAACGTTTAGCAAATCTACCAAAAAATGCTGACCAACGTAAATCGCCATTTGCGGAACGCATTAAATTACAAAATGCATGGTTAAATTTACCACTTCTGCCAACGACGAATATTGGTTCTTTCCCACAAACGACAGCCATTCGTCATGCCCGTGCTGCCTTCAAAAAAGGCGAACTTAGCTTAGCGGATTACGAAACTGCAATGAAAAAAGAAATTGAATTTGTTGTACGTGAGCAAGAAAAATTAGATTTAGATGTATTGGTACATGGCGAAGCAGAACGTAACGACATGGTGGAATATTTCGGAGAACTACTTGATGGTTTTGCTTTCACCAAATTTGGTTGGGTACAAAGTTACGGTTCACGTTGCGTGAAACCACCAGTGATTTACGGTGATGTTACTCGTCCAGAACCAATGACGGTACGTTGGTCGCAATATGCCCAAAGCCTAACAAATAAAGTGATGAAAGGCATGCTGACGGGGCCAGTCACGATCTTACAATGGTCTTTCGTGCGTAACGATATTCCTCGTGAAACGGTCTGTAAACAAATTGCGGTTGCACTTTCTGATGAAGTATTAGATTTAGAAAAGGCAGGCATCAAAGTGATTCAAATTGATGAGCCGGCTATTCGTGAAGGTTTACCGTTAAAACGTGCAGATTGGGATGCTTATTTGAAATGGGCGGGCGAAGCCTTCCGTTTAAGCTCAATGGGTTGCCAAGATGATACACAAATTCATACGCACATGTGTTATTCCGAATTTAACGACATTCTACCGGCTATTGCTGCCTTAGATGCTGATGTCATTACTATTGAAACCTCTCGTTCTGACATGGAATTACTCACCGCATTTGGTGATTTCAAATACCCGAATGATATTGGTCCCGGCGTATATGACATTCATAGCCCTCGAGTACCTGCAGCAGAAGAAATTGAACATCTTCTTCGAAAAGCGTTGCAAGTGGTGCCAAAAGAACGTTTATGGGTAAATCCAGATTGTGGTTTGAAAACACGCGGTTGGCCAGAAACAATTTCGGCATTAAAAGTGATGGTTGATATCACGAAAAAATTACGTGCTGAATTAGCATAAAATCAGTAAAAAGAAAGGCGAACATGAGAGGTTATCTCTGTTCGCCTTTTCTTTTAGCTTAAAACTAATTCATTTTTGACCGCACTTTAAAGGCTAATATATTCCATTTTCACCTTGCAGAGGCTCTTCAATAACTGCTCTGCCATCTTACGATGACTTAAACGAAAAGGCTTCTCTGCAAATACTACGCGCTCAATTTTCGATACATCCAATTGATTTAAATAAGCAAAATTAATCGCTGTTTGCATAGCAGGCAAGCTTGGATTAAATGCTGCATTTTCTGCATATCGACCACAAATCATTTCCCCATTTTTAAATAAAATGCCTACACCATGAGGGCTTTTAGAATAAGGTGAATGTGCTCGATTTGCCCCTAAAATCGCTTTATTTGCCACTTCATCTTCCGTTGTCAATGTTAAGCCTTGTTCTTCTTTGTTTAATAGAAGCAAATCAACACCTAAATCTTTCGGGCCAAAGCTATCGGGTAAATATTGAGGAAGTGGATTATTTTGGCTATGTGGCAAATGGATTTTCAAATCATCCGCTTGATAAAGCTCATTCATAAATTGACGGCAGTGACCGCAAGGCGTGTAATTAACCACGATATCTGTGATGCGAGGTTCATTGCGTAACCATGCATGGCTAATTGCACTTTGTTCAGCATGGATGGTTTGAGCCATGCTACTCCCCTGAAATTCTTGATTCGCACCAAAGTAAAAATCACCACTTTCACCAATCGCAATCGCTCCAACATGAAATTCTGAAATGGGTGTGTGGCTATAACAAGCTGCTACGGGCAAAAGTGTCAAACCTAATTGAACAGGCGTAAGCTTAAATTCATTACAAATTGACCGCACTTTTTCAGCTGGTAAAAAACCTTTCCATTCTTGTTCTTCTAATGCAGCAAGAATTGCATTTGAAAGTGGCGAATCGGCTAATGCTTGTTGAATTTTTTGTTGCATGTTAAATCTCCTTATTTTTATATGCCCATTCTACGCTATTTGGCGAAACTTCACCGCAAAAATGATCACATAATGCAAATATGCTTAATCATTAATTATCTTTTATAAACTCAGGCGAAATGTAATCTGATAACCAGACTTTTTCATTGCCAATATAAAATTTGATACCCTTAGATTGTGCTAGTTCTGTATCAATTTTTAGAAGAATTGTCTCCCCTTTTTTTCTATTTCCAACCAATGTTGCGGTCTCAACATCCTCAGATAAATGTACATATTGACGAGACATCGGCTTCAATCCATTTGATTTAATAT
>CAUTFW010000023.1:0-33343 GCA_963537955.1 Parahaemophilus parainfluenzae | reverse complement strand
GGCAAATTCCAGGCTTACGTGAAGAGCTGGTGATTGCGCTGATTAAATCTCTGCCGAAATCCTATCGCCGTAATTTTGTGCCGGCACCTAATTATGCCCAAGCTTTTTTAAATCGAGCCGTGCCGTTGGAAAAGCCATTATTGGATACGCTAATTTATGAATTACGTCGTATGACAGGCGTCACCGTAGAGGCGGAACATTGGAATTGGGAACAAATTCCAAGCCATTTGAAAATGACGTTCCGTGTTGTGGATGAAAACGGTAAGAAAATTGCCGAATCCATGAATTTGGATGAGCTGAAATTCAATTTAAAAGATCGCGTGCAAGAAAGTATTTCTGCTGTGGCAGATGATGGTATTGAACAAAGCGGGCTGCATATTTGGAGCTTTGCGGAGCTGCCACAATGTTATGAACAAAAACAACGTGGTTTTAGCGTCAAAGCGTTCCCGGCCATTGTAGATGAAAAAGATGCGGTTGGTATCAAACTGTTTGAAACAGAGTTTGAGCAAGCGGTGGCAATGCAACAAGGTCTGCGCCGCTTGTTGCTACTCAACGTGCCATCACCGATTAAATATCTGCATGAAAAATTGCCGAATAAAGCTAAATTGGGGCTGTATTTTACCCCGTTCGGTCGCGTGTTGGATTTGATTGATGACTGTATCGCTTGTGCTGTGGATAAACTGATTGTCGATTTTGGCGGCTTTGTTTGGGATGAAGCAGACTTTGAAAAATTGCGTGATTTCGTGCGGGAAAACCTTAACGAAGTGACCGTAGATATTGCACAAAAAGTGGAGCAAATTCTCTCCCTTAACCATGCCTTAAACCAACGTTTAAAAGGCAAAATGGATTTCACTATGGCCTTTGCCTTTTCCGATATTAAGGCGCAATTAAGCGGGATAATTTATCCAGGTTTTGTGCAAAAGAGCGGTTATGATCGCCTACCGGATTTACAGCGTTATCTGCAAGCCGTGGATAAACGCATAGATAAATTGGCTCAAGATGTAAATCGAGACCGTGCTGCGATGCTACGCGTGGAACAAGTGCAACAGGCTTACCAACAATTACTGGCTAAACTGCCAAAATCTAAACCAATTTCTGATGAAGTCGCGGAAATTCGCTATATGATTGAGGAATTGCGCGTGAGTTTATTTGCGCAGCAATTAGGCACGAAGTATCAGGTGTCGGATAAGCGGATTTTGAATGTTATTGGAACTTTTTAAAGGAGTTAGCAGTAATTCAATTACCTAAGTTTTTAATATGGATATTAATAATAGAGAATTAGCAACAGTAATATGGATTGTAATCTTATTTACATGCTTATTTTATTATCATAGAGATGTAAGAGATAGTTTCTGTAACGTAATTAAATGCTTTTTTGATAAGAAGATTTTGTTTGTAGTAGCCTTATCTGCTATATGGATGAGTATTGGCGTATTCATTTTATATAAGATGAATGCTTGGCAATGGAATAATATAAAAACAACCTTAACATGGTTTGCATTCTCAATAGTTACGATGATTATAGGAGTTAGTAAGGCTGAGGATAAAAAGAAATATTTTCTATCCTTGTTTAAGGAAAATATTAATATTAGTGTTTTTTTTGACATTTGTTATTGAACTCTACTCTTTTTCATTTTTTATAGAGTTTATTATGATTCCTATCTCAGTATTATTGTCTGTATATATTAACTATAATATTTTGAGTAAGGATAATGTTAAGGTAAGACTTCTTATTAATATTGCTTTTGTTTTTTGGGTGGTTGCATATTTTTTACATTCAATATATTTATCAATTTCTTTATTTAATGCTGATTGGTTGTTGATTAACCTTATAGAATTATTTTTGCCGGTGATTTTATCTTTAATATTTATTCCTTTTTTATATATCTTATCTATATATATGGAGTATGAGAGAGTATTCTCATCTTTGAAAATACATTTTAATAATGACGAATTGTTTAAATATGCAAAAAAATTAAGTTTAAAATCGTTTAAGTTAAATGTTGATTACTTAAGACGGTGGAACAGAAATGTCAGACTGAACCAGGTGACAAGTAAAGTTGATTTAGAAAAAAGTGTATGTGATATAAAAAAATTAAAAGATCTGGAATCTAATCCCCCTTTTGTTTCTTCAAATAAAGGATGGTCTCCATATTTGGCTAGAAAATTTCTAGAAAAGGATAATTTGGTAACTAATGATTATCATTCTGATTATGATGGTAAATGGTGGGCATATAGTAGATCATTAGTCATAGAAGAGGATAATCTGTTTCCGGATATCATTACATATTATATATATGGGAATGAAAATGTTGTTAGTAAATTAAAATTAAAAGTTGATATTAATAATGTATCGATATCAGAATTTACAAGGAATACTATTTTAAGAGTATTTGATCATTTACTAGTTAGTTCAACAAAGATTACATCTATTCAAATAAGTGATTGTTTGATGAAAATTCCTTTATCAATAGAAGTAGATAATTATATTATAAATTTTACTAAAGAGAATTTTATAAGCAATAATGGCTATACTTTGGAATTAAATATATCAATTAAATAATATTTCTGAAGTAATGCAGATATTCATATAAGTGTGCGGTTACTTTATTCGTAACTTGGTATGCCAGCTTACTTATCTCAAGATTGCTAGCAAGTTAATGAGCTAAATATATGTGTTGTTTTTTTTAACATTTTAAATCCTAAAAAAACACCTCCAAAACCAACCGCATTTTCTCCCCAAAACTCTTTTTGTGATCTACCTCAAATTTTCGTATTGAACTTATTTACAACTCTCAATTCAATCGCTATCTTGCTGATATTATTATTTTAATAAAGAGGTAAATTATGGATCTGATTATAGGTTTGATTGCCATTGTCTTGGTGGCCTATTATATTGTGAAAGGCTATTCAGCGACTGGCGTGTTGATGTTCGGCGGCTTGGTCTTGTTATTCATTTCAGTACTGATGGGACATTCGATTTTACCGGAAGGCGTGAAAAGCACCGGTTCCACCTATTTTGATATTTTAGAATATGTGAAATATTTACTCGGTAATCGTGGCGGCGGTTTAGGCTTGATGATCATGGTGTTATGTGGTTTCTCCGTGTACATGACTCATCTTGGCGCGAACGATGTGGTGGTGAAATTGGTGTCAAAACCACTGAAAAATATCCGTTCACCTTATATTTTAATGGTGTTTGCTTACTTCCTTGCATGTTTAATGTCTTTTGCTGTGTCATCTGCAACGGGTTTAGGCGTGTTATTAATGGCAACATTATTCCCTGTCATGGTAAACGTAGGGATTTCACGTGGAGCGGCAGCTGCAATTTGTGCATCGCCAATTTCGATTATTCTTTCCCCAACTTCGGGCGATGTGGTGCTTTCTGCTGAAATTTCAAAAATTCCTTTAGGTGAGTTTGCCTTTGGCACTGCATTGCCGGTTTCCATTTTTGCGATTTTAGGGATTGCTGTCGCACACTTCTTCTGGCAGCGTTATTTAGATAAAAAAGAAGGCGTGCAAGTAGAACGTTTGAATGCAGATGAAATTAAAACCACTGCACCAAATTACTATGCGATTTTGCCATTATTGCCCATTATTGGCGTATTGATTTTTGACGGTAAATGGGGCTTACCAAATTTACACATTGTTACCGTGATGGTGCTTTGCTTTATCATTACTGCAGTAGTGGATTTCTTACGTAGCTTCAACGCAAAACAAACCTTCGATAATCTTGTGGTGGCATATCGCGGTATGGCAGATGCCTTTGCGGGTGTGGTGATGCTTTTAGTGGCGGCAGGTGTATTTGCACAAAGTTTAAGTACAATCGGCTTTATCACTAATTTAATCGACTCAGCACAATCCTTCGGCGGTTCAGCATTCTTTATGATGTTAGTGCTTGCGGTGATTACCATTTTAGCCACCATGGCGACAGGTTCTGGTAACGCGGCGTTCTATGCTTTTGCAGAATTAATTCCAAAATTAGCCACTCAAATGGGCGTCAACCCAGCGTTCTTAACAATTCCAATGTTACAAGCCTCTAACTTGGGTCGTGGTTTATCACCGGTTTCTGGTGTGGTTGTGGCTGTGTCAGGGATGGGAAAAATCTCACCATTTGAAATCGTAAAACGTATGTCTGTCCCAATGTTGGTCGGTTTTATTTGTGTGATTATCGGCACAGAAATCTTTGTTTCCGTTGCCGCCTAGCTTGATAGGTAAAAAAGAAGGGCTGATAGTGAATATCAGCCCTTTTGTTTTGAGTTAAGTGCGGTCAATTTTCTCGCTGTTTTTGATTTTATGCATTTGATGATTTTCAAACGCTTTCACCAAATCGGAGACTTTTTCGCCTTCCGGTAAAACCAAATCTTGTGCGATATCATTAAGCGGCACAATCACAAATTCGCGGTTTTTCATATCGTAATGAGGCACCGTTAAGCGTTCATTTTGAATGATTTGATCACCATAAAGCAGAATATCCAAATCCAGTGTACGCTCACCCCAACGACGTAAACGCACGCGACCTTGTTCATTTTCAATGCGTTGCAATTCATCAAGCAAGGCTAAAGGTGGGCGAGTGGTTTCGATCATTGCCACTGCGTTCACATAATCCGGTTGATCTTGCGGGCCTAATGGTTTGCTTTGATAAAATCCGCTGACAGATTTTAATTCGGTATTAGGCAGCGAAGAAATTGCCTCTAATGCCGAATTTAATTGTTCTGTAGGCGTATTTAAATTGCTGCCAAGGGCGATATACACTTGAACCATTAGTTAGCCGCCTTAGGTTTACGTCTGCGATAATATTTTTTCTTTGACGCTGGATGCAATTTTTGTTGCTCTTGAACCAACTGGCGACGTTGTTCTTGATTGCTGAGTTGGTACTCATGCCACCATTTAGCCAATTCAACGGTTTCGCCACCTTCTACTTCAGCACGCATCGCCAATAAATCGAAGGCTGCGCGGAATTTTTGATGTTCCATTGTGCGAGCAGGGTGAGAACCCGTGCGTTTAAGCAATTGTAATTGCAACATCCAAATATCACGAATGACGGATGTATGACGACGAGGTGCAGCTAATGATCGGCATAATTGGTCAAGCACTTCATTTGCCGCAAGGGCATAGGCATCGTGATTGTTTAAGCCACCTTCATTTTTCAGCACATCCACTTTTTCGCGTAATGGATACCAGAAGAATGCCGCAAATAAAAAGGCTGGATTAATGCGCAATTTATCGGCAATACGTTCATCAGTTGAATTTAACGAAGTTAAAATCATACGTTCCGCAAGGCTGTCTTCTTTTTCGGTGAAATAAGGCGTTAAGCTTGGGAAAAGCTGTTCAAATAAGCCATATTGGCGAAGTAATTTATAGGTTTTTACGCCATTGCCAGATTGCAATAATTTTAAGCTTTCATCGAATAAACGCGCCGGTGGAATATTTTTAAGCAATGGCGCAAGCTCACGAATGGGCTGTTCACTTGGTTTTTCTAAGAACATATCCAATTTCGCCATAAAGCGCACAGAGCGTAGCATACGCACAGGATCTTCTTGATAACGGGTAACGGGATCGCCAATCAGACGTAATTTTCCGTTTTTCAGATCATCAATTCCGTTGAAGTAATCACGCAACGTATTATCTTGCGGGTTGTAGTAAAGGGCGTTTACGGTAAAGTCACGACGCTCCGCATCTTGTTCAATGGTGCCATACACGTTATCACGTAATAACATCCCTTCATCACTTTGTTTTGCTTGATTTTCGCTGCGCGCATCTGAATGGCTAGCACGGAATGTGGCCACTTCGATCACATCGCGTCCAAACATAATATGCGCAAGACGGAAGCGACGACCAACTAAACGGCATTGACGTTGGAATACCGCTTGAATTTGGTCGGGACGTGCATTGGTTGCCACATCAAAATCTTTTGGATGTTTACCCAACAATAAATCACGCAAACAACCACCAACGATATAAGCGTCATAACCTTGACGTTGCAATTTTTCTACCACGGTAATGGCATTACGGCTAAACATACGTGGATTAATGCCCAAATGAGAGGCTTTCACGCTATATTTGTCGTAGCGAGATGCTTGTGTGTTGGTTTTTTTATGGTGAGAAGAGGACGGGGCGATCTTGGGTTGTGAACGCTCTGTTTTTGAAACGTTTGATTTTTTGCTTTTTGACGCCGTTTTGGGAACGGGCGAATTTATATTGGTTTCAGTTTCTTTTTTAGTTTTTTTACCAAATAAATTTTTTATATAAGTAAGAATAATTTACTCCATTCTCTGTGTTAAATGCGCATTTGATAAAAACACGAAAAGTGCGGTTGTTTTTGACCGCACTTTTCGTTGGGTTATTTGAATCAATTAACCTGCGACTTGTTTTTCACGAATTTCAGCAAGGGTTTTGCAATCGATACAAAGATCAGCAGTAGGGCGTGCTTCTAAACGACGAATGCCAATTTCTTCGCCACAAGAATCGCAATAACCGAAATCATCGGTATCTAATTTTTTCAATGTGTATTCAATCTTTTTCATTAATTTACGCTCACGATCGCGGTTACGTAATTCAAGACTGAATTCTTCTTCTTGGGTCGCACGGTCAGCAGGATCTGGGAAGTTTGACGCTTCATCTTGCATATGAGCAACAGTTCTTGATGCTTCTTCCACAATTTGCTCGTGCCACGCAGTTAAAATTTTTCTGAAATGAAGAATCTGATCTTCATTCATGTATTCTTCATCTTTCTTTGGTTGATAAGGCTTAACACCGGCTAAATCCAGCAAACTTAGAGATGCCTTAGACATTGATAACTCCTAATTTAGTAAAGATTTTAACGACTTCCTGTCTTGTTGTTTTGATTGATTCTTATTGGCTAAAAAATAGCTGACATAAGAACCCTGTTTTTTAAGGGCGATATAAATAGCAGAACTTCACCTATTTAGCAAATAAATTTAGCTTAGAAATTTCAAATTTGCGATCGTGATCGCAAAAAACAGCATGTTTATTTGCTTATCTATGAGGTTAAGGCTAGTTTGCCTTACTTTCTCGCTATAAATCATACTTAACATGAAAATCACGCTATTTCAGCTGTGCATGATGCTCATTGTCTCAGCCTTATCCTTGCTTGTCGTGCCAGATTTTTTACTGTTCACTTGGCAACAGGCAGGGTTGAGCATTTTAATGTTGGTTATGACCGCACTTTGTTTCCATTGGTTCAATTATTTTAAAGCCAGAAATTTTTGCATGAGCGCTATCTTGTTTTTGATTACTTTGGCTTATGCGCATTCACCAGCTTTATCGTTATTGGGACAAGCAGAGAGAATTTCAAGTTCACCAAATAAAATCACCTTAGATCTTCACATTTCAGAAATTCTTCATCAGCAAGATTATCAAACGTTGGTTGCAATAACGTCTTTATTTGATGGAAAAGCACAACAAATTTTTATTAATTGGAAAGCGCTAGAAAAGCCACAAGTAGGTGAAATTTGGCGGGCGGATGTAAGTCTTCGTCCTATTTCTGCAAGACTAAATCATGGGGGATTTGATCGACAACAATGGTATTTTTCTAAAAGGATTATTGCCGTAGGGAATGTGAAAAGTGCGGTCAAAATTGGAGACGATTTTTCTTTCCGCATAGATTTTCTACAGAATAGCCTCAAGCAGACGGAAGGTCTTTCTTTACAAGGTTTACTTATCGCATTGGCATTTGGCGAGCGGGCTTGGCTGGATAATAAAACGTGGCTGATTTACCAACAAACGAATACAGCACATTTAATTGCTATTTCAGGGTTACATATCGGTTTAGCAATGGGGATAGGCTTTTTCTTTGCTCGATTATTGCAAATACTCTTACCAACACGCTTTATTTCGCCATGGTTTCCGCTTTGCTTTGGCGTGTTGATTGCCTTAGGTTACGCCTATTTAGCCGGATTTAGTTTACCGACATTTCGTGCAATGATGGCATTGCTTTTTATTGCCATCCTTCAATGTTCTCGACGATACTACGCGCCTTCGCAAATGCTGTGTTTGGTAGTGGCATTTTTGTTGTTTTGCGATCCGCTTATGCCACTTTCGGTGAGCTTTTGGCTTTCAGTTGGTGCCGTTACCTGTCTGATTGTGTGGTACCGATATGTTCCCTTATCAATCATTGAATGGCGACATCAAAAATTATCCCGCAAAGTGCGGTGGATTTTAGGCTTGTTTCATTTGCAGTTAGGGCTGCTAATTTTATTCACGCCCATTCAGCTTTTCTTTTTTAATGGCTTGGCGTTAAATGGATTCTTGGCGAATTTAATTGCGGTGCCCTTGTATAGCTTCTTACTTGTGCCATTGATTCTCTTTGCTGTATTAACCCATGGTGCATTTTCTTCTTGGCATCTTGCAAATGTGATTGCTCAAGGTATTACACAATGCCTCAGTTTTTTCCAAGGCTCGTATATGCCGATTTCGATTAATTTATCTCTCATTCTGACCGCACTTTTAAGCCTTGTTTTTGGCGGAATGTTATATGGTTTGTATTTTGCATCTCAAGGGAAAACAAAAAACACACCGCTAAAATCAAGTCGATTTTTCACATTAAACAGCACAAAAATCTTATCGCCAGAAGCTTATAAACAAGTTCTATTGGGTGTAATTCTTGTTTTTGGTGTTTGTATTGGTTCGTTTGGATATCGATATCTCACCAACCCCAAATGGCAGTTAGATACGTTAGATGTGGGACAAGGTTTAGCAACCTTAATTGTGAAAGAGGGGAACGGTGTGTTGTATGACACGGGGCCTGCTTGGCAGAGTGGAATAGGTGGCTCTTCTATGGCGGAATTAGAGATATTACCTTATCTTCAACGGGAAGGCATTGAACTTGAAGCCTTGATTTTAAGTCATGATGATAACGATCATTCAGGCGGCGCTAAAGCGATTTTAGCCGCCTATCCAGAGATTGAACTGATTACACCTTCTCGTAAAAACTATGGCGAAATGCACCGCACTTTTTGTCTTCAGGGGAAACAATGGCAGTGGCGAGAGCTTGATTTTAAAGTTCTTTCACCAACGCAAATAACAGATAGGGCGGAGAATCCCCAATCTTGCGTGATTTTATTCACGGATGGACAGTATCAGATTCTGTTAACCGGTGATGCTGATGTGGCAACAGAAAGATCTTTTGCTGAAAACCTCGGCAAAATTAACGTGTTACAGGTAGGACATCATGGTAGTAAAACTTCAACTGGAGAAATTTTACTAGCACAGACAAAACCGGATATAGCCTTAATTTCAAGTGGACGATGGAATGCGTGGAATTTTCCTCATCCAACCGTGATTGAACGATTAAATCGTTATCAAAGTGCGGTCGAAAATACGGCTATTTCAGGTCACATAAGGTTAAAATTTACTGAAAAAGGGATTGAAATTGAAAAGGCGAGAGAGGATTTTTCACCTTGGTTTGCCCGTGTAATTGGATTATCCCCGAAATAACAGGTACAATGCAGCCAATTTTTATTAAGACAATGTGATGCAAGAACAAACTATGCAAGATAAAGATTTCTCAACCTCGCAAACTTTTAAGCGTTTATGGCCGATGATTTCACCTTTTAAATCAGGTTTATTTGTCGCTGCTGTTGCTCTCGTTTTTAATGCATTGGCTGATTCTGGCCTTATTTATATGCTTAAGCCGTTGCTCGATGATGGGTTTGGGAAAGCAGATCATTCCTTCCTAAAACTGATGGCGTTTGTTGTGGTTGGTATGATTATGTTGCGTGGTGTGACTAACTTTATTTCCAGCTATTGTTTGGCTTGGGTATCAGGAAAAGTGGTGATGATTATGCGTCGTCGTTTGTTTAAACATTTAATGTTTATGCCAGTAAGTTTCTTTGATTGTAATTCAACGGGGAAATTGCTTTCTCGTATTACTTACGATTCAGAAATGATTGCCAATTCTTCATCTAATTCATTGGTGACCATTGTACGTGAGGGAGCCTATTTAATTTCATTGCTCGTGGTGATGTTCTATACCAGTTGGGAATTGACGTTGGTTCTTTTCGTCATTGGGCCAATTATTGCGGTGCTTATTCGCTTTGTATCGAAGATCTTCCGTAAGCTTAGTAAAAACATGCAAGATTCTATGGGGGAATTAACCTCTGCGACGGAACAAATGCTAAAAGGACATAAAGTGGTGCTTTCTTTTGGTGGTCAATTAGTGGAAGAAGAGCGTTTCGATAAAGTGAGTAACGATATGCGTCGTAAAGGTATGAAAATGGTGACAGCAGATGCCATTTCAGATCCTGTCGTGCAAGTGATTGCCTCTTTGGCGTTAGCCGCGGTGCTTTATTTAGCAACCACACCATTAATTGCGGAGCATAATTTAACCGCAGGTTCTTTCACTGTCGTCTTTTCTTCCATGTTAGCGATGATGCGTCCGTTAAAATCCTTGACGAATGTGAACTCACAATTTCAACGAGGCATGGCGGCCTGTCAGACATTATTTTCTATCTTAGATTTAGAAACTGAAAAAGATAATGGCACATATAAAGCAGAACCAGCAAAAGGTGATTTAGAATTTAAAAATGTAAGTTTTGCTTATGAGGGTAAAGAAGAGAAAGCCTTAAATAATATCTCTTTTAATGTGCCTGCAGGCAAAACCGTGGCTTTAGTGGGACGTTCAGGTTCGGGGAAATCAACCATTGCCAATTTAGTGACGCGTTTCTACGATATTGATGAAGGTGAGATTTTATTAGATGGCGTGAGAATTCAAGATTATCGTTTATCTAATTTACGTGAGAATTGTTCTGTTGTTTCTCAACAAGTGCATTTATTTAATGATACGATTGCCAATAATATCGCCTATGCGGCAGAAGATAAATATACGCGTGAGCAAATTATTGAAGCAGCAAAAGCAGCTTATGCCCTGGAGTTTATCGAGAAACTTCCACAAGGTTTTGATACCGTTATTGGTGAGAATGGAGCAAGTCTTTCTGGTGGTCAACGTCAGCGTTTAGCCATTGCTCGTGCGCTATTGCGTAATTCACCTGTCTTAATTTTAGATGAAGCGACTTCTGCACTTGATACCGAATCTGAACGAGCGATTCAGTCCGCATTAGAAGAACTGAAGAAAGATCGTACGGTATTGGTTATCGCACATCGTTTATCAACCATTGAAAATGCCGATGAAATCTTAGTTATTGAACACGGTGAAATTAAAGAACGTGGTACACACCAAGATTTATTAGCACTTGATGGCGCGTATAAACAATTACACAGTATGCAGTTTAGCGGATAAAATAATAAGGGCGAACCAATGAGTTCGCCCAAAATCAATATAGGACAAATGAAATGCCTTTTTGGTACTCTAATTCAAAGCTTGCTTGGTTGCTCTTGCCTTTTTCACTGCTATTTTGGTTGATTAGCCAAATTCGCCGAGCATTATTTTCCCTAAATATCTTATCTTCTTATAAATCTTCGAAACCCGTCATTATTGTTGGCAATCTTTCTGTTGGTGGAAATGGTAAAACGCCTGTCGTTGTCTGGCTAGTTGAAGAGTTACAAAAACAAGGATTGCGTGTAGGCGTGATTTCTCGTGGCTATGGTAGCCAATCTAAAATCTATCCTTTACTTGTCACACCGGAAACAGACCCTGTTCAAGGGGGCGATGAGCCCGTTTTAATTGTAAAAAGAACAGATGTGCCCGTGGTGATTTCACCGAATCGTCAACAAGCAATCGAATTACTTTTGAAAACACAGGATTGCGATCTGATTATTTCGGATGATGGATTACAACATTATAAGTTGCAGCGTGATATTGAAATTGTGGTAATGGACGCAGAACGTGCTTTAGGGAACGGCTTTGTATTACCCGCTGGGCCTTTACGTGAATTACCAAGTCGCTTAAAAAGTGTGGACTTTGTGATTACTAATGGCGGAAAAAATGCTTATTCTGATGCAGTTATGACGTTAGTTCCTCACTATGCGATTAATTTAGTGACGGCAGAAAAACGCTTGCTAAGTGAGTTTACCCAAGGTTCAGCTATTGCGGGAATTGGTAATCCACAACGTTTTTTCACGATGTTGGAAAATTTAAATATTCGTTTAGAAAATACGAAAGCGTTTCAAGATCATCAACATTTTGAGCCTCAATTATTAGAAAAACTCGCTGAAAATCAACCGCTCTTTATGACCGAAAAG
The DNA here is from genome assembly GCA_963537955.1 of Parahaemophilus parainfluenzae. Taxonomy (GTDB): domain Bacteria; phylum Pseudomonadota; class Gammaproteobacteria; order Enterobacterales; family Pasteurellaceae; genus Haemophilus_D; species Haemophilus_D parainfluenzae_AJ. The sequence continues at coordinate 21,181 of CAUTFW010000023.1, read as the reverse complement.
GATGCCGTAAAATGCCAAGCGTTTGCTAAAGAGAATTGGTGGTATGTTCCAGTTGATGCGGAGATTGTTGAAGCTGAAAAGCAAGGCCAAAAACTTCCACAATTGTGGGAAAAAATCTGTCATTTGGTTTAACTCTATTCGAGTGAAATATGCGTGAGAAACTTAATCCTCGATTATTAGATGTGATCGCTTGCCCACGGTGTTTGGCAAGATTGAAATACGATCAAGAAAATCAACGGCTCATTTGCCCTTTTGAGCAAGTGGCGTATCCTATTGAAAACGGCGTGCCGGTTTTATTGGCAGAGAAAGCCGAAACACTGAAAGAATAAGGAATGCTTATGTCATTTACAGTTATTATCCCTGCTCGTTTTGCATCGAGCCGCTTACCAGGTAAACCTTTAGCAGATATTGCCGGTAAACCCATGATTCAACATGTTTTTGAGAAAGCTCAACAATCAGGTGCGAGCCGAGTGATTATCGCCACAGATAACGAACAAGTTGAAAAGGCCGCAAAAGCTTTTGGGGCAGAAGTGTGTATGACATCAGAAGCACATAATTCCGGTACTGAGCGTTTAGCGGAAGTGGTAAGTAAGCTTGGTATTGCTGATGATGAAATTATTGTAAACATCCAAGGGGATGAGCCGTTAATTCCACCCGTTATTGTAAGTCAAGTGGCAGAAAATTTAGCGAAGTTTAACGTGAATATGGCGACGCTTGCGGTAAAAATTCACGAAGCGGAAGAGTTATTTAACCCAAATGCCGTGAAAGTCGTTACGGATAAAGACGGCTATGTGTTGTATTTTTCCCGTTCAGTAATCCCTTACGATCGTGATCAATTTATGCAATTAGCGGATACCTCAAAGGCACAACTGGCTGATGCGTATCTTCGTCATATCGGTATTTATGCTTACCGTGCAGGCTTTATTAAACAATATGTGCAATGGGCACCAACACAATTAGAAAACTTAGAGAAATTAGAGCAACTCCGTGTATTGTGGTACGGTGAGCGTATCCATGTGGAATTGGCGAAAGAAGTCCCGGCTGTTGGTGTGGATACCGCAGAAGATTTAGAAAAAGTGCGGTCAATTTTGGCATAGTTTTTATTGATGTTTGATTCTAAAAAGTTTCTCTCAGATGTTTCTCATGAACCTGGTGTTTATCGTATGTATGACGATAAAGATCAGGTTATTTATGTGGGTAAAGCGAAAGATCTCAAAAAGCGACTTTCCAGCTATTTCCGCAAAAACTTAAGCAGCAAAAAAACAGAAGCCTTGGTGTCGTCAATTCATCATATTGATACGACGATTACTTCTTCTGAAACAGAAGCGTTATTGCTTGAGCATAACTTTATTAAACTTTATCAGCCTCGTTATAACGTATTATTGCGAGATGATAAATCCTATCCTTTTATTTTACTGACGAAAGAACGTCATCCTCGTATTACTTCTTATCGCGGAACGAAAAAAATTGCAGGCGAATATTTCGGCCCTTATCCTCATGCGGGGGCAGTGCGTGAAACCTTGTCGTTAATGCAAAAATTATTCCCTGTTCGTCAATGTGAAAATTCGGTTTATAACAATCGTTCCCGTCCTTGTTTGCAATATCAAATCGGGCGTTGCTCAGCACCTTGTGTGCCAGGTTATGTGACTGATGAGGAATATAACCAACAAGTTGAATTAGCACGATTATTTTTGCAAGGGAAAGATCAGCAAGTATTAGATTATCTCATTGGTAAAATGGAACAAGCGAGCCGAGACTTAGATTTTGAAGGTGCGGCACGTTATCGTGACCAAATTCAAGCGGTTCGTGCGGTTATCGAAAAACAATTCGTATCTAATGAACGTTTGGACGATATGGATATTATGTCCATTGCGTATCAGCACGGTTTAGCTTGTGTTCAGGTGATGTTTATTCGTCAAGGTAAAGTATTAGGCAATCGCAGTTATTTTCCGAAAGTGCCTGCTAATACAGATTTATCCGAGTTAACGGCAACGTTTGTTGGGCAGTTTTATTTGCAAGGCCATCAAGGCAGAAGTATCCCTAATAGTATTATTGTGGATCATAAATTAGATGAAAAAGCGGAGCTTGAAGCCTTATTAACTGAACAAGCTGGCCGAAAAGTGGTGATACAGGAATCCGCTAAAGGCGATAAAGGTAAATATCTACAACTAGCGCAAATTAATGCCAAAGCAGCTTTGGCAACTCAGCTCAAACAATCTTCTCGAATGCACGAACGTTATCAAGCCCTTTGCGAATTGCTCGATATGCCTGAAATTAAACGTATGGAATGTTTTGATATTAGTCATACGATGGGGAATCAAACTGTAGCATCTTGCGTGGTATTTAATCAAGAAGGCCCACTGAAATCAGATTATCGCCGTTTTAATATTGAAGGCATTACCGGTGGTGATGATTATGCCGCGATGGAGCAAGCCTTAAAGAAACGCTACGACCGCGATCTTGATGAAGATAAAATTCCCGATATTATTTTTATTGATGGTGGTAAAGGGCAGCTTAATCGTGCCTTAGAGGTTTTTCATCAGCTCAATGTAAAATGGGATAAAAATCGACCGCACTTAATTGGTGTGGCAAAAGGTGTCGATCGTCGAGCGGGACAAGAGGTATTGATTATCAGCAAACAAGATCGTGAAATCCATTTGCCGGATGATAGTCTTGCGCTGCATTTAATCCAACATATTCGAGATGAAAGCCATAATCATGCGATTAGTGGTCATCGTCAAAAACGACAAAAAGCCTTTACCCAAAGTGGTTTAGAAACCATTGAAGGGGTAGGCGCTAAACGGCGTCAAGCCTTGTTGAAATATTTAGGTGGATTACAAGGTGTCAAAAATGCCACATTGGATGAAATCGCCTCTGTACCCGGTATTTCTAAAGCGTTAGCGGAAAAGATTTTCGAGACCTTAAAAAGTTAGGAAAAATCTTGATTTTCTACGCGAACTGTCTATGATTCAACCTTTCGGATTTTATATAGGAACATATTATGTTTGAATGGCTTGTTGATCCTGAAGCATGGATTTCATTGCTAACTTTAACCGCACTTGAAATCGTCTTGGGTATCGATAACATTATTTTTATTAGTATTTTAGTGGGACGTTTACCTGCGAATCAACGCCAATCTGGTCGTATTATCGGTCTTGGGTTAGCGATGATTACCCGTATTTTACTTCTTGTTTCTCTTTCTTGGATGATGAAATTAACGGAACCACTATTCACTTTAGTTGGTCAGGAAATTTCAGGCCGCGATTTGATTTTATTCCTTGGGGGCTTATTCCTGATTGTGAAAAGTACAGGTGAAATCAAAGAAGCGATGCATCCTGAATCACATCATGAAGAAGAGAATAACAAGAAAAAAGTCAGTTATTTGGGTGTATTAATTCAAATTGCGATTTTAGATATCGTATTTTCTTTAGACTCAGTGATTACTGCGGTAGGGATGGCAAACCACCTTCCAGTGATGATCTTGGCAATTATGATTGCAGTTGGAGTGATGATGTTTGCGGCGAAACCAATTGGTGATTTTGTTGATACCCATCCGACATTAAAGATTTTAGCCTTAGCATTCTTAATTTTAGTTGGAGTAAGTTTAATGGCCGAAAGTTTGGATATCCATATTCCAAAAGGCTACATTTACTTTGCAATGGGCTTCTCCGCAGTAGTGGAAATACTCAACATTAAGATGCGAAAATCACTTGGTCATTAAATCATATAAAAAGGCGGAACAATGTGTTCCGCCTTTTTTTAGTCATTATAGAATACCCCTTTCCCATATAAATACAGCGTGACTTGTTCGCCAGTATGATATTCGTTAATGAGATCTTCATTGATATTCAATTCATAACCACCAACATCAATACAAATATTGATAGCTCGTCCTCTTGATTCAATTCGCTTAATCTCACCATTAAAAGAAGCGGTCGGATCTTGGATTTTTTTCGCAAGAGAGAATTGCTCAGGGCGGAATAACACTTTCCCTTGCGTATGGCCATTTCCTTTATTTTCGACGGCAATTTCACCTAATTGACAGGTCGCGATGCCATCGTTTTTTAATGTTGCAGGAAGAATAATGCTGTCCCCAATAAATTTAGCAATAGACAAATACTGAGGTGACCAATAGAGCGTTTTAGGTGTCGCAATTTGGAGAATTTTCCCTTCTTGAATCACTGCAATTTTGTCCGCATGACATAGCGCTTCATCACGATCATGAGTTACAAATACAGCGGAGGAACCACTTTCTCTTAATACTTGTAACATATCGCAACGAATTTGATTTCTAAGATGCTCATCTAACGCACTAAATGGTTCATCAAATAGAATTAATTCAGGGCTTGGTGCAAGTGCTCTAGCAAGTGCAACACGTTGCTGTTGACCACCAGAAAGCTGATGAGGGAAACGGTCAGCTAAGCTGCTAATACCCGTGAGTTTCATCACTTCCTGTATTCGTTGTTTTTCCTCTTCCGTTTTTCCTTTACCATCGCCTAAACCATAAGCAATGTTGCGGTAAACATTTAAATGAGGGAATAACACGCCTTCTTGTACCACATACCCTAATTTGCGTTGCTGGGTTGGCACATTGAGGTTTTCTTTAAAAATAGGTTGATCTTTTAACCAAATCTCACCACTTGTTGGTTGTTCAAAACCAGCAATACTACGCAATAAGGTGGTTTTTCCACAACCGGATGCACCGAGAAGAAACAGAATTTCACCTTTCTCTAATTGCAGAGAGATATTGTGCAGAACCTGGTATCCGTTAAAGGATTTATTCAAATTTTTAATGTCGAGTAATGTTGTCATTTTTATCTTCTCGTTATTTAAAACCGTATCGTTTCAGTAAAAATACAGGGATCCCTGAAAATAGCACTAACATAATGGCATAAGGCGTAGCAGCCGCATATTGTGCATCAGAGGTATATTCCCACACCGCAGTTGAAAGTGTTTTAATGTCATTTGGAGTTAGTAATAGAGTTGCCGTAAGCTCTTTCATTAAGTTTAAAAACACTAAAGCAAAAGCCGCAGCAATCCCTGGCAACATGGCTGGAATGACTAAGGTACGGAAAATATAAAAGTTGCTACGACCTAAGCTTTGTCCTACCTTTTCAATGTTACTAGACATTTGTTCAAGCGAGCTACGCAAGGTCGTTTGCGCCATTGGAAGATAAAGCATAAAGTAGGCGACGATAACCATGGCAAAGGTTTGATAAAGCGAATACGCATAGTTGATGGTAAAGAAGACCAATGATAATGCGATAACAAGCCCTGGCACAGCGTGAAGTAGATAAGGGATTCGATCAAGCCAAATCGTCAATTTACTGCGATAGCGTACCGCAGCCCATACCAATGGTAGTGCACAAATAACGGTAAGTGTTGCACCCAGTGTTGATATAGTCAGTGAATTTGTGAAGGCGGTAAAAAATTCCCCAAAATCGACCGCACCTTCAATGGAGCTTCCCACAGTTAGCCAATAAATCAGCATAGTAATAGGCACACCAATACTGAGCACAAAAATGGTCGAGAAAAAGCTCACAACTAAAATTTGTTTTCCTGCTGAGAGGGTTTTCAACGGATACGGACGTATTACGCCTTTGCCGCTTTGATAGAGTGTTTGCGTACCTCTAAAACGAATTTCGCCCATCACCACAATGATACAAATGACCATTAACACGCCAGAAAGTAAGGCGGCGGTGTTGTTATTAAAGGCCATTTCATATTCTTGGAAAATCGCTGTAGTGAAGGTTTGATAATTTAAAATAGAAACGGCACCAAACTCTACCAACATATGAAGCGCAATTAATAATACACTGCTCCCAATGGCGGGTTTGAGTTGTGGAAAAATGGCATGCCAAAATGTGTAAGTATGGCTTTTAGCCAATGAAAGGCTCACTTCTTCTAAAGAGCGGTCGAGTCTTTTTAAGGTCGCCGCGACAGGGAGATATGCAAGCGGGAAAGAACTCAGCGTCATAATGCCGATGGTTCCCCAGAAGCCTTCCACTCTGAAGGTAAGACTGATCCACGTAAAACAACTGACAAAAGCCGGAATACAAAGAGGGAGCGTCATGGCTACTTGGAAAAAGCCTTTTCCCCAAAAGCGATAACGTTCTAATAAAAATGCACATAACGTGCCGAGAATAATGGCAAAAAGTGTGACAAATACCATTAAAAGTAGGGTATTACTGAGCAATTCCCACATTCTTGGGCGCCAAAGTAATTCAATGCTGCGAGCCAATCCGACATCTGCAGCACGCTCAATAACATATAAAAAAGGGAGTAATAATGGCAAACTAATCAGCACGATTAAGGCTATAAGCCAGCGAGGTGGGCGATTAGACACAGAAAAATCCTTTGAAAATATTAGTGTAGAGTAAATAACAGAAGGGCGTGTATTACACGCCCTATATTGCATAGCAAATTAAACTTATTTCAAACCAGCTTCTTCAATAAGTTTATTGGCGTTGTCTTTGTCTTCAGCAGTGGTTGCCGAAACAACAGGCGCTTCTAATTTCGCATAAGGTTCCATGTTAAATGGAGAAACCACATCGGTACGAAGTGGGTATTCTGCACGTACTGAAACAAACGCTTGTTGTCCTTCTTTACTTGCTAAGAAATCAACGAATTTTTTCGCTTCTTCTTTATTTTTAGAACCTTTTAATACCGCTGCACCAGAATAGGTCACTAATGCACCTGGATCTTGATGACGAATGAAGTAAAGACGTGTTTTGAGGTTATCAGCACCTTTTTCTTTTGCAAGTGTATACCAGTAATAGTTGTTGATTAACGCAGCGGGTACTTCACCATTTTCAACCGCTTGAAGAGCAACGCTGTTTTTCGCATAAAGTTTACCGTTTTCTTTTAAGCCTTTTAACCATTTAAGAGCGGCATCTTTACCTTTTAATTTGGTAATCGCAACAACTTGCTCTAAGAATGCGCCTGAAGTTGGAACGTAACCAATTTTATCTTTCCATTTTGGTGTTGCATAATCTAACACGGATTTTTCCATGTCTTTTTCAGATAATTTGGTGTGATCATAAACCACAACACGAGAACGACCACTTAGCGCGATCCAGTCTTTTTTCGGTGCAACAGGCACACCCTTGTGTGCAGTTTGTTTAATTGTGTCTGCGGAAAGTGGTTCTAATAACCCTGCATCAGAGAGTGCCACGAAAGGAGCAGTTTGTTCAGAGTAGAACACATCTGCAGGGGTTTTATCGCCCTCTTCTTTTAATTGACCTGCAAGTTGATCACTTTTAGCACTGTTTAAGGTCACTTTAATGCCCGTTGCTTTTGTAAATGCATCAGCAACAGCTTGAGAACCTTCTTTGTGCTGTCCATTGTAAACAGTAATATCTGCAGAAGCGAATCCTGCAAACACCATTAAGCCGGTTAGTGCGGCAATTTGGAAGTGCTTAATTTTCATGAAAACTCCTTTATGTTATCGGGCAAATCGCCCATTTTCTGAAAATAAAATTCGTCCCATTCTAATATATTTAAAAGAGATAATGCAAATAATTCTCAGATATTTTTCTCTTATATCAAAATTTCATATCCCATTCTATTTTTTTACTTCGTCCTATGTTGATTTTTCTCCATAATGTCTAGTAGAAATTTCTAATAAGGACGGATATGAATATTCAGCAAATCATTAAACAACATCATTTAGAGCTCTTATTCCAGCAAGGGTCGTTTGGGATTGAAAAGGAAAGTCAACGGGTATATGCAGATGGTTCAATTGTGACGTCACCGCATCCTAAAGCTTTTGGTAATCGTCGTTTTCACCCTTATATTCAAACTGATTTTGCAGAAAGTCAGTTGGAATTGGTAACCCCTCCGATGAAAAAATTAGAGGATACATTACGTTGGCTTTCAGCCATTCATGAAGTGACTTTGCGAACTTTACCGGAGGATGAATTTATTTTCCCTTTTAGTATGCCTGCAGGGTTACCACCAGAAGATCACATTAAGGTTGCACAATTAGATAATCAGGAAGATGTGGCTTATCGTGAGCATTTAGTCCAGTCTTACGGTAAATATAAGCAAATGGTCAGTGGTATTCATTACAATTTTCAAATTGACCCTAAGTTTATTGATGCCTTATTTCATGCACAAAATGAAACACAAAGTGCGGTTGATTTTCAAAATAATTTTTACCTAAAAATAGCGAAGAACTTCTTACGCTATCAATGGATTTTACTTTACTTGTTTTCTGCAACACCGACGGTAGAGGATAAATATTTCAGAGGCAATTCCCCCCTTAAACCGCATCAATATGTGCGGAGTTTACGTTCAGGGAAATATGGTTATGTGAATGATCCGAAGATCCACGTCTCTTATGACAGTTTGCAAGAGTATGTTGAGATGTTAGAACACTGGGTGAAATCGGGTGATTTGATTGCGGAAAAAGAGTTTTACTCAAGCGTACGTTTGCGTGGCGCTAAAAAAGCGCGCGATTTACTTCAAAAAGGAATTCAATATTTAGAATTTCGTTTGTTTGATCTCAATCCGTTTGCACCTTATGGAATGGAACTCGCTGACGCGAAATTCATTCATTATTTTATTTTGTTAATGGCATGGCTTGATGATACCGCTGATCAAGAAGGTATAAAATTAGGCAAAGCACGTCTTGCTGAAGTGGCATGGGAAGATCCAAGACAGCAAAGTGTTTATGCGGTAGAAGGTGAATTAGTCCTCCTTGAAATGCTCAAAATGCTTGAGCAACTTAATGTGAGTGATGAGATTAAAACGATTGTTAAAGACAAATTAGGACAATTTGCGGATCCAAGCCAAACGCTTTGTGCAAAAGTGGTTGCGGCAATTGAACAGGTCGGCAGTTACCAACAATTAGGGGCCGATATTGCGCAATCTAATAAAGCAAAAGCCTTTGAACGTTTTTATGCATTAACTGCGTTTGATAATATGGAACTGTCCACACAAGCGTTATTGTTTGATGCAATCCAAAAAGGGCTAAAGATTGAGATTTTAGATGAACGCGATCAATTTATCAGTCTTCAATTTGGCGATCATTTGGAATATGTGAAAAACGGTAATATGACTTCTCACGATAGCTATATTTCCCCGCTCATTATGGAAAATAAAGTGGTGACGAAGAAAGTGTTAGCGAAAGCAGGATTTAATGTACCGCAAAGCATCGAGTTTACCGATGTGAAAAGTGCGGTCGAAAATTTCCCACTTTTTGAGAATCGAGCTGTCGTGATTAAGCCAAAATCAACGAATTTTGGTTTAGGAATCAGTATTTTCCAACAAGGTGTAACGGATAGAGATGATTTTGCAAAAGCAGTAGAGATTGCTTTCCGTGAAGATAAAGAGATCATGGTTGAAGATTATCTACTTGGCACTGAATATCGTTTCTTTGTGCTGGGTGATCAAACGTTAGCCGTCTTATTACGTGTTCCAGCAAATGTAATTGGAGATGGCGTACATACCGTTGCTGAATTAGTTGCCGCTAAAAATGATCACCCTTTACGGGGCGATGGCAGTCGTACGCCATTGAAAAAAATAGCATTGGGGGATATTGAGCAGTTGCAGCTTAAGGAGCAAGGATTAACCGTGAATTCTATTCCAGCAAAAGATCAACTTGTTCAATTACGTGCGAATTCTAATATTAGTACAGGCGGTGATTCTATTGATATGACGGATGAAATGCATGCCAGTTACAAAGAAATTGCGGTAGGGATTAGCAAGGCAATGGGGGCGGCAGTTTGTGGTGTAGATTTAATTATTCCTGATTTGAAACAGCCGGCAGAACCGAGTTTACATTCGTGGGGTGTGATTGAGGCAAACTTTAATCCTATGATGATGATGCATATTTTCCCATTTAGTGGACAATCTCGGCGATTGACAATGAATGTGATTAAGATGCTTTTCCCAGAATTGCCTTAATTTGGTTATCGGGCTTCATCAGTTGGTGAAGCCCGTTTTACATTCATCGTAATTAGGCTAAAATGGAAACAGTATTCACAATTCTAAAATGAAATTTAATGACAACTTTTACCTTAGAACCTCAAGAAAATGCTCGTCTGCAATCCCTTTGTGGTGCATTTGATGAAAATATCAAACTGATTGAAAAAGAATTTAACCTCAATATTTCCCGCAATAATTTCACTTTCACGGTGAAATCTAACGATGAAAGTCCGAAACCTCATCATGAGCAATTAATTGAGCGTGCGGCTAAATTAATCCAGGCATTATATGCAGAGACAGCACCAATTAAGGGGAAAGTGAAAGAACTTGATTTGGAAGATGTGCATATTGCCTTGCAAGAGAGCAGAATGTTATCGCAAGAAGGCAGTGAGTCACGCAGTGAAAATCACGTCTATAGCACCACAATTAAAACCAAGCGAGGTTTGATTAAACCGCGTGGTGAAAATCAAATTCAGTACTTACATAATATTCTTACGCACGATATTAGTTTTGGGATTGGCCCCGCTGGCACAGGGAAAACCTTTTTAGCCGTAGCGGCTGCTGTTGAGGCATTAGAGCGTCAAGAAATTCGTCGCATTTTGCTGACTCGCCCTGCGGTGGAAGCGGGCGAAAAATTAGGTTTCCTGCCGGGTGATTTAGGACAGAAAATAGAGCCTTATTTACGACCGCTTTATGATGCGTTATTTGAAATGCTTGGCTTTGAACGTGTACAAAAATTGATGGAGCGTAATGTGATTGAAATCGCACCATTGGCTTATATGCGTGGTCGCACACTCAATGACAGCTTTATCATTCTAGATGAAAGCCAAAATACGACAGTCGAACAAATGAAAATGTTTTTAACCCGTATTGGTTTTAATTCCAAAGCCGTGATTACAGGGGATGTAACCCAAATCGACTTACCACGTAGCACCAAATCTGGTTTACGTCACGCCATGGAAGTGTTAAGTAAAGTATCTGAATTAAGCTTTAACTACTTTGAAAGTAAAGATATTGTGCGACATCCTGTGGTGGCAAAAGTAGTGCGAGCTTACGAAGAATGGGAAGCCCAAGATGAAATCCGCCGTCAAGAAATCGCTGCGCAGCGTCGAGCTGAACGTGAGCAAAAAGTGCGGTCAGAAAATGAAACGAATTTAGGAGAATAACATGGGCAATATGATTATTGATCTGCAATTGGCGAGCGAAAATACAGAAGGCTTGCCGTCAGAAGCGCAAATCCTACAATGGGCAACCGCCGCAGTGCAACCAGAAAGTGATAATGTGGAAATGACGGTACGCATTGTGGATGAAGCAGAAAGCCATGAGTTAAATTTAACTTATCGTGGAAAAGATCGTCCAACCAATGTGTTGTCTTTCCCTTTTGAATGTCCTGATGAAGTGGAGTTGCCGCTGTTGGGCGATTTAGTGATTTGTCGTCAAGTGGTGGAGCGTGAAGCTATCGAGCAAGAAAAGCCTTTAATGGCACATTGGGCGCATATGATTGTACATGGTAGCTTACATTTACTGGGTTATGATCATATTGAAGATGATGAAGCGGAAGAAATGGAAAGTTTAGAAACTGAAATTATGCAAGGTTTAGGCTTTTCTGACCCTTACCTTTCCGAAAAATAATGACGATTTGGAGCAATTATGTATAAAGCCGTATTCAGTGATTTTGATGGTACCTTATTAACTTCCGATCATCTAATTTCGCCTAAAACCTTAGATGCAATTCAACGCATTACCAAACAAGGTATTCCGTTTACACCAATCTCTGCTCGTTCGCCGCTTGGTATTTGGCCTTATGCGAAACTCATTGAAAATTACAACATCATTGTTGCATTTAGTGGCGCCTTGATTTTAGATAAAAACGCCACGCCTATTTATTCGGTTCAACTTGATCCCGATGATATTCAAACCATTAATCAAGTATTAGCAGATCATCCTGCGCTGGGTGTCAATTATTATACCTATGATGATTGCGTCGCTCGTGATGTGGATAATAAATGGGTGATTTACGAACGTAGCGTAACTGGTATTCAGATTGATCCTTATGATGAAAGTGCGGTCTATTCACCGCATAAAATTCAAATCATTGGTGAAACGGATGAAGTGATTGGTATTGAGCAAATCTTGAAAGAGAAATTCCCGCATTTAAGTATTTGCCGTTCTCATGCGAATTTCCTTGAAGTGATGCATAAATCCGCGACAAAAGGCAATGCAGTACGTTTTCTCGAAGATTACTTTCATGTGAAGATGGAAGAATGTGTTGCTTTCGGTGATAACTTTAACGATTTAGATATGCTAGAAAGCGTAGGATTAGGCGTTGCAATGGGCAATGCACCTGATGAAATTAAACAAGCTGCTAATCGAGTCACTACTTCGCATAATGATGATGGAATAGCATTGATATTAAATGAGATTTTTCCTGAATAAATAAAAAGGCGCTTTCTATGAAAAAAGCGCCTTATCTTTATTTTCCTAAATTCAGCACTTTAACGAGTGCAGTAAAAAATTTGTCATTTTCTTGCGGTAAGCCAATACTGATACGTAAGTGATTTGGCATGCCATAACCTGCAATTGGGCGTACAATCACGCCTTCACGCAATAATGCATCATAAATTGGTGCGGCAGGCTGTTTAAAATCAATGGTAATAAAGTTACCTTTAGATGGAATAAAGTCTAATCCATATTGTTGGCAGAATATCTCATAACGTTTCATTTCTTGGCGATTATTTTCAGCCACTTTTTCGACAAAAGTATCATCATTCATCACTGCAATCGCGCTAGTTAAAGCAAGACTATTACAGTTAAATGGCTGACGAACACGGTTTAATAAATCTGCAATTTCAGGATTAGAGACTGCGTAGCCAATACGCAAACCCGCCAATCCATAAGCTTTTGATAGAGAGCGTGAAACGATAAGGTTCGGGTATTTTTCCAGTAATGCAAAAGAATTAACGCGTTCGCTTGGATGAGTAAATTCAGTATACGCTTCATCTAATACCACAATCACATTTTCAGGGACTTTGGTTAAGAAGGCATCCAGTTCAGCTTCCGTTAAGAAATTCCCTGTTGGATTGTTTGGATTGGCAATAAAAATCAGTTTAGTTTTATCTGAAAGTGCGGTCAAAAATCCGTTTAAATCATGTCCCCAATCTTTAGCGGGAATTTCTTTAGCGACGGAGTTAATGGCTTTGGTCACTAAAGGGTAAACAATAAAAGCATATTGTGAATAAATCACTTCATCATGCTCACCCGCAAAGGTATGAGCAAAGAGCTCTAATAAATCGTTAGAACCATTGCCAAGGGTGATTTGATTTGGTTGCACACCAAATTTTTTTGCAATCGCTGCTTTAAGTTCAAAACCGTTAGCATCAGGATAGCGAGTTAAATGATCAAGTTGGGCTTGAATGGCTTTTTTCGCACTTTCAGGAAAACCAAAAGGGTTTTCATTTGAGGCAAGTTTAACGATATCAGTAATGCCTAATTCACGTTCGAGTTCTTCGATGGGTTTTCCGGCTTGGTAAGGTGAAAGAGATTTTACGCCTTGATTGGCAACGTTGATGTATTGCATATGCTTTCCTTATAAAGACGAGCGGGCCTTTCAGCCCGCACGTTGAGTTTAGTTAATCAGATAATTAGCTGTTTTCAGCTTCAAATTTTTTCATGAATTCAATGAGCGCTTGTACACCTTCTAATGGCATTGCATTGTAGATAGATGCACGCATACCACCTAACACTTTGTGACCTTTTAAGGCTTGAAGACCTGCAGCTGTAGATTCCGCAACAAACTTAGCATCAAGTTCAGGATTGCCTGTCACAAATGTGACATTCATGGTTGAACGGTTTTCTTTAGCCACTACGTTACGATAGAGTTTGCTGCTATCAATGTAGTCATAAAGGGTTTGTGCTTTCACTGCGTTACGTTTTGCAATTTCTTTTAAGCCGCCAATTGCTTGAATGTGTTTGAAAACCAATGAACAGAGATACCACGCAAAGGTTGGTGGGGTATTGATCATAGAATCAGCATCACGCTGTGTGGCATAATTCCAAATTGATGGTGTTGCTTGGCGAGCATGACCAATTAAATCATCGCGAATAATCACAAGTGTAATCCCTGCTGGGCCAAGATTTTTTTGTGCACCAGCGTAAATGACACCAAATTTGCTAATATCAATTTCGCGAGAGAGCACATTAGATGACATATCGGCTACAAGTACCGCATTACCCACATTCGGTACATCAAAAATTTCCACACCGCTGATGGTTTCATTTGGGCAATAGTGAATGTAATCGTATTGTTCCGCAATATCACTGAAATCAAGGTTGGTAATGCGAGTGTGATCACCATTTTCCACAATGGTAATTTCATCAATTTCAGCAAAGTTACGCGCTTCTTTCGCAGCGGTTGCAGACCAGTGACCGCTATTTAAATAAAGTGCTTTGCCTTTCTCACCAATTAGGTTCATCGGTAATGCTGCAAATTGACCACGTGCCCCACCTTGTAGGAATAACACGCGATAATTATCTGGAATGTTATACACTTCACGCAGATCTTTTTCTGCTTGAGTAATCAATTCCATAAAATATTTTCCACGGTGGCTGACTTCCATCACAGACACACCTTGACCAAGCCAGTTAGTTAGCTCAGCTTGTGCTTTGTGTAGTACCTCAGGGAAAATCATGGCTGGACCAGCACTAAAATTAAAAACTTTTGACATTGTGTTTCCTTATTTTATTTTGAATAGATTCTTCATTTTTACCACTACCGAATAGGATAATCAACTAAATCAAACAGTTTTTTGATCTAATCCATCAATTTAAATTTAAGCTTTTGACGGATACGAAAAAAAAGGCTACATTACCTGAAGTTTGTTTTTAACTTTGAGAGAGTCGATCATGGGAAATGTAAATAAATCCTTCCAAGAAGTATTAGAGTATGTGCGTTTATATCGTTTAAAAAATAAACTTAAGCGTGACATTGAAGACAACAACCGCAAAATTCGTGATAACCAAAAACGTGTCTTATTATTAGATAACTTAAATCAATATATTCGTGATGATATGAGCATTGAAGATGTTCGTGCAATTATCGAAAATATGCGTGATGACTATGAAGGCCGTGTAGATGATTACAACATTCGCAATGCGGAACTTTCTACTCAACGCCGTGAAACGAGCAATAAGATGAAAGAACAGAAAAAAGCACATGCGAAATTAGTGCAAGACGCGAATAAAATCACGTTATAAAATCCTAAAAGAAATGACCGCACTTTGTTGAAGTGCGGTCATTTTTTATGGTGTTTTTAGGATGAACAATAAATGATTAAACATCATAAGTGCCCATCACCACAGCTTGATCTAGAATATGCCCTTGCATCGCAAAATGTAGATCATTGAAACGGAATCCCGGTTTAAGGTTAAGTTTGGTATCGAGCGCATATACAATAAGCTCATAACGATGCAAGCAGTTTGGTGGTGCCATACCACCATAGAATGAGGCTTCTTCGATATCAAATTGACCTAATTTACTCGCCCAAGTATTTGCACCTTGTACATAATCTGTTGCAGTTTGGCTTTCATTTTCTTGGATAACGGTACGTTCAAGATCCGCAATGAGCCAATGAATCCACACAAAGCCACTTGCCGTAATCGCATCTTTATCTTCTAAAACAACTGCAAAGGATTGAGTACCTTGAGGAGCATCGTGAATTTCAAATGGAATAGAGTAGGTCGGCATACCATTTGGGCTAAATTGTGTGCCGCGTTTGCCATATTTGTCTTCAAATGCACCATTTTGAATGGCTGAACTGGTTACAAACATTGTTTTCTCCTTAATTTCTCACGGAATACACTTTAAATTTGGTGGTTTGAGCAAGTACGTTAAATTGTCCGAAATGTTGTGCTAATAAATCGGGATAGGGCAGAAATGCATTAGCAACAATACGAAGTTCGCCACCTGCCGTCAAATGCCATTTTGCTTGTTGAATAAGTTCTTTCACCGCACGATAAGCGGTATCGATTCCATCGTGGAAAGGCGGGTTTGAAATAATTAGATCAAATTTTCCCTCAATATGGGAAAACACATCACTTGCGATAACCTGACCTTCAAGCTGGTTTTCTGCCAGTGTTTGACGAGCGGATTGAATTGCCATTGCATGAATATCGGTCATCGTGACATCTGCTTTAGGATGATGTTTTTTAATCATTGAACCAATAACACCCACACCACAACCAACGTCTAAGACTTTGCCTTGAATAGGTGAGGTTAAAGTGGAAAGCAGAAGTGATGTGCCGCTATCAAGTTCATTGGCACTAAATACACCCGGCAAGCTGTAAATACGGAGATCGCCTAATGCATCATTTTGGTAGCATTTCCAATAAGATTGAAGATCAAAGTGCGGTTGTTTTTGTAAGAAAAAATGGTATAAACCGCAACGACGTGCTGAATCGATTTTGCCAATTTCACCATAAGGTTCAAACGGTTTTTCAGCTGAACGGACGCCACAACGATTTTCACCGATAATCAATACTTCTTGACCAATTTTACTTTTGGCGAGTAGTTGCATCAGCTGAAAATTCACTTCTTGTTTATTCTTCGTCCAATAATAAATGATCAAATCAGCTTGCGGTTGAAATTCAACCTCAAAATTGACCGCACTTTGGGTTTTAGCATAATCAAAATACCAGCTCCAAATCTGCACAGATTGGCAATGTTTTTGCAATATTTGAGGAAAATCATCATTAATGCCGCCGGCAAGAAGAATTGATTTACCGTTAAAAAGGGGAAGATGGCGTTGTAAAACTTCGCTTTCGAGAGAAATCACGCTTTAAATCCTGTGGGTTATTGGTTAAAATTACGCGTTATTCTAACAAAAGATAACGATTTAAACGTATTTATTAAGGAATTATTTATGAAAAAAATCATCACCGCAGTCGCAATGGCAAGTTTATTGTCTGGCTGTCAATTAATTGAACAACTTCAAAGTAAGGGAGGAAAACAACAAACTTCAACCTTACCAACTACTTCAATTGTAGAATTACCTGCTGCACAAGCACAAAGTTTAGATGCGCAATTTGAGCGAATCAAAAAGGGTAACGAAGAAGTCACATTTAATGGTGAGAAATTCTATAAACAAACGAAAGCCTTTGATAAATCAGAAGATCCGCGTTTCTTAAGTGGTGCGGCAAGTGTAGATCGTAGTAATCGTAAATTTATCACTAGTGAAACCTACTACTTAAAAGACCTTTCACATGTTCCAGCATTAACGACAAAATATCTTGATGCAAACAAAAAAGTATGTGAGTTAAAAACAATTGGCAGTGCTTCAGATGTTTACTATGCTTGTGATGGTAAAGATTTTCAACGTTTTATCGCTGTGATTTATCAAGCGAAAAATATTCTTTCTTTCCGTAGCTTAAAAGCGTATCAAGAAAAACCAACTGAAGCGCAAGAACAAGCGATTGTTAAAGGTTTAAGAGATTATCCGCTAGATACTATCGCTCGTTAATCTATGGATAGACGCAATCTTCTTTTAAATGAAATGGGGATAACCCGTTGGCAGCTCTATCGTCCTGAAGTATTACAAGGGGCGGTCGGTGTGAGTGTTTCTGAACAAGTAAAATTTATTGTGGTGGCAAAAGATAATGTATCTAACGCCCCACTTTTTTCAGATATACGACTCGCACTTGAGTTAAATAAAGAAGATTGCCTTTGCCTGAATTTCGATCAAATTCAACATATTACTTTACAACATTCTGTGCGGTATTGGTTATTGGCTGAAAATGCTGATGAAATCGACCGCACGTTGCCTTATTGCTTAAATGCAGAGTGTATTTATCGCTCCGTTGATTGGCAACAATTCCAGCAAGATAACCAAGCTAAGCGTGAGCTTTGGCAACAAATCCAACAAATTTAATCATTATGCCTTCTCTATTTCCTATTGAAGAATGCGATATGGATCGCTTATGTGAAATTGAACAAGCTGCACATTTAGTGCCTTGGTCATTGGGAACCTTGAAAAATAATGTCGGCGAGCGTTATCTTAATCTAAAATTAGTGGAAAAAGAGCAAGTACTTGGTTTTGCTATTTGCCAAACGGTATTAGATGAAGCCACATTATTCAATATTGCGATAGATCCAACTCAACAAGGAAAGGGCTACGGTTCATTTTTATTGCAAGGCTTAATGAATAAGCTTAAAGAGAAAGGCATTCAAACCCTTTGGCTTGAAGTGCGAGAATCGAATCCCGCTCGTTTCCTTTATGAAAAGCTGGGATTTAATGAAGTTGATATTCGTAAGAATTATTACCCAAAACCGGATGGTGGGCGAGAAAATGCTGTTGTGATGGCATGTTATCTCTAGAATGCAAAAGTGCGGTCAATTTTGACCGCACTTTGTTTATCTAAAAATAAGACATTACACTTCTTCTGCAGGGAAGATAAATGGATTCAATCCACTACGAGCAAAGTCTTTTTCTTCCATTTCAATATCTAAGAAAATTGATGCCAAATCATCTGCTACGGCTTCAACATTTGGATCTTTTTCCTGGAACATCATTTTTAAGTAGCTTTGGCAGTCACCACAGGTTTCTGCACGAATGAGTGCAAGTTCTTCGTTTAATGACCACATTTCAAGATTTTTGTGTTCATTACAGTTAGTGCATTGGGCACGAACCAAATTCCACTCGCTTTCACAGAGACTGCAGTGTAAATAACGTAAACCTTGCGATGTACCGATATGTACCACGCTCGCAACAGGGGCAGAACCACAAACAGGGCAGTAATGCAAATTATCGATACCTTCTTGGCGGCTGTTATGAGGAATTTGTTGAGCCAGTTGTAACCAATAAAGAGAAAGCGCAGCCCAAATAAAGACGGCTTTATCGGTGCTTACTAAGTTATATTCTTGGCTTAAAAGATGGGTCGCCATTTCCTCAAGCTCTTTCTCTGAAGCTTTTTCTAGATTTTCAATGGTAGCAACAACCTGTTCATTCGCTTTGGGTTTAATGCTATGTAAAATTTCTTTAAGGTATTCAATCCAGATGCCAGAACGTTTAAATGTTTTAGCATTTAACGGTTCGATCTCACTTAAGTTATCGAATGACTGTTTTTCTAATGGATTTTTTTCAAATACGCTTAATTGGCTTTCCACAACATCTGCAGCAAAGAGTAAATAATCAGCCAATGGATGATCTTTCGCTAATTCTCTTAAACGTTTTGCACGACGTTGATAAAGATTTTTAGGGTTAGCAAACAAAACAGGTGGAATATCATATGAATTCTTTTTTTGTTTGATTTCGTCTGCAGATAAGATTTTGATACTCATAATAGTCTCTTAAGTATTGATAAGAAAAAGTGCGGTCATTTTAACCGCACTTTTTGATTTTAGCCATTGATACCTTTGAACAATGCTTTGGTTTTTACTTTTTTACCTTCAGCTTCATTTTCAAGGTCTTCTTCTAGCTTAGGAAGTACTTCATCACGATACCATTTCGGGTGGTGTTTTTTCGCCCAACGAACGGTTACCCAACCTTCCACAATACCGCGAATAGATCCTTTAATCCAGAATGCCATGTACATGTGTACCAAAATACCGGTGAACAACATGAATGCACTTAAAGAGTGAAGGAAAATCGCAAAACGTAATACCGGAATAGAGAAGTAGTGCGAGAAATATTGACGCCACATAATGATACCGGTTACAAGTAAAGTGACCATCGCCAAGTTCAATGTCCAGAATAACATTTTTTGACCAAGGTTATACTTGCCGTTATCTGCAACAGCGTGCTCATTCCCTTTTAATACTTCAACGATGCCTTTTAACCAACGAATATCGTTTTTCTCTGGAATGTTGTGATCCCAGTAAAGATAGCCGAGGAAAATAAAGGCAACGAACATAATGATACCGGTGAACGGGTGAATTGCTCGAGCCAGTTGCGGAGTACCTAAAATCTCAGTTAACCACGCAAAATCTGGGAAGAAGAATGCCACACCAGTGAACATCGTCATAAAGAAGCAGATTACGAGTAACCAGTGGCTAAAACGAGCAGGCGTTCTATGACGTATGATTCGAGTATCATTGCTAATCTCAATCTTACTCATCTTTGCCCCCTTTTTTATCTTCTTCTTCAAATTCATGGTGATGATCTTCTACGTCTTCTTCAACGTTTGGACCCACAGCTAAGTAGTGAGCGATTTCAGCAAGTGCTAGACCACCCATTGCCACAGCTGCTACCGGTTTCAAGACATCTTTCCAAAGGGTGACGGTAACGTCAACTTTTGGATCTTTTGGAAGACCAGAATAAAGCTCAGGTTTATCCGCATGGTGTAATACATACATTACGTGTGTACCACCTACGCCTTCAGGGTCGTAGATACCCGCATTTTCGTAACCACGTGCTTTTAAGTCAGCAACACGTTGTTCTGCGTAGAGTTTCATCTCTTCTTTAGAACCGAAACGAATTGCACCGGTTGGACAGGTTTTCACGCAAGCCGGTTCTTGGCCCACAGAAACACGATCCACACAAAGAGTACATTTGTACACACGGTTGTCTTCTGGGTTCATACGTGGAATGTTGAACGGACAACCTGCGATACAGTAACCACAACCGATACATTTATCTGATTGGAAATCCACGATACCGTTCGCATATTGGATAATTGCGCCTGGTGCAGGACAAGCTTTTAAACAGCCTGGTTCTGAACAGTGCATACAACCATCTTTACGGATTAACCATTCTAAACGATCATTTTCTTCAACTTCATTGAAGCGCATTACCGTCCACGCTTTTGCGTTGAGATCTACTGGGTTATCGTAGATCCCCACACACTGAGCATTAACATCAGAACGGATGTCATTCCACTCTGAACAGCCCACCTGACAGGCTTTACAACCGATACAGGTGGATACGTCGATTAATTTTGCAACTTCAACTTTATGATCACGCGCTTGAGGTGCTGGTGTTAAACCAGACGTAGCGGAGACCTTGATAATGTCTTGCGATTGAACGCCTTGACCACTTCCTGCCATATTATGCCTCCGCTTTCTCAATGTTTACCAAGAATGTCTTGTATTCTGGTGTTTGAGTGACTGCTTCACCCCAAGATGGTGTTAAGGTGTTGGTGGAGAAACCACGATTACCTTTACCATTTAAGGCTTTCATATTCCAGTGAATTGGAATACCCACGTGATGTACGGTACGTCCGTCGACTTCTAAATCTTTCAAACGTTTCGTTACTACTGCAA
>CAUTFW010000022.1:0-35171 GCA_963537955.1 Parahaemophilus parainfluenzae | reverse complement strand
AAATTATTCGCGATGGACGCGTGATTCGTGGTTATTTTGGGGTACAAAGTGAAATTACCGCTAATTCAAATGGTGGTATCGTGATTACAGGCGTGACGGCGAATAGTCCTGCGGCGAAAGCGGGTATCCAGGTCGGTGATGTGATTTTACGTTTAAATAAACAAGATAACCTGTCTATTCGTGAAATGATGCAAATTATTAGTGATACTAAACCGAATACTGAAGTCATCGTTACCATTTCTCGCTTAGGTAAAGTGATTGATCTCCCTGTGATTATTGAAGAGTTCCCGTCTAATTAAGGATATATTGTGGAAGTTAAAACCAGTCACTTTTTTGCCTGTTTAGATCGTCTTCGCTTAATTCAGCGTTGGTCATTGATGCGCAATATTGAAAAGGAAAATTTGGCAGAGCATAGTCTGCAAGTTGCCTTTGTGGCACAAGCTTTAGCCATTATTAAAAATCGCTTTTTTGGTGGTAAAGTTAATCCTGAACGTATTGCGGTGATGGCGATGTATCATGATACCTCTGAAATTTTCACCGGTGATTTGCCGACACCAATTAAGTATTTCAATTCTGAAATCACCCATGCTTATAAAGATATTGAAGCAGCTGCAGAATTGCATTTAATTAGTTTGCTCCCGACTGAATTACAAGAGAGTTTTGCTCCATATTTAGATAGTGAGCAATTTAGCCCAGAAGAAAAGCATCTAGTAAAACAAGCGGATTTGATTTGTGCTTATATCAAGGCTCAATTTGAATTAGAGCATGGTAACCATGAATTTAAAACCGCCAAAAAACGCTTAGAAAATCTAATGGAACAATGGCACAGTCAAGAAATGGATTATTTTTTACAGGTCTTTTTGCCGAGTTTTGGACGCTCGATTGATGAGATTGCGTTATAATTTTAGGTGTTAAGCAAAGAAATATATAGCATAGTATATTTCACAAAGAGCCAAACGATATTACCAAGTGATTTTTGAAAATTCATTTTTTAATGATTGATGAAAACTTGAGATCTTTTTATCATTCACCTTCGTCTGTCCAATAAAAATTTCAATATCACTCTTAATGCTATCCATTATAGAATTATATTCCTCTATCAATTCTTGATAATTAGTTAACATTAAATTTTTATATAATATTGTGATTTTTTTAGTTAATTCGCCTTTACTTTCATGTCCAGTAAAAGGATCTAATATCTTTGGTACAAATGCTATATTCCAAGGAGCACAAAATGCATATGGATTTTTTGTATGACCAAATATATGGGACACTTGGTAATTCACTAAATTTGTTTTTTTCCCACTATTTTTATAATATTCAGTCAAGTCTTGTAATAATTTAGTTGGGTAGTGGTTGTTACTTGGATCAACTTTAACATCACATAAAAATATATTTTGATAAAGATTCTGATATAAAGTATTTCCTGAACCATTACGAGTATATGATCTAACATAAGCTTGTTGCCCTTTAGTCTTTATCTTTTGTACTAAATCTCTCCATTCTTTAGCTGCTTTTTCTTTTGGGATCAAGATAATTGAATCTTGAGCAAATTTTAAGAAAGAGTTTTCATCAATCTGAAAATACTCAAAAAATTCTAAATATCCATCTTTTATTTTATTTTTAAGCATTAAAAATTCCCTTAAAGAATGCTATTTATTTCAATGTTGCTAAGATAATTTGTTCTGGCTCCACATGTAACCACACTTCTTGTCCCACTTTCCAACCATCTTTACTATGAATACTCGCACAAAATTCAATTGAGCTGTCTTTTATTTGCAAAATCGCTTCTTCATTTTGC
This sequence comes from Parahaemophilus parainfluenzae, assembly GCA_963537955.1. Taxonomy (GTDB): domain Bacteria; phylum Pseudomonadota; class Gammaproteobacteria; order Enterobacterales; family Pasteurellaceae; genus Haemophilus_D; species Haemophilus_D parainfluenzae_AJ. The sequence goes on along the minus strand of CAUTFW010000022.1, from coordinate 33,370 downwards.
ATAGAAAGAATGGTTGCTTGGAAAAGGTTGTTTTTTTCTTCTAATGGAGTCGCACTCACTTTCACCCAAGGCGCTTTAAACATGACCATCACTTCTTTTTCAGTAATGAGTCTGAGACGCTCAGCACTGCGCATTGTGATCGAAACATGTAATGGATGAGCTAAATCCTGAATGTTTACTGCAACAATGCAGCGGGAGTCTACAATATGTTGGCTTGCTACCTTACCGAAAAATTGATTGCGCGCACTACTTTGTAAGGAGAATTTTGCTGTTGCTGAAAGTAGGCTGTTTAACGGGATCGTCTCATCTTGCAGAATATGGAACGCGTGTTCTTGTGTTTGTTCGAGCAAATCATAAAGCTGCAGCAAACGCTCAGCATAAGTGGTTAATGAGGTACCGCCCCCATTTTTTCCACCGATATTACGTTCTAAAAGCGGTTTGGGGCTGATTTTATTCATTGCCTCAAGGTGATCCCAAGCACTTTTATAGCTCACTTTAGCGTTTTTGGCCGCTTGGTTGATTGAGCCACATTCTTTAATTTCTTTTAAGAGGCGAACACGTTTTGGATCAATAAATAATTCTTGATGAAGTTTGATCGTCAGTAAAATTTCAGTTTGTTTCATCATCTCCTCCTAATACACAATTCTGTTTATTTTACTTGATCTTTAAGTTTTTCTGTATGCTTATTTAAAAATTCAAGTTATAATTTACCCGTAGTATATTTTTTTATATATAGTTTCATTTATATAGGAGATGAATAATGAAATTAACTAAATTTGCAACCGCACTTTTAATTGCGGGTATGGGTGTATCTTTTGCTGCATCAGCAAAAGTGACTGTGTTTGCAGCAGCTTCAATGACTGATGCGTTACAACAAATTGCAGATCAATACCAAACTGAAAAGCCAAATAATACCGTCGTTTTCTCTTTTGCTTCTTCTTCTACTCTTGCAAAACAAGTTGAAGAAGGTGCACCTGCAGACTTATTTATTTCAGCTAGCAACAAATGGATGAAATATTTATCAGATAAAAATCTCACCGTAAAAGAAACGGAAAAAGTATTAGCAGGCAATGAATTAGTATTAATTGCGCCGGCTAAAAGTGCGGTTAATTCAGTGGATATTGCTAAAGGTGAATGGATCAAAGGCTTAAAAGACAGCTATTTATCTGTGGGTGATCCTGCGCATGTTCCTGCAGGACAATATGCTGAAGAGTCATTAACCAAATTAAATTTATGGGATCAAGTTAAAGATAAATTAGCGCGTGCGAAAGACGTACGAGGTGCGTTAGCCTTGGTTGAACGCGCTGAAGCCCCTTACGGTATTGTGTATAGCACCGATGCGAAAGTGAGTAAAGACGTGAAAGCAGTAGGTGTATTCCCGAAAGAGAGTTATAAACCGGTTGAATATCCCGTTGCGATTTTAAAAGATCATGACAACGCGGATACCCGTGATTTCCTTAATTACTTAGAATCGAGCGCAGCGAAAAAAATATTTGTTGAATATGGTTTCTCTGTGAAATAATGAGCCAGACTTTATAAAGAAAGGACAGGAAACTGTCCTTTTTGTTATCTCTAAAGAAATTTCGTCATATCGATATATACACAAGGAAATATTTTGCTCTCTTGGTTTCAATTAAGCTCGATGGAATGGGATGCGATTCACTTAAGCATGAGTGTCGCATTGAGTTCTATGCTTTGGAGTTTGCCCTTCGCAATTTTTATCGCTTGGCTGCTGGCTCGTAAGGAATTCTACGGTAAGCCACTGATTACAGGAATTATTCATCTGCCTTTGGTGTTACCGCCAGTGGTAATTGGTTATTTATTATTAGTTGCCATGGGACGTAACGGTTTTATCGGTAAGTATTTATATCAATGGTTTGGCTTATCCTTTGGCTTTAGTTGGAAGGGAGCGGTATTAGCTTCTGCAGTGGTGGCATTTCCATTGGTTGTACGGGCTATTCGTCTTTCCTTAGAAAGCATTGATTTTAAATTAGAGCAAGCCGCACAAACGCTTGGCGCTTCGCCTTGGCGAGTCTTTTTTACAATCACATTACCTCTTTCTCTCCCAGGTGTATTGGCGGGTTTAGTATTAGGTTTTGCTCGCTCTTTAGGGGAATTTGGCGCAACCATTACCTTCGTATCTAATATTGCGGGGGAAACTCAAACCATTCCTTTAGCGATGTATTCATTTATCCAAACGCCAGGTGCGGAAGCACAAACTGCACGACTTTGCTTGTTTGCGGTGATTCTTTCATTAATTTCCTTATTGCTTTCCGAAGCCTTAAGCAAACGGATGCAGAAAAAATTGGGGCAAGGCGATGCTACACATTAATGTACAACAACAATTAGGTCGCCTGACCTTACGTGCGGATCTGCAACTGCCAACTCAAGGTGTGACGGCGATTTTTGGTTTGTCAGGTTCGGGTAAAACCTCATTGATTAATTTAGTGAGTGGTTTAACTCACCCTGATCAGGGATTTATTCGTTTAAATGACCGCACTTTGGTGGATGTGGAGAATGGTGAGAATCTCCCTGTGCATCAGCGCAAAATTGGTTATGTATTCCAAGATGCGCGTTTATTCCCGCATTACAATGTCAAAGGTAATTTGCGTTATGGCATGAAGCATGTCAGCCGTGAAGATTTTGACTATATCGTTCAGCTACTTGGTATTGAACCGTTACTCAAACGCTATCCGCTTACTTTATCGGGAGGCGAAAAACAACGTGTGGCGATTGGGCGAGCCTTATTAACGGATCCTGATATTTTGTTAATGGATGAACCGCTTTCTGCTTTAGATGTGCCTCGTAAACGTGAGCTTATGCAATATTTAGAAAGTTTATCTAAAGAAATTAATGTGCCGATTTTATATGTGACGCACAGTTTAGATGAATTATTACGCTTGGCCGATCGTGTAGTGCTGATGGAAAACGGCAAAGTGAAAGCCTATGACACCTTAGAAAATGTGTGGAACAGTCCGTTATTTGCCCCTTGGAAAGGCGAATCGGAGCAGAGCAGTGTATTGGCGTTGCCAGTATATTTACATAATCCAACCTATAAAATGACCGCTCTTTCTTTGGGCGAACAACAGCTTTGGATTAATGAAGTACATCATCAAGCGAATGAAAAAGTGCGCGTCTGTATTTATAGTTCCGATGTGTCACTCACTCTCAGCAAGCCTGAGCAAACGAGTATTCGTAATATCTTACGGGGGCAAATAGTACAAATCGTTCCGCAAGAGAATCGCATTGACATTGCGGTGTTGGTGGAAGGGCATAAAGTTTGGGCAAGTATCAGTAAATGGGCGTTTAATGAATTGCATTTCGCTCAAGGCATGGATGTTTATGTGCAAATAAAAGCGATTTCAGTCGTATAAAGTAAAAGTGCGGTCAATTTCAAAACAGTTTTAAAATTGACCGCACTTTTTGTTTAGGTTTACTTACCTAAGTTATCAAAGAATTTCTTCACACCGTCTAAAAAGCTTGAAGATTTCGGACTATGCGATTTTTGTCCTTTCAAACTTTCTTCCAGTTTTTCTAATAATTCTTTTTGTTCTTTATTTAAGTTCACCGGTGTTTCAATCACTACGCGACAAATGAGATCGCCTGCGTAGCCGCTACGAGTAGAGCTCACCCCTTTACCACGCATACGGAAGAGTTTGCCTGTTTGGGTTTCAGCAGGGATTTTGAGTTTCACTTTACCGTCTAAGGTTGGAACTTCAATTTCACCACCTAACGCAGCCATTGAGAAACTGATTGGCACTTCGCAGTAGAGGTTATTGCCATCACGTTCAAAGATATGATGTTCTTTAACGTGAATAACCACATATAAATCACCTGCTGGAGCACCATTTTCGCCCGCTGCACCTTCACCGCTTAAACGTAATTGGTTGCCTGTATCTACACCTGCAGGGATTTTAACGGAAAGGTTTTTCTTCTTGTGAACACGACCTTCGCCATGGCAGCTTTTACATGGTTTTTCAATTTTCTTACCCGAGCCATGACAAGTTGGACAAATCGCTTCAGTCACGAAGAAGCCTTGTTGGCGACGAACACGACCAGAACCATGACAGCTTGGACATGTCTCAACTTTTGAGCCTTTTTCTGCACCAGTACCATCACAGCTATCACAGTGAGCAAGCGTATTAATTTGGATATCTTTGGTTGTACCTTTTACGGCTTCTTCTAACGTAATTTGGATGTCATAACGTAAATCTTCACCGCGTACTACACGTTGACGACCGCGTCCGCCACCGCCGAAGATATCGCCGAACATATCACCAAAAATATCACCGAAATCAGCACCGCTGAATCCGCCACCGAATCCACCGCCTCCCATGCCGCCTTGTTCAAAGGCTGCATGGCCGTATTGATCGTAAGCGGCACGTTTTTCTTTATCACCTAGGATTTCATAGGCTTCTTGGATTTCTTTAAATTTTTCTTCTTTGGCTTTATCACCTTTGGTTCTATCAGGGTGATATTGCATGGCGAGTTTTTTGTAAGCACGTTTAATTGCTTTTTCATCTGCGCCACGTTCAACACCAAGAACGTCGTAATAATCTTTCTTTGCCATAATGTTTTCGTTTTCCGTTTAAAAATATAAATTTAAAAAATTTTATTTTGTTATTGTATGGTATTGCGTTAACAACATACCTAAGAATAAAAATAATGTCGAAGTCAGAAATATCAAGGGTAAATTCATTAATTTATGACTTATTTTGCTGCTGCAAATGCTTGCTCTAAGTCAGCTAAAATATCTTGAATATTTTCAATACCACAAGAAAGGCGAATAAGTCCTGCAGAAATCCCCGCTTTTTCTAATTCAGCTTCACTTAATTGGCGGTGCGTTGAAGTTGCTGGATGTAATGCACAAGTCCGAATGTCGGCTACGTGTACTTCACGTGAGGTCATTTGTAATGCGTTTAACCATTTTGCCGCGGTTTCTTTATCACCTTTAATCTCAAAGGAAATAACACCACACAAACCGTTAGGTAAGTATTTTTGTTTGAGCGCGTAATCTAGTGAACTTGGTAAGCCAGGATAATTCACTTTAACGACTTGCGGATGTTTTTCTAAAAACTCGGCTACATCCTGTGCATTTTCATAATGACGTTGCATGCGAAGCGCAAGGGTTTCCATACCTACATTTAATAAGAAACTATTTTGTGGGGCAGGCGCTGCACCCAAATCACGCATTAATTGCACACGCGCTTTGACAATGTAAGCCGCAGGGCCAAAGGTTTCTGTATAAACTAAACCATGATAAGTTTGGTCTGGCGTGCTTAATTGCGGATATTTGCCGTTATTCCAATTAAAGTTACCACCATCAGTAATGGATCCTCCTAATGCAATAGCATGACCATCTAAATATTTAGATGTACTGTGAATGACCACGTTTGCGCCAAATTCGATTGGACGACAAAAATAGGGGGTAGCAAAGGTGTTATCAACTAATAATGGTGCCTCTACAGCTTTCGCTAAGGCGGCAAATTTTTCAATATCCAACACGCGTAAAGCGGGGTTAGCAATGGTTTCAGCAAAGACAGCTTTTGTATTTGGACGAATCGCTTTTTTGAGTTCTTCAAGCGGTAAATCTTGATCCACAAAAGTCACTTCGATACCCATTTTTTTGAATGTATGGGCAAATAAATTGTAAGTACCGCCATACACATAAGAAGAGGAAATGAAATGATCGCCTGCTTCTAAAATATTCAACATCGCATAGAAAACCGCAGATTGACCAGAAGCCGTACACATTGTTGCCACGCCACCTTCAAGTGCCGTGATTTTTTCTTCCGCAGCATTTGTTGTTGGGTTTGCTAGGCGAGTATAGAAATAACCGGCTGCTTGTAAATCAAATAACTTGCCAATTTCTTCTGCAGAATCGTAAGTATAAGTGGTGCTTTGTACGATTGGTTGAACACGTGGCTCTCCATTTTTTGGGCTATAACCGGCATGGAGACATTTTGTTTCGAATTTCATTGTTTTTTCCTTTAAGTTGTGTTTGTTTTGGGGGAAAGTGCGGTCGTTTTTTATAAAATTTTACGCACTTTTGAGCTTAGCAATGTGGTACAACAGCGATATAAATTTCTACCAAACCATCAGAGTGGTATTTTTCAAAATCCACCGAATAAGCCCGCTTAAGTAAACCTTGTTGTTCTTTTTTCCAGATTAGTTGCCATGTTTGATAAATTTCATTTACTTTGCAACGAAAAACTTCGTAGAAACTCAAATCTTCAATTTTAATCACCGGAATATCTGTCTCTAATACTACTTCACTTGCAATCGCAAAATCATAGTCTGCTAGGTGATTCGTAGCATAATTAAAATAGATGCCATAACAACAGTGACCTTGTGGTAGTTTATCAAGATTGTTTTGCCAAAGGGTTGAGATTATCTCATTTGCTATGTTGTTATTTAAGCGTTGTTGTACGATTGGATAGAGTTTTAACGCCATTTATCCTCCGGGTTTATTTTTCCTGACTTCACTTTTTAAATAAAGTCAGGAAAAATGGCATTTAATGAATATGCCAAAAGGGCGTATCGCTACGCCCTTTGATTTAGGTTAAAGTGAAATTATTTGTTGTCTTTCACTTCTTCAAACTCAGCATCAACAACATCATCATTTGGTTTGCTGTTGCTTTGAGCTTGTTGTGCATCAGCTTGTGGTTGAGCCGCTTGAACAAGTTTTTGCGCAACTTCTGCAAGCGCTTGAAGTTTTGCTTCGATTGCTGCTTTATCTTCGCCTTTCGCTGCAGTTTCTAAATCGCTTAATGCACTTTCAATTGCTGCACGATCTTCAGCTGGAACTTTGTCACCGGCTTCTTCTAATTGTTTACGTGTGCTGTGTACAAGGTGATCTGCTTGGTTGCGAGCTTGTACTAATTCTTCAAATTTACGGTCTGCTTCAGCGTTTGCTTCTGCATCACGAACCATTTTTTGAATTTCTTCATCACTTAAACCTGAAGAGGCTTTGATGGTGATTTGTTGTTCTTTACCAGTACCTTTATCTTTCGCAGAAACGTGGATAATACCGTCAGCGTCGATATCGAAGGTTACTTCAATTTGTGGCATACCGCGTGGAGCAGGGTTGATGCCTTCAAGGTTGAATTGACCTAAAGATTTATTCGCTGATGCTTGTTTACGTTCACCTTGTAACACGTGAATAGTTACTGCACTTTGGTTATCTTCTGCTGTTGAGAATACTTGCGATTTTTTAGTTGGAATCGTCGTATTTTTCTCAATTAAGGTAGTCATCACACCACCCATGGTTTCGATACCTAAAGATAACGGTGTTACGTCTAACAATAATACATCCGTTACATCACCCGCTAATACACCACCTTGAACTGCAGCACCGATAGCAACGGCTTCATCTGGGTTCACATCTTTACGAGGTGCTTTACCGAAGAATTCTTCTACCTTTTGTTGTACTAATGGCATACGGGTTTGACCGCCCACTAAGATAACATCATCAATTTGTGATGCACTTAAGCCAGCATCGTTTAATGCAACTTTTACAGGTTCAAGTGATTTCGCCACTAAATCTTCTACTAAAGATTCTAATTTAGCACGAGTTAATTTAATGTTTAAATGTTTAGGACCTGTAGCATCTGCAGTGATGTAAGGTAAGTTCACATCAGTTTGTTGTGCAGAAGAAAGTTCAATTTTCGCTTTTTCACCTGCTTCTTTTAAACGTTGCATTGCAAGTGGGTCGTTACGTAAGTCAACGCCTTGTTCTTTTTTGAACTCATCCACTAAGTAGTTGATAACACGGTTATCGAAGTCTTCACCACCTAAGTGAGTATCACCATTGGTTGCTAATACTTCGAAGGTTTTTTCGCCACCTACTTCATCAATTTCGATGATAGATAAGTCGAACGTACCACCACCTAAGTCATAAACAGCGATAGTTTTGTTGCCTTGACCTTTATCTAAACCGTAAGCTAATGCTGCAGCTGTAGGTTCGTTGATAATACGTTTAACTTCTAAGCCTGCGATACGACCTGCATCTTTTGTTGCTTGACGTTGAGCATCGTTAAAGTATGCAGGAACAGTGATTACTGCTTCAGTCACTGGCTCACCTAAGAAGTCTTCTGCAGTTTTCTTCATTTTTTTCAATACTTCTGCAGAAATTTGTGGAGGAGCAAGTTTATCACCTTTTACATTTACCCATGCATCACCATTGTCTGCTTTGGTGATTTCAAATGGCATAATGTCGATATCACGTTTTACTTCAGCATCATCAAAACGACGACCAATTAAACGTTTGATTGCGAATAATGTATTTTTCGGGTTGGTCACTGCTTGGCGTTTTGCCGGTTGACCCACTAAAATTTCGTTATCATTTGTATAAGCGATAATTGATGGGGTAGTGCGATCACCTTCTGCGTTTTCAATTACGCGTGGTTTATCACCATCCATTACTGCCACACAAGAGTTTGTTGTACCTAAGTCAATACCAATAATTTTTCCCATTTTGTTACTCCTAAGTAAATTTTAAATTCGTTGTAAATCATTACGATGAATAAGATGTGGATACTTTTCCGCATTTCAAGAGGCAAGATTTAAATTTTTTCTTCCTTTTAAAGTGCGGTCATTTCCGTTCTTGTTTCACAAAATAAGTCCAGCTGAACAAAGTTCAAGGGGGAAATATAAAATTATTTTGAAAAAATAAGAAAAAATTTGTGTTTTGTGGTAAATTGTCGACAATTTTAATCATCTATTAATTTAACAAAGGAATCCAAATGAAAAAATCAGTCGTAGCATTAGGTGTGATTGTGGCTCTTGGTGCGGTAGGTGTCGGTGGCGCGTGGTTTACAGGCGAAAAAGCACAAACTGAATATTTACGTCAAATTGAATTAGCAAATAAACAAGCTCAGGCTTTAGGCTTATCTGATTCATTTAAGGTTGTTTATAAAAATAAACAGTTTGACCGTGGTTTATTTACCTCTCAAGTGGAAGATGAACTCGTGATTTCCTTACCTGAAGAAGGTGAGACTTTCACTATTCCATTGTCAACAAAGCTTTATCATGGTCCATTCCCACTCGATCAATTAACCAAATTTAATTTCATGCCAGCAATGTTTTCAGCACAAGGTGTGATTGGTAAAAATGAAACCACCCAACCTTTATTTGATTTACTTAAATCAGATAAGCCAGTTCAATATCAAGCCTCTACTAGCTATAGCTTAGCAACAAAAGGTAAAGTTGAACTAGCCGCAGGGGAAGTGACTGATCCAAATTCTCCACAAAATAAAGTCGCTTGGTCAAATATCAACATTGGCTTCGATGTTAATAAAGATCGTGCGGGTAAATATGATCTGGTTTCAGATGAAATAAGCTTCAATTCAAACTTTGATAATATTGAAATAGAAGAGAGCAAAGATGTTGTTATGCCCAAATCGGTAACAATGAAGATGAAGGGCTTGAAATTTGAAACCTCATTCAACCCAACTAAGTGGGCTTATATTTATACGGGAAAAAGCGTTTATTCAGCCGAAAGTATCGAAATGGCTAACACTAATTCTTTAGACGATACAGTTTCTATTATTTACAAGGGGGCTAAAGGAACATCTGATATTTCACTTAATGGTGATTTTGTAAACTTAAAAAGTGAAAGTGCAGTAGACTCGATAGTTATTGATGGGAAGGATTTTGGAAAATTAACTTACAATAGCGAGTTAAACCATATTGAAGCAAATGCAGTAAATGCGTTAATTGAAGCACTCTTCACCGTCTTCAAATCAGTCAGTGATGATGAAAATGCTAATCAGGAAATGGTATCTGAAATTTTAAGTTCATGGGCTGAAAATCATGGTATAGCTATTTTTAATAATCAGCCTCAAATTAAACTCAATCCTATTTCAATTTCAAATAGTCAGGGTAAAGTCTCATTAGATTTAAATGTGGCGTTAGCGAAAGATCCGAAATTTGATTTAATGGCGGGGAGTTTATATAAACAGTTTACAGATTTTGCAGTGAATATTCATGTGGATAAAGCAGCTGCAGAAAAACTTATGACACAATTAGATCCAGAAGCAGATAAAGCGTTGATTAAAGCACAAATTGAAGAGCAAGCTAAACAAGCTGCAGCACAAAATATTATGGTGAATAATGATAAAAATGTGACGCTTAACTTAGTGCTTGAAAAGGGCGAACTCAAACTTAATGGTCAAGTGATTCCTGAAGAGCAGGTTCAAGGCGTGTTGTTTATGTTAATGATGGGAATGGCGGCACAGGGCCAGTAATTAACAACGGAATAATTAGAAAGGAGATAAAGTGATTTATCTCCTTTTTTATTAGGTTGAGATTATTTGGCTACGGTATCATCGTTTAGTCTAAGCGAGCTTTTAAATATCCTTCATAATCGGGGATATCAATGCTAATTTCTTGATCAAATAAGCTTGATGTTAAAAGAAAATCAGCGGTGCTTTGGTTGATCGCAACGGGAATATTCCACACTGTGGCGATACGCATTAAGGCTTTTACATCGGGATCATGGGGCGCGGCGTTCATCGGATCCCAAAAGAAAATCATCATATCAATTTTTTTCTCGGCAATTAGTCCGCCAAGTTGTTGATCACCTCCCATTGGGCCACTTAATAGCGAAGCGATTTTGAGCCCCGTTTCTCTTTCCAATAGATGACCTGTTGTACCCGTAGCATAAAGTTGATGGGGGGCGAGAGCCTGCTTGTGTTTTTTTACCCAATTAAGCAGATTTTGTTTACAGCTGTCATGTGCAACGAGCGCTATTCGTTTATGAGAAAAAATTGGGCGAGTTGTCGTATTCATATTTTGTCCTCTAAAAAAGCTTAAAAGCATGCGGACACTTTAGATCAAAGCGGGTAGTGAATGCAATACATAAAACAGGCTTTAAATTAAACCAGAAAATCCTTTCAAAATGACCGCACTTTTCGTGAAGAGTATTGCAATAACAGGAAGAAATGCGTGAGAACAGTGAAAATCTACTATCTTTCTTGCAAAAAATCTTCTAAAATTTACAAGATTTGTTAAATGTTTGTAACATTGATTAACAAGCTTGATTTTCGTGTTTGGTCATGACCAAACTTCATTTTCACTCAGTAAAATAAGGAAAGACTATGTCAGATACCTTAGTAAACGATATTGACCCAATTGAAACACAAGATTGGTTGTCAGCTGTTGATTCATTAATTCGTGCCGAAGGCGCAGAGCGTGCGCATTACATCATCAATCAGGTGATCGATCAGGCACGTAATGGTGGTGTGAACATTGCAAAAGGTGGCGTAACAACCCCTTATGTTAATACCATCCCTGTTTCTGAACAGCCAGCATACCCAGGTGATAAAGCTATTGAGCGTCGTATTCGTAGTGCTGTACGTTGGAATGCGATCATGGCGGTATTACGTGGCCAGAAAAAAGATCTTGAATTAGGTGGTCATATTTCAACTTATCAATCTGCAGCAAGCATGTATGAAGTCTGTTTTAACCACTTCTTCAAAGCTGCTACAGATAAAAACGGCGGTGACTTAGTCTTCTTCCAAGGCCATGCAGCGCCAGGTATGTATGCGCGTGCATTTGTTGAAGGCCGTATTACTGAAGAACAAATGAATAACTTCCGTCAGGAATGTGAACCAGGTAAAGGTCTTTCTTCTTACCCTCACCCGAAATTAATGCCTGAATTCTGGCAATTCTCTACAGTATCGATGGGTTTAGGTCCAGTAAATGCAATCCGTACTGCTCGTTTTTTAAAATACTTAGATAACCGTGGCTTAAAAGACACCAAAGATCAAAAAGTCTATGCTTTCCTTGGTGATGGTGAGATGGACGAAATCGAAGCGAAAGGTGATTTAACCTTCGCAGCACGTGAAGGCTTAGATAACTTAATCTTCGTTGTAAGCTGTAACTTGCAACGTTTAGATGGCCCTGTAACGGGTAACGGTAAAATCGTTCAAGAATTAGAAGGTTTATTTGCGGGTGCAGGTTGGGAAGTGATCAAAGTCATGTGGGGCTCTAACTGGGACAAATTATTTGCCAAAGACACCTCAGGTAAGTTAACTCAATTGATGATGGAAGTGCTTGATGGCGACTATTTAACCTTCAAATCTAAAGATGGTGCTTATGTCCGTGAACACTTCTTTGGTCGTTATCCAGAAACTGCAGCATTAGTAGCGGATATGACAGATGATGAAATCTGGGCATTAAGACGCGGTGGTCATGATTCAGAAAAACTTTATGCGGCGTTCCATAAAGCGCAAACTGCAGGTAAACCTGTTGTGATCTTAGCGCACATGGTTAAAGGTTATAAAATTCCTGAAGCAGAAAGTAAAAATACGGCTCACCAATCTAAAAAAATGTCAATCGAAAGCCTTAAATACTTCCGTGATCATTTCCACCTAGATATTAAAGATGAAGATATCCCTAACTATCCGTATATCACTTTCCCAGAAGGTTCGGAAGAGTACAATTATCTTCACGGCAGACGTAAAGCGTTAAACGGTTACTTACCAAAACGTTTACCAAAATTCACCACTGAATTTAAAGTGCCATCATTGGAGGAATTTGCACCATTATTGGAAGAACAAGCTCGTCCAATTTCAACCACAATGGCATTTGTACGTTTCTTAAATACCTTATTGAAAGATAAAAATATTGGTAAACAAATTGTGCCAATTGTTGCCGACGAAGCGCGTACTTTCGGTATGGAAGGTTTATTCCGTCAAATCGGTATTTACAACCCACATGGTCAAAACTATGTGCCTTCTGACCGTGACTTAGTGGCTTACTACCGTGAAGCGAAAGATGGTCAAGTATTACAAGAAGGTATCAATGAATTAGGTGCTGCATCATCTTGGTTAGCGGCAGCAAACTCATACTCTGTAAATAACCTGCCAATGATTCCATTCTTCATCTACTACTCAATGTTTGGTTTCCAACGTGTGGGTGACTTAATGTGGGCAGCAGGTGACCAATTAGCACGTGGTTTCATGATCGGTGGTACTTCTGGCCGTACAACATTAAATGGTGAGGGTTTACAACACGAAGATGGTCACAGCCATATTCAATCTCTTGTTATTCCTAACTGTGTGTCTTATGACCCAGCTTACGTTTATGAAGTGGCAGTTATCCTACAAGACGGTATCAATCGTATGTACGGTGAAAAACAAGAAGATGTGTTCTACTACATCACCACATTAAACGAAACTTACGAACAACCAGCAATGCCAAAAGGTGCAGAAGAAGGTATTCGTAAAGGTCTTTATAAATTTGAAACTGTTGAAGCGAAAGGCAACAAAGGTCATGTTCAATTATTAGGTTCTGGTGCGATCTTCCGTCATGTTCGTGAAGCAGCACAAATCCTTGCAAATGAATATGGCGTAAGCTCAGATGTATATAGCGTGCCTTCATTCACTGAAGTGGCTCGTGAAGGTGCGGATGCCGTACGTTGGAATATGTTACATCCAACCGAGACACCACGCGTACCTTACATTGCACTAGTGATGAACGATGCGCCAGCTGTTGCGGCTACTGACTATATGAAATTGTTCGCAGAACAAGTTCGTGCATTCATTCCTGCACAAAGTTATCACGTATTAGGTACTGATGGTTTCGGCCGTTCAGACAGCCGTGAAAACTTACGTGAACACTTCGAAGTGGATGCGCGTTATGTTGTGGTTGCTGCATTACATGAGCTTGCAAAACAAGGCAAATTTGATGCGAAAGTGGTGGCTGATGCAATCGCGAAATTTGGTTTAAAAACTGAAATTTTAAATCCGCTTTACGCTTAATAAACAATATCCTGTGCGCTAAAACGCACAGGATCATCTACAAATAAAGTGCGGTTGATTTTAACTGCGTTTTTTAAAGGTAAGATAACATGTCAAAACAAATTCAAATTCCTGATATCGGTAGTGATGAAGTTACCGTAACAGAAGTGATGGTGAAAGTAGGAGATACCATTACCGCTGATCAAAGTATTATTAATGTTGAAGGTGATAAAGCTTCAATGGAAGTGCCTGCACCAGAAGCCGGTGTGGTAAAAGAAGTATTAGTAAAAGTGGGTGATAAAGTCACAACTGGCACACCAATGCTTGTTTTAGAGTCAGCGGATGCGGCAGCGCCTGCTCCAGCTGCTGCAGCACCTGCGCCGGCAGCCGCACCAGCAGCTGCAAGTGTAGTTGAAGTCAATGTACCTGATATCGGTTCAGACGAAGTAAACGTGACAGATATTATGGTGAAAGTCGGTGATACTGTTGAAGTTGACCAATCAATCATCAATGTTGAAGGTGATAAAGCATCAATGGAAGTCCCTGCTCCAGTTGCTGGCGTAGTTAAAGAAATTTTAATCAACGTGGGCGATAAAGTTGTTACAGGCAAATTAATCATGAAATTTGAAGTAGCCGGTGCAGCACCAGCCGCAGCGCCAGTTCAACAGGCGGCAGCACCTGCAGCAGCACCAACAGCTTCAGCCATTAAAGAAGTGAATGTACCTGATATTGGTGGTGATGAAGTTAACGTAACTGAAATCATGGTTGCAGTTGGCGACAGCGTTTCTGAAGAGCAATCTTTAATTACCGTTGAAGGCGATAAAGCCTCAATGGAAGTGCCAGCTCCGTTTGCGGGTGTAGTAAAAGAAATTTTAGTGAAATCAGGTGATAAAGTTTCAACTGGTTCATTAATTATGAAATTTGAAGTGGCGGGTGCAGCACCTGCTCCAGCAGCGGCTCCAGCGGCGGCAGCTCCTGCTCCTCAAGCAGCTCCTGCAGCAGCACCGGTAGCACAACCAGGTAATGTATCTGGCTTAAGCCAAGAACAAGTTGTCGCAAGCGCAGGTTATGCACATGCAACACCGGTGATTCGTCGTTTAGCGCGTGAATACGGTATTAACCTTGATCGCGTAAAAGGTACGGGGCGTAAAGGTCGTGTTGTGAAAGAAGATATCCAAGCTTACGTGAAAACCGCTGTTAAAGCGTTTGAAACAGGCACTGTATCTTCTGCAGCAGCGGGTAATGGTGTGGCAAACGGCGCAGGCTTAGGTTTATTACCATGGCCGAAAGTTGACTTCAGCAAATTTGGTGAAGTGGAAGAAGTTGAATTAAGCCGTATCAACAAAATCTCTGGTGCAAACTTACATCGTAACTGGGTAATGATTCCACATGTTACTCACTTCGATCGTACCGATATCACCGATTTAGAAGCATTCCGTAAAGAACAGAACAAGATTGTTGAAAAACAAAAATTGGATGTGAAAATTACACCTGTTGTGTTCATTATGAAAGCGGTAGCGAAAGCATTAGAAGCGTTCCCACGTTTCAATAGCTCTATCTCTGAAGACGGTCAAAAATTAACACTTAAAAAATACATCAACATTGGCGTAGCGGTAGATACACCAAACGGCCTTGTTGTACCTGTATTTAAAAATGTGAACAAAAAAGGTATTATCGAACTTTCTCGTGAATTAATGGAAGTCTCCAAAAAAGCACGTGACGGTAAACTTTCAGGTTCTGATATGCAAGGTGGTTGTTTCACTATTTCAAGCTTAGGCGGTATTGGTACCACTCACTTTACGCCAATCGTAAATGCACCTGAAGTGGCAATTTTAGGTGTGTCTAAATCAGAAATGCAACCGGTTTGGAATGGTAAAGAATTTGAGCCACGCTTAATGCTTCCATTATCATTATCTTTCGACCACCGTGTGATCGATGGTGCTGATGGTGCTCGTTTCTTAAGCTATATCAATGGCATATTAGCTGACTTACGTCGCTTAGTGATGTAATTAACACGGTAAGATGTGAGTGATTAGGCTCACATCTTACAGAAAGGACCGCAAGTGCGGTCAAAAATTTGAACGTTTTTACGAGGTAAAAATGAGTAAAGAAATTAAAACCCAAGTTGTGGTACTTGGTGCTGGTCCTGCAGGTTATTCAGCGGCATTCCGTTGTGCGGACTTAGGTTTAGAAACAGTACTTGTTGAACGTTATTCAACATTAGGTGGGGTATGTTTAAACGTAGGTTGTATCCCTTCTAAAGCATTACTTCACGTTGCTAAAGTAATTGAAGAAGCAAAACACGCAAGCAAAAACGGTGTGTATTTCGCTGAGCCTCGCATTGATTTAGATGAAGTGCGCGCAGGTAAAGAAGCGGTTGTGGCTAAATTAACAGGCGGCCTTGCAGGCATGGCTAAACAACGTAAAGTCACCGTTGTTGAAGGTTTAGCGGCGTTTACCGATCCACATACATTAGTAGCACGTGATCGTGATGGTAAACCAACTACAATTAAATTTGATAATGCGATTATCGCAGCGGGTTCTCGCCCAATTCAATTACCATTCATTCCACATGAAGATCCACGTGTTTGGGATTCAACAGATGCACTTAAATTAAAAGAAGTACCGAAAAAACTTTTAATCATGGGTGGTGGTATCATCGGTTTAGAGATGGGTACCGTATATCATGCATTAGGTTCTGAAGTTGAAGTGGTTGAAATGTTTGACCAAGTGATTCCAGCGGCAGATAAAGATGTTGTTGCAATCTACACCAAACAAGTTGAGAAAAAATTCAAGTTAATGCTTGAAACTAAAGTGACTGCCGTTGAAGCAAAAGATGATGGTATCTATGTTTCAATGGAAGGTAAAGCATGTAATGACACTAAACGTTATGATGCCGTATTAGTGGCAATCGGTCGTACACCAAATGGTAAATTGATCGATGCAGGTAAGGCAGGCGTTGAAGTGGATGATCGTGGTTTCATTCATGTTGATAAACAAATGCGTACCAATGTGCCTCATATCTTCGCAATCGGTGATATCGTTGGTCAACCAATGTTAGCTCACAAAGGTGTCCACGAAGGTCACGTTGCGGCGGAAGTGATCGCAGGACAAAAACATTACTTCGATCCAAAAGTCATTCCTTCTATTGCTTATACTGAACCAGAAGTGGCTTGGGTAGGTAAAACTGAGAAAGAATGTAAACAAGAAGGTTTAAACTACGAAGTGGCTAAATTCCCTTGGGCTGCTTCAGGTCGTGCGATTGCATCTGAATGTGCAGAAGGTATGACCAAATTAATCTTCGATAAAGATACTCACCGTGTACTTGGTGGGGCAATCGTTGGATCTAACGGTGGTGAATTATTAGGTGAAATCGGTCTTGCGATTGAAATGGGTTGTGATGCGGAAGATATCGCATTAACGATTCATGCTCACCCAACACTTCATGAGTCTGTGGGTCTTGCAGCTGAAGTATTTGAAGGTTCAATTACCGATCTTCCAAATGCAAAAGCGAAGAAAAAATAATCAATTCTAATCTTTTTAAGGGCTACTCATTGAGTAGTCCTTATTTTTTTTGAGATCTCACTCACAAAATTGCATAAAAATTCAATAAAAACTGGCGGGCATAATGACTTTTTGATAAAATCCGACCAGTTTTGTTTTTATATTTTTTTATTATTTAAAAGCTATGTTAAAGAAGATTTTGATTATTGTAGGTTTGGCTGTTTTGACAACAGCCTGCTCTAACAATTCGGGGCAGGCTCAAAACGGCATGATTAGTGAAAGTGATGATGCTGAGTTAACAGGATTGATTGCCGGTTTAGATGGGAAAAAAGGGGGCGTTTACCCTAAATTAAGAACTAACCGTCCTAAATCAGGTTTAATTGGTGATAAAGCGCTTGCTCAAGTTTATAACGAATGGGTTGGTACTCGTTACAGAATGGGTGGCACTTCAAAACATGGTATTGATTGCTCTGCATTTATGCAAACTGCTTTTCTCGATGCTTACGGCATGGAACTTCCACGTTCAACCTCAGAACAACGCTATTTAGGTCGCCAAATCCAAAAACATGAATTACGTAAAGGTGATTTAGTGTTCTTCCGTCGCAACAATCATGTTGGCGTTTATATTGGTAATAACCAGTTTATGCATGCAAGTACAAGCCAAGGTGTAACAATTAGTTCATTAGATGAAGATTACTGGTCAAGAACTTATACACAATCTCGTCGTGTGATGTAATGACAATTTCATTTCAATAAAAAAGTGCGGTTAATTTTAACCGCACTTTTTCTTTATTTAGATTATCTGATTATAGACTTAAGCTGCAAATTTCATTAAGTCTCTTCTTGGTTTCATTTGATGGATGGTATTCGTCACTGTGCCAACTAATGGTAGGTTTGTCCATTGTGTTGTTTTAATATTTTCCACTTTAGAATCTAATGCCATGAATACAAATTCATTACCGCTTACGCCGGCAAATTCATAAATATGGAATTCGTCTTGTTTTTCTAATACAACAAGATCACCAATGAAAAGGCTGTCATTTTTTTCAACCACTAACATATCGCCCATTTCAATTCCCCAAGCAAGCATATTCGGATTGGTAACACGAATAAAGCAAGTTTGTTGTGGACGTTTGATGCAATAAAGGTTGAGATCTAATTTTTTATTAAATGTCGATTTACTTTCAACATCATTGAAAAATGGCATAGGATGATAAGAAAACGTCATATCATTTTGTGCAACTGTATTTGCGTAGTTCATCATCTTGTGTTCCTTTTAGTTAATGAGTTTTTAATCAGTGGTTGTTTATACAGGTGTAATATACTGTGGTTAGATACAGTGTGTCAATAGGGCATAGAAAAAATTTTTTTATAGGCGAAAATTTTAGAAAAAATTCATTCCTTACTAAAAAAGTTCAATTTTTTAACAAAATAATAAAGAAAAAATTTTCTTTTAAATAAAATTTGAGCTATCTTTATCGTGTTTCGGTGGATCGTAACGATCTGAAGTTCAACTTAATCTTTATTTAAAATTATTATGAATACATCACGTTTATTTCATTTTCTTTTCCAAGGTAATTTGGTAAAACGAATTGCCATTGGTTTGGTACTCGGGATCCTTGTTGCATTGGTGAATGAGAGTGTTAAGAATTCATCAGGCATTGATCTTGCATCTAGCTTTGGTGTGCTAGGTCAAATTTTCGTTAAAGCACTACGTGCTGTTGCACCAATTTTGATTTTCTTCCTTGTTATGGCAGCACTCGCTAATAAGAAAGTGGGCTCTAAAAGCAACATGAAAGAAATTGTCATGCTTTATCTTTTAGGTACTTTCTTAGCCGCTGTTGCTGCGGTAATTGCAAGTATGGCATTCCCATCAGATGTGGCTCTTGCAGTAAAAGAGGATGCGAGTTCAGCACCTCAATCTGTTGGTCAAGTCATGTTAACGTTAGTATTGAATGTGGTGGATAACCCATTAAATGCAATTTTCAAAGCAAACTTTATCGGTGTTTTAGCGTGGTCTATCGGTTTAGGCTTAGCCCTTCGTCATGCATCAGATGCAACTAAACAAGTGGTGGCTGATTTTGCAGAAGGCATTTCTAAAATCGTTCATGTGATTATTTCATTTGCACCTTTCGGTGTATTCGGTTTAGTGGCTGAAACATTATCTGACAAAGGCTTATCTGCGTTAGGTGGATATGTTCACTTATTATTCGTGTTAATCGGTACAATGCTATTTACTGCCTTTGTACTTAATCCAATTCTCGTTTATTGGAAAATTCGTCGTAATCCATATCCATTAGTTTGGACTTGTGTACGCGAAAGTGGTGTAACTGCATTCTTTACACGTAGCTCTGCAGCAAACATTCCTGTAAACATTGAATTAGCAAAACGCTTAAATCTTGATGAAGAAACCTATTCTGTAGCAATTCCATTAGGTGCAAATATCAATATGGCGGGTGCGGCAATTACTATTACTGTATTAACGTTAGCAGCTGTTCATACATTAGGTATCGAAGTATCTTTCATCAGTGCGGTGTTATTAAGTATTGTTGCAGCGCTTTGTGCATGTGGTGCTTCTGGTGTTGCGGGTGGATCATTATTGTTAATCCCATTAGCTTGTAGCTTATTTGGTATTAATGATGACATTGCAGCTCAAATGATTGGTGTAGGTTTTGTTATCGGTATCTTACAAGACTCAACAGAAACTGCACTTAACTCTTCAACTGACGTATTATTTACTGCGGCAGTATGTATCGAAGAAGAGCGTAAAAACGGTTAATTAAATTCATTTAACAAGGCGGGCAATTGCTCGCCTTTTGTTTTTAAAGGAAAGAGAATGACACTTTTAATTCAGCAAGCAAAATTTGAACTTCATCAAAAACAGACCTTAAACTTACCGCACTTTGCGATTGAACCACAACAATATTGGGTTGTGGTCGGCAGTAATGGAAGTGGAAAATCGGCGTTTGCTTTAGCCTTGCAAAATGAGTTGCCTTTACAAGAAGGGGAGTATCATAATTCTTTCAAACGTGTTCAATCCTTTTCTTTTGAAAAACAACGAGAGATTCTTGAAGCCACATTGAAGAATTTAAACAACGATGATACCGATCCCGATTTTTTTGGTAAAACGGCAAGAGAAACCATTTTAAATGGCAGTACGGCGCTGACTTTTTGTGAACAAATTGCAGAAAAATTAGGGATTACTTATCTCTTAGATCGTTTCTTTATCAAACTTTCTACTGGGGAAACACGAAAAGTCTTATTGGCACAAACATTATTGCAGAAGCCCGATTTATTAATTTTAGATGAGCCTTTTGAAGGGCTAGATCAGCAATCAGTAAAAGATTGGATGGCAATGTTGAACGAACTGAAAAAAGAATGTGCAATCGTTCTAATTGTTAATCGTCTGGCCGATATTCCTGCTGAAGCGACTCATTTAGCCATGTTAGAAAATTTAGAGTTAGTATTAGAAGGTGAACGCCAATCCATTGAGCAACAAAGTATTTATCAACAATTAGTTTATGCGGAGCAGTCTGTTGATGTCGCTTTGCCTGAGCCAGCCTCACCATTACTAAAACTGCCTGAAAACCAACCGCACTTTGAGCTTAAAAATGTTACGGTTCAGTATGGCGATAAAGTGATTTTGGATCATTTAAATTGGGTTGTTCAGCCAAATCAAAATTGGTGGATTAAAGGACCAAATGGTGCAGGGAAGTCTACCTTACTTTCGTTAATTACAGGTGATCATCCTCAAGCCTTTGCGAATCATGTGGTGATCTTTGGTAAACAACGTGGTTCAGGCGAAACCATTTGGGATATCAAACAAAAAATTGGTTACGTAAGCAGCCAACTGCATTTAGATTATCGTGTGAATTGTTCCGTGCTAGATGTGATCATTTCAGGCTTTTTTGACAGTATTGGGATTTATCAACAAGTGCCAGAGGCAATTCGTTTGAAAGCCATGCAATGGTTAGCTCGTTTAAATCTGACTCATTTAGCAAAAAAGCCATTCCGTTCACTTTCTTGGGGACAGCAACGTTTGCTTTTAATTACACGTGCAATGGTGAAATATCCGCCTGTTTTGATTTTAGATGAGCCTTTTCAAGGGCTTGATGGATTAAATCGCAAGCTCGTGAAACATTTTATTGAGCAACTGGTTAATAATAGTAAAACCCAACTTTTATTTGTTTCTCATCAAGATTTAGATGCCCCGAATTGCATTACGCATCTTTTTGAATTTATAAGAGAAAATGATAAATATATTTATATACAAAGTGCGGTCTAATTTGTTAGACTTTTCTTATATTTCCTCACATTAAGGAGTAATCTATGGAAGGCTTATCTGTTGCCGCAATCGTCTTTATTGTATTAGTTGTCGTCGTACTTTTTTCAGCACTCAAAACTGTACCGCAAGGTTATAACTGGACGATTGAGCGTTTTGGGCGTTATACCCACACTTTAATGCCTGGCTTAAACTTTGTCGTACCATTTGTGGATCGTGTTGGCCGTAAGATCAATATGATGGAACAGGTATTAGATATTCCATCACAAGAAGTCATTTCTAAGGATAACGCCAACGTATCTATTGATGCGGTCTGTTTCGTTCAAGTGATTGATGCCCGTAGTGCAGCTTATGAAGTGAACCATTTAGAACAGGCGATTATCAATTTAACTATGACCAACATTCGTACCGTATTAGGTTCGATGGAATTGGATGAAATGCTTTCCCAACGTGACTCCATTAACGGTCGCTTGCTGGCAATTGTGGATGAAGCGACCAATCCTTGGGGGATTAAAGTTACCCGTATTGAAATTCGTGATGTGCGTCCACCACGTGAATTGATTGATTCCATGAATGCGCAAATGAAAGCAGAACGTAATAAACGTGCGGAAGTCTTGGAAGCGGAAGGGATCCGTCAGGCAGAAATTCTACGTGCAGAAGGGGAAAAACAAGCCCGCATTCTGAAAGCAGAAGGGGAACGTCAAGAAGCCTTCTTACAAGCAGAAGCGCGTGAACGTGCAGCGGAAGCAGAAGCGAAAGCAACCCAAATGGTGTCAGAAGCGATTGCTAGCGGTGATACCAAAGCGATCAATTACTTTATCGCACAAAAATACACGGAAGCTTTAAAACAAATCGGTGGCTCACCGAATAGTAAAGTGGTCATGATGCCGCTTGAGGCAGGTAATTTAATTGGCTCAGTAGCGGGCATTGCTGAATTGTTAAAAGGTGACAAAAAAGCGTAATTTCTTAAAGTGCGGTTAAAAATGACCGCACTTTTTCTCTCAAGGAGTTGATATGGCAGATTGGTTAACAACTTGGTCAGTATGGCATTGGTTGGTATTAGGTTTTGTATTATTAATCGCTGAAAATCTCGTACCTGGCGTATTTTTATTGTGGTGGGGCTTAGCCGCGATTGTGACGGCAGGCGTAATGGCATTGGTGCCAAGTTTATCCTTAACCGCGTTAGCCGTTTTTTATGCGATTTTAGCGATTATTCTCTCATTGCTTTGGTGGAAATACCAACATAGCAAAGATAATCAGGATCAATCACGTACAACCTTAAATCAACGGGATCATACTCTGTTAGGTAAAAAAGGCACGGTGTTAGAAATTGGTTCTAACGGTATTGGTCGCGGTGCCTTTGGCGACACTACATGGCGTATTCAAGGTGAGCATTTAACGGTGAATGATCTTGTAGTGGTCGAACGCGTTGAAGGCATCACATTGTTAGTTAAAAAGGTAGCAGAATGAATCATTTAATTATTTTTGCACATCCCAATAGCCAAAAAAGTTTTGGTCGTGCCATCGTGGATCGCGTTGTAAAAGCAAGTCAACAGCTTGGCGTTGAAACCCATTTGCGTGATCTGTACACGATGGAATTTAACCCGATTATTTCCTTTGAAGAATTACAATCGGCCAATAAGGGCATTATCCCAGCAGAAATACAGCAGGAACATGAATTTATTCGCCAAGCCGATTTGATTACGATGGTTTATCCGTTGTGGTGGATGGGCTTTCCCGCCATGTTGAAAGGTTATTTGGATCGTGTATTAAGCCATGGTTTTGCTTATAAAACAGAGAATGGCAAATCCAAAGGTCTGCTTCAAGATAAAGCGATGCAACAATTTATCACCATAGGAAGTAGCGTAGCAAAATATCAAGAATACGGCGTGGATAAATCCCTTAATCATTGTTTGATCAATGGCTTATTTAATTATTGCGGTATCGAGAATGTGGATTACACCCTGTTTGGGGATATTCATATTATCGATGATGCTACTCGCCAGGCGATGCTTGACGAAGCCGCTGAAAAAGCGATGGCAAAATTGACCGCACTTTTAGCTCAATCGTGAGCTCAATCATAGGAAAGCAACAGATGTCAGAAACTCAAGTGAATAATTTCTCTTTAATTAGCCGCCTATTTGGCAATTTATTTTATCGCAGTCCTACCGATCCAATTTTAAGTGGGGTATTTGATTGGCTGCAGCAACAAGGTTTAAGTCAAGTCTGGGCGCTTTCTACGGATAAAGAAAGCGAAGCTGCCATTGATAATTTACAGATGAAAATTGATTTAACGTTGCTTGATCAAGAATATCAAAAATTATTCGGAGCAGAAGGGAACGTACCTACAGCCATTTCAAGCTACGATATGGATGTGCAACGTTTTGTGGATTTCCGTAATACCCGTAATGTACCGGAAGCTGAAAACGTGGATCATTTCGCCTTGTTATTACTTACGGCCTCTTGGTTGGAAGATAACACCGAGTCCCTCTCAGCCCAGCAGGATTTATTCGGGGATTTCTTACTGCCTTGCGCCGCGAAATTCTTAACCCAAGTAGAAACCTATGCGACATTGCCGTTTTATCGTTCATTGGCTTATTTAACCCGAGAAATCTTAGCTGCAATGGCCGATGAATTAGAAGAAGGCGAGTAGTTTTCATCAATAGAATAGATCTCTAAAAGAGATTTTTAGATAACAATAAAAAAGCCCCGCGAATCAAAACGCGGGGCTTTTATTTAATGGAAGATCAATTATTCTTCAGAAGTCACATCTTCAGAGCCTTCATCTTCATCATCCACATCACAAACACGTTCAAGACTGACTACGTGTTCATTTTCAGCGGTACGAATTAAACGAACCCCTTGGGTGTTACGGCCAACGATGCTCACTTCACTTACACGAGTACGCACTAAGGTACCCGCATCGGTGATAAGCATAATTTGGTCGGTTTCTTCTACTTGTGTTGCCGCAACGACTTTACCGTTACGTTCGCTCACTTTAATCGAAATCACCCCTTTGGTATTACGGGATTTGGTTGGATATTCGCTTAATTGTGTACGTTTACCGTAACCATTTTGCGTCGCCGTAAGGATTGCGCCGTCATTTTTCGGTACAACTAAGGAAACGACTTTATCGATGTTGAGATCGAGGGTCTCTTCTGCATTGTCATCAGAAACCTCTTCAATTTCGACCGCACTTTCATCGTCAGCGATGTCGTTAGTAAGGGCAAGTTTAATACCGCGTACACCTGTTGCTAAACGACCCATTGCACGGACGGCACTTTCAGCGAAACGCACCACGCGACCTTGCGAAGAGAACAACATGATTTCGTTAGAACCGTCAGTGATATCTACACCGATTAATTCATCTTCATCACGTAAGTTCAAGGCGATGATCCCGCTTGAACGTGGACGGCTGAATTCGGTCAGTGCAATTTTCTTCACAATACCACCAGCGGTTGCCATGATGACGAATTTATCTTCTTCATAAGCAGAGATTGGTAAGATTGCGGTGATACGCTCGTTTTCTTGTAACGGTAGAATATTTACAATTGGACGACCACGCGCGCCACGGCTGGCTTGTGGTAATTGATATACTTTCAACCAATATAAGCGACCACGGCTCGAGAAGCAGAGAATCGTATCGTGAGTATTCGCTACTAAGAGTTTTTCGATGAAGTCTTCATCTTTCATCTTCGTTGCAGATTTACCTTTACCACCACGACGTTGTGCTTCGTAGTCGGTAAGCGGTTGATATTTCACATAACCTTTGTGAGAAAGGGTCACAACTACATCTTCTTGAGCGATTAAATCTTCTAAATCAATATCACCGGAAGCTGCAGTAATTTCGGTACGACGTTCATCCGCAAATTGTGCACGTACTTGTTCAAGTTCTTCACGAATCACTTCCATCAAGCGTTCAGGGCTGTTAATGATGTGGAGAAGTTCTGCAATTTTAACCAATAACTCTTTGTATTCATTGATCACTTCTTCGGTAGCAAGACCGGTTAAACGGTGTAAGCGAAGTTCTAAGATTGCATCAACTTGCTCTGGAGAAAGATAGTAATCAGAACCTTTAATACCAAATTCAGCCGCTAATTCAGCCGGACGTGCCGCAGCATCAAGCAAGCCTAAAATTTCGTTATTCAGTTTCCAAGGGCGAGAGATTAATTTTTCTGCCGCTTCTTTACGTTCTTTCGATTGACGGATTATGTCGATGATTTCATCGATGTTTGATGTTGCAACCGCTAAACCTTCTAAAATATGGGTACGCTCGCGGGCTTTACGCAATTCAAATAAAGAACGGCGAATCACCACTTCGCGACGGTGCATCACAAAGGCTTCAATGATTTGTTTTAAGTTGAATAAACGTGGTTGACCATGATCCAAGGCAACCATGTTGATCCCGAAGGTCACCTGCATTTGGGTAAGAGCATAAAGGTGATTTAAAACTACTTCGCCCACCGCATCACGTTTGATGTCGATTTCAATGCGGATCCCTTCTTTGTTAGAAAGGTCGATAATATTGCTGATGCCTTCGATTTTTTTATCTTTGATGAGCTCAGCAATTTTTTCTACTAATTTGGCTTTGTTCACTTGATAAGGCAATTCGGTCACAATGATTTGCTCTTTGCCTTTATCTGTGGTTTCTACGCTAGCGCGAGCGCGAACATACACTTTGCCGCGACCTGTGCGATAAGCTTCTTCAATCCCTTTACGGCCATTAATTAATGCTGCTGTCGGGAAATCTGGGCCAGGAATATATTGCATTAATTCATCAATGGTAATGTTTTCGTTATCAATATAAGCCAAGCAGCCATCTAACACTTCATTTAAGTTGTGTGGTGGAATGTTCGTTGCCATCCCCACCGCAATACCAGAAGAACCGTTTGCTAAAAGTGCAGGAATCCGGGTTGGTAATACGTCCGGAATCATTAATTCGCCATCATAGTTTGGCGAGAAATTCACGGTTTCTTTATCCAAGTCAGTTAATAACGCTTGGGTGATTTTTTGCATACGGACTTCGGTATAACGCATTGCCGCTGGCGCATCACCGTCGATTGAACCGAAGTTACCTTGCCCATCTACCAACATGTAGCGCAATGAGAACGGCTGTGCCATACGCACAATAGTGTCATACACCGCAAAATCACCATGTGGGTGATATTTACCGATTACATCACCTACCACACGGGCAGATTTTACGTATTTTTTGCCGGCAGTGATGCCAGATTGATCCATGGAGAAAAGCACACGTCGATGCACCGGTTTTAAACCGTCACGTACGTCGGGCAAAGCACGCCCAACAATCACCGACATGGCGTAGTCAAGGTAAGAAGATTTGAGTTCTTCTTCAATATTGACTGGGGTAATAGAGGAATGGATTGAATCCGTCATTTTTATTCCTTTTTTGATCAAAAAATTGCGACGGATTATAGCATAAATTTAAGCGTTTTTGTGTGAAAAGTGCGGTTGATTTTAAAGCAGTTTTTTAATGCGGAAATAAATAAGGCAGACATTAAGTCCGCCTTATGATTGAGAGAAAATCGTCTATTTCCAATTTTCTCGTTTGGCTTTTTGTAATTTCGCATAAGCACCAAGTAAAGCTTGGTGTTCTTTGAAGTTTTCAAGCGTTTCATCGCTGGCTGGCAAGTTATAAAATGGGTTACCTTTTTCTGCCACTGCAGCCCAAGCTTGTTGAACAGCCTCTTTGCCATACATTCTTTCAAATACAGTGCGATATTGTTGTGGATCGAGAGTATTGTCTAAATGCAATTCAATAATACTGATTAAAGCACGATAGTAATTTGCACGCTCAGGCGTAAACACAGAGCTGTTCATATTCATCGTCCAGTTTGCCCAATCTAAAGCTAATTCTAATTCACCTAACGCTAAGTAAAGCATGGATTTCAGTTCACCAACACGTAATGTTGTCCAACCGCTTGCTTTTGGTGCAACGATACCGATAAATTCGCGAACACGAGTGGCATCGTCAATATCTTGCTCATCTAATTCTGCTAATAGTTCTTCGTAAGTTTCAGCATCATGATGATGGTGTGGTAAATCTAATAAAATCTCACGCCAGTCCATACCCATATTATTATTGGCATAAATGAGGTCATCAGCAGGGTAGATATCAGACATGCCTGGTACGATAATGCGGCAAGCGTAAACGTCTAAATGGTTGTAATCCATGATATAGACTTCTTTTTCTTCCGCATTAAAGATTGCCATCAAGTTTTCATATTCTTCTTGTGTAGAACCTGAAAAATCCCAATCTACAAATTCATAATCTGGCGTATTTTTGAATAAATCCCAAGAAATTAAACCGCTAGAATCAATAAAATGTGTTTCAAGGTTAGCATGCTCCGCCACATCATCATTATTGAAGGATGGAGGCGAGAATACATCGAGATCTTTTAAGCTGCGACCTTGTAAAAGCTCCGTTACTGTACGTTCTAATGCCACTTGAAAATTCGGATGTGCACCAAAAGAAGCAAAGCACGTGCCATTATTTGGGTTAAGCAACACAACACAAATGACAGGATATTTGCCACCTAGTGACGCATCAAAGGCATAAATAGGGAAGCCTTCTTCCTCTAATTTTTCAATAGAGGCTTGGATAGATGGATAACGATCCATCACGGATTTTGGAATTTCAGGAAGACTGATTGCTTCTGCAATAATGCGATTTTTTACGTAACGTTCAAAAACTTCTGAAAGCCCTTGCACACGTGCTTCATTTTTTGTGTTACCAGCAGACATCCCATTAGAAACATACAAATTCGCAATGATGCTTTGTGGAATATAGACGGTTTTTTGATCGGATTGGCGCACATAAGGCATGGCGACAATACCGCGATCGTAATTACCGGATTGCAGATCCACAAGCAATTCTGGCGTTAGCTCTTGGTTTGGATCGAAATAATCCCATAAATAATCATCTAAAATCCCTTCTGGTAAAAGGGCTTCATCTTCAATTGGAAACCATTTTTCAGTGGGATAATGGACAAAATCACCGTTAGCAATTTCTTGCCCTAAATAGAAATCAGCAAAGAAATAGTTGGTGGAAAGACGCTCGAAATATTCACCTAACGCAGACGCTAATGCGGCTTTTTTGCTCGCGCCTTTACCGTTAGAAAAACATTGCGGGCAATCTTTATCACGAATATGTACAGACCATACATTTGGCACAGGATTAAGCCAAGAGGCTTCTTCAATATTGAAACCAAGTGCGGTCAATTTTTGTTGAAATTTTGAAATACTGTCTTCAAGTGCGGCATCTTTGCCGGGAATAAATGTTTGTTCGCTCATAATTGTTCCTGTTATAAAAAACTTTCGGATCATAGGGGAGTTTGAGATACTAGGCAAGCATAAAATTTATGCACTTTAGCTCTTGTTTTCCTTGATTTTTAAGGGTAAATTAGCCTGGCGCAGAGAAGCATTTTCTGTGTAGGTAAAATTATAAACAAATCAATCAATTGGGAGACATTATGGCTCAAGGATTTTATGAATTAAAAGTGGCTAAAGATGGACAATTTATGTTCAACTTAAAAGCAACAAACGGACAAGTTATTTTAACTAGCGAACTTTATAAAACAAAAGCATCAGCTGAAAACGGTATTGCTTCAGTGCAAAAAAATGGTGTGGATGCAAAAAACTTTGAATATCGCGTAGCGAAAAATGACAAACCTTACTTCATTTTAAAAGCGGCTAACCACCAAGAAATTGGCCGTAGCCAATATTATTCTTCTCAAGCTGCTGCAGAAAAAGGCGTTGAGTCTGTAATGAATAATGCATCTTCTGCAGTAATCAAAGAAGTGACAGAATAATCATTCTGTTCTTATTTCTTTAAATGCACCTGCCGGCTCTAAAAACGCCGGCATTTTTGACCGCGCTTTCTCAGGATTCAGTGTTAACGGATAGGTTCGTTTTTGGGCAACGATCACTGTGAGCGGAGAACAAAGTGTGCTCTTTTCTTGTTTTATGGATAGTCTTTCTTCTGCAATCACATCAAAATTTAATAATGATAGCCAGTCAACCACTCGCCAAGTAGCATATTGTCGGAACTTAAATTCGCCTAATTTCGATTTGAAAAGCAAGGGACTCAGCGGATTAAATAACGTGATGAAAATCCAGCCGTCATCCTTTAAAACGCGATGCGCTTCACGTAATATTTGGTGAGGATTTTGCGCAAAATTTAAGGTGTTTGCCAACAAGCAGGCATCCATTTCTTTTTCAATAAAAGGCAAGGCTAATGGCGATGCCTGGAGCAAGCTATCACTTTCATTTAAAAGTGCGGTAGGAAAATGTGCTGTTTTTTCAGCTAACACAATTTGATGACGTAAAGGCAAGTCAAAGGCGATTTCGCCACTTAAGGTACCGACTTTCAGAACTTGATAGCCTAAAATTTTTGGTGTCCATTGGGCAAAATAATGTGTTAATACGTTACAATAGGCTTCACCTTGTGGTAACGCTTGCCAACTTTCAGGTGAAAGAAGTGGTTTGTGCCATTTGGCTTTCCAATTCAATGTTAATCCTATTTTCATAAGGTAATTTATGCTAGTTCCTATTCCTGCACTCAATGATAACTATATTTGGCTTTATAGACGAGAAAATTTCCCCGTAATTGTGATCGATATCCCAGAAATAACCCGTTTAATTCCGTATTTAGAATCGAATAAGTTAGACGTAGAAGCGGTGTTATTAACCCATAATCACGATGATCATGTGCAAGGTGTCGCGGAGTTTAAGCAATATTATCCTAATGTGCCTGTTTTCGGCCCAACAGAATGTGCAAATAAAGGGGCAACTAATATCGTGGATAGTGGTGTGATTAATACGGCACATTATCATATTGAGGTTTTACCAAGTGGTGGGCATACGGCAGGGCATGTCAGCTATTTGGTGGATGGGCATCTATTTTGCGGTGACGCTTTATTTTCAGGTGGTTGTGGACGCGTATTTACGGGGAATTTTGCTCAAATGTTTGAATCTATGCAGCGTTTTAATCAATTACCTAATGAAACCGTGGTTTGTCCCGCTCATGAATATACGCTGGGCAATTTAGCTTTTGCGGAAACCGTATTGACAGATAAAAGTGCGATTGAAAATCAACGTGTTTTAGTGGCGCGTTATCGGGCAGAGGGCAAGCCGAGTTTGCCGACAACAATTGGATTAGAGAAACAAATTAATCCATTTTTACAAGCAAAAAATTTAGACAAATTTACACAATGGCGTTTAGCTAAAGATAAGTTTTAACTCATTTTAGTTATTTGTTTGAGTTTTTTCTCTTGAAATTTGCTCAATTCTCAACAATTCATTAAAATAGCGAAACTTTTACTTTCTACTTAAGCCGCCTATTCATAAAAGTGCGGTTGTTTTTATTAGGTTTTTATGACCCTTCTTGTTCTAGGCATTAATCATAAAACGGCTTCTGTCGCTGTTCGTGAGAAAGTCGCTTTTTCTGAAGAAAAGCGGCAGCTTGCCTTACAACAAATTCACCAACAAGATTTGGCTGAAAGTGCGGTTATTCTTTCTACCTGTAACCGTACAGAGATTTATCTTCACCATCGTCAAATTTCACCCCAAGAGTGTAAGCAATGGCAAACGAACTGTACAAATTGGTTTGCTAATATTCATCAGCTTTCTGTCGATGAATTAAATAAAAGTATTTACACACATCAAAATCAACAAGCAGCGAATCATTTAATGCGCGTGGCCTGTGGTTTGGATTCATTAATTTTGGGTGAGCCGCAAATTTTAGGACAGGTGAAACAAGCGTTCCAAATCAGTGAAGATTATTATCAAGCGGCGAATATTCCGCTTTCAAGCACGCTTTCTCGTTTGTTCCAAAAAACCTTTGCTACAGCAAAACGTGTACGCACTGAAACCAATATTGGTGAAAGTGCTGTATCGGTGGCTTATGCAGCTTGTAGTTTGGCACGTCAAATTTTTGAATCTTTACGTGAATTACAAATTTTGCTCGTTGGGGCAGGGGAAACCATTGAATTGGTAAGCCGTCATTTATTACGCCACGGTGTAAAAAAATTGATGATTGCTAACCGCACTTTATCTCGCGCTGAACAGTTGGTAGAGACTTTAGCCTCCAATACGCCGATTGAAGTATATTCTCTCGATGAGTTGCAAACACCGCTAAATCAAGCGGATATTGTCATCAGCTCAACAGGCAGTCCGAATGTTTTAATCACCAAAGCGATGGCTGAAATTGCGGAAAAAGCACGCCAATTTAAACCGACTTTGATGGTGGATATTGCGGTGCCACGTGATATTGATGAAAACGTCTCGGAATTAGAAAGTGTGTATCATTACACCGTAGATGATTTGCAAGATATTATTCAACGCAATCTTTCTCAACGTGAGCAAGCATCAGAGCAAGCGCAAGATATCATTACACAAGAATGCACGGATTTTTTTGAGTGGTTGAAGGTTCATCAGTTCTCTAATTTGATTCGTCATTATCGTGATGAAGCGGAGAATACTCGCCAAGAATTACTCGAAAAAGCCTTACACCAAATTCAACAAGGTGAGAATGCTGAAAAAATTCTGCAAGAATTGAGTTATAAATTAATGAATAAACTCATTCATGCGCCAACCCAAACCATGCAAGCGATGATGAAATCCGGTAATGCGGAAGGCTTGCACGCCTTTTCAAATGCGTTGCATTTAACCCACCCTTTAAATGAAAAAAACGATTAGATTTTTGACCGCACTTTTAGGTGGTTCATCGCTACTGATGAGTGTATCAACCCTAGCTGAATATCGAACTTTTGATGATGGCAATATTACTTACGGGATTTTCCAAGCAAAACCTGACGAAGTTCAGCTACATTGGAAAGATGATGAAGGTAACGATTATCAAAGTTTAACGCGCCTCAAAAATGCCTTAGAAGATAGCTATAACGTGAAAATGGTCATGAATGCGGGCATTTATAGCATGAATAATGTGCCTGCAGGGTTATGGATTGAGCAAGGAAAAGAGCTCAATGCGTTAAATACAAAATCAGGCAAAGGTAACTTCCATGTACAACCTAATGGGGTTTTTGCCATTGCTGGAAATAAACCCTACATTTTAACAACCGCTGCGTATCAAAAAAGCAAGCTCAAACCAGATTTTGCGTTGCAATCAGGCCCGATGTTGATTATTCATGGAAAAATGAATAATCAATTTCGAGCAAATCTAGAAAGCTATCATAAGCGTAATGCAGTGTGTTTGACGAAGCAAAATGAATTGCTGTTTTTGATGACGATAAAAGGCGAGCCTAATCTTTATACCTTGAGTCAAGGTTTACTTAAAATTGGTTGTCATGACGCTTTATATCTTGATGGAACAATATCTAACTGGTACATTCCAGGGCAATTTAACACTTTGCATTGGAAGCATTTTGTGGGAATGATCTCCGTTCTTGATGTGAACAAAAAATAGCAAAAGCGTTTTATTTATAATCAACTAAATCAAAAAATCCGTTTTTTGCAAAAAAATGATTGACGAGAATAGGTCAAATCAGGATAATACGCCCCGCAAAGCCGATAAGGTAAAGCAAATGATGGCTACATAGCTCAGTTGGTTAGAGCACAACACTCATAATGTTGGGGTCGCAAGTTCGAATCTCGCTGTAGCCACCAAATTTGCGGGACTGGCGAAATTGGTAGACGCACCAGATTTAGGTTCTGGCGCCGAGAGGTGTGTGGGTTCAAGTCCCTCGTCCCGCACCATTTATCAGCTTGCAGTCAAATAGTAGTTGGGGTATCGCCAAGCGGTAAGGCACCGGGTTTTGATCTCGGCATCCCTAGGTTCGAATCCTAGTACCCCAGCCAT
>CAUTFW010000021.1:0-36712 GCA_963537955.1 Parahaemophilus parainfluenzae | reverse complement strand
CTGATTGATGATGCATCGACAGATAATACATTTGCATTAGCCTTACAGCTTGCAGCGCAATATCCAGACAGAATTTCTGTCGAGCAAATGCCGAAAAATAGCGGTGTCGCGATGACTCGAAATTGGGGTGCGATGCTTTCTATTCAAAGTGCGGTCGATTTTGTCGCGTTTTTAGATGCGGATGATGCATATGAACCTGGTGCATTGGAAGTGGCGGCGGCAACCTTTCATTTTCAGCCAGATACTTCCGTGGTGAGATTAGCGTTAAAACCGATAAATTTAGCTCAACGTTATGCGGAGCACCCTAATTTTGATCAGGCATGGCAATATATGCGCATGACCTGCGGGGGAAACATCGTTTTCAATAAAGCTTTTTTCTTAGCATGCGGCGGATTTCCAACTCATCAATTATTTCGAGAGCTTGGCGGTGAAGATGGAGCCTTGGGCATCGCAACCACTAAAACGGCCAAAGTGGCAACATTATTTGAAGATGTAGGCGTGTTGCATTTTTGTCGTGAAGGCATGCATGCAGAACGTTTACTCGATGGCCTATTATTTGGTAAGCAAGATCCAGCGATTACCGCAGAAAAAATAGCAGAAGCTGAACAAGTCACATCGATTATTTGTCGCCGTATTGAGGCATTAAAGTGTGCTCTAAATTCAGCTGAAATTGGCATCCGACCTTTGGTTGTGGAGAGAACAGAATGAAAATAATCATCTTAGGTGCTGGGCAAGTCGGCACAACACTTGCGGCAAATTTAGTGAGTGAAGATAACGATATCACGCTAGTCGATAATGAATCTCAACATTTGCAGAATTTGCAAGATAAGCATGATTTACGCGTGGTTAAAGGTTCCCCTTCTTCACCCAAGATTTTGCGTGATGCTGGAGCAGCTGATGCAGACTTAATGGTTGCCGTAACAGCATCAGATGAAATCAATATGATTGCTTGCCAGTTGGGATATACTCTCTTCAATACCCCAACACGTATTGCACGTATTCGTAATGCAGAATATTTGCGTGAGAAAGATAAATTATTTAATGATGAAAACGTACCCATCGATCATCTGATTTCGCCAGAAAATTTAGTCACAGATGAGATTACACGTTTAATTGCTTATCCAGGTGCGTTGCAAGTAGCGCATTTTGCCAATAATCGAATTAGCATTGTGGTTGTAAAAGCCTATTACGGTGGGCCGTTAGTGGGCTATGCGTTATCCGCTTTTAAAGAGCATATGCCGCACATTGATTGCCGTATCATTTCAATTTTACGTAATGATAGATTAATTCGCCCGCAAGGTTCGACCATTATTGAGGCGGGCGATGAAATCACGTTTATTTGTGCGACAGAGCACATTAAAGCGGTGATGAGTGAGTTGCAACGCCTTGAGAAAACCTACAAACGTATCATGATCGTTGGCAGCGGGAATATTGCCTCAGGTGTGGCAAAACAGTTAGAAGATAAGTATCAAGTAAAACTCATTGAACGCGATGGAGAAAAAGCGAAAGTTTTAGCTGAAAGACTCTCTAAAACCCTGGTTTTCCATGGTGATGCTTCTGACCAAAATTTGCTTTTTGAAGAGCATATTGAGAGCGTTGATGTCTTTTTATCTCTAAGTGCGGATGATGAAGCTAATATTATGTCTGCGTTACTGGCAAAACGCCTAGGGGCTAAAAAAGCCATGGTGCTTATTCAACGCATGGCGTATATCAATTTGATTCAAGGCGGGACTATTGATATTGCGGTTTCACCACAACAAGCAACAATCTCCGCTTTATTAGGACATGTGCGTAAAGGGGATATCAAAAATGTGGCCTCTTTGCGTCATGGTACAGCGGAAGCCATTGAACTTGTCGTGCATGGTGATGCAACAACATCCAATGTGGTTGGAAGACAAATTGGCGATATTAAGCTGCCAGTTGGTGCAATGATTGCGGCAATTTTACGTAAAAATGAGGTAATCATTGCTCGTCGTCAGGTTGTTATTGAAGAAGGCGATAATGTGATTGTTTATATTAATGACAAGAAATCCGTGTCAGAAATTGAAAAATTATTCCAACCAAGTGCATTTTTTATTTAAATAACAGTTTACTTTTTAATCTGAAAACCTATAATACGCACTCTTTTAATTTTTTAAACCAACACAAAAGGAAATTTTATGAGCTTTCTTAAAGAATTCCGCGAATTCGCAATGCGCGGCAACGTAGTAGATATGGCAGTCGGTGTGATCATCGGTGGTGCTTTTGGTAAAATCGTAAGTTCACTTGTCGGTGACGTAGTAATGCCTGTATTAGGTATTTTAACTGGTGGCGTAGATTTCAAAGATTTAAAAATCACGTTAGCAGAAGCGGTAGGTGAAACTCCAGCAGTAACATTAAACTACGGTGTATTTATTCAAAACGTCTTTGATTTCATCATCATTGCATTCGCAATCTTCATGATGATCAAAGGTATCAACAAAGTGAAAAAACCAGTAGAAGAAGTAAAAGGTCCTTCACAAGAAGAATTACTTACTGAAATTCGCGATTTATTAAAAAAATAATAAGAATTTAATCTAAATAAAAAAGGTTGGTATTTTACCAACCTTTTCTTTTACCTAAAATTTAAGCTTTTAATAATAATGCGACAGCTTCACAAGCTATGCCTTCACTTCGACCTGTAAAGCCAAGTTTCTCTGTTGTGGTTGCTTTCACGTTGACTTGTTCAATATCACAATGTAAATCTTCTGCAATCTTCGCTCGCATTGCATCGATATGAGGACGCATTTTAGGGGCTTGAGCAATAATGGTTACATCCACATTACCGACCTTATAGCCTTTTGCTTGTACTTGGCGGAATGCTTCTCGTAATAAAACACGGCTATCTGCATTTTTATATTGCATATCGGTATCAGGGAATAGTTTACCAATATCACCTAATGCTGCTGCACCTAATAAAGCATCCGTTAAGGCATGTAAGGCGACATCACCATCAGAATGGGCAATAAACCCAGTGTGGTAAGGCACTTCAACGCCACCAATAATTAAAGGGCGATCTTCACCAAAAGCATGAACATCAAACCCATGTCCGATTCGTATCATAGCGTTTTCCTTGTTAAATAAAATTCGGCTAAAGCTAAATCTTCTGGACGCGTGATTTTAATATTATCACTTCGTCCTGCGACTAAGTGCGGTTGAAATCCGGCAAGTTCCATCGCAGAGGCCTCATCTGTAATATTGGCACCTTGAGAAAGCCCCTGTTTAAGTGCATTTCTTAATAGATCGCAACGGAAAAATTGAGGCGTCTGAGCAAGCCAGAGTTCTGAGCGATCTTCTGTTTTAATGATATTTTGTTGTTTATTCGCGCGTTTAATCGTATCGACCGCTGGAATAGCTAAAATAGCACCTTGCTCATCATCGATTTGGAGCAATTTATCTAAATCTTGATGTGTTAAACAAGGTCTGGCTGCATCATGCACCAATACCCAAGCATAGTCATTTTTGATCGCGTTGAGTCCATTTAGAACTGACTCAGCTCTCGTTTCACCCCCTTCAACGAGGGTGATGTTTTGATGAGGGAATAAGGTAATTTCAGAAAGATAGGGATCATTTTTTCCTACTGCAAGAATAACGTGACTGATTGCAGGGTGGGATAGAATGACAGAGAGCGTATGTTCCAGAATCGTCTTGTCTAGGATTTTCAGATATTGCTTAGGTTTATTTGCCTGCATACGGCTTCCAACCCCTGCTGCAGGAATGACGGCAATAATTTCGCGGTTCATTATTTATGCTCTTTGACGATGTGATAGAACACTTCGTTTGGTTTGACCATATCATGGCTCATGCGTGCACGCTCTTCAATGGATTCAAAGCCTTTTGTTAATCCTTGAATTTCGGCGGAAATCATTTGATTTCTTTGCGAGAGCTTTTCATTTTCAGCTTTATTCTCTTTGATTTGAGCGGCCACATCTTTGTAGTCAAAATAGCCGTTTTTACCAAACCAGAGATCGTACTGAAATAGCACGAGAATACCCACTAAAATTCCAATGAAAAGACGCATAAATTACCTATTATTTCTGAAAACTGGGGATAGTTTACCGTGAAATACAGCGAAATGCGATGAAAAAGTGCGGTTAAAAAATAAGATGATTTTGAAATGATCTCATTGGGTTTGTTAAATAGCTTCAAAATGAAAAATGTGATCTATCTCACAAATTAGTTATAAAGTTTGATAAACCCATAGTCACTGCCCAAATAGGCTTGTTATACTTTTGTCTGTCATTATGACTTTTTAACAGAAGGAACAATCAATGAAAACAACATTAAAACTTACCGCTATTGCAGCGATATCAGCATTTATTTTAACCGGTTGCGCGACTCAAAATAAAAGTGCAGAAGCGGATGCTCAGCTTCAACAACAAGCGGTATTAGGTCTTAACTGGATTCAACAATCAGGTGAATACCAAGCCCTTTCTTACCAAGCATACAATGCGGCAAAAGTGGCATTTGATCACGCTAAAGTGAAAAAAGGTAAGAAAAAAGCCGTTGTGGTGGATTTAGATGAAACCATGTTAGATAACAGCCCTTATGCAGGTTGGCAAGTTCAAAACAACAAACCATTTGATGGCAAAGACTGGACTCGTTGGGTAGAAGCTCGTCAATCAGGTGTTGTACCAGGTGCAGTAGAATTCAATAACTATGTAAATACCCACGGCGGTAAAATGTTCTACGTTTCTAATCGTAAAGAAAGCAATGAAAAAGCAGGTACGATTGATGACATGAAACGTTTAGGTTTTAATGGTGTTGAAGACTCAGCATTTTACTTGAAAAAAGATAAATCACCAAAAGCAGCACGTTTTGAAGAAATTGAAAAACAAGGCTATGAAATCGTCGTTTATGTGGGTGATAACCTCGATGACTTCGGTGATGCGATCTACGGTAAACAAAATGCAGAACGTCGTGATTTCGTTGCACAAAACAAAGCGAAATTTGGTAAAACATTCATCGTTTTACCTAACCCGAACTACGGCGGTTTTGAAGGTGGTTTAGCGAAAGATTACTTCAAAGGTGATTCAAGCAGCAAAGTGAAAGCGCGTTTAGATGCAATTAAAGCTTGGGATGGTAAATAATTCCCTTTTTTAGATAAAGCAACACCCGCAGAGATGCGGGTGTTTTGTTTTAGTCGAAAAGTGCGGTCTATTTTCGCATAATTTTTTCTTTATGCGCTGCGAAGTCACCACCTTTAGCAAGCATGCGAAGTTGTAAGATGACGCGTTCTTTTAACAAATCTTGTTCAGCTTTGGTCATATCTAAGGCATTAGAACCAGCCGTGAATACGATGGTTACCATGCCTTCTGCTTGTACATAAGAGACATATTGAGAGTAGTGATTTTTCTTCGCAATGTACTCAGCCAATTCATCGACAAAGTGTTTGATTTCACGGGCTGCTGCGGTACGGAACGCTTGAGAGGTTCCCGAACTTTCACGTAAAAGCAAACGGAAGACGTTGGTGCTGTGAGTGATAAATTCAAAAAAGGTTTCAACA
Source organism: Parahaemophilus parainfluenzae (assembly GCA_963537955.1). Classification (GTDB taxonomy): domain Bacteria; phylum Pseudomonadota; class Gammaproteobacteria; order Enterobacterales; family Pasteurellaceae; genus Haemophilus_D; species Haemophilus_D parainfluenzae_AJ. The sequence goes on along the minus strand of CAUTFW010000021.1, from coordinate 31,188 downwards.
GAAACACGGATGACACTGCCGCCGGCATCAATGCGCTTACGCGCTTGACGCATTAATTGGCGAAGCGTTAAGCCGGCTTCATCCACCATTTCTAATCCGAGCTCATCCATATCGCTAAAATGGCGATAGAAAGAAGTTGGTGCTATGCCTGCTTCACGCGCAACTTCACGTAAGCTTAAATTAGAAAAACTTTTTTCTGCACTCAACTGATTGAACGCTGCGTCAATTAAGGCTCGACGGGTTTTTTCTTTTTGAATTGCTCGAACGCCTGCCATCTGGTTTCCCTCAGTCTATGATGAATTATTTTTTATTCGCTAAAATTGATTTAACTTGTTCACTGATCGCATTTGCAACGCGTTCATAACGATTACGTAATGGTGATCCTGGACGGTAAACAAGCGCAATAGTACGAGCGGGTTCTGGTGAATGACAAGGAATATATTTTACGCCTTTACGCGTGCCTTCATTTAATACAGCAAGTTCTGGCATAAAGGTAATACCTGCATTGGCTGCCACCATATTACGTAAGGTTTCCAGACTCGTCGCTTGGAAGTGAGAATCTTCCTTCGCTCCAGCCGTAAAACAATAATCCAGTGCTTGATTACGTAAGCAGTGCCCATCATCTAACATGAGCATTTCTTGACCTTTTAGGGTGTTCATGGCAATTTTGCTTTCTGAAGCCCATGGATGTTCTTCTGAAACAGCGAGTAACATTTTTTCATCAAAAATGGGTACTTCGATAAAGGCTTCAGTTTCGGGGACACGAGCCACAATCGCACAATCTAAGCGACCTGTTTCTAATTGTTCTAATAATTGATGCGTTTGAGCTTCGTAAAGAAATACTTCAAGATCAGGGAAAGTTTCTTTTAATGTTGGTACAATGTAAGGAAGTAAATAAGGGCCAACAGTAGGGATGAGTCCAATGTGTAATGGACCGGTCATTTCTTTACCTTGATTGCTGGCCATTTCTTTAAGTAATTTTACTTCACGTAAGACAGTGCGAGCTTGCTCAACAAGCAACATACCTGATTGTGTGAAGAGCACTTTACGGCTAGTACGTTCAAGTAAAATAATGCCTAACTCATCTTCGAGTTTGCGGATTTGACCACTTAAAGTGGGTTGGCTAACATTGCAAGAATCCGCTGCGCGACGGAAGTGTTTGAATTCAGAAAGGGCTACTAAGTATTCTAAATCACGAATATTCATAGGGTTCTCACTTTATAGAATATGTCAATTAAAAGGATAGAATTAATTGATTGTAACTATATCACAAAACTTTCTATAATGCCTATCAAGTTTTTAAGGCAAATTCATTTAACTAACAGAGGAGACACATTATGTCTAATATGGAAGGAAAAAAAGTCCCACAAGTTACATTCCGTACTCGTCAAGGTGATCAATGGGTTGATGTAACCACATCTGAATTATTTGATAACAAAACTGTTGTTGTTTTCTCATTACCAGGTGCGTTCACGCCAACTTGTTCATCTTCTCACTTACCACGTTATAACGAACTTGCGCCAGTGTTTAAACAACATGGTGTAGATGATATTTTAGTAGTATCGGTAAATGATACATTCGTTATGAATGCATGGAAAGAAGCAGAAGAAGCACATAACATAAAATTCATTCCGGATGGTAACGGTACCTTCACTGAAGGTATGGGCATGTTAGTCGGAAAAGATGATTTAGGTTTTGGTAAACGTTCTTGGCGTTATTCTATGCTTGTGAAAAATGGCGTAGTTGAAAAAATGTTTATTGAACCAAATGAACCAGGCGATCCATTTAAAGTATCAGATGCAGATACCATGTTGAAATACATTGCACCAAATTACCAAGTGCAAGAATCAATCTCAATCTTCACTAAACCTGGTTGCCCATATTGCGCGAAAGCAAAACAACTTTTACGTGATAAAGGTTTAAGCTTTGAAGAAATCGTATTAGGTCAAGATGCAACTATCGTCAGTGTTCGTGCGGTTTCTGGTCGTGCAACTGTGCCACAAGTATTCATCGGTGGTAAACACATCGGCGGTAGCGATGATTTAGAAAAATACTTTGCATAATTGATTGCAGGTAGGAATTTTTTATATTTTTGATTATTAGGAACATAATGTAAAAGGGAGCGAAAGCTCCCTTTTTTGTTTTTATTGTCTTGTTATGTTCTTAAGCGTTAAAACCAATGTAGCAAACTGAGATTAAAACGACATAAAAAACGACTGCACTTAACAGTAATAATTTTACGGCTAGTTTTGGTTTATGTTGATGTAATTTATAAAGCAAACGCGCAATTAAGACTAAAACAAAGGGGTAAACCCAAAAGATAATCGAGAAAAGATCGATCTGAAAATCGCTCAGTGTAGGATTTTTCACAAAAGCAGTAGAAAGCAGAGAGGCCATAGGCCACAGTAAAATGGGTAAACAAAATGCCGCAAGTCCCCAAGCGAAGCCACTAAATCCTGTCGGCATAGTTTGTTTTTTCATAATGAACCTTATATGATGAGCAAAATTAAATGAAAAAGGAATATAGCAAATGCAGCCTTTATTTGGTAGCGAAACTGATGGGATTCAAGAGAGAAAATTGCTGAAACGCCTATTAAGAAAGAAAAAAATTACGTTTATTTTGAGCGCACTTTGCGCGTTGATTTATCTCTTGCAGAATATCGGATTTGAAGAGCCAATTATGGATTTACTCCATTATCCGGCTTATTCTTGGGAAGATCAGGAAGTATGGCGCTATTTCACTCATGCTATTGTTCATTTGTCGGTACCGCATATTTTATTTAACCTTTCGTGGTTTTGGTTATTCGGTGGCGCGATTGAACGCCGATTGGGTTCTCTCCATTTTTTATTATTAGTTTTAGTCTCTGCTGCAGTGAGTGGCGCGGTACAGAATTATTTTACCGGTCCCGCCTTTTTCGGGCTATCTGGTGTGGTTTATGCCGTGTTAGGTTATGTGTTGGTGGTGGACAAATTGCACCCGCATAGTTTTGACTTACCAGAAGGCTTTTTTACAATGTTACTGGTAGGGCTTGTATTTGGCTTTATTAGTCCGCTTTTTGGTATTAATATAGGGAACGCTGCCCACATTTCAGGCTTTATCTTAGGATTGGTTTGGGGATTTCTGCAGAGTAAAATTAAGGCTAAATCGTTTAGCTAATTCAAATTTATAGGCATTTATATGAAGCAATCATTACGCCATCAGAAAATAATTGAGCTTGTGAAGCTAAAAGGGTATGCCAGTACAGAAGAACTGGTTATCGAACTTGAAGTTAGCCCTCAGACTATTCGACGCGATCTGAATATCCTTGCTGAACAAGATTTAATTCGTCGTCATCATGGTGGTGCGGCCCCTTCTTCAACCGCAGAAAATTCTGATTACATTGAACGTAAACAATTTTTCCCTTCTCAAAAAAGTGCCATTGCTCGTGAAGTGGCAAAACGTATTCCAAACGGTGCATCCTTATTTATTGATATTGGTACCACGCCTGAAGCGGTAGCTAGTGCCTTGTTAAATCATGAACGGTTACGCATTGTGACAAATAATATCAATGCGGCTCATTTATTACGACAAAATGAAACTTTTGATATTACGATGGCAGGTGGCTCCTTACGTAAGGATGGTGGAATCATTGGTGAGGCAACGGTTAATTTTATTTCGCAATTCCGGTTAGACTTTGGAATTCTGGGCATTAGTGCAATAGACCTTGATGGTTCATTGTTGGACTATGATTACCATGAAGTCCAAGTTAAACGAGCCATTATAGAAAGCTCTCGCCAAACGTTATTAGCGACCGACCATTCGAAATTCTCTCGACAAGCGATTGTGCGATTAGGGGAACTTAAAGATGTAGATTATCTTTTCACTGATGATGTACCAAAACAAATTGCGGATTATTTAGAAAATAGCAACACAAAGCTAGTGATTTGCAAATGATGGAAATAGGAAGTGCGGCCAAAATTGACCGCACTTTTTTTGTAAGCATCCATGCTTAGCCACTGCTGTTTCGACCAATTCAAAATTAACTTCATTCACCCAACCTCCTTATTGATGTGAGATGAAACTAATTTTGCTGCAATAGTTGTTAAATTTTAGGGATACAAATGGAAGGCAAATCATTCGACTGCCAATTTTTTTATTTAGGACAACGGGGAAGGTTTGCTTGAAGAGTCAAGAAAGACTAGAGCTTGATAGATCAAGTGGGTACATCGAGATCCCTCTCTAAATGTAATTTATTTATACTGCTGTTTTGGTAAAAAGGGAATCTTAAAATTATAAATATGTGATCGAGATCACATATTAAATGCAAAAAGAAAGCTGCTTATTTTTGTCTGGAAAATGAGCAGCTGTTTTAGTGGTTTTTATCGATTTAAATTCACTGCGCCTTCGTAACCAAGTTGTCGCCAAGCTTCATAAACTGCAACGGCTACCGAGTTAGATAAGTTCATACTGCGGCTATTTGCGGTCATAGGGATACGGATTTTTTGTTCCATTGGCATCTTATCCAAAATAGACATTGGAATACCACGGGTTTCTGGGCCAAACATTAAATAATCCCCTAATTCAAATTGCACTTCGCTATGCGCAGGGCCGCCTTTAGTGGTGAGTGCAAAAAGACGTTTCGGTTTTTCGCTTTCTAAAAAGGCTTCAAAGGTTTTATGTTTTTTGATTTCAGCAAATTCATGATAATCCAAGCCAGAACGACGTAATTTTTTATCATCCCAGGTAAAGCCAAGTGGTTCAATCAAATGAAGGCGAAAGCCAGTGTTGGCACAAAGACGAATAATATTTCCCGTATTTTGCGGAATCTCAGGTTCGTATAACACAATATCTAACATAATGATTTCCTAATCTTTTTGATACAGGCGGTAACTCACCATACCTGTGGTTTTTTCTTTTAGTAATTGCCAATTTTCAGGCACGCTTAGCGGTTTGTCTTTTTCTGTTTCCACATAAATCAACGCATGAGGCAACAGCCAATTCTTTTCCTCTAAGAGAGCTATTGCTTGTTCAGCTAAACCAAAATGGAAAGGTGGATCTAAAAATACCACATCAAAGTGCGGTTGATTTTGCGCTTGTTTTAAAAATTCTAAACTATTTTGATTGATTACTTGAGCTTGTTCACTCGTTGTTTTTAGCGTTTGCAAATTTTTCTTTAATTGGTTTGCCACGCTTTTATCCAACTCTAAAAACATTACCTGTTTTGCTTGTCGAGAAAGAGCCTCAAAGCCAAGTGAGCCACTACCCGCAAAGCAATCAAGACAATGGCTATCCACAATATAAGGCATCAACCAGTTGAATAAGGTTTCTTTTACGCGATCGCCTGTTGGACGCAAACCTTCCGCATTTAAAACCGGTAATTTTCGTCCACGCCAAAGACCCGCGATGATTCGAACCTCGCCTTTGGCATTTTGAACTTGCATTTTTTTCATAAAGAAACAGATTTTTAGTGAAAATTGTGCTTAGTTTAGACGATTTTTTGCTAGAATAGGCAGTATTTTTTACAGATTTGTGTTTAAGAGAAGAATTTATGTCAGAAGAAAAGAAAAAAGGTGGGTTTTGGGCCTCTCTTTTTGGTCGCAATAAAAAGCAAGAAGAACAAAAAATTGAGCCAATTATTGAAGAGCCGTCTGTCGAATCTACCGATGTTTCGTCTACGGAAGATATCGTTCACAATGAGGAGAGCGTTCAATTAGAGCAAGTTGAACAGGAAGAATTACAGGAGTTAGCGGAACAGCTGCAAGAGGATAAAGCTGAGAATACCGTTGTTGCGCATATTGAACCTGTTGTAGAAGAAGTGATTTCACCTGAAAGTGCGGTCAACATTGAGCCAGTTTTAGATACACCGGTGATTGAGGCAACGGCTGAAGAGACTGAAAAAACAGAAGGAGTTTCTACCGCACTTTCTGCGGAAGAGCCAACAGAAAGCATTATTGAGCAAGATAATGTCGTTGAAGATCTTCCTGTGGTTGATGCTGAGATTGAGCCTGAAATTGTTGAAGATGTTAAAGATGAATTCCGTTCAGATATTAATACCGAAACGCAAGAAAAACCAAGTGAGGGTGGCTTTTTCAGTCGTTTAGTTAAAGGCTTACTCAAAACTAAACAAAATATTGGTGCAGGTTTCCGAGCGTTCTTTTTAGGTAAAAAAATTGATGATGATTTGTTTGAGGAGTTAGAAGAGCAGCTTTTAATTGCCGATATTGGTGTGCCAACAACCAATAAAATCATTAAGAATTTAACAGAGCACGCAAGTCGTAAACAGCTACAAGATGCGGAATTGCTTTACCAACAACTTAAAGTTGAAATGGTGGAAATTCTAAAACCAGTTGCAAAACCATTGGTCATTGATACGACTAAAAAACCGTATGTTATTTTGATGGTTGGCGTAAACGGTGTAGGTAAAACAACCACAATTGGTAAATTGGCTCGCAAATTCCAAAATGAAGGCAAATCAGTCATGTTAGCAGCAGGGGATACTTTCCGTGCTGCTGCAGTAGAACAACTTCAAGTATGGGGTGAACGTAACAACATTCCGGTGGTGGCACAAAGTACGGGGTCAGATTCGGCGTCGGTAATCTTTGATGCGATGCAATCTGCCGCGGCACGTAATATTGATATTTTAATTGCGGATACGGCCGGTCGTTTACAAAATAAAAATAATCTCATGGATGAATTGAAGAAGATTGTTCGTGTCATGAGAAAATACGATGAAACCGCGCCGCACGAAATCATGCTTACCTTAGATGCGGGTACAGGGCAGAATGCAATTAGCCAAGCTAAACTCTTTAATGAGGCGGTTGGGTTAACAGGTATTACATTAACCAAATTAGATGGAACAGCAAAAGGTGGGGTAATTTTCGCCATTGCAGATCAGTTTAATTTACCAATTCGTTATATTGGTGTGGGTGAAAAGATAGAAGATTTACGCGAATTTAATGCAGAAGAATTTATTGAAGCATTGTTTGTTCACGAAAATGAAGAATAAAAAGGAATAATAAAGTGATTCGATTTTCAAATGTCTCTAAAGCTTATCACGGTGCGACTCAGCCGGCCTTGCAGGGTTTGAATTTTCATCTTCCTGTCGGAAGTATGACTTATCTTGTTGGGCATTCTGGTGCGGGTAAAAGTACCTTGCTTAAATTAATTATGGGAATGGAAAAGGCGAATGCCGGTAATATTTGGTTTAATGGTCATGATATTACGCGTTTGTCTAAATATGAAATCCCATTTTTACGTCGCCAAATCGGCATGGTTCACCAAGATTACCGTTTATTAACGGATCGTAGTGTGGCAGAAAATGTGGCATTGCCATTGATTATTGCTGGCATGAATCCGAAAGAAGCACATACACGTGCATTGGTTGCACTAGATCGTGTGGGCTTACGTAGTAAAGCGAATTATATGCCGCCACAAATTTCAGGTGGGGAGCAACAACGTGTGGATATCGCGCGTGCCATTGTGCATAAACCGCAACTTTTATTAGCCGATGAGCCAACAGGCAACTTAGATGGTGAACTTTCTTTAGGGATTTTCAATTTGTTTGAAGAGTTTAATCGTTTAGGCATGACGGTGTTAATTGCGACACACGATATCAATTTAATTCAACAAAAACCAAAACCATGTCTTGTACTTGAACAAGGCTACTTACGCTATTAAGGATAAAAAATGACAAGACGTATTGATGCTTCTTTTGGCGTGCAAACTGCTTATACTTTGCGTTCTGTTTTGAGCGATTTAGTAAAACGTAAATTTGGTACATTGCTAACAATTTTAGTTATTGCCGTATCTCTCACGATTCCAACGGTGAGCTATTTGTTATGGAAAAATTTACACTTAGCGACGACTCAATTTTATCCGGAAAGCGAACTCACAATCTATTTACACAAAAATTTAAGTGAAGAAGATGCTAACTTAGTGGTAGAAAAAATCCGTCAGCAAGAAGGTGTGGAATCGTTAAATTATGTTTCTCGCCAAGACAGTTTGAAAGAGTTTAAAAGTTGGTCTGGTTTTGGTGAAGAGTTAGAAATTTTAGATGACAACCCATTGCCGGCAGTGGTGATGGTGAAACCGTCTAAAGCGTTTAATGAATCAGAAAAACGAGCTGAGTTACGCGCAAATTTAAATAAAATTAAAGGTGTGCAAGAAGTTCGACTAGATAACGATTGGATGGAAAAATTGACCGCACTTTCGTGGCTTTTCGCACACGTGGCAATTTTCTGTACAGTGTTAATGACAATAGCCGTATTCCTTGTTATCGGAAATAGCATTCGATCCGATGTTTATAGCAGTCGTGCGAGTATTGATGTGATGAAGCTATTAGGTGCAACGGATCAATTTATTCTTCGTCCTTATCTTTATACTGGCATGATTTATGCTGTGCTAGGTGGATTTGTCGCAGCTGTATTTAGTAGTCTTATTGTGGGTTACTTTACTTCTGCAGTGAAATATGTGACGGATATTTTTGCGGTCACCTTTGAGCTCAATGGATTAGGTGTGGGCGAGCTGCTCTTCTTATTAGTAAGTTGCTTGATTATGGGCTATGTTGGCGCTTGGATTGCCGCAACAAGACATATTGCAATGTTAGATAACAAACTATAAATTTTATTTATATAAAGTGTGGTCATTTTTCTAGGTGAAAAACACTCGAGAAAATGACCGCACTTTTTTATTTGTGGAAATTAATTGAACAAAAAGCTTGCATAATTAGGTGTTTTTGTGTAATATCCACGGGCTTTCAGATATTGAAAGCCGTTTAATGTAATCATTTATTAAACGAGTATTACGATATGTAATACTAACAATGTTTCCGATTTGGAGACTATATAACAGGTAACTTACACCTCCTTTTCTATTTTGAAGTTAGAATTGTGATTGGTGTTAGTTTTTTATTAGCTAAATTTTATTGGAGCTCTGGTCTAATGCAGAACCAAAGAATCCGTATCCGCTTAAAAGCTTTCGATCACCGTTTGATCGATCAATCTACTGCGGAGATCGTAGAAACAGCTAAACGTACTGGTGCACAAGTTCGTGGTCCAATCCCTTTACCAACTCGTAAAGAGCGTTTCACCGTGTTGATTTCTCCACACGTGAACAAAGACGCGCGTGACCAATACGAAATTCGTACACACAAACGTTTAGTAGATATCGTAGAGCCAACAGAAAAAACTGTTGATGCATTAATGCGTTTAGATTTGGCTGCCGGCGTGGACGTGCAGATCAGCCTAGGTTAATTAAGAGGTTATTACAATGATTGGTTTAGTCGGTCGTAAAGTTGGTATGACCCGTATCTTCAATGAAGACGGTGTTTCTGTACCAGTTACCGTTATCGAAATCGAAGCCAACCGCGTAACTCAAGTTAAAACTCTTGAAAATGATGGCTATACTGCAGTTCAAGTTACTACTGGTTCTAAAAAAGCGAATCGTGTAACTAAACCTGAAGCAGGTCATTTCGTGAAAGCAGGTGTTGAAGCTGGTCGCGGTTTATGGGAATTTCGTACTGAAGGTGAAGAATTCACTTTAGGTCAAGAAATCAATGTTGACATCTTTGCAGATGTTAAAAAAGTAGATGTTACTGGTACTTCTAAAGGTAAAGGTTTCCAAGGTGGTGTTAAACGTTGGAACTTCCGTACTCAAGATGCTACACATGGTAACTCTTTATCACATCGTGTACTTGGTTCTATTGGTCAAAACCAAACTCCAGGTCGTGTGTTTAAAGGTAAAAAAATGGCAGGACATTTAGGTGCTGAGCGTGTAACCGTTCAATCACTTGAAGTTGTTCGTGTAGATGCTGAGCGTAAATTGCTATTAGTAAAAGGTTCTGTACCTGGTGCTATCAATGGCGATGTTATCGTTAAGCCGGCAGTTAAAGCATAAGTCTAGGAGATAGAGATGGAATTACAAGTTGTAGGTGCAAACGCACTAACTGTTTCTGAAACTACCTTCGGACGTGAGTTTAACGAAGCTTTGATTCACCAAGTTGTTGTTGCTTATGCAGCAGGTGCTCGTCAAGGTACTCGTGCGCAAAAAACTCGTGCTGAAGTGTCTGGTTCAGGTAAAAAACCTTGGCGTCAAAAAGGTACAGGTCGTGCTCGTTCTGGTGATATCAAATCACCAATCTGGCGTTCTGGTGGTACAACCTTCGCGGCTAAACCACAAGATCACAGCCAAAAAGTGAACAAGAAAATGTACCGTGGTGCTATCAAAAGCATTCTTTCTGAATTAGTTCGTCAAGACCGTTTGGTTGTTGTTGAAAAATTCGAATTAGATGCACCAAAAACTAAAGTATTAGTACAAAAATTAAAAGATTTAGCAGTTGAAGATGCGTTAATTATCACAGCAAGTTTAGATGAAAATCTATTCTTAGCGGCACGTAACTTATATAAAGTTGATGTACGTGATGTTCAAGGTATCGATCCAGTTAGCTTAATCGCTTTCGATAAAGTGATTGTTACTGTTGACGCTGTGAAACAAATTGAGGAGATCCTAGCATGAGTCAAGAACGTTTGCTAAGCGTGCTACGTGCACCGCACATCTCTGAAAAAGCAACTAACAATGCTGAAAAATCTAACACTGTTGTACTTAAAGTTGCTTTAGATGCGAACAAAGCTGAAATTGCTGCTGCTGTTGCTCAATTATTTGAAGTAAAAGTTGACTCAGTTCGTACTGTGGTTGTTAAAGGTAAAACTAAACGCCGTGGTAACAAAATGGGTCGTCGCAGCGACTGGAAAAAAGCTTATGTAACTTTAGCTGAAGGCCAAAATTTGGACTTCGTGGACAGTGCAGAGTAATCGGAGGAAATTAGAGAATGGCTATCGTTAAATGTAAGCCGACCTCCGCTGGTCGTCGTCACGTTGTTAAAATCGTGAACCCTGAATTATACAAGGGTAAACCTTACGCGCCTCTTCTAGATACTAAATCTAAAACTGGTGGTCGTAACAATTATGGTCGTATTACCACTCGCCACATCGGTGGTGGTCATAAACAACATTACCGTTTAATCGATTTCAAACGTAACAAGTTAGATATCCCAGCGGTTGTTGAACGTTTAGAATATGATCCAAACCGTTCAGCTAACATTGCTTTAGTGCTTTATAAAGATGGTGAACGCCGTTATATCTTAGCACCTAAAGGTTTGTCAGTTGGCGATCAAGTCCAATCTGGCGTTAACTCACCAATTAAAGTGGGTAACTCATTACCAATGCGTAATATCCCAGTTGGTTCAACAGTACATAACGTTGAATTAAAACCAGGTAAAGGCGGTCAAATCGCTCGTTCTGCTGGTGCTTATGTACAAATCATCGCTCGTGAAGGCAACTACGTAACTTTACGTTTACGTTCAGGCGAAATGCGTAAAGTATTAGCTGAATGTGTTGCTACAATCGGTGAAGTTGGTAACTCAGAACATATGCTTCGCGTATTGGGTAAAGCTGGTGCTAACCGCTGGAGAGGCATTCGCCCTACAGTTCGTGGTACTGCAATGAACCCAGTAGATCACCCACACGGTGGTGGTGAAGGTCGTAACTTTGGTAAACACCCAGTAACTCCTTGGGGCGTTCAAACTAAAGGTAAGAAAACTCGTCACAACAAACGTACTGATAAATATATCGTACGTCGTCGTGGCAAATAATTTTAATTAATAAGAGGATAAGCCATGCCACGTTCTCTCAAGAAAGGTCCTTTCCTTGACCTACACTTGTTGAAGAAGGTAGAGAAGGCGGTGGAAAGCGGGGATAAAAAACCAATCAAAACTTGGTCCCGTCGTTCAATGATCATTCCTTCAATGATCGGATTGACCATCGCAGTCCATAATGGTCGTCAGCACGTTCCTGTTTATGTATCTGATGAAATGATCGGCCATAAATTAGGTGAATTTGCACCGACTCGTACATACCGCGGTCACGCGGCAGATAAGAAAGCTAAGAAATAAGAGGTAAATAGATGGAAACTATCGCAAAACATCGTTACGCTCGCACTTCTGCCCAAAAAGCTCGCTTAGTTGCCGATTTAATTCGTGGTAAAAAAGTTGCGCAAGCATTAGAAATCTTAACTTTTACTAACAAAAAAGCTGCGGCTTTAGTGAAAAAAGTATTAGAGTCTGCTATTGCTAACGCAGAGCATAATGATGGTGCAGATATCGATGATCTTAAAGTTGCTAAAATCTTCGTTGACGAAGGTCCTAGCATGAAACGTGTTATGCCACGTGCTAAAGGTCGTGCAGATCGTATTTTAAAACGTACTAGCCACATCACTGTGGTTGTGTCAGATCGTTAATAAGTAGAGGAATAGCAATGGGTCAAAAAGTAAATCCAAATGGTATTCGCCTAGGTATTGTAAAACCTTGGAACTCTACTTGGTTCGCGAATACACAAGATTTCGCCGACAATCTTGACGGTGACTTCAAAGTACGCAAATTCTTAACTAAAGAATTAGCAAACGCTTCGGTTTCACGTATTACTATTGAGCGTCCAGCGAAAAGTATTCGTGTAACAATTCACACAGCTCGCCCTGGTATCGTTATCGGTAAAAAAGGTGAAGATGTTGAAAAATTACGTAACGCAGTATCTCAAATCGCTGGCGTTCCGGCTCAAATCAACATTGCTGAAGTGAAAAAACCGGAATTAGATGCAAAATTAGTTGCAGACAGCATCGCTTCTCAATTAGAACGTCGTGTAATGTTCCGTCGTGCTATGAAACGTGCGGTACAAAGCGCAATGCGTTTAGGTGCTAAAGGTATCAAAGTTGAAGTTAGCGGTCGTTTAGGTGGTGCAGAAATCGCACGTTCTGAATGGTATCGTGAAGGTCGTGTACCTCTACATACTCTTCGTGCGGACATCGATTATAACACTGCAGAAGCTCATACTACATACGGCGTAATCGGCGTTAAAGTATGGATCTTCAAAGGTGAAATTTTGGGTGGAATGGCTGCAGTTGCGCAATCAGAACAACAACCTGCCGACAAGCCTAAAAAGGCTCCACGTGGCAAAGGTCGTAAGTAAGGAGAAACGCTAAATGTTGCAACCAAAACGTACAAAATTCCGTAAAGTTCACAAAGGCCGTAACCGTGGTATCGCGGGTGGTACTGAAGTTAGCTTCGGTACATTCGGGTTAAAAGCAGTTGGTCGTGGTCGTTTAACCGCTCGTCAAATTGAAGCGGCTCGTCGTGCAATGACACGTGCAGTTAAACGTCAAGGTAAAATCTGGATCCGTGTTTTCCCAGATAAACCAATTACTGAAAAACCATTAGAAGTCCGTATGGGTAAAGGTAAAGGTAACGTTGAGTACTGGGTAGCCTTAATCCAACCGGGTAAAGTACTTTATGAAATGGATGGTGTGTCAGAAGAGATCGCAAGACAAGCATTTGCATTAGCAGCTGCTAAATTGCCAATCAAGACTACCTTCGTAACTAAGACGGTGATGTAATGAAAGCTCAAGATTTACGTACAAAAAGTGTTGAAGAGCTGAATAATGAATTAGTGAACCTTTTAGGTGAACAATTCAAATTGCGTATGCAAACAGCCACCGGTCAGCTTCAACAAACCCATCAGGCTAAACAAGTGCGTCGTGATATCGCACGCATTAAGACTATTTTAACTGAGAAGGCGGGTGAGTAATGACTGATAAAATTCGTAGCGTACAAGGTAAAGTTGTTAGCGACAAAATGGAAAAATCTTTTGTTGTTGCTATTGAACGTAAGGTAAAACACCCGTTATACGGTAAATTTATCCGTCGTACAACTAAATTACACGTACACGATGAGAACAACGAAGCCAAATTAGGTGATGTAGTAGAGATTCGCGAATGTCGTCCTCTCTCTAAAACCAAATCTTGGACTTTAGTTCGTGTTGTTGAGAAAGCAGTTATTGCTTAATTAACAAATTAAAAAATAAAAGCCAATGGTTATTCCGTTGGCTTTTTTCTTTCCAAGACTTGCTAAAATGTTATAAAAATTTGACCGCACTTTAAATACGCTAACTTAAGTATAAAATTTTGATTGCGTTTATAGCTTGATTTTGGTAAACTCCGCCACCTATCCGCCATATATCTTTATAAGGCATGGATAGGTTCGTCCCGCAAGGGTGTATTATTAACTTAACGGAGCATAAAATATGATCCAAGAACAGACTATGCTGGATGTTGCCGATAACTCTGGTGCTCGCAGCGTAATGTGTATCAAGGTTCTAGGTGGATCGCACCGTCGTTATGCTGCTATTGGTGATATCATCAAAGTTACTGTGAAAGAAGCAATTCCACGCGGTAAAGTTAAAAAAGGTGATGTATTAAAAGCAGTTGTTGTGCGCACCAAGAAGGGTGTTCGTCGCCCAGACGGATCAGTCATTCGCTTCGATGGTAACGCTTGTGTAATTTTAAACAATAACACAGAGCAACCAATCGGTACTCGTATTTTTGGACCGGTGACTCGTGAACTTCGTTCTGAGAAATTCATGAAGATCATTTCTTTGGCACCAGAAGTACTGTAAGGAGAAGTGAGAAATGGCTGCAAAAATTCGTCAAAACGATGAAGTAATCGTACTTGCCGGTAAAGATAAAGGCAAGCGTGGCAAGGTAACTAAAGTGTTACCAAACGGTAAAGTGTTTGTTGAAGGTATCAACATCATCACTAAACATGAAAAACCAGTTCCTGCTTTAGGACAAGCTGGTGGCTTAGTGAAAAAAGAAGCGGCTATCGATGCTTCTAATGTTGCGATTTTCAATCCAAAAACAAACAAAGCTGACCGTGTAGGTTTTAGATTCGAAGACGGCAAAAAAGTACGTTTCTTCAAATCTAACAATGAAATTATCTAACAAACTGGAGTAATGCGATGGCGAAACTGCATGATTACTACAGAGATCAAGTAGTAAACGAGTTAAAAAATAAATTCGGCTACAAATCTGTCATGCAAGTCCCACGAATCGAAAAGATTACCCTGAATATGGGTGTGGGTGAAGCATTGACCGATAAGAAATTGCTAGACAACGCAGTAGCGGACTTAGCAGCAATTAGCGGTCAAAAACCTTTAGTAACTAAAGCTCGTAAATCTGTTGCTGGCTTTAAAATCCGTCAGGGATATCCAATCGGTTGTAAAGTAACACTACGCGGTGAGCGTATGTGGGAGTTCTTTGAACGTTTAATTACAATTGCTGTTCCACGTATTCGTGACTTCCGCGGTTTAAGCGCGAAATCATTTGATGGTCGTGGTAACTACAGCATGGGTGTGCGTGAACAAATCATCTTCCCTGAAATCGATTACGATAAAGTAGATCGTGTACGTGGTTTAGATATCACTATCACAACTACTGCTAAGAATGATGAAGAAGGTCAAGCACTACTTGCTGCCTTTAATTTCCCATTCCGTAAATAAGGCAGGTTATAATGGCAAAACAATCAATGAAAGCACGCGATGTAAAACGCGTTAAATTGGCTGAAAAATTCTTCGCTAAACGTGCAGAATTAAAGAAAATCATTTCTGATGTCAATGCCTCTGACGAAGATCGTTGGAATGCAGTGTTAAAATTACAAACTTTACCACGTGATTCTAGCCCTAGTCGTCAACGTAACCGTTGCCGCCAAACTGGACGTCCTCACGGCGTTTTACGTAAGTTTGGTTTAAGCCGTATTAAGGTTCGTGAAGCTGCTATGCGCGGTGAGATCCCAGGCCTTAGAAAAGCGAGCTGGTAATATACCACTTTATTTTGGAATCGGAGAAAAAGTACAATGAGTATGCAAGATCCAATCGCAGATATGTTGACCCGTATTCGTAACGGTCAAGCTGCGAACAAAGTTGCAATCAATATGCCTTCTTCCAAGCTAAAAGTGGCAATTGCCAACGTATTAGCTGCTGAAGGTTATATTGAAAGCGTTAAAGTTTTAGAAGGTGCAAAACCTGAATTGGAAATTACTTTAAAATATTTCCAAGGCAAACCGGTTGTAGAAAGCATCCAACGTGTAAGCCGTCCTGGTCTTCGTATTTACAAACGTAAAGACGAATTACCAAAAGTTATGGGTGGTTTAGGTGTTGCTGTAATTTCTACATCTAAAGGTGTTATGACTGACCGTGCGGCTCGTCAAGCGGGCTTAGGCGGTGAGATCATCTGTTACGTAGCTTAATAGAGGGGTAGGAAAATGTCTCGTGTTGCAAAGGCACCTGTTAATATTCCTGCCGGCGTTGAAGTTAAACTCGACGGTCAGCTATTAACAGTAAAAGGAAAAAATGGCGAGTTATCTCGCACAATTCATCACTCAGTTGAAGTTAAACAAGATAATGGTCAATTTACTTTCACTCCACGTGAAGGTTTTGTTGAAGCGAATGCTCAATCGGGTACAGCTCGTGCATTAGTTAATGCAATGGTTATCGGTGTTACTGAAGGCTTCACTAAGAAATTACAACTAGTGGGTGTTGGTTACAGAGCTCAAGTTAAAGGCAACGCAGTTGCATTAAGCTTAGGTTTCTCTCACCCTGTGGAGCACACTTTACCAGCAGGTATTACTGCTGAATGCCCTTCACAAACGGAAATCGTTTTAAAAGGTGCTGACAAGCAGTTAATTGGTCAAGTTGCAGCAGATATTCGCGCTTATCGCCGTCCTGAACCTTATAAAGGTAAAGGTGTACGTTACTCTGATGAAGTAGTACGTATGAAAGAGGCTAAGAAGAAATAATTAAGGTAACACTATGGATAAGAAATCAGCTCGTATCCGTCGTGCAGCTCGTGCACGTCATATGATGAGAGAGCAAGGTGTAACTCGTCTAGTTATTCACCGTACTCCGCGTCATATCTACGCACAAGTTATTGCACCAAACGGTTCAGAAGTGCTTGCCGCTGCTTCAACTGTTGAAAAAGCAATTCGTGAGCAAGTTAAATATACCGGTAATAAAGATGCCGCAGCAGTAGTAGGTAAACTTGTTGCTGAGCGCGCATTAGCAAAAGGCGTTAAAGACGTTGCTTTTGACCGTTCCGGTTTTAAATATCATGGTCGTGTCCAAACTTTAGCGGACGCTGCACGTGAAGCTGGTCTACAGTTCTAATGAGGTAAATTGAGATGTCAAACATCGAAAAACAAGCTGGTGAACTGCAAGAGAAGCTAATCGCAGTAAACCGTGTATCAAAAACTGTAAAAGGTGGTCGTATTATGAGCTTTACTGCTTTAACAGTAGTAGGTGATGGTAACGGTCGCGTAGGTTTTGGTTATGGTAAAGCTCGCGAAGTTCCGGCAGCGATCCAAAAAGCGATGGAAAAAGCACGTCGCAATATGATTAATGTCGCTTTAAACGAAGGTACATTACAACACCCAGTTAAAGGTGTTCACACTGGTTCTCGCGTATTTATGCAACCAGCTAGCGAAGGTACAGGTATCATCGCTGGTGGTGCAATGCGTTCAGTGTTAGAAGTTGCTGGTGTACGTAACGTTCTTTCTAAAGCGTATGGTTCAACCAACCCAATCAACGTTGTTCGTGCAACTATTGATGCATTAGCAAATATGAAATCACCAGAAATGGTTGCTGCTAAACGTGGCAAAACCGTTGATGAAATTTTGGGGTAATTGATAATGGCTAAAACTATTAAAGTAACTCAAGTTCGTAGCTCAATTGCTCGTTTACCGAAGCACAAAGCTACCTTGCGTGGTCTTGGTCTTCGCCATATGCACCATACTGTTGAGTTAATCGATACTCCGGCAGTACGTGGTATGATTAACCAAGTTTCATACATGGTTAAAGTGGAGGAGTAAGAGAATGCGTTTAAATACTCTATCTCCGGCTGAAGGTGCTAAGCACAGCGCAAAACGCCTCGGTCGTGGTATTGGTTCAGGTTTAGGAAAAACTGGTGGTCGTGGTCATAAAGGTCAAAAATCTCGTACTGGCGGCGGTGTTCGTCGTGGTTTCGAGGGTGGCCAAATGCCATTATACCGTCGTTTACCAAAATTTGGTTTCACTTCAATGAAATCAGCTGTAACTGCTGAAGTTCGTTTAAACGAATTAACAAAAGTTGAAGGAAATGTTGTCACTTTAGAAGCATTAAAAGCTGCAAACATTTTAACTAAAGATATTCAATTCGCTAAAGTTATCTTAGCTGGTGAAGTGAAATCTGCAGTTACTGTACGTGGTTTACGTGTAACTAAAGGTGCAAAAGCAGCAATCGAAGCTGCTGGCGGTTCAGTTGAGGAATAATTAGCAAATGGCTAAACAACCAGGTTATCAAAGCAGAAGTACTAATAGTGGTACTGGTGAACTAAAAAGCAGATTGCTTTTTGTATTAGGTGCACTTATCGTTTATCGTATTGGTTCTTTTATTCCGCTTCCTGGTATTGATGCCGCCGTGCTAGCTCAATTAGTTGAACAACAAAAAGGCACCATCATTGATATGTTAAACATGTTCTCTGGTGGTGCATTGAGCCGAGCATCAATTTTAGCATTAGGTATCATGCCGTATATCTCGGCATCTATCGTAATGCAATTGCTTGCGACGGTTTCACCTGCTTTAGCAGAATTGAAAAAAGAAGGCGCAGCAGGACAAAGAAAAATCACCAAGTATACTCGTTATGCAACGGTGGTTTTTGCTACTATCCAAGCTATCGCAATTTCTACCGGTTTACCGAATATGTTGCCACAGTTAGTGCCAAATATCGGTTTTACTTTTTACTTCACTGCAGTAGTGAGTCTTGTAACCGGAACCATGTTCTTAATGTGGTTAGGTGAGCAAATTACTGAAAGAGGTATTGGTAACGGTATCTCAATTCTTGTTTTTGGCGGTATTGTTGCAGGATTGCCGCATGCAATCATCGAAACAGTTGAGCAAGCTCGTCAAGGACAAATGCATCCTTTAGTTCTTCTACTAATCGCTGCTATTGTTTTTGCAGTAACTTATTTTGTTGTCTTCGTAGAACGTGGACAACGTAGAATTCGTGTTGAATATGCTAAGCGTCAACAAGGACGTCAAATTTTAGGTGGTCATTCAACTCACTTACCATTAAAAGTTAATATGGCAAACGTAATGCCAGCAATTTTTGCTTCAAGCATTATTTTATTCCCAGCTACATTGACACAATGGTTTGGTCAGAATGATAAGTTTGAGTGGTTAAATGACTTATCATTGTTGTTGAATCCTGGACAACCTTTATATCTTCTTGTTTATGCGGTAGCGATTATTTTCTTCAGTTTCTTCTATACTGCAATGCAATATAATCCACGTGATACAGCAGATAATCTAAAAAAATCTGGTGCATTTATCCCAGGAATTAGACCAGGTGAACAAACATCACGTTACATTGATAAAGTAATGACTCGCTTAACATTAATTGGCGGTCTTTATGTAACGTTCGTATGTTTAGTCCCTTATATTATGACATCAGCATGGGATGTTAAATTCTACTTCGGTGGTACTTCCTTATTAATCGTTGTTGTTGTAATTATGGATTTTATCGTGCAAGTTCAGAGTCACTTAATGTCGTCTCAATATGAATCTGCGTTAAAAAAAGCAAACCTTAAAGGTTTTGGACAGTAATTGTTCATTTAAGTAAAAAGGATAAGCAATGAAAGTTCGTGCTTCCGTTAAGAAGATGTGTCGTAACTGTAAAATTGTTAAACGTGAAGGTGTTGTTCGCGTATTATGCAGCGACCCTAAACATAAACAACGTCAAGGTTAATTAACATTTCTTCTTGCAAAGAACCGGTTGAGTAGTTATACTACTCAACTCATTTATGTCCTTGGTATTCTGTTTGAGTATCCTGAAAACGGGCTTTTCAAGATCAGAATACCAAATTAGTTAAAATAATAGGAGTGCATAGTGGCCCGTATTGCAGGCATTAACATTCCTGATCACAAACACGCTGTAATCGCTTTAACTGCAATTTACGGTATCGGTAAAACTCGTTCTAAAAGCATTTGTGCTGCGGCGGGTATTGCTGAAGATGTTAAGATCAGCGAATTGTCTGAAGAGCAGATTGACAAACTGCGTGACGAAGTTGGTAAATTTACCGTTGAAGGTGACTTACGTCGTGAAGTAACACTAAACATCAAACGTCTTTTAGACTTAGGTTGTTACCGTGGTTTACGTCATCGTCGTAGTTTACCGGTACGTGGTCAACGTACTAAAACTAATGCGCGTACCCGTAAGGGTCCACGTAAGCCGATCAAAAAATAGTCGGGGTAAATAAAGAATGGCTAAAACACCAGTTCGTGCACGTAAACGTGTAAAAAAACAAGTTGTAGATGGCGTAGCACACATTCACGCATCTTTCAATAATACAATCGTTACCATTACTGACCGTCAAGGTAATGCTTTAGCTTGGGCTACAGCAGGTGGTTCAGGTTTCCGTGGTTCTCGTAAATCTACCCCGTTCGCTGCACAAGTTGCTGCAGAACGTTGTGCTGAAATCGTTAAAGAATTCGGCTTAAAGAACTTGGAAGTTATGGTTAAAGGTCCGGGTCCGGGTCGTGAATCAACAATCCGTGCATTAAATGCAGCGGGTTTCCGTATCACGAACATCACTGATGTGACTCCGATTCCTCATAACGGTTGTCGTCCACCGAAAAAACGTCGTGTTTAATGGCGTAATAGGATAGTTGGAGAAAGAAAATGGCAAGATATTTGGGCCCTAAACTCAAGCTCAGCCGTCGTGAAGGCACTGATTTATTCCTTAAATCAGGTGTGCGTGCGATTGATTCAAAATGTAAAATTGATACAGCACCAGGTCAACACGGTGCTCGTAAACCGCGTTTGTCTGACTATGGTAGTCAATTACGTGAAAAACAAAAAGTTCGTCGTATCTATGGTATTTTAGAGCGTCAATTCCGTAACTACTATAAAGAAGCAAACCGTTTAAAAGGTAATACTGGTGAAAACTTACTAGTATTATTAGAAGGTAGATTGGATAACGTTGTTTATCGCATGGGATTTGCTGCAACTCGCGCAGAAGCTCGTCAATTAGTGAGCCACAAAGCGATTGTCGTAAATGGTCGTGTTGTAAATATCCCATCTTTCCAAGTTTCTGTAAATGATGTCGTTGCTGTTCGTGAGAAATCTAAAAAACAAGCACGTATTAAAGCATCATTAGAATTAGCAGAACAAAGAGAAAAACCAACTTGGTTAGAAGTTGATTCTGCGAAAATGGAAGGTGTGTTCAAACGTGTTCCTGAACGTTCTGATTTATCAGCAGACATTAACGAACATCTGATCGTTGAGCTTTACTCTAAATAATAGTTAAGCTTAAAAGCAAAGAGAGGATAAAATGCAGGGTTCTGTTACAGAATTTTTAAAACCACGCTTAGTAGATATCGAGCAAATTAGCTCTACTCATGCTAAGGTGATCTTAGAACCGTTAGAGCGTGGCTTTGGTCATACTCTAGGGAATGCATTACGTCGTATCCTTCTGTCTTCAATGCCAGGTTGTGCTGTAACTGAAGTAGAAATTGATGGCGTATTGCATGAATATAGTAGTAAAGAAGGTGTTCAGGAAGATATTCTTGAAGTTCTTTTAAACCTTAAAGGTCTAGCGGTTAAAGTACAGAATAAAGATGATGTTATTCTGACATTAAATAAATCTGGAATTGGCCCTGTTGTTGCAGCAGATATCACCCACGATGGTGATGTTGAGATTGTTAATCCATCACATGTAATCTGTCACTTAACAGATGAAAACGCATCTATTAATATGCGTATTCGTGTTCAACGTGGTAGAGGTTATGTACCTGCATCTGCTCGTACTCATTCACAAAATGAAGATCGTCCAATCGGTCGTTTATTAGTAGACGCTTGTTATAGCCCGGTTGACCGTATTGCTTACAATGTTGAAGCAGCACGTGTTGAACAACGTACTGACTTAGATAAACTAGTTATCGAGTTAGAAACTAACGGGACTATTGATCCGGAAGAAGCAATTCGTCGTGCAGCAACAATTTTAGCAGAGCAACTCGATGCATTCGTTGATTTGCGTGATGTTCGTCAACCTGAAGTCAAGGAAGAAAAACCGGAATTTGATCCGATTTTATTACGTCCTGTTGATGACTTAGAGTTGACAGTTCGTTCTGCTAACTGTTTGAAAGCAGAAACAATTCACTATATCGGTGACTTAGTACAACGTACAGAAGTTGAGTTATTAAAAACGCCTAATCTTGGTAAGAAATCTCTTACTGAAATTAAAGACGTTCTCGCTTCACGTGGCTTGTCACTTGGTATGCGCCTTGAGAATTGGCCACCAGCAAGTATTGCTGAAGACTAGTTTGGTCATAGGTTAAGATTTTTCTGAGAAGGATAAGATCATGCGCCATCGTAAGAGTGGTCGTCAACTAAACCGTAATAGCAGCCATCGCCAAGCGATGTTCCGTAACTTAGCAAGTGCTTTAGTTAGTCATGAAATCATCAAGACAACTTTACCAAAAGCTAAAGAATTACGTCGTGTAGTTGAACCGTTAATTACATTAGCAAAAGAAGATAGCGTTGCAAACCGTCGTTTAGCATTCGCTCGTACTCGTAACATCGAAACTGTTGCGAAATTATTCAATGAATTAGGTCCACGTTTTGCTCAACGTGCAGGTGGTTACACCCGTATCTTAAAATGTGGTTTCCGTGCAGGTGACAACGCTCCAATGGCATACATTGAGTTAGTTGATCGTCCAGAAGTTGCTGAAGCAGCAGCGGAATAATAATTTGTTATAAAATAAAAAGGCTCACATTAGTGAGCCTTTTTTATATCTTGCTTTCCTAAAATTCAGCTTCAGCTCTAAATGTCATTTTTTCACCTGTGATAGGGTGCGTAATCGTAAGTTCTTCTGCATGTAAGCATAGGCGAGGCGACATCGCTTTAGCTTGTGGGTGAGAATAAAATTTGTCACCTAAAATAGGATGTCCTAGTGCGAGTGTATGTAAACGTAGTTGATGTGAACGTCCTGTGATTGGTGTCAGTTTCACTCGAGTGCAGTTAGTCGGTAATCTTTCTAAAACTTCATAAAACGTGACCGCTCTTTTGCCGAAAACAAAATCAATGCGTTGGCGTGGGCGATTTTCCCAATCGCAAATCATTGGAAGATTTATTTCCCCACTATCTTGTTCTAAGTGTCCCCATACTAAAGCGTGATAATATTTCTTTGGCTCACGTTCACGAAATTGACGTTTCAACTCTTTATCTGCCGCTTTACTTAATGCAAATAGAATAATCCCACTTGTGGCCATATCTAAACGATGTGCAGGTTCACAAAATCCAAATTTCTCTTTTACCCGACTCATTGCACTGTCATAGTATTCTGGCTGATTGCCAGGAACTGAAAGTAAACCGCTTGGTTTGTTTACCACGCAGATATGATTATCTTGATAGATAATATCTAAATACGGTTCTAAAGGGGGATGGTATTCAATAAGTGCCATATTATTCCTTGTTTGTCACTATTACCCGAAGGCTATCTAATCGCCAGCTTGCTTTACTTAACTCTTCCAGAGAAAGCACGCGTTGTTTTTCTAATACATCAATTTCCGCCTGACGAATATTTTTATTCACAGCTTTCAAGGCAATAATTCGATTAAGCTCATAGCTCAATGTTTGATCGGCTAATTTACTGGCTTCTCGAATTTGAGCTTGTGCGATTTCAGTTATTTTGTGATCGCCTAGTTTAATTAATTGCTTAATATTTGGACGAGCCATTTTGACCATTTTATTCGCAATGTCTTTGCTTAGCGGCTTAAGTTTATTTTGCAACGTATTAAAGTTGACTTGTTCAGCAAGATTGTTTCCTTTGCTATCCAGCAATAATCGAACAGGTGTAGGCGGAAGAAAACGATTTAGTTGCAAACCTTTTGGTGATTGGCTTTCAATCACATAAATCAATTCAACCAAAAGAGTGCCTGCAGGTAGCTGTTTATTAACTAATAATGCCATCGACGCTTTGCCAATGTCACCAGAAGCGATTAAATCAATGCCTTGACGTATCATTGGATGATCCCAGGTAAGAAATTCTAATTCCTCACGCGCAAGGGCAAGTTGTCGGTCAAAAGTTACTGTGGCACCTTCTTCTTTTAGTCCTGGAAAATCGGGAACAAGCATGGTGCCCGTTGGCGTGATGACAATGCTGTTTTCACCTAAATCATCTTGCTCTAGGCCAATAATATCAAATAAATTCAGTGCAAAATCGACTAATTGTGGCGAATTATCTGTTTGAGCAATTTCTGCCGCAAGTCGTTGTGCTTTTTCACCACCATTAGAATTTAATTCTAACAAACGATCACGACCTTTTCCCAAGGCTAAACGCAATGCTTTTGCTTGTTTTTGCGTTTGGAGAATGAGTTGCTCAAAATCTGCTTTATTTTCTGACCGCACTTTTAATAAAGTTTCATATTGTTCAAACAATGCCATACCAATAGGGCAAGTTTGTTCAAAAGCATTTAATCCTTCATGATACCAACGTGCTAAATCTTGCTGTGCAGAACCTGATAGGCAGGGTACATAAATTTGTACGTCTCGCATTTGCCCGATGCGATCTAAACGGCCAATACATTGCTCAAGTAAGTCAGGATTTTCTGGTAAATCGAAGAGTACGAGATGACAAGCAAATTGGAAATTTCTGCCTTCAGAACCAATGCTTGAACTCAGTAAAACTTGTGCGCCATTATCAGTATCTGCAAAATAAGCCGCCGCGCGATCTCGTTCAATAATCGACATTCTCTCATGGAAAACGGCACTGCGAATGGCTTCTTTTTCTCGTAAAATTTGCTCAAGTTGAATTGCCGTTTGTGCTGTTTTACAAATGACTAAGATTTTTTCATTTCGGTGTGATTTTAGAAAATCAATTAACCAATGAATTTTTTCGTCTACTTCAGCTGCATCAATTGTTACTTGGTGATAAACCCGATGTGGAAAACCTTTTACACCTTGGCGTGTGTTACGAAATAAAATACGGCTTGTGCCATGTCGATCGATGAGATTTTGAATGAGTTCTTGTCGTGCCGCTTGCTTTTCGTCGTCATTGTGACAGTCTAAGGCTTTAAATAATGGTTCGACATCCTGCTCATGAAGTAAATCAGAAATATGATTTTTTTCGACCGCACTTAGCGGCTTCTCTGAAAGCAATGATTGCACTGCATCCGCAACAGGCTGATAGTTTTCTTGTTCCTTCAAGAACGCTTGGTAATCATAAAAACGTTCAGGATCAAGTAAGCGTAAACGTGCAAAATGGCTTTCCAAGCCCAGTTGTTCAGGCGTTGCGGTAAGTAATAAAACAGATGGAATAGCGTTCGCTAATTGTTCCACCAATAAATAAGCTGCACTCGGCGCATTTTCAGACCAAGCCAAATGATGTGCTTCATCGACAATTAAACAGTCAAATTCAGCTTCAATGGCTTGTTGTACGCGATGAGGGTGAGCTTTCAACCAGTCTAGTGCACAGATAATTAAGCTTTCCGTGCTAAATGGATTAATGGCTTGTTCGGCAAAATCTTCACAACGTTCTTCATCAAATAATGAAAAATGTAAATTAAAACGACGAAGCATTTCGACAAGCCATTGATGTTGCAAGGTCTCCGGTACAATAATTAACACACGTTGTACTTTTTCAGCAAAAAGCTGGTTTTGCAAAATCATCCCCGCTTCAATGGTTTTACCTAACCCCACTTCATCCGCTAAGAGCACACGAGGATTGATACGATTTCCTACCTCTTGCGCAATATGAAGCTGATGAGGAATTAAACCCGCACGATTACCTCGTAAGCCTCGCAAAGGCGATTGAAATTGAGCTTGTTGATGCAGAAGGGTTTGATAGCGCAACGCAAAATGTTCACTGCGGTCAATTTGCGATGAAAAGAGGCGATCTTTCGCTTGGCTAAAGGAGATAATCGGAGAAAGTTCTTTTTCATTGACGATAATCTCTTCGCCTTGCATATTTTTGACTAAATAACATAAGAGACCATTCATTTCTTGAATATCGAGGACTTTACCTTGCCAACCAGCTTGGTGATGAAGTTGTTCTCCTTTATTTAATGCAATTCGGGTTAATGGCGCTTGTGCCACCGCATAAATTCGGGTTTCATCTGTCGCGGGAAAGTGAAGGGTTACAGAACGGAAATCTAAGGCGGTAATCATCCCTAATCCGAGGCTATTTTCTGTTTCGCTAATCCAACGTTGACCGATTGCAAATGACATTATCTTCCTCTTAATGAATCTCTTAAAATGGGCCGATATTGTAGTCTGATTATAAGGGAATGCAAGGTGAAGACGAGTAAAAGCATGAAAAGTAAAGTGTGATTTTTCTCACAATAATTAAATTAAATATCACCTAAGCTTTACTTTAAAAAAGTGCGGTGTAAAAATGGCATACTTTTTCATAAAACAGGAGTGTTCCATGAATTGGACAGAACGACTTAAAGAAGAATTTTTATCCGGTTGGAAGCCTTTTGAAGTGGCATGGGTAGTTATTTTTCTTGCTGCGCAAATTATTGCTTATGCTCTTGCGCCGGATAGCCCATTAGGCATGATTTCGGGGATTGCAGGTATTCTCTGTGTGGTATTGGTGAGTAAAGGAAAAATTAGTAATTATTTCTTTGGGCTTATTTTTGCTTACACCTATTTTTATGTCGCCTGGGGAAACAATTTCCTGGGTGAAATGAATACGGTGCTCTATGTGTATATCCCATCACAATTTATCGGTTATTTTATGTGGAAACAACACATGCAAAACGATAATGGCGGTGAAAGCGTAATTGCCAAGGCTCTGACGCCAAAAGGTTGGGCTATTTTACTCGTGAGTGTGGGGATTGGTACATTCTGCTTTGTGCAGGCTTTAAAAGCAGCGGGTGGGAGCTCTACAGGATTAGATGGTTTAACCACAATTATCACTGTAGCGGCGCAATTATTGATGATTTTGCGTTATCGTGAGCAATGGTTATTGTGGATTGTCTTAAATGTGCTTTCCATTTTACTTTGGGCAGAGCAGCCAGCGATGTACTTAATGTATAGTGCTTACTTACTTAACTCATTATATGGTTATTACAACTGGACGAAACTCGTCAAAGCGGAAAGCCATTAATCATATCAATAGAAAAGGGCATAGTCATATGCCCTTACATTTTTAAATAAAATGCCTTCGTCAATGCAATAAATTCCTCTGTGTACTGATTGTTTTCGTTATAAATCACCAAGCTATCTTTTACCTGTGGTAAATTCTCTCGGCTAAACGTGAGTAACATTCGTTGTGGTGTTTTTCCTATTTTTGTAATGACATCAGTCTGTTTAATGCAATAAAGTGCGGTTGAATTTATCAATGTTTTCCCCGACTCATAAGGCAAGACAAAACTGATCTTTCCTTTTTCGGATAAACAACTTGCCGCCCAATTTAACCAATCTAAATGGCTTTGTTGAACATAACGAGCAAGTGCTCGTTCGTCATTTTTACATTCCACGCCTTGTGCAAAATAAGGCGGATTCGTCACAATTAAATCAAATTGATATGCTGTTTGTTGGCAATAAGTTTGCACATCTTGGTGTGTTAAATGAAGACGATTGTGCCATGGTGAAGCCTGAAAATTTTCTTGCGCTTGTTGAGTGGCGAGGGGATCAAGTTCAACGGCTTTAATTTGGCAATGCTCATGACTTCGTTGGGCGAGCATTAATGCAACCAAGCCTGTGCCAGTTCCCATATCTAGAATACGCTGACAATCAGACACATCCGCCCAAGCACCAAGCAAAATGCCGTCAGTGCCGACTTTCATCGCACAATGTTGTTGATTAATATGGAATTGTTTGAAGGTAAAGCTGCTCATAAAATCTTGCGGAAAATGACCGCACTTTCAGGTATAATCAGCCCCAATTTTAACAAATTAACGCAAAATAATGAATTTATCCCCATTTGAAGAATTCGATCTTTCCCCCGAATTATTAAAAGCCTTAGAAAAGAAAGGCTACACCCGTCCAACCGCCATTCAATTAGAAGCGATTCCTGCTGCTATGGAAGAACGTGATGTATTAGGTTCTGCACCTACAGGCACAGGCAAAACTGCCGCATTTTTATTGCCGGCAATTCAGCATCTATTGGATTATCCACGTCGTAAACCGGGGGCACCTCGCATTTTAATTTTAACGCCAACCCGTGAGTTAGCGATGCAGGTTGCTGAGCAAGCGGAAGAACTGGCGCAATTCACGCATTTGAAGATTGCTACGATTACCGGCGGTGTGGCGTATCAAAATCATGGGGAAGTGTTTAATTCAAATCAGGATATCGTGGTGGCAACACCGGGGCGTTTGTTGCAATACATTAAAGAAGAGAACTTTGATTGTCGTGCGGTAGAAATGCTGATTTTTGATGAAGCAGATCGCATGTTGCAAATGGGCTTTGGGCAAGATGCGGAGAAAATTGCTGCTGAAACGCGTTGGCGTAAACAAACTCTTCTCTTCTCAGCGACATTAGAAGGGGAGTTATTAGTTGATTTTGCAGAACGTTTATTGAATGACCCAGTAAAAATTGATGCCGAGCCAAGCCGTCGCGAGCGTAAGAAAATCAACCAGTGGTATTATCACGCCGATAGCAATGAACATAAAATCAAGTTGCTTGCTCGTTTTATCGAAACCGAAAAAGTGAGCCGTGGCATTGTGTTTGTCCGTCGTCGCGAAGATGTGCGTGAGCTTTCTGAAACCTTGCGTAAACGTGGCATTCGTTCTACTTATCTAGAAGGTGATATGGCGCAAACGCAACGTAATAATGCCATTAATAAATTAAAATCAGGTGTTGTTACTGTGTTAGTGGCTACTGATGTGGCTGCTCGCGGAATTGATATTGATGATGTCACACACGTCATGAACTTTGATTTACCTTATAGTGCCGACACGTATTTACACCGTATTGGCCGTACCGCTCGAGCAGGGAAAAAGGGGACAGCGGTTTCTTTTGTGGAAGCTCATGATTACAAATTGCTTGGTAAAATTAAACGTTATACAGAAGAGCTTTTGAAAGCGCGTATTTTAGAAGGGTTAGAACCTCGTACTAAACCACCAAAAGATGGGGAAGTAAAATCTATGTCTAAAAAGCAAAAAGCGCGTATTAAAGAAAAACGTGAAGAAAAGAAAAAGCGAGAGGTGAAGAAGAAAACTAAACTTCGTCATAAAGATACGAAAAACATTGGTAAACGCCGTAAACCAAGCGCAGAAAAAGTGGCAGAGAAACAATAAAAAAATAGCCGCACTCATTAAGTGCGGTTATTTTTTTGACTATTTATGAACTTGGCTACCAATTAAGCCACCTAATGCGGCACCACCTAATGTCGTTGCGGCATTACCGCCAATCATATAGCCCGCTGCGCCACCAATAGCCGCGCCAGCTGTTGTATTTTTTTGAGTGCGACTCATATTCCCACATGCTGCAAGGGAAATAACAGTCATCGCGATAACAAGTGATTTTCCAATTAATTTCATAGGATCTCTCCGTGTTTAACATATAAAACTATCCATCGTGATAGTAATCCGTAAGACAAACGGAGATGAATGAAAGTTCAAAAATATGTGTTTTTCGCTATTTTTCTGAACAATTAAATATATTGAATGTTAATCTTTCGCTTGATCTAATACTTTCGCAACTACTTTCAAATATTCAATCGCTAAACTATGGTGTCCTGTACTGGCATTAAATACTAAATCTTCACTTAATACACCACAAGGCATATCCTCTGGGATCTTACCGTCCTCATAAGCTTGATAATCGTCTCGCCAGTCACCATCAAAATAATAGTGTTCTAATATTTTCATTTTAGGTAAGAAGGCCTGCCATTTTTCAAGAAATTGTTCCGCTTCGACTAAGAAGCTTTCCGCTTCATTGAGAAGGTTTTCCATTTCTGAAATTTTATCTAAGCGTGATTGAGGTAACATAGGTTTCTCCAAAATAAGGTAAAAATAAACCGCACTTTATATGAACAAAGTGCGGTGAGTTTATCATGCGTTTTTCAACTTACACATCATAAGTGGTAGATGCTGTGTTACCACCACGACCTGTCCAGTTGGTGTGGAAGAATTCACCACGTGGTTTGTCGGTACGCTCATAAGTATGTGCACCGAAGTAGTCACGTTGTGCTTGCAATAAGTTTGCCGGTAAACGTGCTGAAGTATAGCCATCTAAGAACGTAATAGCTGATGCCATACAAGGCATTGGGATACCCACTTCGATCGATTTTGCCACCACTTTACGCCAGTCACTTAATGCGTTTTCTAAAATGCCTTTGAAGTAGCTATCTGAACCTAAGAAGATTAAATCCGGATTTGCTTCATATGCATCACGAATATTACCTAAGAAACGGCTACGGATAATGCAACCTTCACGCCATAATAACGCTGTTGCACCGTAGTTGATGTTCCAGCCAAATTGTTCAGAGGCTTCACGAATCAGCATAAAGCCTTGTGCGTAAGAAATGATTTTTGACGCCAATAATGCTTTACGTACTGCTTCAATCCACACTTTTTTGTCGCCTTCAACCGGTTGAATTGTTTTGCCAAATAATTGATTAGCGGCAACACGTTGATCTTTAAATGAAGAGACACAACGAGCAAAGACGGATTCAGTGATTAAGGTTAATGGAATACCAAAATCTAATGCGTTGATACCCGTCCATTTACCAGTCCCTTTTTGGCCTGCCGTATCTAAGATTTTTTCAACTAATGGTTCACCATCAGCATCTTTATAACCAAGAATATCGGTGGTGATATCGATTAAATAGCTATCCAGTTCAGTTTTTTTCCATTCTGCGAAGATAGCTTGCATTTCTTCATAGCTTAAGCCTAAACCTTCTTTTAAGAATTGGTAAGCTTCACAGATTAATTGCATATCACCGTATTCGATACCGTTATGGACCATTTTCACAAAGTGACCTGCACCTTCACCGCCAACCCAGTCACAGCAAGGTTCGCCTTGTTCTGTTTTAGCAGAGATTGCTTGGAAGATTGGTTTAACATATGGCCATGCTTCGTGGTTACCACCCGGCATGATAGATGGTCCATGACGCGCACCTTCTTCACCACCAGAAACCCCTGAACCGATAAAGCGAATGCCTTTTTCAGCCAATGTTTTAACACGACGGTTGGTATCAGGATAGTTTGAGTTACCCCCATCAATGATGATGTCGCCTTCTTCTAAGTGCGGTAATAATGCCTCAATGAATTGATCTACCACATCACCCGCGCGCACCATTAACATCACTTTACGTGGTTTTTCTAATTTAGAAGCTAAATCTTCTA
>CAUTFW010000020.1:0-37029 GCA_963537955.1 Parahaemophilus parainfluenzae | reverse complement strand
AACCAAATTCAATCGCTAAGATTGGCAATGGGATACCCCAAAGCAATGCTTTAAGCAATAAGCGAGAAGATGTGACTTTATTACGTAAATTCTGAACAAATGCGCCAAAGGTTAATAAAATAATTAAACCACCTGCCGCTAACATACCACGGAACGCCCAGAAATTAGGACCTACATTTGGAATTGTATCACGAGCCGCTTGTTTAATTTGTTCATCTGTTGCATCAACAACTTTATCTGTGTAACGTTTTAATAATAAACCAAAACCTAAATCACCTTTGACTTCATCAAATTTTGCTTTAGTTTCTGGATTTACGTGACCTGCTGATTTTTTCTCTGCTTTTAATTGCGTGAATAAATCATAAGCAACCATACCGTTACGAACACGACCTTCATTTTTTGCTTGAATTTCTTTCAAGCCAACTATTTCAGTGTCTAAAGAACGCGTTGCAATTAACCCACCTAAATATGG
Source organism: Parahaemophilus parainfluenzae (assembly GCA_963537955.1). Classification (GTDB taxonomy): domain Bacteria; phylum Pseudomonadota; class Gammaproteobacteria; order Enterobacterales; family Pasteurellaceae; genus Haemophilus_D; species Haemophilus_D parainfluenzae_AJ. The sequence continues at coordinate 36,557 of CAUTFW010000020.1, read as the reverse complement.
GATTTCAACCGCAAAATCATTTTTCATTTCTGCCGTATTTGGAATCGCAACTGGGTGGAATGGCGCTGGCGCAGGATGAGTTTCGAACTCCGCTTCCATTGCAGCTAATTTCACAGGTTGTGCTTTACCGATGTCGTAACCTGATTCATCACCCATAATTAATACCGCTGATGCAGCGATAAAGCCAAAGGTTGCAGCAACAGAGAATGAACGTTTAGCAAAACCAATATCACGGCCTTTTAATAAATAGAATGCACTAATACCTAATACAAACATTGCACCGGTTGAATAACCTGCTGTTAATGTATGTAAGAATTTACTTTGAGCAACTGGGTTTAACCAAAGATCTAAGAAGCTGGTCATTTCCATACGAACGGTTTCAAAGTTAAATTCTGCCGCTACCGGATGTTGCATCCAACCGTTTGCCACTAAAATCCACATTGCTGAAAGGTTTGAACCAAAGGCTACGCAGTAAGTTGCGAGTAAGTGTTTACCTTTAGTTAAACGATCCCAACCGAAGAAGAATAGCCCCACGAAAGTGGATTCTAAGAAGAACGCAAGTAATGCTTCGATCGCTAATGGTGCACCGAAAATATCACCTACATAGTGAGAATAATAAGACCAGTTTGTCCCGAATTGGAACTCCATAATAATACCGGTCGTCACCCCTAGGGCAAAGTTAATACCAAATAACTTACCCCAGAATTTAGTCATATCTTTATATACTTCTTTGCCCGTTTTAACATAAATGGTTTCCATAATCACGAGAACGAAAGATAAACCTAATGTTAATGGTACAAAAATGAAGTGATATAACGCAGTTAATGCAAACTGCAAGCGTGAGAGATCAACAACGTCTAACATCTCAACTCCTTGTATAAATCTACAAGATTTTCACTTTATGATTACCAAGGATAATCCCAAATAATCACCCCAAACTACTCAACAAAAATCGTTAAGAAACATTGAATTATTTACGTAATAATTGCTTCTTCTATCCTAAAAACAGAATGCAGTAACTGATTACAGTATAATCATTCAAAATTTTGCCCTATTCTACTACTATTTATGAGGATAAAAAATAGAAAAAACCATTATATTGATCACATTTCTTGATATAAATTACAAAATACCCCATTTTGCATAAAAGTAGTGAAATTGATCTGCATCAAATTTTGTATTTTTTTATCTAGGGAAGAAAAATTTGTCTCTACCGCAAGGAAACTTTATCGAAAAGAAAGAGACAAAATAACCACTAGACAGCGCGACAAGATTTTGCTATTTTTTAGCCTAATAATATTTGGAAAGATTTGTAGGGATTAATAATGAAGAAAATTTATTTAATTTTGACCGCACTTTTCGGTTCTGTGGCACTATCAGCCACTGCAGCACCTCTTACAGAAAACAAAGCTGCGCTTCCACAACAATGCGCACAGCTATTTAAAGAAACAGAAAATTTAATTGCCCAAGCAGAAAAACAGCCTGGCACTCATACTCAAGTAGGTAAGATCAAAAGTAAACTTAATCAAAGTAAACAACAAATTCTTGAAATGGAATTAGCCACTCAACAAAAAAGCTGTGATGTAGGTTTAGCAAGATTAAATAGCATGAAGAGCTATACTGAAGAAACTAACTAATCAAGTTTTAAAAAGAAAGGACATATTGATATCAATATGTCCTTTTTTATATCCCTTATTCTGACGGCTTCTGAAGTCCAAAGTGTCGATAAGTTAACGAAGTCGCAATTCGACCTCGAGGGGTTCGCTGTAAAAATCCCTGTTGAATCAAGTAAGGTTCTAATACATCTTCTATAGTGTCTCGTTCTTCACCTATTGCCGCCGCCAAGTTATCTAATCCAACTGGACCACCATCAAAACGCTCAATTACAGCGGTAAGCAATTTTCTATCTAAGTAATCAAAGCCCGCATCATCTACATCTAACATTGAAAGCGCTTGTTTCGCAATGTCTGCCGAAATAATGCCATCATTACGCACATCAGCAAAATCTCGAACGCGACGCAATAAACGGTTTGCAATACGAGGCGTACCACGTGAACGACGAGCGACTTCAAAAGCGGCTTTATCTTCTAATTCTAGATTTAAGCAAGAGGCACTTCTTGTCACAATAGAAGTTAAATCTTCAACGGAATAAAATTCTAAACGCTGAACGATTCCGAAACGATCACGTAATGGAGAAGTTAACGAACCTGCCCGAGTTGTTGCACCAACTAATGTGAAAGGCGGCAAATCTAATTTAATTGAACGTGCTGCTGGTCCTTCACCAATCATAATATCCAGCTGATAATCTTCCATTGCCGGATAAAGCACTTCTTCAATCGCAGGGGAAAGACGGTGAATTTCATCAATGAATAACACATCATGGGGTTCAAGATTTGTCAGCATTGCCGCTAAATCGCCAGCTTTTTCAAGTACGGGCCCTGATGTGGTGCGGATATTCACCCCCATTTCATTTGCCACAATATTAGCAAGCGTTGTTTTCCCTAATCCTGGAGGACCAAAGATCAAAAGATGATCTAAGGCATCTTGACGTAACTTTGCGGCCTTGATGAAAATATCCATCTGCTCTCGCACTTGCGGTTGCCCCACATAGTCGGCTAAAAGCTTTGGACGAATCGCACGATCGATGACATCTTCATCAATCTTTGCCTGACTGCTAATAATTCTATCTGCTTCGATCATATCTGTTTAATCTTTATAACGCGGCTTTTAAAGCTTCGCGAATTAATTGCTCACTGGTTAAGTCTGCTTTAGCCACTTTTTTCACCATTTTTTCAGCATCGGTTGGTTTATAGCCTAATGCAATCAATGCAGCAATCGCTTCATCTGCTGAGCTTTCAGCTTGGCGTAATTCTGAAGTTGAAGGAATATGTTTGCTCTCCACAAAGAAATCACTTTGACGAACATCCTTAAACTTCCCTTTTAACTCCACCAATAAACGTTCAGCCGTTTTCTTGCCCACACCAGGAATTTTCACTAATTTTGACAGTTCTTCTCGCTCAATAGCGTAAGCAAACTGCTCCACTGACATTGCAGATAAGATCGCAAGTGCCAATTTAGGTCCAACACCATTGGTTTTAATTAATTCACGGAATAAAGTGCGGTCAGTTTTTTGGGCAAATCCAAAAAGAAGATGAGCATCTTCACGCACAACAAGATGGGTAAATAAAGTAGTTTCTTGCCCGATTTCAGGTAAATCATAAAAACTGGTCATGGGTAACAATAATTCGTAACCAACGCCTTGTACATCAAGCAAAATTTCAGGAGGTTGTTTTTCTAATAAGATGCCTTTTAAACGACCGATCATAAGATTTCCATGTAAAAAAATTTTTGCATAGAATAAAATAAAACTGGATATTAATCCAGTTAAATTTTCAATCTAAATCGACCTCGGCTGTACCTTGTTTTTAAAAGTGTGGTCATTTTTTCGTGAGTTTCTGTCGTTTTGACCGAACCTGCGATATGCAAGGAATGTTGAATGGTATGAGCATGAGTGATGGCAATAGCTAAAGCATCTGCCGCATCTGCTTGTGGTTTATCTGAGAGCTTCAAAATTCGTGTCACCATATCTTGAACTTGCACTTTATCTGCCGAACCTATTCCAACGACAGTCTGTTTCACCAAACGAGCGGCATATTCAAATACAGGTAAATCGTGATTCACCGCTGCCACAATTGCCGTACCACGTGCTTGCCCCAGTTTTAAAGCGGAATCTGCATTTTTAGCCATAAACACTTGTTCAATGGCAAACATATCCGGCTGAAATTGCGTGATGATTTCTGTCACACCGGCATAAATTCGTTTTAAGCGTGTCGGTAAATCCTCGACCTGCGTGCGGATTGCTCCACTGCCAAGATATTCTAAATGGCGACCATTTTGTCTAATCACACCATAGCCCGTTACACGAGAACCTGGGTCAATGCCTAAAATAATACTCATAAATTCTCAAAAATAAACGGCCGGTCAATGCCGGCCGTTTTTTAGCGTTAATTATTGATTTGCTTTTGCAGTTGCTTTTGCATCTACATCACAGTTTTTCACAACAATTTTATCTGCTTTTTTGCCTTTGATTAAAAGATTCACTGGCGCAACAGAATCAAATTTATCTAAAGTTAAACCACTATCTACGTTCCAAACATATTTGCCTGAAGTAAATGAAGTGAAGTCTTTTTGAGCTGCATCACGAGCGAAATCTTTCGCTACAACTTTATTGCCTACCATTACCATTGCTGCTGTTGGCTCTTGGTTTTCGAATTGATAAACTGCAGTTACAGTTTTCTTGTTACAAGTATAAACTACAGTTTTATCCGTTACAGTTGGTGCTGCAGTTTGCTCTGCTTTGTTTTCTACTTTTGGTGCTTCGCTTGCACAAGCTGATAAAACAACAAGAGCGGCCATTGCTGGTAATACTTTAGCTAATTTCATTCTAAATCTCCTTAAAATTACAGCTGAGCTGCAACTTCATCACTAATTTCACCGTTATGATATACGTTTTGTACATCGTCACAGTCTTCTAACATGTCAATTAAACGCAACAATTTAGGCGCAGTTTCAAGATCAAGATCAACCGTTGTTGATGGAATCATTGTTACTTCTGCGTTATCAATTTTAAATCCTGCTGCTTCGATTGCATCGCGCACAGAACCTAAATCTTCCCACGCCGTATAGATTTCGAATGAACCATCATCTTGTGGCTGAATATCATCCGCACCGGCTTCAATTGCCGCTTCCATTAACGCATCTTCTTCACCTTCGCTAATTAAAATCAAGCCTTTTTTGCTGAATAAGTAGCCCACAGAACCTTCAGTCCCTAAGTTACCACCACATTTAGTGAAACTTGGGCGAACCTGTGAAATGGTTCGATTTGCGTTGTCACTTAGACACTCAACCATCACAGCAGTTCCACCCGGCCCATAACCTTCGTAAATTCTTGTTTCCATATTGGTGTCATCACCACCGCCCACACCGCGTTCAATCGCACGGTTAATGGTATCGCGAGTCATGTTGCTCGATAAGGCTTTATCTACTGCTGCACGTAAACGCGGGTTCGCGCCAACATCACCACCACCGATTTTTGCAGCGGTTACTAATTCACGAATTAATTTTGTAAAAATTTTACCGCGTTGCGCATCTTGTGCTGCTTTACGGTGTTTAATATTTGCCCACTTACTATGGCCTGCCATGTTGTTTTCCTTCTTATCTTAAAAACGTTTTTAAATTGAGTCCTCTTTCTACAGAGGAAAGCCGTTCATCACATATTTTTTGATGGCCTCGGCATTATTTGGCGATTTCGTCATTTGGATCGCATCTTCTGGTAAAACCCATTGATACGCCAAATGCTCACTTAATATCGGTTCAAATTCCTGCTCAACTGCCAATAAAAACCAATGTTCATGACAGTGAGTCACATTCGGTGCGTATTTATAGCGGAAATGCGGGAAAATTTCAAATTCTATGCTCTCTTTGCAATCAAAAAGTGCGGTCGAATTTTCTTCTATTTTTAATCCAACTTCTTCCCAAACTTCTCGAATGGCTGTTTCTCTTGGTGTTTCATTGGTTTCTAATGTCCCCGTAACAGATTGCCAAAAAGTGGAATCATCTTGACGTTGAAGCATCAGAATACGATGCGTGCTTTCTGCATAAATTACCACGAGAACCGATTGATTATTTTTATATGTCAAACTCGTCATCTGCATAATTGAGAATGGGCAGCATCATACCTTTTCTGCTAAAAACTTTCAAAAAAATTACCGCACTTTAAAACTAAAGTGCGGTAATTATCTCAATTATTTTAGTTTAACCAGCCAGCTTGTTGGGCAATAAACAATCCTGCAAAGGCTGTTAAGTAGAATAAGCCGATAAGGGATAACCACAATAAGCCGCCTTTTACACTGTGTTTCGCGTGCTTAGTCAGAGATAAATTCAACCAAGCGAAGATTGGCGCAGAAACAAATGAAGCAATCATCGCAAATTTCAGCATTGGACCCACTGCATTATTGAAGTAGAAAATAATCGCTAAACCAGATAATGCGGCTAAAATCATGCCAATGTTTAAAATTCTTACTGAGCTTTCTTGTTTACCAAACAAGATACGTACAGCTTCAACATTAGTACGTGAATAACCATCAATTACCGTAATTGTTGTTCCAAACATGCACATGAACGCAATCACGGCAATTAATAAACGCGCCCATTCACCGATAGTACTTGCATACATATTGATAAGTTGCGCGATATATTTTCCGCCTACCATCTCTACGGTTTCTGGAGAACCATATTGCACCAATGCACCAAGCGCTAAGAATACGACAGCTAAAATTGCTGTGCCGATGTAACCCACATTGAAGTCAAATAAACCGTCTTCATAAGATACTTTGGTTAAACGACGTTTTGCTACCACCCACATTGAGTTAATTGCAGAGATTTCAATTGGCGCTGGCATCCAGCCCATCAAAGCAACTAAAAACGCTAATTTACTTAATTCCCATGGAGAAGGCGCGACAAAATCAGGTGCAGCTACGCCATGGATACCATTACGCATAAAGGCAATCACTACTGCACTCACGGTGGTTACCGTTAACGCAATCATGATGATTTTCGATAAGCTATCTAATAAACGATATTTACCCAACAATAAAATGCCGGTTGTCACAAGAATCACTAATGAGCTTAACACGGGCATTGGGAGTGGGATTGGCGTAATGAACGTTAAAATTGCTGCTGTTAATAACCCTACTGCTGCAGTATTAATCACAGTTGCAAAAATGTTTAAAGCAAGGAATAACCAAAGATAGAATTTCCCTTTTTGACGGTAACCCTCTAGCAAAGTATTACCCGTATCTAAGGTATATTGAACACCAAAACGGAAGAAAGGATATTTGAATAAATTAGCAAGAATAACAATGCTCACTAATTCCCAACCATAGATCGCACCCGCTTGGGTGGATGCAATAATATGTGAACCACCAACAGCTGCTGATGCCATCACGATTCCAGGGCCTAAGGCTGAGAATTTACTCGCCCATGTTGATTTTTCTACTGGAGTTAAAACTTCACTCATAAAATTTTCTCTTATAAATTGACCATAAACCGAAAAAGGTCTTATTTATAATAGAATTTTATCCTTGAGTAAAGTAAATAAAATCCACTTAAAAGCAGTAGTGAAAAATAAAAATCTGATTATTTTATTTTTTCAGAATATAACTTCAAAACAAATAAATTTCACAAGTATTCATACCGAAAAACTGATATCTTTAAGTGAATAAAATTTTTTCAATAAAAAGAAAGTGCGGTCAAAATTGACCGCACCCTATATTATAAATTTTAAACTTATTCAGCTTTCACAACCTGAATACTTAACTCACCTAACGCCTGTGGATTCGCAAAACTTGGCGCTTCAGTCATTAAACAAGCTGCGGCTGTTGTTTTCGGGAATGCAATCACATCACGGATATTTTCAGTGCCTGTTAAAAGCATAGTTAAACGGTCTAAACCAAATGCTAAACCTGCATGTGGTGGTGTACCAAATTTTAATGCATCTAATAAGAAACCAAATTTTTCACGTTGTTCTTGTTCATTGATACCAAGAATGCGGAATACGGTTTGCTGCATTTTCGGATCGAAAATACGAACAGAACCACCACCTACTTCATAGCCATTGATCACCATATCGTAAGCATTTGCTACCGCACTTGTTGGATCTGCTTCTAATTGCTCTGGGCTGAAATCTTTTGGTGAAGTGAATGGGTGATGCATTGCTGCAAGATTACCCTCTTCATCACGTTCAAACATTGGGAAATCGATCACCCAAAGTGGTTGCCACTCATCTAAACGAGTTAAGCCAAGATCTCGACCTAATTTCAAACGTAAAGCACCCATTGCATCCGTGGTGGTTTGCCATTTGTCTGCACCGAAGAATAAGATATCACCGGTTTGAGCTTTAACGCGTTCAGCTAAGGCTTTCCATACCTCTTCATTTAAGAATTTCGCAATCGGGCTTTGTACGCCTTCAAGACCAGCATTAATGTCATTTACTTTCGCCCAAGCTAAACCTTTTGCACCGTAAATGCCAACAAATTGTGTATATTCATCAATTTGTTTACGAGTGATTTCAGTACCATTTGGTACACGAATGACAGCCACACGGCCGTTTGGATTGTTTGCAGGCTCATTAAATACTTTAAATTCAACGTCTTTAACGATATCTGCCACATCGACTAATTCAAGCGGGTTACGCAAATCTGGTTTATCTGAACCAAAACGAGTCATCGCTTCTTGCCAGGTCATTTGTGGGAATTTACCTAAATCCACACCAATGATGTTTTGCCATAAACCGTGCACCATGCGCTCCATGATCTCACGTACTTCTGGCGCAGTTAAGAAAGAGGTTTCCACATCGATTTGAGTAAATTCAGGTTGACGATCTGCTCGTAAATCTTCATCACGGAAACATTTCACAATTTGATAATAACGATCAAAACCAGACATCATTAAAAGCTGTTTGAAAAGCTGTGGTGATTGCGGCAACGCATAGAATTTGCCTTTATGTACACGGCTTGGCACTAAATAGTCACGCGCACCTTCTGGCGTTGCTTTAGTTAGCATTGGGGTTTCGATATCAAGGAAACCATTGTCATCCATAAAGCGACGCACAAAGCTGGTGATTTTCGCACGAGTTTTTAAACGTTGTGCCATTTCTGGACGACGTAAATCTAAATAACGATATTTTAAACGTTGTTCTTCAGTATTATTTTGGTTGAAGTCTAGTGGTAAAACGTCAGAAGCATTGTAAATGCGTAATTCTTTTGCTAACACTTCCACTTCGCCTGTCGCCATATTTTTATTAACTTGATTATCAGGACGCGCGATTACTTCACCTTTAATTTGAATACAAAATTCATTACGTAAGCCTGAAGCTGCGGTTAACGCTTCTTGATATTTCGGGTCAAAACAGACTTGTACGACACCATCACGATCACGCATATCAATAAAAATTAAACCACCTAAATCACGACGACGGTGAACCCAACCGCTTAATGTTACTTCTTGTCCAATATGGTTGCGGTTTAATGCACCGCAATAATGTGTACGCATCATTTCTATATTCCTTTCATTTTTCTAAAAATGGATAATTAACGCGTTGATTATACGGAAAAAGACGGGGCATTTAAATTGAAAAGCGAAATTTATTTGATCCTTTAAAAACTTTCACTAAAATGACCACAGTTTTTTGCATTTTATCTAAATAAATGCCCTCTCAAAACAACCACAGAACTCAATCATGATGAAAGATACAATTTTTGCCGCCCCGATTGAAAAACTGGGCGATTTTACTTTTGATGAAAGCGTGGCGGAAGTTTTCCCCGATATGATTCAACGCTCGATTCCAGGCTACTCCAACATTATCACGGCGATTGGTATGTTGGCTGAACGCTTTGTGACAGCTGACAGCCAAGTCTATGATTTAGGCTGTTCACGCGGTGCGGCAGCCCTTTCTATGCGACGTAATATTAAACAACCTAATGTGAAAATTATCGGTGTCGATAATTCTCTGCCGATGGTTGAACGCTGCCGTCAGCATGTGGCGGCTTATCATAGTGATGTGCCCGTAGAAATTCTTTGCGATGATATTCGTCAAATTGAAATTAAGAACGCCTCAATAGTGGTGCTCAACTTCACATTGCAATTTTTACCACCTGAAGATCGTGTAGCTTTGCTCACCAAAATCTACCAAGGTTTAAACCCAAATGGTGTATTGGTGCTCTCTGAAAAATTCCGTTTTGAAGATGAAAAAGTGAATGAGCTGCTTATTGATCTCCACCACCAATTCAAACGTGCTAACGGTTATAGTGAACTTGAAGTAAGTCAAAAACGCACCGCACTTGAAAATGTCATGCGTACTGACTCGATTGACATCCACAAAGAGCGGTTAAAAAACATTGGATTTTCACACGTCGAATTATGGTTCCAATGTTTTAATTTTGGCTCGATGATCGCGGTGAAATAATCATAATCCAATCAATAATCTAAAAAAATAAGGGCGTATCAAATACGCCCTTATTTGTCACCAATGCTTTATAGCCCTTTTAAATCCTTATCTAATAAACGAGCGAGCAATAAAATACCGTCTTTAAAGCGATATTCTGCATATTCCGCTTGCGCATAATGTTCACCTTTCCCTTCCGCAAAGAAATAATCTTGGCTTGGTAATTTAGGAAGCCAACCACCTTTATAACGAATTGGTAAATAAACATTTGGTGTGCAATGTTTAAAATCTGTTGGTATCTCTGATTGCTCCTCACAAAATGTCGCAACATGATTTTGATCAAGATGAACAAGGATATAAGCTTTTTTTTCCGAAGGACTTGATTCATCTATACCTGTGATTTCATTAGATTCAACAGTTTCAATAGGCTCATTACTTTCAAGAGGTTCATTTGATTCAGGTAAAACCTGACTTTGCTGAAACTCAGATAAAATAGCGTAATTCAATACCATATAATCGCCTTGCATCAATGAACGAGGATCCACAGGGGCGATTTTTAAAACAATAGGCTTACCAGTAGCCAGCACATCTTCAAATTGCTGCACTTTATAGTTCACCGCCCCCAATAATGCGATCACAAAGACGCCAACAAGCCAAATCGGTGCTTTAAAAACAGAATGGTTTTCGACCGCACTTTGTGAAGGCGCTTTATAACGTGCATGCAAGAATAAAGTAACAATCGCAAAAATAACGGCAAAGCTTACTAGCAATCCCCCTTTATAGAGTAATGGGATGCTCAATTGGTAATAGAACCCACCTAAATAAACAACAAAGGCAAATACCAAAAGACCGAAGAACGCACGGCTGTCCGTCCAATAAACAAGCAATAATAACGCTGTTAAATATAAAATGACGGGTATCCCAACAAAGCCTAATGCAAACAAGGTTAATACTAATAAAATTAACACTGCTTCTGTGTGTTTGGATTCACTATGCTTATTCATTAGTGCATAGACAATTAATGGTAATGCACAGACAAGTAAATATAAGATATGGCTAACATCAAACTGGAAGTGTGACCAAAATTGCCCACTTAAAACTTGCAACATATTATCAAGACTCATCGCGTCTGCTGGCATGACATCACTTGAAACATCTGTATCGATAAGACCATAATCTACCCAAGGAAACGCCATATACGACGGCACAGAGATCCATAGAGAGAATAATACTGTTCCCCAAGCAATAGGCTTTAAATGAATTCGCGCTGATTGATTAGGTCGCATGACCCAATAAAAGAGTACAATCGAACTCAGGAGCTGGATTTTATTAAACCATGTGTTAAACCATGCGTTATTCAAGCTGTAACTATGGAAATATAGATTATAGGAAATTTGCCAATACACGAGAAGCTGGGTAACCAGTAGAATCCTCACTAAAGAATTCGGCATCAATTTGTAGCTAACGATAATAATGACGGTAAAAATTAGTGCGGAGATAAAAATACCGAAATTTGAATCCTCGCTAAATTCATATCCTAATAAAAGAAAAAAATCATCAAATTTAACAAGCAAATAGAATCCTAAAAAACTGTTTGCGATTAGAAAAAATAAACCTGCTAAAATTATAGTGTATTCATTTTTATCTTTATTTAAAGTAATCAACCAAGCTATACCAAATAAAAGAATACCAACAATGAATGCACTAGACGCATCTAAACCTAAAGAAAAAAATAACCAAACGCCTATCGTCACTAGTGCTATCAATAAAGCTATCATCCATAATATTGAAATCGCCCAATGGGATTTCTTATTATTTGGATATTCTTGTTTATAGAGTTTCACCAACCACTTGATTGCCATGACCGTGAAAGTAAAGCCAATCAATCCTAAAACCACGCCCTCTTCTACACCACGAATCAAAAGAGATGCCAAAAAGCAATAAGCGCCAAGTAAGGCTAGGACTGAAACAATTAAATTAATAAAATCAAAGCGATATTTGTGATATACATAAAATGCGATCGAGGCAGGAATAGCAATTAGAAAAGAACTGAGTGATAAAAGGCCAAATTCATCCCAAGCATAAGCGTACATATCATGAATTTTTACTATTAAACCAAATAGGTTAACAAAAGTCAGCACTAAAAATACTTTAGGTAAAATGCGCCAATGTTGATCATGAAAAGTTTTACTGAATAATTCCGATATCACAAGTAATCCAGCATTAATCAGCACGGCATAACACATTGAGTTATGCGAGTTTTGTTCATTAAATAAATAAAGCGCAACATTGGCAGTAGCGGCAAATAATAATGCAGAGGCCACATTAGGAAATAATAATAAAAATGGAAGTTGGCAAAGTGTCCAAACAGCAAATAACTGCCATACATCGGCCCCCGTTTGATAGGTTTGACCGACTAAGGCAAATAAACCGCCAATCAAGACAGAAACAACAAAAAAGAGGCTATATGTCTTCCACTTTAATTTTGCTTTGGCTTGTCGACGACTCTCTAGAATAAAGCAATAAATACCTAATACCACTGTCACCACAAGCAATGTTTGTAAGCCATAAATTTTGGCTAAATCAGAAAAATAATCTAAATTAGCTGCAATTAACGTGATGACTCCACTCGTTAAAAACCCTACGGTTAATAATAAAAACAGTAAATTTAAATAACGTTGCCAAGAAAGATTAAAAAGGCCTGTTGTATTCATTCATTTTTCCTTTTTATAAAAAGACTCGTATTATCTTAGCATAATAGTAAGGTAAATAAATCAATTAAAAAATGTGATGTAATTTACCCTATATTGAAGATTAATTCGCGCCAAATCGCATTCTATGGCATAATTTAGCGAACCCAATTAAAGAAGGAAAACAAGATGCAAATTTTACACACGATGCTTCGAGTAGGTGATTTAGACCGCTCTATTAAATTTTATCAAGATGTTTTAGGTATGCGTTTATTACGCACAAGTGAAAACCCTGAGTATAAATATACGCTTGCTTTTTTAGGTTACGAAGATGGCGAAAGCGCTGCAGAAATTGAATTAACATACAACTGGGGCGTAACTGAATATGATCTTGGTAATGCTTACGGGCATATTGCTATTGGTGTAGATGATATTTACGCAACTTGTGAAGCGGTACGTGCTCATGGCGGTAAAGTGACTCGCGAAGCCGGCCCGGTTAAAGGTGGCACAACTGTGATTGCCTTCGTTGAAGATCCGGATGGTTATAAGATCGAATTTATCGAAAACAAAAGTGCCAAATCAGCTTTAGGGAATTAAGGAATACATTGTGTCTGATACACCTGAAATTCCTTATCACCATCAATTAAAAAATCGGTTCCGTGGCTATTTTCCTGTCATTATTGATGTGGAAACAGCTGGGTTTGATGCAAAAAAAGATGCGCTTTTAGAGCTTGCGGCAATCACCTTAAAAATGGATGAAAATGGCAATTTGCAACCTGACCAAAAATGCCATTTTCATATTGAGCCATTTGAGGGGGCGAATATTAATCCCGAATCACTCAAATTTAACGGAATTGATATTCACAATCCATTACGAGGTGCAGTATCTGAATTAGATGCCATCACAGGGCTGTTTCAAATGGTGCGTCGTGGACAAAAAGATGCTGAATGTCAGCGTTCTATTATCGTGGCACACAACGCGGCTTTTGACCAAAGTTTTGTCATGGCTGCGGCTGAACGTACGGGCGTAAAACGCAATCCATTCCACCCTTTTGGGATGTTTGATACGGCAACACTTGCCGGTTTTATGTTTGGACAAACAGTGCTCGTCAAAGCATGCCAAGCAGCAAAAATTCCTTTTGATGGTAAACAAGCACACTCGGCGCTATATGATACTGAGCGTACGGCAGAATTATTTTGCTATATGGTGAATCATTTAAAAGATCTTGGTGGTTTTCCGCATATTGCTCAAACAAATGAAACGGAAAAAACAGCTGAAAATCAGAGTGCACTTTAATTTTCAAATTTTTTTAGAAAAAAGGCTTGCAATCGTTTTCGGTTTACCGTATTTTAAAAAGTAATTCGATTTAGTTATCTAAATAAGAGAGTTTCAAATGAACTTTATCCTTCGTCACCATCATCGCCATTCAACTGAATAATCTTTCAGGCTGTTGGCGTGCTTGGAAGATTTCTTCCGGGCTGACAAGATAAAGATCAAAAAAATCTTACCCCTCGGAAGGCAACTTTCGAGGGGTTTTGTTTTATTATTAATTACAGGAGTTTATTACTATGCGACATCTAACCTTAAATCAATTTTCTTTTATGCGACCTTTTTCTTTTAATTAATCAATAAGGAACAACAATATGCTATCTAATCCCGTTGTTATTTCAATTGTCGTGCTACTGGCGTTAAGCCTACTGCGCGTGAACGTGGTTATCGCACTTGTGATTTCGGCCCTTACAGCTGGTTTATGCGGAGACTTAGGTTTAAGCAAAACCATTGAAGCCTTTACAGGCGGCTTAGGTGGTGGTGCTGAAGTTGCCATGAACTATGCGATGCTCGGTGCATTTGCCATTGCGATTTCAAAATCTGGCATCACTGATTTGCTTGCCTACAAAATTATTACCCGAATGAACAAAACACCAACAGGTAAAAATTTAGCCTGGTTTAAATATATGCTACTTGGTATTTTACTTTTATTCGCCATTTCATCCCAAAACTTGCTCCCAGTGCACATTGCGTTTATCCCGATTGTGGTGCCACCTTTACTTTCTATTTTTAACCGTTTAAAAATCGATCGTCGTGCAGTTGCTTGTATTATTACCTTCGGTTTAACCGCAACCTATATGATCTTACCGGTTGGTTTCGGGAAAATCTTTATCGAAAGCGTTTTAGTAAAAAATATCAATCTGGCTGGTGCTCCACTCGGCTTACAAACCAGTGTTGGTGAAGTTTCTTTTGCTATGCTTATCCCTGTTATTGGTATGATTCTTGGTTTACTCACTGCCGTATTTGTTACCTATCGCAAACCGCGCGAGTATGTTGTGACAACAGCAGAACCAACTACAACTGAAATTGAACAACACATTGCGAACATTAAACCGATTCAAATTACCGCAAGTGCGGTCGCTATTGTCGCGACTTTTGCCACACAGCTTTTCACAAGCTCAACTATCATTGGTGGTTTAGTCGGTTTAGTAATTTTCAGTGCTTTTGGTATTTTCAAACTCAAAGAAAGTAACGACATTTTCCAGCAAGGTTTACGCTTAATGGCGATGATCGGCTTTGTGATGATTGCGGCTTCTGGTTTCGCCAATGTGATTAATACTACAAGCGGTGTGAAAGAGTTAGTTGATGCACTTTCAACTGGTGTAATTCAAAGCAAAGGCGTTGCGGCATTTTTAATGTTACTCGTCGGGTTATTAATCACCATGGGTATTGGTTCTTCTTTCTCAACCGTGCCAATTATCACCTCAATTTATGTACCACTTTGTCTCTCTTTTGGTTTCTCACCACTTGCAACAGTGGCTATCGTAGGTGTAGCGGCGGCATTAGGGGATGCGGGTTCACCGGCTTCTGACTCCACACTTGGTCCAACATCCGGTTTGAATATGGATGGTAAACACGACCACATTTGGGATTCTGTTGTACCAACCTTTATTCACTACAACATCCCATTATTAGCATTCGGTTGGATTGCAGCCATGACCCTTTAATCGTTATAATCCCTGCATTCATTATGCAGGGATTTTTTTATGTCTATTCAATCATTACTCAATACACTCGAGCAAAAAGTACAGCAACTGACACAAGCCTATCAAGCTGACTCTGATAAAAAAATCAACGCTAAATTTAACCGCACTTTATTTACCGAAGATTTTGAAACCATCGGTTTTTATCTCAAAGAAATCCAGAAAAGCTTAACGAAGTTATGTAGCCTTCCCCATCAAAATGAAGAACAAATTGTATTTATGGCTGAACATCTTTTAGGGCAATGCACCGCATTGACTGAAGCTATGAATCGCAAGCATAAAAAAGCTATTCAACCGAAAAAAATGGAACAACCAGTTACAAGCAGTAAATCACAGCACAGCATTCATCGACTTCCGCCAAGAGAGCGTCTAGAAAAATATTATGAAGCCTTACAGCAACTCACGGAAAAATACGAAGAAGCTAAAGCACAAGCGAATACGGCTCAAACAGATATTCAACGAGATGTACATAAGCAAACAGCCGCAATTTATTTAACGCGTCGTCAAAAATGTTTAGAGGCAATTGAGACCTTAGAAGAATACCTTGCCTTTAAAGAAGCCCAAGAAAGTGGGTCAAAAAATAAGATCTTTTTGAAATAGACTGAAAAGCAAAAATCCCTAAATCTTTCGACTTAGGGATTTTTTAAATTTGATGGCGGAGGAAGTGAGATTCGAACTCACGGAGGGCGTAAACCCTCGCCGGTTTTCAAGACCGGTGCCTTCAACCACTCGACCATTCCTCCGTGATTTAAGCGAGGTGAATAATACGTTTTTTCCCCCACCCCGTCAAGCAAGAAAATAAAAAAATTATCTGACTGACTACTTTTAAATCACAATGTTTTAAAAATACACAAAATAAAAAACGGAACCTATTGGTTCCGTCTTTTATTATTAGGATATTACTCTGCTTTCGCTTGTGTCGGTTCAGAATAAATATGGCTAATTGCACTATGATGACCTGCCGCGCCTTTACCATTAAAGTAATAACGAGACTCCGTCCATTCTACAATTGGGAATGGTTTAGACGCTTCATCTGGTGCTTTCGCTAATGTCATGGCTGCTTTTGTATGTGGCACGGCTGAAATCGTACCAGCACGACCTGTGAATACATAAGAACTTACAAATTTTGCTTTTTCTTGTGGTTCAACCTCTGGTGTTGCTACTTGAGCAACAGGTTCTGCTTTATGATGTAAGCGTTCTAATGATTCTTGCACTTTCTGTTGAACTGCTTCATTTGCTGGTTGAGTAATAAAATCTAACGCAGGTTGTGCTTCAACAGATTTCTCTTCCACAACAATACCTGTTGCAGGCGTAATCACACCTTTTTTCGTTTTTTCTTGCTCAAGTAATTCATCCACCGATAAGAAATTGCTTTCTTTCGCTGCATTCACAGCAGAATAATCGATGCATACTTTACCGCTTGCTAATTCAGGTGAAGCAACTGCCGCAAATAATGGCATTGGTGACTTCACTTCATTACGGCGGCGGCGTTGATTATTCGATGTACGTAAATGACGTGGAGTACGACGCTGACGTTCTTGACGTGGTTTATCTTCAGCATTATCTGCTACATTATTTTCAACCACTTGATTTTGAACAGTCTCAACAGCTGGCACTTCAACTGCTTCAGTAACATTTTCAGTTACATCATTTGGATTGTCATCAATACGAACACCTTTACGTAAATCACGACGTTGACGACGCTCTGCTACCGGTTTCTCTGCTTTTTCTTCTTGACGATTATCATCAGAAACATTAGCAAAATTAACCGCACTTTCAGATGTCACGTCTTCATTCGCATTACGACGATTGCGACGATTATTTACACGCTCGCGAGTTGGACGCGCATTTTCTTCATCTGTATTTTTCGCGTTATCGTTGTTTTCATTATTGCGAGAACGGCGATTATTACGACGATCTTGATTACGACGATTATTACGATTGCTATTACGATTGTTGCGGTTATTTTGCTTTTTCTCTTCTTCTTTTGGTTCAGAAGCAAATAAACCTTTAATTGCGGCAATAATTTTAGCAAACAATGACGGTTCTTCCGATTTACGCTCAACTGGTGCTGGTGCAGCCGTTGGAATCGATAGAGATACTGCTGCACTTTCCATCACTTGCTCAGAGGTTACTGCTGCCGTTTCGATATTGCGAGAAACAAGAGACTCTTCTGGTACAAATGTATCGTCTTGTGCATCATGGAATTTTGTTAAGTTATAGCTTAATTCATTTAGCTCTTCGCCTTCACGAACACGGAATACGCTGAAATGTGGCGTTTCCATTGCTTCATTTGGTACCACGATAATATCAACATCATGGCGTTTTTCGATACTATGAACAGCTTTACGTTTTTCGTTAAGTAAGTAAGACGCAATTTGTACAGGCACGATGGTGTGCACTTGTTTGGTATTTTCTTTTAACGCTTCTTCTTCGATTAAACGTAAGATAGAAAGTGATAAACTTTCGTTATCACGCACTTTACCCGTACCTTGACATCGTGGGCAAACATGGTGAGAAGACTCACCTAATGATGGGCTTAAACGCTGACGTGACATTTCCAACAAGCCGAAGCGAGAAATACGGCTGATTTGAATACGTGCACGGTCTTGACGCACTGCATCACGGATACGATTTTCTACTTCACGTTGGTGACGAACAGGTGTCATATCGATGAAATCGATGACTACTAATCCACCTAAGTCACGTAAACGTAATTGACGAGCAATCTCATCTGCCGCTTCAAGGTTGGTATTTAATGCGGTTTCTTCAATATCACCACCACGAGTTGAACGCGCCGAGTTGATATCGATCGCTGTTAACGCTTCTGTCACATCGATCACAATCGAACCACCAGAAGGTAAACGTACTTCACGTTGGAAGGCGGATTCAATTTGAGATTCAATTTGATAGTGGCTAAATAGCGGCACTTCGCCTTGATACAGTTTCACACGATTGATGAAATCTGGACGCACAAGTTTGATGTGCGCTTTTGCTTTTTCAAATACTTTCGGGCTATCAATTAAGATCTCACCAATATCACGACGCAAGTAATCACGGATCGCACGAACGATCACATCACTTTCTTGGTGAATTAAGAACGGTGCAGGACGACTTTGTGAAGCTTGTTTAATTGCTTCCCAATGATGTAAAAGTACTTTTAAGTCCCATTGCAATTCTTCTGGTGATTTACCTACACCCGCTGTACGCACGATAAGACCAACACCTTCCGGTACATCTAAAGAACTCAATGCTTCTTTTAATTCGATACGTTCATCGCCTTCAATACGGCGAGAGATACCACCTGCACGTGGATTGTTTGGCATAATCACCAAATAACTACCGGCAAGGGAAACAAAAGTGGTTAAGGCTGCGCCTTTATTGCCGCGTTCTTCTTTGTTCACCTGAACGATTACTTCTTGTCCTTCAGTCAAAATATCACGGATATTTGGACGACCTTGGAACACATAATCAGCAGGGAAATACTCGCGGGCAATTTCTTTTAAAGGAAGGAAGCCATGGCGCTCTGCACCATAATCTACAAAGGCAGCTTCTAAACTCGGCTCTACGCGAGTGATTTTCCCTTTGTAAATATTGGCTTTTTTCTGTTCATGACCCGGACTTTCAATGTCCAAGTCGAATAAACGCTGGCCATCGACCAACGCAACGCGCAACTCTTCTTTTTGAGTCGCATTGATTAACATTCTTTTCATTGTCAATTTCTCGTTTGAATTATCTAAAATACCTTGAAAATTAACCGCACTTTACAGATTTACTGACCTTAGCCATCGACCTCGTGTTTCTCGCGAACAGTCAATCTCACGACTGTGTGTTGCTGGGTGCATTGATAGCATACTCAATTGTTATCTAAGACAATTTTCGTAAAACAATGCGATGTGTTAATTACGCATTGCAAGGAAGCGTTAATCCTCAAGAAAAACATGTTGATTATCAATGTCTTATGCCATTTGCCGCATTGAGTTTTGACCAACATACAAAATCGCTTTCTAAATGCCAAATTTGAGGCGCAGAAAGACGCTCTATTATCCACATTCGGGGCTAAATTAGCAAGGCATTCTTGCTATTATCACTAGGGATATTGTGATATGATTCAGCCCAATTTTTAAAGGACAGATTCAATGACTGAAAAACAAGAAAAAATCATCAATCAATCCGTCAAAATGCTCACGATTTCTGAAGATGAAGCTGGACAACGCATTGATAATTATTTATTGGCAAAATTAAAAGGTGTGCCAAAAAGTTTGATTTACCGCATTCTGCGCAAAGGCGAGGTGCGTGTGAACAAAGGGCGGATCAAACCTGAATATAAATTGCAAAATGGTGATGTGGTACGTGTACCACCAGTTCGTGTTTCTGAAAAAAATACTGCACCGATTTCTAAAAACTTGAATAAAGTCGCCTCCCTTGAAAGCCATATTATTTTTGAAGATGACTGTTTATTAGTATTGAATAAACCTTCTGGCATTGCTGTTCATGGCGGGAGTGGCTTGAATTTTGGCGTGATTGAAGCTTTGCGTGCATTACGTCCTGAAGCCCGTTTTTTAGAATTGGTTCACCGTTTAGACAGAGATACATCAGGTATCTTATTAGTGGCGAAGAAACGCTCTGCTTTACGCAACTTACACGAACAACTTCGTGTTAAAACCGTACAAAAAGATTATCTCGCACTCGTGCGTGGACAATGGCAATCTCATGTAAAAGTCGTACAAGCCCCTTTATTGAAAAATGAACTGGCTAGTGGCGAACGCATTGTTAAAGTCAGTGAACAAGGTAAAGCTTCGGAAACTCGATTTGCCATTGAAGAACGCTATCAAAATGCGACCTTAGTAAAAGCGTCACCCGTAACAGGAAGAACTCATCAGATCCGAGTTCATACCCAATATGCCGGCCACCCGATTGCATTGGATGATAAATACGGTGATAAAGAATTTGATAAATATATGCAGGAACTTGGGCTTAATCGCTTGTTTTTACATGCGTTTTCTATTCGCTTTGAGCATCCTAAAACGGGTGAAACATTACGTCTCAATGCGCAACTAGACGAAAAAATGAAAGCAATTCTGAAAAAACTGCGTGAAAGCAAAGAGATAAACCCATAGACAAGAAAAATGTTTATTGCTATATTTGATGACGGAGACAACTCGTTTCTATCATTAATTAACATATAACAACAAAGGATAGCAAAATGGCAAAAGGACAATCATTACAAGATCCTTATTTGAATGCGTTACGCCGTGAACGTATTCCTGTTTCGATTTATCTCGTTAATGGGATTAAATTACAGGGTCAAATCGAATCATTCGACCAATTCGTGATTTTATTAAAAAACACGGTTAACCAAATGGTGTACAAACACGCAATTTCTACTGTGGTTCCAGCACGTTCTGTTTCTCACCACAATAATAATGGCGGTCATCATGCAGCACAAACTTCTGATGCTGTAGCGGAAGTAGAAACACAAGCAGAATAATTCTGTTCAATGAATGATTTCATCAATTTAAGTGCGGTTGAAAATTCACCTGAAATTTCAACCGCACTTTCGTCATCTAAAACAGGCGACAATAGCCAATCGGCAAAAGATAAAGCGGTCGTCGTGCATGTTTTCTTTTCTCAAAATAAAAACATTGAAGATCTACAAGAATTCCAACTTTTAGCGGAATCTGCCAATGTTGAGATTTTACAAATCATCACCACGAGCCGTGCTACACCACAAGCAAAATATTTTATCGGTGAGGGGAAAGCACAAGAAATTGCGGATGCAGTGAAAGCCTTAGATGCCGATGTTGTTTTGGTGAATCATCAATTAACCCCCGCTCAAACCCGTAATTTAGAAAGCATCTGCCAATGCCGCGTTGTGGATCGCACCGGGGTGATTTTAGATATCTTTGCTCAAAGAGCCCGCTCGCACGAAGGGAAATTACAAGTTGAATTAGCGCAGCTCAAGCACTTATCAACTCGATTAGTTCGCCGAAAAACGGGTTTAGATCAGCAAAAAGGTGCGGTAGGATTGCGTGGTCCTGGCGAAACACAATTAGAAACGGATCGCCGTTTAATCAAGGTTCGTATTGCACAGTTGCAAAATCGTTTGGCAAAAGTCGAAAAACAACGTAATCAAAATCGCCAAACCCGACAAAAAGCGGATATTCCGACCATTTCCTTAGTGGGTTATACCAATGCGGGGAAATCGACGCTATTCAATTTCATCACGCAAGCCAATGTCTATGCGGCGGATCAGCTTTTTGCTACCCTCGATCCCACATTAAGACGTTTACAAATTCAAGATGTTGGTACGGCCATTCTCGCCGATACCGTTGGTTTTGTTCGCCAACTCCCCCATGATTTAGTTTCCGCTTTTAAATCTACCTTGCAAGAAACGGTAGAAGCCAGCTTGTTATTGCATGTCATTGATGCGGCAGACGCTCGAAAGATCGAAAATATTGAAGCCGTGAATTTAGTGTTGGAAGAAATTAAGGCAGATAAAGTGCCGACATTGTTGGTGTATAACAAAATCGATTTATTGGAAAATGTGGCGCCCCATATTGAATATGATGACGAGAATAAGCCCGTTGCCGTTTATCTTTCAGCCTATTCAGGTGAAGGATTAGATCTGCTACTCGAAGCCATTAAAGTGCGGTTGAAAAATGAGATACTTTCTTTCACCCTCACACTGCTCCCTCAAGAGGGGAAAATTCGCCACGCGCTCTATCAGTTAGATAGCATGCGTCACGAACAAATTTCGGATGAAGGTGAATTTATCCTCAATGTACAAATTGATAAAGTCGAATGGCTTAAACTTTGTAAACAATTCCCTAAACTGTCAGAAATTATTTACTAATACCGTATTGTTTTAATTTATTGGCAATCGCTGTGTGTGATACACCTAATCGTTGTGCCAATTTACGCGTACTTGGATACTGGGCATAAAAAGCGCGGAGTACACTCGCCTCATATTGCCCCATGATCTCATCCAGTGTTTGCTCACCAAAATCATCTGCAGAAATGACCGCACTTTGTACAGGTTTTAAATTTAAACTTTCAATATCAAGCTGGTTATTCTTCGCTAAGGAACAGGCACGATACAAGACGTTGTATAGTTCTCGCACATTGCCTTGCCAAGGCTGCCCTTTTAAATAATTCAGAAAATCAGCATTATATTGCGGCATTGAAATCTTAAGCTGTGTGCTAATTTCTTGTAAAAAACCTTCTGTTAAAGGTTGAATATCTTCTACTCGTTCACGCAGTGGTGGCACATTTAGCAATAAGACATTTAAGCGATGAAATAAATCACTACGCAACTTGCCTTGCTCTAACAGTGTTTCCATCGGCTCTTGCGAAGTACAAATTACTCGAACATTTGCATGATGTTCTTTTTCTTCCCCCACTCGACGGAAAGAACCATCCGTTAAAAAACGCAATAATTTTGCCTGTAAACTTAATGAAAGCTCAGCAATACCATCCAGTAACACCGTGCCTTCGTTAGCATATTCAAAAAAACCAATAGTTTCACTGTCGCCCACTTTACGCCCAAACATTTCGCTTTCCGCATCTTCATCTGGCAAACCTGCACAATTTACCGCAATGAATTTTTTCTCACGGCGCAAGCTCGCAAAATGACAAGCTTTTGCTAATAAGTCTTTACCCGTGCCCGTTTCACCTTGAATTAAAAGCGGCACATCAAACATCGCAAAACGTTGTGCATTTTCGACCGCACTTTTCATGGAAAAGCTTTGAGTGACAAAGCAAGAGAAAGGATCTTGTGGATTAAATGTCAGCATAAAATAAGCTCAATTTTATTGAATGATGCCGATATGATAGGGAGTTTATTGATATGTGTAAAGATTAATTTACATATAAAAAGGGCAATCCTTGACTGCCCTTTTAGATGATTTTTTGTATTATTTTTTCACTGCACGATCAAGTTCTTGTGCGATGATTTCCATGCTTTCTAAACCACCAAATGCAAGATACCAATTGGCTGCATCAAGATACACAATGTGTCCATCTTTATAAGCTTTGGTTTGTTTGATGATATCGTTATCCAACACTTTTTGTGCATTGTTGGCTTTTTCTGTAATCGCCGCGGTACGGTCCACGACAAGTAAAAAGTCTGGATTTTTTTCTAAGATATATTCAAAACCAACACTTTGGCCGTGCGTAGACGATTTGATGCTGTCATCAATCGGTTTAAAACCAAATTTTTGATACACCATACCATAACGAGAACCATCACCAAAGGCACTGATTTTACTTTCATTGACAAGTACCAATAAGGCGGTTTTGTCTTTCGCATCTTTGGCGACTTGGTCAATCTTACTTTCTAATGCTGAAAGTTTTTCTTTCGCAACATTTTCTTTACCAAAGATCTGACCAAGTGCGGTCACATTTTGTTGAAAACTCGGGTAGTAATTGTTGTAGTCATTTTCAACATTAAATACTGGCGCAATTTCTTTAAATTTGTCGATCATTTTTTCTTGACGTTTAGACGCAATGATCAAATCCGGATTAAGTTCGTTAATTTGCTCCAATGATTGTTCTTTCAAATCACCAACATTTTTATATTTTTTGTCTGCAAATTCTGAAAGATAGTTTGGAATTTTTCCACTTTGTGGGAAGCCCACGATTTTATCTTGCACACCTAATGCACGAAGTGTGTCTGCCGCACCGAAATCAAGCACAATGACACGCTGTGGATTTTGTGGCACAACCTGCTTTCCAGCGGCATTTTCAACGGTAATATCTGCAGCTTGTGCAATACCAGTAAATGCAAAGAGTGAAAGTGCTAAAGTTGATAATGTTTTTTTCATAAAGATTTCCTTACTTATCTAAAATAAACGGCAATTTTATGGTCGTCGATATCCTGAATTGGAATCGTCATGTCATAAATATCTTGTAATACGGTTGATTGCATAATGTGGTTAATCTCGCCTTGGTGCACTAACTTTCCATTTTTCATGGCAACAATGTAGTCTGAATAACAAGAGGCGAAATTAATATCATGAATGACAATCACCACGGTTTTATTGAGTTCTGTCGCTAATTTACGTAAAACTTGCATGATCTGAACAGAATGTTTCATATCCAGATTATTTAATGGTTCATCCAACAAAATATAATCCGTATCTTGTGCAAGTGTCATCGCAATATAAGCGCGTTGTCGCTGCCCACCACTTAAGTTATCGATATATTGATGACGAATATCATCTAAATTCATATAGGCAATGGCATTATCAATAAAAGTGCGGTCAGTTTGGGTTAAGTTTCCTTTGCTATAAGGAAAACGCCCAAAAGCGACTAAATCTTCAATGGTTAGACGCAAATTAATGTTGTTAGTTTGCTTTAAAATCGCAAGTTGTTTCGCAATATCGCTACTTTTCTTACGATTGAGCAATTCACCGTTGAGATAGATCTCGCCACTATCAGCATTCAACAAACGGCTCATAATAGACAGCACCGTACTCTTCCCCGCGCCATTCGGCCCGATAAAAGACGTAATTTTCCCCGTAGGAATGGTCACGGACACATTATCCACCACCTTTTTGCTTCCGTAACTTTTAGTAATATTGCGAATTTCTATTGCCATTTTTTGTTTGCTCTTAATAACAAATAAATAAAGTACACACCGCCGACAAAATTAACGATGATGCTTAATGTCGTGCGGAAGGTAAAAATATGGGTCACTAATAATTGCCCCAAAACCAAGGTTATGATGGAAATTAACATCGCGGCAGGAATGAGTACCTTGTGACGATAATCACGAACAAATTCAAAGGTCACGTTCATTACCAATAACCCAAGGAAAGTAAGTGGGCCAACAAGTGCGGTCGACACTGACGTTAAAATTGCCACGAGAATTAACAGGACTTTTAAGGTCTTTTGATAATCGATCCCTAAGTTAATGGCATTTTCTCGCCCTAATGCCAACACATCAAAGCAATGCCAATATTTCAAACTGAAAACAATCGTCGCTACTAAAATGGCTAATGCGACCCATAAGATTTGAGTATTGATTCGGTTGAAACTTGCAAAGCCAATATCTTGTGCGATCTGAAATTCATTTGGATCAATCAACACTTCCATAAAGGTCGTTAAGCTACCAAAGAAGGTGCCGAAAATAATCCCGACAAGCAACAAGAAGAAAATATTTTGGTTTTCTTTCTTAAACAGGAAGTGATAAAGCACTAATGAAAACGCCATCATTAATCCCGTACACAAGACAAACAAGGCAATCGAATTCATTGAAAGCAATGTGCTTGAACCGAAAAGGAAAATAATCGCCGTTTGAATCAGTAAATACAGCGAATCTAAACCCAAAATACTCGGCGTGAGAATTCGGTTATTCACAACCGTTTGGAAAATCATCGTAGCAAGTGCAATTGCTGCGCCTGTAATCACAATCGCAATTAAGGATAAGGCACGATTTTCCAAGGCATATTGCCAACGGTTTGGTAAGTTGTAGCCTAAATAAAGTGCAAGAGAAACAATGGCTAACAACGACAATACAATCAGTTGAGAAGAAGATTTCTTAGCCATTTCTATACCGCTTTAATAATAAAAATAAGAAGATACCACTACCAAATACACCTACCACGGCATTAATGGAAATCTCATAAGGATAAATCACACTTCGCCCTAAAATATCGCAGAATAAAACAAATACGGCGCCTAGCAAGGCGGTATGAGATAACACTTTCTTCAAGTTATCACCTAAATAAAGTGTGACGATATTCGGAATAATTAGCCCCAAGAAAGGGATCACGCCGACAGACACGATAATAATCGAAGACACCACCGCCACAATGAGCAAACCGAGATAAAGTACCTGGTTGTAATTTAGACCTAGATTAACCGCAAAATCTTTCCCCATCCCGACAATAGAAAAACGATGCGCAAATAAATAAGCCACAATGAGTGTAGGAATACTGAAATACAACAATTCATAGCGACCAGACATCACAAGAGAAAAGTCCCCTTGTAGCCACCCGGATAAGTTTTGTAATAAATCTTCTTTGTAAGCAATAAAGGCGGTAATTGAACTGATGATATTACCAAACATAATCCCGACTAATGGCACAAAAATCGTGTCCTTGAATTTCAAACGGGACAGAATCGTCATAAATAACAATGTGCCAAGGAAAGACACGATGACCGCAATAGTGGTTTTTAACAACATTGAAGCTGTTGGGAAAAACAGCATCGCCATTAAAATGCCTAATCTTGCACTATCCATTGTGCCCGCAGTGGTGGGTGAAACAAATCGGTTTCGACTGAGTTGCTGCATCACTAAACCACAAATACTCAAGGATGCACCAGCAATCAAAATACTGATTAAGCGAGGCACGCGACTAATTAAAAAGATCTGCCATTGATTACCTTCAAAATTCAGTAATCCTTGCAAATTAACGGTACTTACCCCGAGAAAAAGTGAAACAAAGGAAAGCACGATCAACAGAAAAATCAGATAACGTCTCTTAATCATAAAAATGAGAATAATTCTAAAATGCAAAGAGAATAGCATATTGAGGAAAAAGAGAAAAGATGAAGTGCGGTCAGTTTTAAGTTAATTTTTTAGGCCTATAAAAAATGCGGTCAAATTTGACCGCAATTTACTTTCTAGAATCTTAACATTCTTTCCGCTTCTTTAGCTCGCACTAAGAATTGTTTACGTTCTGCCGTTGCCATTCCACTGCTGGTACCCGGCAATTTCACTGTAAGCGGGTTTACTGCACGATCATTAATATGGAACTCATAGTGCAAGTGAGGCCCCGTTGAAATACCCGTATTCCCTGTTAATGCAATACGTTCCCCTTTCTTCACAGCTTGCCCTGCTCGAACTAAAGCACGACTTAAATGCATATACACCGTTTGATATTCACGACCATGACGTATCACAACATAACGTCCTGCACCACCGGCTTGGTAAGCCACTTTTTCCACCACACCTTCTGCTGGCGCAATAACTGGTGTACCTGGTGCGACAGCAAAGTCTACCCCTTTATGTGGGCGAACACGTCCCGTTACTGGATGGCGGCGATTTGGGTTAAATGGTGACGAAATACGTGCTTGGCGTTGTAATGGATAACGCGCAAAGCCTTTACCAAGAGTTTCACCTTGCTTATCGTAGTAACGACCATTCGCCGCTTGAATACCATAATAACTCTTACCATCGGCTATAATATGAATCGCTTCAACGTTACCTTGCCCCGTTAATTTATCGCCTAAATATTCACGTGATACCAAAATCGCAAACTTGGTTCCGTTACTAAGTTTTTGAAGGCTTACTTGCCATTGTAATGCTGAGCTTAATTGGCTGATTTGACGACCATCTAGACCTAAATCACGCAAACTTGATGCAAAAGATCCGTTAATCGTGCCTTTTAGCACTTCTTTCTTCCAGATACTTTTCTTCTCTAGAATTTGGCGTTTAAACTTACCGTCTTCCGTGCGTTCATAAATACGTTCTTCTTTTTCAGACACCAACCAGTTTAAATACTCCAGCTGATCTTCTTTATCTAAAATCCAATAGAACTGCTGACCGGCGCGTAAGTTTTTTAATTCAGGATATTCGGCAATTAAATTTTTCGCCGTATCATCTTCTAAACCAGAAAGCTCTAACACGTCTTTTAAAGAGTCGCCACGCACCACAGTATGACTAAATTGATCGGTAATACGCAATGCCTGATCGGCTACATCTAAAATGCCACTGAGCGCATCTTGTGCATCTTTTGGTAAATCAGTTAGCTCATCAAACTGCGGTTTAATTTCATCCACTTCATCATCTTTGGCTTGAAGATCATCATCGTAAGAAGTTGCATCTTCCGTATTCGCATTCTGCTTAGCTTCCGGATGTTCGCCTGCTTGAGGTTGAGACTTATCAGATTCTGTTTTTTCAGGTGTAAGGGATTGATATTGAACGTTATCCACCATCTCTGGCTCAAGATTACTTTGCAGAGAAGGATCATAGTCAGCGGTATCTTTAAAGGCGAGGAAAATGCCCGTTAAAATAAGCAAAAGTGCGGCAAAAAAAATCGCCGCTTTTATGCGGGATTTTCTTTTCCGTCGATCTCTAGCTAATTTAACGTGTTGCAAAATAGATACCTTTAAAATGAATAAAAAGCTTTTCGCTCTTCAGACTACAAACTCTAAAAAAAATTCATTTTACCCTAAAAATGTCAAATCTTATGCCTAAATATTAGGCATAGTCGGAATTTCTTGAGAAAAACAAGGAAATGAGCTATTTTAGTGAGCCATTTTTAAAGGGGGGATTATGCAGATTCACACCATTCAACCAGCCCAACCAACACCATTAATTACGCTGAAAAATATCAATGTGGTCTTTGAACAAAAGACGGCATTACGGGATATTAATCTTAGCATTTATCTGAATTCGATTATCACCATTGTCGGGCCAAATGGTGGAGGAAAATCGACCCTCTTAAAAACCTTATTAAAATTGCAAACGCCGACATCCGGTGAGGTGATTTATAGCACTAATGTCAGAATTGGCTATGTCCCACAAAAAATTCACTTAGACCACAGCTTACCAATGACGGTTGAGCGTTTTCTTGCGCTCAAAAAAGGTGTTAAAACACAAGAAATATCGACCGCACTTGAGCAACTATCTATTACGCATCTGAGAAAAAATAATATGCAAAAACTCTCAGGTGGGGAAATGCAACGCGTATTATTAGCTCGTGCGATTTTGAATAAACCGAATTTACTGGTGCTAGATGAACCGACTCAAGGGGTTGATATTAATGGTCAAGCTGAACTTTATCAGCTAATTCATCGTACTCAACAAGCCCTAAATTGTGCGGTATTAATGGTTTCCCATGATTTGCATATTGTGATGGCGGACAGTAAAGAAGTGTTGTGCATCAATCAACATATTCGCTGTGCCGGCACACCCGAAAGTTTATCGAATGATCCAACATTTATACGCCTTTGGGGCAACCAAATCTCACAAAATGTGGGCTTTTATACGCACCATCATAATCATCATCATAATATGCACGGTGATGTTTGTAGTTGCAGTGCCAATCCATCTGAATGCCAACAATAAGGAAAAATCATGTTTGAGATTTTATTTCCCGCCTTGCTTACGGGATTACTGCTTTCCTTAATTACCGCACCACTGGGTGCTTTTGTGGTGTGGCGTAAAATGGCTTATTTTGGTGATACCCTTTCCCACTCTGCCTTACTCGGTGTGGCGTTAGGCATTTTCCTACAAATTAATCCTTATGTTGCCATTGTAATTTTGACGATTATTCTCGCCGTATTAATGGTGTGGCTCGAAAGTAACACGCAATTTTCAGTGGATACCCTTTTAGGAATTATCGCACACAGTTGTCTTTCCCTTGGTGTAGTCACGGTTGGCTTACTTAAAAATGTCCGCGTAGACTTAATGAGTTATCTTTTTGGAGATTTGCTTGCCATTAATTTTAACGACTTACCTTACATTGGCGCGGGTGTCGTCATTATATTAGGCACACTACTTTACTTCTGGCAAGCCTTACTCTCCACCACAGTTTCGCCTGAACTGGCTCAAGTGGAAGGCATTAACATTAAAAAAATGCGATTTATTTTAATGATTTTGACCGCACTGACGATCGCATTAAGTATGAAGTTTGTTGGGGCTCTGATTATTACATCACTCTTAATTATTCCCGCCGCAACAGCAAGACGTTTTGCCAAAACACCTGAACAAATGGTGTTTATTGCGATTTTAATCAGTATGCTTTCCGTCGTTGGCGGGTTATTCCTTTCCGCCTTTTATGATACCGCTGCGGGGCCTTCTGTCGTGATTTGTTCCGCATTTTTGTTTTTGTTATCATTACTAAAAAAGGAATATTTATAATCCGCTCCAACCAGTGAAAACCATTTGCACCGCACCTTAAATCTTGATAAAGTGCGGGCAACTTTTGACGATATTTTAGGATAAGAAATGAGCCAAGAATATTTAGATTTTGAATTACCTATTGCTGAACTTGAAGCCAAAATTGAAGCACTACGTTCAGCATCTGATGACAAAATTGATTTACACGATGAAATTAAACGCTTACAAAAGAAAAGCGATGAATTAACCAAAAAAACCTTTGCAAATCTTGATGCATGGCAGGTTTCTCGTATGGCGCGTCACCCAAATCGTCCATACACTCTTGATTATATCGAACATATTTTTACTGATTTCCAAGAGCTTGCGGGCGATCGTGCCTTTGCCGATGATAAAGCAATCGTAGGTGGTCTTGCGCGTTTAGATGGTCGTTCTGTGATGGTTATCGGTCATCAAAAAGGTCGTACGGTAAAAGATAAAGTGGCACGTAACTTTGGTATGCCAGCACCAGAAGGTTATCGTAAAGCATTACGTTTAATGCAAATGGCCGAGCGTTTCAACTTGCCTATTATTACCTTTATTGACACACCAGGGGCTTACCCAGGTATCGGTGCGGAAGAGCGCGGTCAATCTGAGGCGATTGCTCGTAACTTACGTGAAATGTCCACCTTAAAAGTGCCCGTTATCTGTACGGTAATCGGTGAAGGCGGTTCTGGTGGTGCATTAGCCATTGGTGTGGGTGACAAAGTGAATATGTTGCAATATTCAACTTATTCCGTTATTTCACCAGAAGGTTGTGCGTCAATCTTATGGAAGAGTGCAGAAAAAGCCTCTACCGCAGCAGAAGTCATGGGCTTAACAGCTGATCGTTTAAAAAAATTAGGTTTAATTGATAATATCGTTCAAGAGCCATTAGGTGGTGCGCATCGTAATCATCATGAAATGGCACGTAATTTAAAACAATGCCTTGTTGAAGAACTAAACGAACTCGATACCTTCGATAAAGATGGCTTATTAGAAAGACGTTATGAACGTTTAATGTCTTATGGCTATTGTTAATAATATATAAAAAGAGCGGTTAATTTAACCGCTCTTTTTTGTGTTTAAAGAATAATACATGGATGCCAGAAAATGCATCAATGCTAAAATAAAAATAACGTAAAAGGAGTTTAAAATGAAAAACGTATTAGCTATCCAATCTCACGTGGTTTATGGTTTCGCTGGTAATAAATCTGCCACCTTCCCAATGCAGCTATTAGGCGTGGATGTATGGGCACTTAATACCGTGCAATTCTCTAACCATACCCAATATGGCAAATGGACAGGCATGGTGATTCCACAAGAACAAATCGGCGAAATTGCTAATGGTTTAGATGCCATTGGAAAACTGCAAGAATGTGATGCCTTGCTTTCTGGCTATTTAGGTTCAGCTGAACAAGTTGACCAAATTATTTATGCTTTAGAAAAAATCAAAACACGTAACCCAAATGCACTTTACTTGTGCGATCCAGTGATGCCAAATGCCGAAAAAGTCTGCGTAGTAGCTGATGGCGTACGCGAACGCTTAATTGAAAAAGCCATTCCACGTGCGGACATCATGACACCAAACCTTTCAGAGCTTCGTACACTTTCTGATTTCCCTATCAATACGTTTGACGATGTGCTGAAAGCGGCTAATGCATTAGTGGCTAAAGGTGTGAAAAAAGTGTTAGTTAAACACTTAGGTAAAGCAGGTAAATTAAATGATCCTGATACCTTTGAAATCATTATGGCGACACCTGAAGGTGTATGGCATTTAAGTCGTCCGCTTTATAAATTTAACTTTGAACCAGTTGGTGTGGGTGATTTAATTGCGGGTACTTTCTTGGCGCATTACTTAAACTGTGGCAACGATGTTGAAGCTTTTGAAAAAATGAATAATGCCGTTGCTGGCGTAATGAAAACTACCTTTGATTTGAAATCTTACGAACTCCAACCCATTGCTGCACGTTTTGAAATCTTAAATCCAAGTACAAACTACAAAGCTGTTAAAGTTGCCTAATGGATCTTTTTTCATTATTCCAAGCACAAATCCCAACCACCGCCAATAAGCTTCTCATTGCTTTTAGCGGTGGTTTGGATTCAACTGCACTGCTTTCTTTAGTTAAAAAACTCAGCGAAAAACAACCGCACTTAAGCCTGCGAGCTATTCATATCCATCACGGATTAAGCCCGAATGCGGATAGTTGGACGGCTCATTGCCAACAACTCTGTAAACAATTTGCCATTCCACTTATTATTGAAAAAGTCAAAGTGGAAATGCACGATGGCATTGAAGCTGGCGCAAGAGAAGCACGTTATCAGGCCATTTCGACACATATTCAACCTGACGAATATCTGGTCACTGCACATCATTTAAATGATCAAACTGAAACCTTTTTCCTGGCGCTAAAACGCGGAGCGGGATTACAAGGTTTGGGCGCTATGCAAAAAGAAAGTCAATTATTCGGGATGCCTATTCTACGCCCGCTCCTTTCTTTTAGCCGAAGTGAATTAGAAAATTACGTTCAGCAAGAAAATCTGTCTTGGGTCGAAGACGAAAGCAATCAAGATAATCATTACGATCGCAATTTTTTACGCAACCAAATTTTGCCTGAATTACGCCAACGTTGGGGGCATTTTGATCATGCTGTTCAGCGTGCCGCACAACATTGTTTTGAGCAACAACAACTGATTAATGAATTATTACAGACCTGCTTTGAGCAGCACATTCCTGAGGATCAAAAACAGTTTTCGCTCGTAAACTTTCTAGCCTATTCACCGCAAAAACAAACCGCACTTTTACGAATGTGGCTGGTTAAAAATCAGATTGCCATGCCAACGCAGGTTCAATTAATGCATATTATTGATGATGTTATTCAGGCTAAAGCGGATGCCTCCCCACAATTTCAACTTGGGGAACATATTATTCGCCGTTATCAACAATGTCTTTATTTAACAGAGAAATTCGCTGATTTGTCGCAAACTTGTCTTGATATGCCGTTAAATCAACAGATTACCTTGCCTGATAATCTTGGAACAATTTGTGCAGCCCACAATGCGAGAGGCATTTTAGTGCATTGGAATGACAAACAGGTTCAACTTGCCGACACACAAGAACCGATTCAAATACGATTTGCTTATACTGGCAAAGTGAAACGACAGCATAATCGCCCTGCCGAAACCATGAAAAAAATTTGGCAAGAGCTCGGCGTTCCACCTTGGCAACGAAATCGCATTCCTCTCATTTTTTATGGAGAGACGTTACAAAGTGCGGTGGGATTTTTCCGTGTTTTTCAAAATGAAGAGAAATAAAAAATGGGTGATGACTCACCCATTTTTATGATTAAGAAAAGCGTTTAAAATGCCTGCCGTAAATTCTTTCCGTAAATAAAAGCCCAGTGGCAAGGTATCAATCACTTCCCCATTTTTACCAATGCCTTTCGTAATAGCTTTGCTGTTTGCACCTTTTGGACGCAGCTGCATGACTTCACCAATATGCGCCGTAATCAGATCTAACTTTCCGAGCACAATATAATCCATCAACTCTTCCCAATCTTGGCGTAATTGATGTTCTTGTTCAGTCGAAGGACGCCATAAGATAGGCTGACCAATACGACGCTCACGCAAAGGAATGTCTCGGCTGCCTTCAATTGGAATCCACAAGACTTTCGATAATTTATGACGAACATGCGAATTTTCCCAATTTACCCCTGAGTTTTGCACCAAGGGCGCAAGGCTCACAAACGTGGTTTCCAACGGAAAACCTTCGGCATTGATGGGTAAGGTTTTTAATTCGATGCCTAAATGGGAAAAGTCCTGCTCTGCTTTACTGCCGGCAGTTGCCCCCAGAGCGGTTTCAAGCAACATTCCAACCCACCCTTTATCGCGTTTTAAGTCAGGTGGAACGGGAATATTTAACTCATCTGCAAGTTCGCCAAAGGTTAACCCCGCAATAGATTGCGCTTTTTCTAATAAGGCTTGTTCGGTTTGTGGGATCATTCGTGGTATTTCTTCAATAATTTTGGTTTAACGTATTCTACGCCTTTGTCGATGTAAGGAATATTTTCTAGTTTCAATAAAAAGCGTTTTGCCGGCAATCCACCACCAAAACCGGTGATTTCACACTTTTTCCCTAATACACGATGACATGGAATGATAATGCTAATGGGATTACTCCCTACCGCACCGCCAACGGCTCGCACCGCCTTAGGGTTATTGATGCTTTCGGCTAATCCACCATAACTCGCCGTTTTACCATAAGGAATTTGACGCAATGCTTTCCAAATCGCTTGTTGAAATGCGGTACCTTTAGGTGATAAAGGGATATTAGAGAAACTTTCTGGCTCGCCATTAAAATAACGCGTTAAAGCGCCCCGCACTTTTTCAAAAAGCGGTAAATCCTCTCGTAAAATCCAATTTGGATTTGGCATAGTTTGTTCTAATTCACAATCTAAATTTGTGAGATTTTCACCATCAGAAAGCATTAATAACCGACCAATTGGTGAGTCCATATAAGCATAAAAAAGTGCGGTCATTTTTCTCTCGTTTTTTATGGAATGATATAAGAAAAAAGCACACCGAACATGCATTCGGTGTGCTGCGTATTATGCTAAATTTTTTACAAATTAGAAACTATAGTTTAAGTTTAAACCGTAAAGGTTAGCACTTGATTTAACTTTAAATTGACCTGATAAACCTTCTTTAAAGCTATTTTTCTTACCATGTAAGTGTGCATATCCAAAATCAGCTGATAAGTTCGGGGTAAAACGATAAGTTGCCCCTAAGCTATACCACATACGATCTGTATCTGGAATTGAGATTGATGGATGATTGACACTTGCATTCTTATCATAAGCAACACCAACTCTCACTGTTAAGGCATCTGTTGCATCATAAGAGAAACCTAGTGCATAACGTGAAGAATTACTGAATTTTTCATCTTTATGGAATAAAACATTACCACTTTCACCATAAGCAGTTAAGCTTTTCAAACGCTTCCATTCAGTATATTTATAGCTATATTGAACCGCTAATTTATCCGTTAATTTATGGAATCCAGAAAATTCCCAATAAGCTGGCAAGTGTAAAGTTAAACTACCCGGAACGATCTCACCTCCAGTTGCCTGAGTAATTGGCAAGGTAACTCCTGTATTTGCTAATTGAGATAATAATGCATTATATGTAACAGGGAATTCATTTGAATAATTACCTTTAAATTTAACATTTACTGCAGAGTGATATGCTAAACCCCAACGATGATTTTCATTGAGTTTATAAGTTAAACCCGCATTCCATCCTAGGCTCCATTTATCACCTTTAATTTTTGATACAGATGTATTTGCTGGGGCGTTTGCTAATTGTTTAGCAACTGCTGATAACTGTGTTGCTTTAGCTGTTTGTCCAGCAGCACTTAATTTTGCTGCCATTGCACCTAATTGCTGTGCAACCGCTTTACCACCGATACCTAAATGACGTTGGACTTCTGCATCAGAATAAATTGCATTTACACCTACACCAAAACTAAAGCCATAGCCTAAGTCATATGCACCACTTAAATTAAAATTTAATGCTTTTAATTCTGTTCTACCACCATACACACCAGCAGCGTAGGTATCATTATATTCAGATTTTAAACCATAATTAACATTCATACCGCCACCCAATGCAAAGCGGTCATTTACTGGCACAACCACGTACATATTAGGAATAATGGCATTTGGAATCACATTTTTATGATTAGCTGGTACTCCACCAATAGTACCTGTGACATCAACATCTGCATCAACTAGAATTCCACCAGCAGATAACTCTGCTTTTTTAAACTCTGTCATTAATGCTGGGTTACTTGCAACTACTGAAGCATTATCAGCAACAGCTGCATTTCCAGCATAAGCCATTCCTAAGCCTGATGTAGAAACTTCTGCTAATTGGAATGCGGCTGCATTTGCACCGCTTGCTG
>CAUTFW010000019.1:0-37897 GCA_963537955.1 Parahaemophilus parainfluenzae | reverse complement strand
TTGCAAAAGCCGAAACGGATAAAGCACATAAAGCCAATGTAAGTAATTTTTTCATTTTTATTTCTTGTGAAAAATCCTGTGAGGTTTGTCTTCTCTTTATTGTAAAAGCATATTACTAAGCAGGCTTTTAGTTAAAAAACTTTGCATCTATACCATATAGCACATCTAAATCATGTTGTGGTAAGAAGTCTTTTTCTTTTACTTGATATTGCACAACCTTGTCATTTTGCAGCACTTTTTTCACCTCGCCTTTACCTTTCCAACAGAAAGAAACAATCTGATCTTTTGGTCTTTCAATGGTAAGCGTAAAATCCGCAATAGGTTTTGCCCAGTTTGCTCCAGTTTTGAGAATATAACCTAGCTCACGGTAGTATATCCCTTGATTAGATTTTGCTTTTACTGATTTTTTAAATGATGGATCAATACAAAAAGTATCGGCAAACTTTTTATAATTCACGAGATCATGAAGCCCCATGCCAGATCCTAAAAGAGGGACATATTCGTGCTGAATTTGAGTAGTTGAATTGCCTTTAAAGGTTTGCTGCCAGCTATAAATAATTTGTCCGCCCCAAGTGATATCTTCGCTATCCTCAGAGTCTTTGTATGAATATTTAGCAAGACGTGGGTCCTGACATTTTAAGATTTTTTCATTTGCCGAAGCAGATTTACGTAACCAAGGCTCCATTAACTCTTCTTCAGTTAAACCACAAGCACGAAGAATCTCCGTGACATCGTGAGAAACAAATTCTCTTTTCTCTGCATCATCTGCATTTTTGGTTTCGTAAAAGAACGCACGTACATGAGTCGTCGGTTTGATTTCTTTGCCATTCGCATAAATCTTAAACGAATTGATTAAACTTTGGGTGTCAGCAAAATCAGCGTAATCGTGCAGCATCACTTCCGGTAATGGGAATAGCACCGTCTCAGTAATGTCTTTATCGGTTAGATTGCGATATTCATATTCCACCTTAATTTTATCTTGGCTGATAAATAGGTTTTCTTTTTGCATCGCAATGTGTTCATTCTTAATATATTCCACACCACCAGTAGAGACTGTTCCCGTACTGTCGTTAGCTTGAGCCATAAATGGAAGACAAAGAATCGTTAAGAGAAGAGACTTTTTCATGATTGGTGTTCCTTGTAAAAAGTGAGAAAAATTTGACCGCTCTTGTGGTAAGGCAATTAACGTATTGTGTATTTTTCAAATACGCTACAAGCTAAAACAATTTTTGTTTTGCTTGGCTAATTTTAAAACCGTGTTTTTCTTTATTTGAACAAGTTAATGAATCGCCCGAAGCAGTGCATTGCCAGCCTTTGCCTTTAATTGTTTCACCCTCTTTTAAGATTGGTGAGTCTGGTACAGCGGGGGTATCACTTGCACAAACAAGTGAAGCCTTTCCTGTCGCGCCAACAGAAAATAGCTCGCCCCATTCGAATTCACAATCTTTCGGACGCGGTAAAATCGGTTTTCCTTTAATTTTAGTAACACATTCAACTTTGGGGTTTAGACCAGGAAGGTCGCCAGAGCAATAAATAGCATCATTAGCCGTGCGAAAACTGATAAAAGAGTCTGAGTTTGATGCTGTTTCTATTCGCGGGGTTAAGGCAAAGCTAGAAACAGAGAAAGTACATAACGCGAATACAAATAATTTTTTCATGTTGAATTCCTTGTTGAATGGCGGAATTGGTAAAATTCCTACAAAATTTAACCGCTTGCAAACCCTTTTGAATTGCTAGGTTATTAGTTTACTTGTTTTATTTCTTACAATAAAGGTAGGATAACAAACTTAACAATAATGGGCATAAAAAATAAATATAAACCGATGAGGTTTGGAATATGCCATCATAATTGGTGCCTTGTAGCCCATTCAAATTAAATAAATATTTCCCGAATACTCCAGCTTCCGCCATCCATAGTAACATCGCAAAGCGACGATAAAAACGTTGAAAAATAGCAAAAAAGAGATAGCTAAAAGTGGTAATGGCAATAAGTTTAAAATAGATATTAATAGAATGATGTAGACTATTAGCCACAGGCTCGTTAAATGCTAAATTATAACCAATGATTTGCACCCAACGCACGCCAAAGTTGAACAAGAAATAAGCACTAAATAACAAGACGATGAAATGCGTTAAAAAAAGTAAAAATTTCATATTGGAATACCTTTGTATGAAGAAAAAGATGCCATTTATGACATCTTTTTTCTCAGTTTAGATTATGAGCATTGCCCTGCTGCGCGTAATAGGTCGTTGCAAGAGCCAGTCGATTTTCCTGTAGTACCTCGACCACCATTACACACTGCACCAGAAGTTGCTGAGCCAAAGAAGGTTAATGCATTGGTGACATAACATTGATGTGAGCGTTTGCCTACAGTTGCGGTAAAGTTAATTTGTACGCCTTCGTTTGAACGATTGCTGATTTTAACTGCGCTGGCATCAGTATTCAGTGCAAATGCCGCTTTCTCTTTAAGTTTTTCTTCAGAAACAGTTGCGCTGTTTAAGGCACTACATCCAGTTAATGTTAAAGCGAGAAGCGAGGCAAGGATTGTGGTTTTCATGTTCATATATTGCTCCTAAATAAAGGTAGAGTTGTGTAAAAATCGAAGAAAGTAATACCTTCTAAAATTGATTAGTAAATTCTTTGCTATGATACATTTTATTAGGAATAGATCAATACTTTATTAAAATACTCGGATAAATATCTTTCTGAAATGCTTGAATGTTTATTCTTTTAAAGAGGTAAGTAAATCATAGACAAATACATTTATGCCTCGTACTATGTTCTTTTTTCTTTGGTATGACTTATGACGCGAATTAATCTTGTTCCACCAGCGGAGCTTTGTGATCAGCATCTTTTAGCGGAGCATCGTGAATTAACCCGCATTCCTAACGCCGTGGCGAAAGGTAAATATCACTTACAAGGACAGCCTACGGAATATAAATTAGGTGAAGGGCATGTGCGCTTTTTCTTTAATAAATTGGCGTTTTTAAAGAAACGGTATGATGCTTTGCATGTGGAATGTAAGGCGCGAGGCTTTAACGTGCAGTATATTTGGAATGAAACGTTACCCGATGATCCAAGTTTATGGTTGGACTATGAAGCCACAGAGGCGGCGTTACAGATTAATCGGGAACGTATTCAGGAAAGAATGCCATTAAAGGCGAGATTTACACCGCATCTTCCAAAGAGCGGTCAAAAATAAAGGAGTTTTCACTTATGAAAGGCAGTGAGAATATAAAAAAGGTGAGCATCGCTCACCTTATGAATTGTTTAATCTTTCAATTTAATAAAAAATGTACCACTAGGTATGATAGGCAAATAGTTTTTATGGAAATCCATAAAGGTTTTTTGTGGGTC
Source organism: Parahaemophilus parainfluenzae (assembly GCA_963537955.1). GTDB lineage: Bacteria > Pseudomonadota > Gammaproteobacteria > Enterobacterales > Pasteurellaceae > Haemophilus_D > Haemophilus_D parainfluenzae_AJ. The sequence goes on along the minus strand of CAUTFW010000019.1, from coordinate 34,539 downwards.
TATGTCTTCAAAAAGTTTTGGGTAAAGTGCTTTTGCCATAAATTGAGCGGCTGCTAGATCACTTAGTGAGCGAGAAGCCGTATGATAAATACCGTAAACACGGTGGTTTTTAACTGCAGGTAAATCTTGCCACCCTGCACGGGTTAAGAAACCTTTTAGGCGTTTTTGTGCATCCTGTTCATTGATGTTTATTCCCATCGCCATTATTTCATCGTTAGTTTCATGCCCCATTTCTGTGCCAGAAATCATAATCACTTCAGGTTGTGCGGCAAGAAGTTGTTCTGGATTAATTGGTCCCCAATTTTCGACAAAAGGCGCGCTTACGTTATCCCCGCCAACAGTTTCAGCAATAGCACCCCACATATTTTTACCAAAGGTAAAGCTATATTCACTAGGACCTTTATTGCCAAATTCTACATAGATTTTAGGTTTAGGTAGGTTAGCCTCTTTTACACGTTTTTGAATATCAGTAATGCCTTGAGCATATTCATCTGCAATTTTATTTGCTCGTTCTTCGGTACCTGCAAGTTGCCCAAAAATCTTTGCGCTTTGGGTGTGTCGTTCTACACTTTGAGCATTAAAATCGACAACAATAATTGGAACGCCAGCTTGTTCTAACTTTGGTAGTTCGGAACCAATAGTTTGATATTGCCATTCTGCAAGAATCAATACATCAGGTTTTAATGCCAAGGTTTTTTCGGTTGAGAAAGTTCCTGTATTTACATTACCAATATCAGCAATATTTTTGAGTTCAGGCATTTTTTCAGAAAACAATGCCCAACTTCCTGGATTAAATTTTTCCCAAAATTCACGTGAGATACCTTTAACATATTTAAAATTTTCAACACCCGTAACAGCAATGTAATCAGGATAGTAAAAGCCTAACACGGCATTTTTTACGGGCACATCAACGTTAACTTCTCGTCCTAGTACATCTTTGATTGTTTTTATTTCTGCTTGAGTAGTGATACCAAAAGTCAGTAATAGAACGGCCAAAATTAAACGAATTGTTGATTTTTTTTGCATATAAACTCCCGTCTGAATAAAACATCAGAATATTACTATAAATAAGAATTATTATCAAATTTAGATGTTATAAAGTGATAATACAAGAAATGCTGTTGAAGGGTAAAATAGGCATATATCTAGAAAAAAACATATTTCGCATTTAAAATTGGAAGTGCGGTCAAAACTTAGTAAGTTTTCACTTCTCCTTGAGTTGGACTAAAGGAGAAGTGAATGTGGGAGAATTATTTATATTCAACCACGATATCGCTTTCGCTGACGGTATCACCATAAACTGGCAATAAGGTTTTTTCATAAGCTTGTTTTAAACGACCATCTTTGCCTAAGGTTTGGATTTCGTTATTTAACCAATTTAACAATTCAGGTGCATCTTTGCGAACAGCTGGTGCAATAACATCTTGATCACCAAAGTTTTTTACGCCTACGGTATAACCTGGATTTTGTTTTGCCCAAGCGAATAAGAAGGTATTGTCGTTAGATAATGCATCACCACGACCATCACGTAAGGCTTCAAAGGTTTCGGTATTTTGTTCGAATTTCAATAACTTCACATCTGGATAGTTTTTGGTGAAGAAAATATCAGCCGTGGTGCCTTTATCTACGATTAAGGTTTTGCCTTTTAATTGTTCAAGATCAGTAATGACTGAACCATCTTTTGAAACGACACCGAGTGCCACTTTCATATATGGATTAGCAAAATCGACCACTTCTTTACGTGCTGGAGTTACAGTGAAGTTGGCAAGAATGATATCAACTTTCTTAGAAAGTAAGTATTCTGCACGGTTTGCGGCATCTACTAAAACAAACTCGACTTTGTTTTCATCGCCTAATAAGTCTTTACCAATCGCTTTACCAATTTCGACATCAAAGCCTTGGCTTTTGCCTTGTGCATCCACATAACCAAATGGTGGTTTATCGCTAAATACACCAATGCGCACTTTGCCATCTTTTTGTATTTGTTCAAGGCTTGAAACTGTTTTTGCCCCGTCTTTAGCTGGTTCTTTGTCATTACACGCGGTTAAGCCAAATGCTAAGGTGGCAGTAGCTAAAAGTGCGGTCAATGTTTTAAATGTTTTCTTCATAGTTTGTCCCTCTCGGTTCATAATTTAAGATATTTAAGAATGTTTTCGCACGATCCGTGGTTGGATTCGTGAAGAAATCTTCTGGTTTTGCCTGTTCAATGATTTGCCCTTTATCCATAAACACGATGCGATTAGCCACTTGACGGGCAAAGTTCATTTCATGGGTAACGATGAGCATCGTCATGCCATCTTTGGCAAGACCTAAAATTACATCAAGTACTTCACGTACCATTTCAGGGTCAAGGGCTGCAGTGACTTCATCGAACAGAATAATTTCAGGGTTCATGCAAAGTGAACGAACAATGGCAATTCGCTGTTTTTGCCCACCGGACAATTCACGTGGATAGGCATTTTTTCGATCATATAGACCTACACGTTTAAGTAACTCATCGGCTTGTTTTTCAGCTTCTGCACGATCGCGTTTTTGTACTTTTAAAGGGCCGAGCAAAATATTATCAATCACTGATAAATGAGCAAAGAGTTCATAACTTTGGAATACCATCCCAATGCGTTGACGTGCTTTGACCCAAGGAATGTCTTTGCCTAATTCGCCTGTATTTTGCAGCAAAATCTGACCGCGCTTTATTTCCTCTAGTCCATTTAGGCAGCGTAAAAAAGTACTTTTACCACAACCCGATGGACCTAAAATAACGACAACTTCGCCTTTCTCTATAGAAAGATTGATGCCTTTGAGTGCTTCTACATCACCGTAATTTTTGACGAGGTTTTTAATTTCTAATAACGCCATGTGTTTTCCTAATAAAAATTAACTTTCCCAACGGGTTTCTAAATAACGGGAAAATAAGGATAGCGGGTAACAAATCACAAAATATAAACCGAAAATGACACCGTAAATCCAAAGCGCCGCCGATTGATTACTAAATAATGAATGCTCAATAATTTGTTGACCGACTTTAATCACTTCGACTACACCAATTAACATCGCCAAAGAGCTGGTTTTTACCATGCGAGTAAAGAGGTTAATAGCACTTGGTGTCACACGTTTTAAACTTTGCGGAAGTAAAATATACACAAAGGTTTGAAACGGCGTTAAACCTAAAGCGTAGGCTGATTCCACTTGATGTTTTTCAATGGACGTTAATGCACCACGTACTAAATCGCCCATTTCTGCCGTTCCCCAGAAAATAAACACCAAAATACATACAGAGATGCCATCTAAGTGAATATCAAACCATTTTGCTAAACCGAAATAAGCGAGAAAAAGTAACGCTAATAATGGAATGATGCGTACAAATTCTAAATAAAAGCGGCAGATGGCTTTGATAATGGGATTTCTGCTTGTCATGATTACGCCAAAAATGACACCTAAAATACAGGCGAAGAAGACAGAAACGAATGCAATTTCAGCTGTTACCCATAAACCGTTGAGCAAGCGTTCAATGTTGCTGCCTTGGAATAATAACTCAAGCCCCATATTTTGCTCTCCGAGTACGGCGTTCTAAATAACTGATGAACAGAGACATCGGTAATAGAATGATCAAATAAAATACCACTAATAAAAATAAGGCTTCATTGGTTTTGTAATCGAGCCCAATGACTTCTTTTGCGACAAACATGAGTTCCGCAACTGCGACAGCACTGATCACAGAGGTTTCTTTCATTAAGAACAAGCAATTTGCACCAATTGCAGGTGTTGCAATCGCAAAGGCTTGTGGGAAAATGACATAGCGAAAAGCTTGAAAAGGGGTTAGACCAATACTTAAGGCTGACTCAATTTGTCCTTTTGATACCGCTTCTAGGCCTCCGCGAATGGCTTCTGCCATATAGCTTCCACCTAAAAATGCTAGGCCGATAATACCGCAAGTAAACCCATCTAATTTCAGGCCAATTTTAGAAAGCCCAAAATAGAGAAAAAACACTTGAATCAATAAAGGCGTATTACGAGAAAGCTCGATATAGCCTTTTACTAGCCAAGTTAATGATTTTACTTTGTAGGTGGTAATCACAGCACAAATCACACCAATCACCAGCGACAATAAAATGCCCCAAAAGGCGAGATGAAGCGTCATCAGCGTGGCGTGGATAAAACGTGGGGTGACACTTAAAATATAATCCCAATTCATTTTTTATAATTTAATCGTTTGCGTAACAATATAGTAAAAAATTTTGAAACGGTGAGAAAAGAATGGAAATGCATTATTTATAATGAAATGTAATAAGAGATGTGTTTTAAATGAGCTCGGTGAGGGGGAAATAATAAAAAAAAACGGGGCTTTATTCAGCCCCGTCGTTGTTTATTTTAATCACGTTTTGCGATAAGTGCGGTTGGTTCTTCGTCAGTTTTTGCTTCAGTTTGTGTTTCAGCGGGTTTGTCTTGAATTGACATGGCTGATTTTAAACTGTCCTGACGAATTTTTTCAGCTGCTTCTTTGTCACCAGCTTGTTCAAACACATAAGACGCCATCATAACATCATTTGGTTGAAGCTGAGTTGGGCAAGCGGTCACTTCTTTAAATGCTTCTGCTGCTTTAGCAAAATCGTTATTACGCACATAAAGATAGCCTAATGCACGATTGAGACAACAACGTTGGCTTTCATCGGCACGTTTTGCACGTTTTTCCACGAGTTTGAGCAGTTTGCTGTTATCTTCTGCTTGTAAACGAGTGATTTGCGTGCACAGTTCAGGACTAATTGGTGTGTTATCACCCAATTTCTTCATGATTTCAAGCGTGAACTCATAAGCTGATTCATGATCGTTACAATCAATTAAACGTTGAATTAAAGCTGTTTTTAACTCTAAATCATTGCGACGACGGCGTGGCTGAGCTTCCCACCATGCGAGCAAGCCTTCAACGCCTTCTTCATTCATTTTCTCATCTAACAAGCCATTTTCAGTTTCTTGTTGAAGCGCTTTAAATTCTTCTGCTGAGAATAATCCAGAACCTTCGATTAAATCTAAGATGCCATCAAGTGCTTGATAAGCTTTGGAACGGCTATAAATTTCAGCCGCAAGTTTTAACACTTCTTTGTTGCGATCTGACATTTCAAGCAAGCTATCAACAGAACTACGTGCTGCCGGTAATTTATTTTGTTGTAATAAAATACGAGTACGAGCAATTTCGACCAATAGATTATCTGAACCGGCAAGCTCCGTCGCCTCAATTAAATAACGGTTTGCGCTGAATTCATCACCGCGTTGTTGAGCAGCTTCTGCGGCTTTAATCAGATTCAATACTGGTTCTGCAGAATGTTTCGCGTTTTTACCAATCAGTTTTTCTGCTTTGGCATAATCGCCTTCATTCATCTTCATCAAGCCTTCAAGGGTTTGACGTTGTGCTTTCACACGTTTACGGCGAGAAAACCAGTTATAGGTATTGCTACTTAAACGGAAGAAACGGGTAACAATCCACTCTAATGTATAAATTATCGCAAGTGCGACCACAAAGAAAATGACTAATGTGGTGAGCGACATTTCATATATGGTGTTTGCTGTTTCAATTCTGACATAACCTTGCTGACCGGAGAGGTAAGGCCCTGCAATCAATCCGGCAAGTAAGGCGATCATTAAAAAGAGAACTCTAAACATTATCTATCCTTATTGTTGGGGTTCAGTTGCCGGTTGTACAGCTGGTGCTTCAGCGGGTTTTTCTTCCGCTTTTGGCTCTTCCGCTTTCGCTTCAGGTGCCGGTTTTACTTCTTCTTTTCTTGGTGAATTATCCACTGCTTTTTCTGCTTCAATTTCCACTTTCTGCACATCTAAAGGTGTACGATTTAAGTATTTATCAAGCATGCTTAAGCTTTGTAATTGGCTTGGCACATCCACATAGATGGACACTTCAGATAATTCATCCACTGATTTTAAGAAACTTTGAGTCACTTCAGCATTGGTATCAAAATAGCTACGAATCCAAGATGCAACGGCTTCTAAAGATTGTTTATAAAGTTCATTTTGCTGACGAGGTACCGCCATAATCGCTAATTGTAAGCGTAAACGAATGTTTTCACGTAAGTAGATATCTTGGTTTGGCGCTAATAATTCTTTGCGATCCGCACCATGTTTCGGTGAAATACGGATAAAGTGATTCAAGAAGGAAGTCGCACTTTTTTCTGCGTTTTCCGCCCAGTCAGACAGGGAATCTGATAATTTTGTTGCATTTTGATCATCACCAAAATTCACATCTAACACAGGTAACTCATCAACCGTATTAGCTAATTGCGATAATTTTTGCATGACCGCATTTTGATCCACGCCAGCTACGGAGAGAAGTTGTTTTAGATCTTGATTGATAGCACTACGGATAGCCGCGGATTGTGAGTTATTCACTTTAGCAAGAGTCTCATCAGCGAGTTTTAAGAGTGAAACCGCTGTATCCACGTCATTATCTAACACTAATTTACGCAATGCATTGTTGAGCAAGAAATCCGCTTCTGAGAATAACCAATCAGTAGGTTGTTGAGCATTAGCTTGCGCGCTCACTTTATTGATTTGTGATTGTAAGCCAACTAACTCATGTGATTTAGCATTGATTAGCTCTTCTACTTGGGCAATTTTGTCTTGCGTTACTTTATTTGCTGACTCTAATTGAGCAAGTTGCGTGGTATCAAATTTTACGTCTTGAGTAGGTGCTGAAACCACCGTTTTATTATTGATTTGAGCTTCAAGTGCGGTCAATTTTTGTTGGAATTCATCCACTTGCTGTTGACCAAAATAATAACCGGCACCACCCACGCCAAGTGCAATGAGAATAGCCAATAAACTTAATCCAGTACCACTTTTCTTCACAACGGTTTGTGTACGTGGCGCAACAGGCTCGCGATCTTCAGTTTGAATTTCCACCGCATCTGTTGCTTGGATTTCATCTGTCGTTTCAGGGGTTAATTTCTCTTTCGCCATATCTTTTCCTTAGTGAGAAAGGGGAGTTACTTCATTAAGTAAGGTATTAAGTAAACTTTGATTGTCCGCACCGGCGGAAACCACCACATTATGCCAACCTTGTTGTATTGCAACATCAGCAATGCGTTGGCTTACCGTGACTAAACAGCAATTTTTTAGCCAATTTTGTTCATTTTCAGGCACAAACTCGATTAACGCCTGCAAAATTTCAAGACTTGTTACTACAAGGGTTTGTACACCAGAACGAATACAAATACTGGTTTGTTCTTCGTTATTATAACTAATCGGTGTGCGTTGATAACATTCGACTGTATCAACAGTTGCACCGCGTAGTGTGGCTTGTTCGTGCAGTAATTCTCGTCCGCCGTTGCCACGTAAAATTAACAAGTTTTTATCGGTTAATTCTGTCATTTGCGGTAAATTTAGCACGCCTTCGGTATTTTCCGACGTAATTGGATAACGAACAGTACATTCAGTTTGACAGGAAAAATGCTGTGCCGTTCTATGTCCAACTGTAAAGTATTGTAAATCTTGACGCCAGCTAAAGCCAATATCTTTCAGGGTTTTATCCGCAAAATCGACCGCACTTTTGGAAACCAAAAACACATAATCACCGCTTTTTAGCTGATTAAGTTTCGTCGGTAATTGTGCTAACTCAGCACCCGCTTCAATAGAAAGTAAAGGCAAGTGCAAGGCAACTACACCGGCTTGATTTAGCTGGTCAACTAGGGCTTTTCCTCGTTCATCAGGGCGAGTGACTAGTACGGCCATGGTAATTTCCTATGCTGAATAAATCTTCGCCAGAATCTTATCTGCACCTTGTGCTAGAAGTTGTTCTGCAATGCTCACGCCTAATGCTTCGGCGTTTTCAACCGCACTTTTACCTTCTGCGCGAATAATCGCAGAGCCATCGGTTTCTCCGACGAGTGCACGCAAGAAAACTTCGCCATTTTGCTCAATGGCATAGCCACCGATTGGTACTTGGCAGCCACCTTGTAAGCGGGTATTCATTGCACGCTCAGCTAAGACACAAGTCGTTGTAGTGGCATCTGCAAGTGGCGCAAGTAACGCTTTCACTTCTTCGTCATCAATGCGACATTCAATGCCCACTGCGCCTTGTCCAGCTGCAGGTAAAGATTGTTCTACTTCAATAAATGAGGCGATGCGTTCTGCTAGTCCTAAACGAATTAAGCCGGCTGAGGCCAAAATAATGGCATCGTATTCGCCATTGTCTAATTTACTTAATCGGGTGCCCACATTGCCACGTAAAGAACGGATATCAAGATCAGGGCGTAATTGTTTTAGTTGGCATTGACGACGTAAGCTTGAGGTTCCAACGATAGCACCTTGTGGCAATTCATCTAATGAACGGTATGTATTGGAGACGAAAGCATCGCGCGGATCTTCACGTTTACAGATCACACTCAACCCTAAACCTTCCGGAAATTCCATCGGTACGTCTTTCATTGAATGGACGGCAATATCGGCACGTTTTTCGAGTAAAGCATTTTCTAACTCTTTAACAAATAAGCCTTTTCCGCCAATTTTAGCTAAAGGGGAATCCAGGATGACATCGCCTTTTGTCACCATCGGAACTAATTCAACAGAAAGCGTTGGATGAAATTTCTCTAATTGATCTTTTACAAAATTCGCTTGCCAAAGGGCTAAAGGGCTTTGACGAGTCGCTATTTTTAAGGTTTTAAGTACTGCCATAAATACCGCTGATTTTAAATAGAAATATGCCCTATGCTACCATTTTTAGGGCAAAAAGTCAGATCATTTAAATTTTTGATTTCTGATGAGCTAAGTGGTACAGTAATATCAGTTATATGGTCATAGGTAGGAAGCCTTGAAATACGATCTCACTCAAGCCCGAAAATGTATCGAAACTCTAGATAAACGTCGTTTTGATCGTGCATTGTTGGGCTCTGGTGATGCATTCCGACACATTGTCTCTTTGGTGCCGCTGTTGTTGCATCTTAATCATCCAGCTCTGCCGGGTTATGTGGAAGATGCCCCTGCAGGCATTGCCGATTTTATCCTTTCCAATTATCAGCAAAATTTTCTCTCAAAAGAACATCCTGATCTTGTTGAAAACGTGCAAAGTGCGGTCAATTCTGATGCTGTTTTCGCGCCGATCTTAGGTATTTATGTGATGGGCAGTTTTGGATCTATTAGCCAAACCTCAGCTTCGGATTTAGATATTTGGGTCTGCCATCAAGATGATTTATCTGAACAAGATCAGCAGCGCTTAGCGGAAAAAACGAAGAAGATCACCCAATGGGCATCCACATTTCATGTGGAAATGCATTTTTATTTGATGACGCAAAAACGCTTCCGTAATGAGCGTTATTCCGATCCATTAACCAAAGAAAACAGCGGTTCTGCTCAATATATGTTGTTATTGGAAGAATTTTATCGTTCTGCTGTACGCCTTTCGGGTAAACCATTATTGTGGCTCCACTTGTGGGTGGAAGATGAAAAACAATATGAAGCCGAAGTTGCACGTCTAGTGGCGGAAGGTGAGCTTAATCCAAATGATTGGGTGGATTTTGGTGGATTAGGGCAATTCTCTGCGAGTGAATATTTCGGTGCGAGTTTATGGCAACTTTATAAAGGTATTGATTCACCGTATAAATCGGTGATGAAAATCTTATTGTTGGAAACCTATGCCCAAGAATACCCAAATGCCCATTTAATTGCTCGTCAATTTAAAGAAGATTTACTTTCCGGTCGCAGTACCGCTGCACACCATTTTGACCCTTATATCGCGATTCTAGAGAGAATTAGCCAATATTTGATTGCACATTCAGAGTTTAAGCGCCTTGATTTTGTACGCTCTTGTTTTTACGTGAAAGCGACGGAAGACTTTGCGTTATATCACGCCTCAAACTGGCGTATTTCTTATATGAAAATGATGGCCCAAGAATGGGGCGGGTCAAAAGAGCGCATTGAAGAATTGGATCAACGTCCAAATTGGAAAATCAAACGGGTGAAAGAAAGCCACAATAATTTAGTGACCTTCTTGATGATGAGTTATCGAAATCTGGTGGATTTTGCACGCAAACACAAAATTAATTCTAGCGTGATTCCGCAAGATATTACGGTACTTTCTCGTAAGCTTTATACTGCATTTGAAGAGTTACCAGGTAAAATTACTCTACTGAATCCACAGATTTCGCATAATTTAGCGGAAGATCACCTCACATTTATCGAAGTTCACGGCAATAAGAATTTTAAGGATGGGTGGTATATGGTGAATCAGCCACCACATCATATGATGTTCTCGAAAGAACGTGTGATTGAATACGGTGAAAGCTTAAATAAAGTGGTCGCATGGGCTTATTTTAATCGCTTGCTGACGGCTGAAACCCATTTGCATCTAATCAGTCAAAATATCGACCAACTCACTTTGCGTAATTTTGTCGCTGATTTACGTTTGTTTTTTCCGCATACCAGTGGTCAAGCTCCAACAAATGAGGCGCTTTCGTCTCAATGTGAAATCCGTGATCTATTTATCGCTGTGAATTTAGTGAATGACCCAACAGCACAAGTCGAAGAACTTAAATCCAATATTTCACCAAGTGATTTGTTCAGTTTCGGTCAATTAGAACAGAGCTTGGTCGGCAGCATTGATTTCACTTACCGTAATGTGTGGAATGAAATTAGAACTTTACATTTTGAAGGGCAGAATGCGATTTTGCTTGCCTTAAAAGTGCTTTCTAATAAAATTGATCAAGGTGTGAATCAGCCACGTTCTGTGCAGGTTTTCTGTTACAGTAAACATTACAACCGCACATTGCGAAACTTAGTGAGTGTACTCGTAAACCGTTGTATCAGTATTCAATTAGGCGACAGTCGCCCAACCACCCATTCCCGTTTACGTGTGGCAGGGAAAAACTGGCAATTCTTCTTTGAAGAAAAAGGGATCAGTTTGCAACCTATTGATGGTGGCAAAGAAAGTGCGGTCAATTTTGAGGACGTTTTACCAACTCAGCTGGAAGAAAAAGAAATTATTCCGGAAGCCCGTCGATATCCGCCTGAAATTGATTTGTTTGCCAGTGAAGGTTTTTTACAGTTCTTTTTTGAAGATAATGCGGATGATAGTTTTAACGTCTATTTGTTAGATGAAAAAAATCGTCTCGAAATTTATCGTCAATGTGAAGGTTCGAAAGATGATAAAGTACGTGAAATAAATCAGATTTATCAATCGCTTGGTTCGAAAGATTGTGAAAATCCGTATAAAATGGTGCAACGGAATTTTAATTACCCGCAATTTTATCAATTGCATCCGACAGAAAGTGGCATGCGTATTATGCCGTTCAAATTTAAAAGCAAAAGGACTTGCGAATAGCTCAATCAAAACAAGCATTGTTTGAGGTAAATTAAATTTATCTGCAAATTATGCATTGGAAGATAGGCAAAATCCCGATAGAATCCCTCGTTCGAAAATCTATTGAGAAATAATCTAAGGCTGTGGACGTTTTCGCCTTCAGGCGATAGAATGTTTGTCCGCTTATCTCTTGGAGAATATTATGCAAGAAAAGTTAAAAGTATTAATTATCGACGACCATCCATTAATGCGTCGTGGCATCAAACAATTAGTTGAATTAGAAGAGAATTTTGAAGTCGTTGCCGATGTAGGAAGCGGTACAGAAGGCATTTCCGTTGCTATTCAAGAATCCCCGGATTTAATCATTTTAGATCTTAATATGAAAGGTCTTTCTGGTTTAGATACGCTCAAAGGCTTGCGTGCAGAAGGTGTTGATGCGCGAATTTTGATCTTGACGGTATCTGATGCGAAAAATGATATTTTTACTCTCATCGATGCGGGGGCTGATGGCTATCTATTGAAGGATACTGAGCCAGATGTGTTACTTGAGCAAATTAAACGTATTGCACAAGGTGAAGTGATTTTAAGTGATTCGATCAAAAATTTACTGTTAGAACGTAAACATACTGTTGATCCAATGGATTCACTCACCGATCGTGAAATGGATGTATTACGTTTAATCGCAACAGGTTTATCCAACAAACAAATTGCAGGCCAACTTTTCATTTCTGAAGAAACAGTTAAAGTGCATATTCGTAATTTACTGCGTAAACTTAACGTTCACTCACGTGTTGCCGCAACCGTCTTGTTCTTTGAACGAAATGGTCGATAGGCAAGTTTCAATACATAAAAAAGTGCGGTTAAAATTGACCGCACTTTTTATTTATCTCGGCACGCCCCGTAATAAAGGGATTGGCTCAAATGGCGCAACTGAGGTTGGCGCAGGAATATCATTAAAAATTAAGATAAATGGTTTAGGTGGCAAGATTTTTTCATTTCGCCATAAACTTCCCATACTCACTAATTGAATATCATCGGGTAAATTCTTTATTCCCGATTTTAATACCGCTACGGTATTTGGGCGAGGATGCCCAATGGCAATGGCTGTGCCATGTTTGCGCGCATATTGAATTGCATTCTGAAATTGGCGTTGAACATCTGCCAAATTATCACTGTCATCTAAAAAGATATGGCGATCTAATACACGTACGCCTTGTTCTTTTGCTATTTTTCCCGCAACTGATTTCCCGATAGTACGGCTATCTAAAAAGAATAAATGTTGCTCACGAAGTGCGGTCATTAAATAGGTCATTAATGTGGTATCGGCCGTGGCTGCACTGCCCATATGATTATTCATTCCGATGGCATTGGGCACAATAGCTTTCGCTTTTTTTACTCGCTCATTCACTTGCGCTTCAGACAACCCTAAGGTTAAGCCACCTTCCTCAATTTTAATGTTGCTGACAGGCTGCATTGGCATATGAATGAGAATATCGTGATTTTGTGCTTTAGCTTGCTGATTGCGAATTTTGGCATAGGGCGCAGCGGGAATGATAGCGACAGAGATTTCTTTTGGCATCGCTAAAATTTCCGCATCTTCTTTTGGATGATAGCCAATGTCATCAATTACAATAGCTAACTTGCCTTGTGCAAAAGTAAACGCAGAGAAAAGTGCGGTTGAAAAAATGATCGTATTTCTGACCGCACTTTGAAAGAATGCCGCCATTATTTAATCCACCCAGCTGGATTTACAGGCACCCCTTTACGGCTAATTCCAAAGTAAAGTGCCGGTTTAGAGAGCTCACCCGTATTACCTACTTGCGCAATGGTTTGTCCCGCAGACACCAGCTGACCTTGTTTTACAAATACCGCTTGATTGAAACCATACAGACTCAAGTCGCTGTCACCGTGTTTCACAATCACCATATAACCATAGCCATTAAGATGACCCGCTAGAATAACACGACCACTTGCAATGGCTTTTACCGCGGTACCCGTTGGTGCGCTGATAACCATGCCTTTCCAACGTACTTCGCCCGCTTGGATTGAACCAAAGGAATACAACGTCGGACCAGAAACTGGACGACTGTATTGACGTGCAGCCGTACCTAAACCACTGGTGCTGTTAATCAACTTGCGTTCTTGATCAGTTGGTTGATAAGGTTTTGAGGTCTGTTTTTCTTCCTCTTGCTTTTTCTGAGCAAGGGCTTCACGCTCACGTTGTTCTTGTTGGCGAGCGGCTTGTTCTGCACGTTGAATTTCTTGGCGAAGGGCATTTTCGTTCGCTTTCAACGTTTCCAATTTATTCTGATCTTTCGTTAAGTTTTTGTTGAGTTCATTTAACGTAGATTGACGTTCTTGTTGCGCTTTTTGCAATTCTTGTTGCTGTTTCTTTTGCGTAGAAAGCTGATCGCGATGATTTTTTTGTTGGCCTGAAATCGCTTCGCGTTGTTTCGCTAAATTCTCTTGTGTCGCTTTCAGATTGTTAATCATATCAATGCGAACTTGGTTTAAGTGCTGATAATACACTTTCATGCGTTCCGCTTTTTTGGCATCTTCCGAAAGCATTCTTTCTAAGGTAGAAGGATTTACCCCTGAACGATAAATAGCATCTACTTGCTGCGCGAGCTTCGCTTTTTGCACGCGTTCTTGTTTTTCTAATTGCTTGATTTGTTTTTCGGTTTCCGCCATTTGTTTGCGGATTTCTTGCAAACTTAATTCTGTTTCACGTAATTCACCGACAACGCTATTAATTTTGCTTTCTTGATCTTTAAGACTAGCTTGGAGTTTAGCTTGTGCACGTTTTTGCTCGGCGATCTTCGACTCTTGTTGTTTAATTTGTTTTTGAATTTGGTTGAGATCGTTGCCTTGCGCGAAAGATGAAAAGCCAAGCAGACCGCAAGCCAAAAGTGCGGTCAGTTTTGATAAGATTTTTTTTCTATGATTGCTTTGCTGCATACATCTAAACTTGAGAGAAATTAAGGGATGAACAAAGCTTAAATACTAGCATTATTTTTGAGAGGCTAAAAGTTTACAGGCGATTTTTTGCGAAAGATCAGTAAATGCCGCCTTTTTACTTTTAAACATAACGATTTTTTGCTATAACAGAGCCATTCATTTTTTTATTAATACTTAGGAGATCCTTATGGAATTAGTATTCATTCGTCACGGTTTCAGCGAGTGGAACGCAAAAAATTTATTCACCGGTTGGCGTGATGTGAATTTAACCGAGCGCGGCGTAGAAGAAGCAAAAGCAGCGGGTAAAAAATTGTTCGAGAAAGGCTATGAATTTGATATTGCCTTCACCTCTGTTTTAACTCGTGCAATCAAAACCTGCAACATCGTGTTAGAAGAATCTCACCAATTATGGATTCCTCAAGTGAAAAACTGGCGTTTAAATGAGCGTCACTACGGTGCATTACAAGGCTTAGATAAAAAAGCAACCGCAGAACAATACGGTGACGAGCAAGTTCATATCTGGCGTCGTTCTTACGATATTTCTCCTCCAGATTTAGATCCAAAAGATCCAAACTCTGCACATAACGACCGTCGTTATGCGAACATTCCATCTGATGTGGTACCAAATGCAGAAAACTTAAAATTAACCTTAGAACGCGCATTACCATTCTGGGAAGATCAAATTGCACCAGCAATGCTTTCTGGTAAACGTGTTTTAGTGGTGGCGCACGGTAACTCACTTCGTGCATTAGCAAAACACATCATCGGTATTTCTGATGCGGAAATCATGGATTTTGAAATCCCAACCGGTCAACCGTTAGTGTTAAAACTTGATGATAAATTAAACTACGTAGAACACTACTATCTTTAATTTATAAATGATTTCAAAGTGCGGTTAATGTTGACCGCACTTTTTGTTTAAGGAGAATAACGGATGAAAAAATTACTCGCGGTGATTTTTGCCTTGTTACCTGTTTTGGCCTTTGCTGCATCGCCAAATCATACGGCAAAATCAACTCAAACTAAGTCAGTGAAAACAGCAGTTAAAAAAGTGGAAGCCAAGAAAGCAATCACACCTAAAGCCGTAGCCAAAACAGCTAATAAAAAAGCAGATGCCAAAAAAGCAGAAGCGAAAAAGCCAGCTAAAATTGTCGAAGCGAAAAAAGCGGTAACAAAAAAAGAAAAAATAAAAAATAAAACGACAACTAAAGCCGCTAAAGCAGAGCCGACAAAAACGAAAGGCAAACAGCCAGTAGAAAAAACGAAGCAAACTGCAGTAAAAGACAAAAAGACGGTAGCGAAAAGCAAACAAAGTGCCGTTAAAGAATCAGCTAAACCTGAAAAGGTGATGGCTAAAAAAACACCCGCAGTTAAAACTGAAGTGAAGACAGCGGAACCAAAAGCCGTTGAAAAAGCGACTGAAAATAGCGTGGAAACCGTTGCTCAGAAAACAGAGAATACTGTGACAAAATCCGTCGTTGTGCCAAGATGTAATGATTCAAAAGTTTTTGCGGTATTATCTGATGCCTTTAAAAAACAAGGTGTAGCGACTAATACCCAAATGACAGTGAAACAAATCACGCAAGCCCGCGAAACGCAATCTTATCCACAACAAGGCATTCGCAGTTGTAACGCGATAGTGGAAACCAACGGCGTTAAATATGTCACTGATTACAGCATTATCTTGAATGATAAAGGCTTCTTCGTGCAAGTGGAAAACGCACAACCCGCTCAACGTTTCTAATCTTAACGTGCGTTATTTAAATGAAGTTGTTTGAATAACGCACGCATTTCTTCTTCATTCAAACGGCGATATTCACCATTACTTAGTCCATCAAGTGTTAAATGGCTCATTTGATAACGGATGAGACGTAATGTCGGAAAGCCAATATGTGCCGTCATTCTACGCACTTGTCGATTACGCCCTTCACTAATTTTGATCTCCAGCCAGCTCGTTGGAATACTTTGACGTTCACGAATAGGTGGATTGCGAGGCCAGAGAAAATCTGGTTCTGAAATCAACCGCACTTTTGCCGGCTTTGTCATTCCATCTTTTAATTCAACACCTTGACGAAGCTTGTCTAAGTCGGACTCTTCAGGAATACCTTCTACTTGCACAAAATATGTCTTTTCAGTTTTAAACTTTGGATCCGCCAAACGATGTTGCACTTCACCATTATTCGTTAAAATCAGTAGCCCTTCGCTATCACGATCTAATCGTCCTGCTGCGTACACATTAGGAATGGCAATAAAATCTTTTAATGTAGCTCGACCATTTTCATCGGTGAATTGTGTCAGCACATCAAAAGGTTTGTTAAATAAAACAACGATTGTTTGTTCTAGTGTGAGTAGCTTCGCTTTAGGCTTAAATGAACGAGTAGGTTTTGCCGTTCGTTTGGTTGTAAATGAGCGAGAAGGGAAAGATTTCGACATATTATTTATTTAGTAAAAAGAGAAAAAGGGCGGATTTTACTCCGCCCTTTTATATTACCATTGATAGCGATAAACCGCTTGAATTGCATAAGGTTTATCGAAGTTTTTACCGTCAGCACGGCTTACTTCTAAACCAAAACGATGATTTGCAAATCCAGCATTTAAACCGACCGCACTTTCAAAACGTCCGCGGCTGCTTGCAACATCAAGCGCGCTGTTTGTGTAATGAATTTTGCTGCTACGGTTTTTGCTAGTAATCGCATTTACTTCTGCATAAGGCTGCAAATTCCAACCATTACTTAATGCAAAGCCTTTGGCTACACGTAAACCAATTCGAGAATAAACAGAAGATAAGCTATCTTCATTCCCTTGTGATGAAATATGTGTCCACGCTAATTGTGCTTGCGGAGTGATTGTCCAATCATTCGCAAGGCTAAAGCGTTTACCTAATTCACTCGAAATCGTATAAGCGTTGTAATGACGTTTTTCGGTGAGATCCGAGTTAGCGTGTAAACGGCTGTATTTCACAATGTTATCTACATAAATACCGTTATCTGCAAGGTAAGCTGCATATAAGCCCACGCTGTTGCTTCTTACTTTGCCATCACCGTAATGACCATTGAAATCAACGTTCGCTTGGCTACGACCAACAAATCCACCGACACGGAGATTATCTGTTACAGCAGCATCAGCGCCCACTTGTACGCTATGTACGTTTTGTTTAAAGCCAGAAGTTTCACTCTCACCAGTAGAAAGTGCGGCTAATTTTTGGCGAGAATTCACATTACGAACCCACACATTGCCTTTTTCACCATTTTTCACTTCACCTAGACGTTGATGGATGCCACTTAAATCATCTTCCACTAAAAGCAATTGTGCTTGACGAAGAGAAACTTGTGCATTTGCTAAGTCTGAAAGTAACGGTGCGCTTGGTAGAACTGCAGGTGGTACTACTGGATTACTTGGGGTTACTACTGGGGTGCTAGGCGTTACCTCAGGTTTGCTTGGAGTCACCACTTGTTTGCTTGGTGTAACGGGTGCAACAGGTGGAGTTGGGGTGACTGCATTTTTAGAGTTCGCTAATACCCAATTATTTCCTTCTTTTGTTAGGAAATATTGGTAAGCCCCTAAATCTACACGATTATTCGGGTTCGTTAAGCTAAACGCCGCATTACCACCATTGGTTTCTACAAGTGTCACTTTTCCGTTAGCAATATTTGCACCTTGGTTGGTTACACCAATTTTATGATTACCTTCAGCAGTGCCTTTAACAACGATTTTATCGTTTTTGTTCTCAGCGATATTCGTGTTTAGATTGAATGTGCCTGAGCCAGTGAGATTACCACGAACAATGATACCTTGGTAGTTATCATTGGCTAGATTTACTACGCCATTATTAAGAGCCAAATTAGTTAAGCTTGTTGTTTGAACCACGCCATCTTCATCAGTGAAAGCTTTAGTTGTCCAATTGCTATTATTTAAGTTTAAGTTGAGCACGCTATTGCGGTCGGTAGTAGTAACTCCAGAAACAGTAGAATTATTAAAGGTTAGTTGGATATTTTCTGTAATGCTCTCTGTATCATTAAATTTAACATTTTCACCACTAGCAAGCATACCTCCATTTATTGTTGAGTTATTAAAGGTCGCAGAGAAGTGACTGTTGATAACTTCGCCAACCCCAGATCTTAAAGTAATGATTCCACCTTGAGGAATTGAAACATTGGAATTATTAACGATCAATTCTGGCCGAGCTTGATTCTCCGCTTCATATACAAAAATAGAACTATCATTGTTTGATGTTACATTCACATTGTTTAATGTTAATTTACTCTTCTGATTCAGAGCAAATGCCTCTAATATGGAGTCTTGGTTGTTATCACCCATCAAGACTTTTGAGTTATGCATGGTTACCGTTGAATTATTTAACTCAAATAAATAACCATTAGCATCTGCATTGTTAGGATTAGTAATACTATAGGTTCCACCATTGATTTCAGTTGTGGAATTAGTGATATTCATTACTGCAAAAGAACTGTGTCTATTTGCTGGAATAGATAGTGAAGCATTAACATTATTTAATTGTCCGCTTGAGTTTGTCATTTTTACAGCAGAGAGAGACCCCCATTCAGGACCATTTGTTGGACTGGTTGGATTAATCGAACATTGATTCAACACAGCTCCACTTTGTCCTGTAATAGTCACACCACTACTATTACAAGCTACGTCATCTGCTAGCGCTGAATTTACCAATCCAAGAGCCGCAGTGACTAAACTTATTTTAAAAGTGCGGTTAAAAATTTTATTATTTTTCATATGAATTCCTTTGGATTATAAAAAAGCCAACTTATTGAATAAGTTGGCTTGAATTTTACTGATTTAATCATTAACCTGCAACTGCGATACGTTTCATATCTGTCATATAACCACGTAACTCTTGACCGATTAATTCAACCGGGTGGTTACGGATTGCATCATTTACATCGCGTAAAGTGATGTTGTCGATAGCAACTGCTGGTGTTGGTTCACCTAAATCACCTTTTTGTAAGGTTGGGATGATTTCTTTAGCAAGAATTGGGGTTGCTACGTTAGAGAATAAGTAGTTACCGTATTCTGCAGTATCAGAAATGACCACGTTCATTTCGTATAAGCGTTTACGCGCGATAGTGTTAGCGATTAACGGTAATTCGTGAAGTGATTCATAGTAAGCTGATTCTTCATAGATGCCGCTTGCTACCATTGCATCAAAGGCTAATTCAACACCGGCTTTCACCATTGCTACCATTAATACGCCGTTATCAAAGTATTCTTGTTCAGAAATTTTGATGCCGTCTACTTTTGGTGCATTTTCAAAGGCAGTTTTGCCGGTTGCTTCACGCCATGCTAATAAGTCTTTATCTCCGTTTGCCCAGTCAGCCATCATGGTTGCTGAGAAGTGACCGCTGATGATGTCATCCATGTGTTTGTAATATAAGAAACCAAGGCTTTCTTTGATTTGTTCAGCAAGTTCAAATGCACGTAATTTTGCGCTGTTTGATAAGCGATCCATCATTAATGTGATACCGCCTTGTTTTAATGCTTCAGTAATAGTTTCCCAACCGTATTGGATAAGTTTGCCTGCGTATGCTGGATCTTTACCATCAGCAACAAGTTTGTCGTAACATACGATAGAACCTGCTTGTAACATACCGCAAAGAATGGTTTGTTCACCCATTAAGTCAGATTTTACTTCTGCAACGAATGAAGATTCTAATACGCCTGCACGGTCACCACCAGTTGCTGCAGCCCATGCTTTCGCAATTGCCATACCTTCACCACGTGGGTCATTTGCTGGGTGAACTGCGATTAATGTTGGCACACCGAAACCACGTTTATATTCTTCACGAACTTCAGTACCTGGGCATTTTGGTGCACTCATCACCACAGTGATGTCTTCACGGATTTGCTCACCTACTTCAACGATGTTGAAACCGTGTGAGTAACCGAATGCTGAATCTTTTTTCATTAATGGCATTACATCAGCCACAACTTTAGAGTGTTGTTTGTCTGGTGTTAAGTTGATCACTAAGTCTGCAGTTGGGATTAACTCTTGGTAAGTGCCCACTTTAAAGCCGTTTTCTGTTGCACGTTGGAATGAAGCACGTTTTTCTGCAATCGCTTCTGGACGTAATGCATAAGAAATGTCTAAGCCAGAGTCACGCATATTTAAACCTTGGTTTAAACCTTGTGCACCACAACCTACGATAACGATTTTTTTGCCTTTTAAGTAGTTGCAACCGTCAGCAAATTCGCTGCGATCCATAAAACGACAACGACCTAATTGGTCTAATTTTTCGCGTAAATTTAAAGTGTTGAAATAGTTAGCCATTTTTCATCCTTTCTATGATGTTGATTAATGTGTATGAGGTTGTGTTTGAATATAGTTTTTTGTTGTGAAGTGGATTATAAGGTTTTTAGTTGTTGCGTAAAGTGATATTATTCGCACTTAGTGTTGCAATTTTTGCAATGTCATTTGCTTTTAACGATACATATGAACTTTCAAGACCTCCAAGTATTTCTTCATCTTGCTGATACACAAAATTTTGCTAAAACCGCTACGCAAAATCATATGTCGCCGTCCACGCTTTCACGCCAGATTCAACGCATGGAAGAGGAGTTAGAACAACCTTTATTTATTCGTGATAATCGACAAGTGCGCTTAACCGAACAAGGCGAGAAATTTCTGCAATTTGCGAAAACAGAATGGCAAAACTGGCAGCAGTTTAAGCGCCAACTGCGAGATAATTCAGCGGAATTAAGCGGAGAGTTGCGCTTATTTTGTTCAGTTACCGCTTCATATAGTCACTTACCACAGGTGTTAGCCAAATTTCGTTCTCGTTATCCGAAAGTTGAAATCCAACTGACGACTGGTGATCCAGCCTCTGCAGTGCAATTTATTCAATCAGAACAAGTGGATCTCGCTTTGGCAGGGAAACCCAACAATCTACCGACAGGATTGGAATTTTATAAGATTGATGATATTTCCCTTTCATTAATTGCACCACGAGTCGCTTGTTTAGCCACACAATTATTACAAGAAGAACCCATCAACTGGCAACAGATGCCTTTTATTTTGCCGTTAGATGGAATGGCACGCCAGCGTATTGAACAATGGCTACGTAGCAAACATATTAAACATCCCAAAATTTATGCCACAGTGGCGGGGCATGAAGGTATCGTGCCAATGGTGGCACTTGGTTTCGGATTAGCGATGTTACCGGATGTCGTGATTGATAATAATCCTATGTCAAAAGACGTGTCTCGTTTAAATTTAGACAATCCCGTTGAGGCGTTTGATTTAGGGGTTTGTGTGCAAAAAAGAAATTTAGCGAACCCCCTAATTCGTGCATTTTGGGAGATGTTAGACTAAAATAATAAGCAGAATTAACCTAAGGATTTATTATGTTAAGAGGCATACTTATTTCACTTTTAGCCTCGCTTTTATTTGGCTATATGTATTATTTTTCCACGTTACTGAAACCGCTCAGTGGCACGGATATTTTCGGCTATCGAATGCTGTTTACATTCCCTTTCGTTGCCCTTTCCGTCATCATGTTTAAACAAAAACAGGCATTGGCAGGGCATTTAAAACGCATTAAAAAACAACCGCTCTTTGCCCTTTCCTATATTATTTGTGGTGCATTAATGGGGTATCAAATGTGGCTCTTTTTGTGGGCACCCAATAATGGTAGCTCCTTAAGTGTTTCTTTTGGTTATTTATTGTTACCAATTGTGATGGTGGCTGCGGGGCGGATCATTTTTAAAGAGCGAATTTCAACATTGAAATTCATTGCCGTATTAATTGCGGCAGTAGGAGTGATTTCTAACATCATTTTAAAAGGCGGATTATCTTGGGAAGCCATCGTAATATGCGTGGGTTATACGACCTATTTTTCTATACGAAAAGCATTGAATAATACTGATCTTGCTGCGTTTTGTTTGGAAATGTTGAGTTTATTACCGATTAGCTTCTATTTTGCATTTCAGACTGATTTTGCTACTGTGCAGGAGTCCAATCCTAACATTTGGGGATTGTTAGTATTGCTCGGGCTTATTAGTGGTGCGGCATTAATCGCTTATGTTATTGCTAGCAATATGTTGCCGATGAATTTACTTGGCCTTTTAGGTTATGTTGAAACCATTTTGATGGTGATTATTTCATTTTTAATTGGAGAGGAAATGGATGCGGACAGCTATCCGTTATTCATTTGTTTAGTATTGGCGATGAGCCTGATTATTTTTGATGGCGTGTATAAACAGCGCGCTAAGGGAACAAACCATGTCGTTTAAAGAAATTAGCCCGGAACAAGCTTGGGAGATGGTGCAAAATGGCGCCATCCTTGCTGATGTTCGGGACCCTCAACGTTTTACCTATTCTCATGCGAAAGGGGCATTTCATTTAACTAACCAAAGCTTTTTACAATTTGAAGAACTGGTGGATTTTGACTCCCCGATTATCGTGAGTTGTTATCATGGCGTGAGCAGCCGAAATGTGGCGACCTTCCTCGTTGAACAAGGCTATGAAAATGTGTTTAGTGTCATTGGTGGATTTGATGGTTGGGTAAAAGCTGGTTTACCGATAGAAACGGCTTATTAGTATTTTTTGATTTAAAGTGCGGTGAAATTTACCGCACTTTTTATTTTTTGTCTCGCTATTGCTTATCCACAATCGCTTTCAACATCGTGTAAGATTGAGCTTGTTTTTGCTCATCAAAAATATAGCTTACCGCCATAATTTCATCAAAATGCACTCGTTCACGTAGTTGTTTAAGTTGAAATTCCACACTTTCAGGACTACCGATAAGTGAACAAGCAGTCATTTGTTCCACCACTGCGCGTTCTTGGTTGTAAATTGGGATTTCCTCGAAATCGACTGGGCCAAAGTGTGGTTTCTTTTGGGCGTGCATTTGAGCTTTCCAAACATCTTCTTCTGATGCCATAGGCGGTTGTAAATTTTGTTGCGCGTTAGTCACCACGTTTAAGAAAAATAGTGTTTGTGTTGTCGCGAGTTGTCTCGCTTCTTTATCGGTTTCGGCAACGATCGCGTTCACACCTAAGATGACATAATGCTCAGCAAGATAGGTAGAGGGCTTGAAGTTTTTGCGATAAATCTCCACCGCCATTTCCATCATTCGTGGTGCAAAGTGTGAAGCAAAGGCATAAGGCAAGCCAAGTTCTGCCGCAAGATACGCACTTTCGGTACTCGATCCTAAAATATAAAACGGTATATTCAAGCCCGCGGAAGGATAAGCAGAAACCGGGTTGCAATCTTTAAAGTAACCACGAAGTTCAGCAATTTCCGCAGGGAAATCCAAACTGTTTCGCCCACGACGAAGTGCCGCAGCCGTTTGCATATCAGTTCCTGGCGCACGCCCTAAACCGAGTTCAACACGGTTTGGATAAAGCGTCTCCAGTGTGCCATATTGCTCTGCTACCACATAAGGTGAATGATTCGGTAACATCACACCACCTGAACCAACACGCAAGGTCTTCGTATTGGCTAACGTATGCTGAATTAAAAGTGCGGTCGCTGAACTTACCAAATTCTTCATATTATGATGCTCAGCAATCCAATAGCGTTCAATACCAATATTCTCAGCATGTTTTGCAAGATTGACCATCGATTCAACCGCTTGCAAATAAGTTTGTCCTTCTCGAACAGGAGCGAGATTAAGAATAGAGAGCTTCATTTTATTTCCTCATGATAGATTTGTTGAGCATTATTATACGTGTTTTTTCTGGCAGAAATATCGATAAAATTGGAATAGGCTGTTTCGAGAAAAGGAAAAATATTGCAAAATAGGCACAAATTCAGATGTATTCGAAAAAATGATTGTATTTAATAATATTTCCCTAAAGCGCGGGCAAACCGAATTGCTCGAGAATGCCACGGCGACCATCAATCCGAAACAAAAAGTCGGCTTGGTCGGGAAGAATGGTTGTGGTAAGTCTTCTCTTTTTGCCCTATTAAAAAAAGAATTAACGCCAGAGGGCGGCGAGGTCACTTATCCATCTAACTGGCGGGTATCTTGGGTGAATCAAGAAACGCCGGCATTGGATATTCCCGCCATTGATTATGTGATTCAAGGGGATCGCGAATATTGCCGTTTGCAGCAGGAACTTAATGAAGCCAATGAACGTAATGATGGCCATGCAATTGCGCGTATTCATGGGCAATTAGAAACCTTAGATGCTTGGACAATTCAATCTCGCGCGGCTTCCTTATTGCATGGTTTAGGTTTTAACCAAGAAGAAATCGCTCAACCGGTGAAATCCTTCTCTGGTGGTTGGCGTATGCGTTTAAATTTGGCGCAAGCATTGCTTTGTCCATCGGATTTATTATTACTGGATGAGCCGACCAACCATTTGGATTTGGATGCGGTTATTTGGTTAGAACGTTGGTTAGTACAATATCAAGGCACCTTGGTACTAATTTCTCACGACCGTGATTTTCTCGATCCGATTGTGACGAAAATTCTTCATATCGAAAATCAGAAGCTCAACGAATACACAGGCGATTATTCTTCCTTTGAAGTGCAACGGGCAACCAAATTGGCACAACAAACGGCCATGTATCGTCAGCAACAACAAAAAATTTCCCATTTACAAAAATATATCGACCGTTTTAAAGCCAAAGCGACCAAAGCTAAACAAGCACAAAGCCGCATGAAAGCCTTAGAGCGTATGGAACTGATTGCACCGGCTTATGTGGATAATCCTTTTACCTTTGAATTCCGTCCACCGCTATCTTTGCCGAATCCTTTGGTGATGATTGAACAGGCGAGCGCAGGTTATGGCAGCGGTGAAAGTGCGGTAGAAATTTTAAGTAAAATTAAACTGAATTTAGTACCGGGTTCGCGCATTGGTTTGCTCGGGAAAAATGGTGCAGGGAAATCCACCTTAATTAAACTGTTAGCCGGCGAGCTCACGGCACTTTCCGGTACTGTGCAACTAGCTAAAGGTGTACAACTCGGTTATTTTGCTCAGCATCAGCTTGATACGCTACGTGCAGATGAGTCCGCCCTGTGGCATATGCAGAAACTCGCACCGGAACAAACGGAACAACAGGTGCGGGATTACCTCGGGAGTTTTGCGTTCCATGGCGACAAAGTTAATCAAGCGGTGAAATCCTTTTCCGGTGGAGAAAAAGCCCGTTTGGTGCTTGCGCTGATTGTTTGGCAACGTCCAAACTTATTACTGCTCGACGAACCAACAAACCACTTGGATTTGGATATGCGTCAGGCATTAACTGAAGCGCTGGTGGATTACGAGGGCTCTTTGGTGGTGGTTTCTCACGATCGCCACTTACTACGCAATACCGTGGAAGAATTCTATTTGGTACACGATAAAAAAGTGGAAGAATTCAAAGGCGATTTAGAGGATTATCAAAAGTGGCTGAGTGAACAAAATAGCGCACCAGAAAATAAATCCTCGGAGAAAAACGACGACAATGAAAATTCCATGCAAAACCGCAAGGAACAAAAACGTCGTGAGGCTGAACTTCGCCAACAAACTGCGCCTCTTCGTAAACAAATCTCTCAACTTGAAGAAAAAATGAATAAACATTCTTCCAAACTTGCGGAGATTGAAAACCAATTGGCTGATTCCGAACTCTACAGCGCAGAAAATAAAGAAAAATTGACCGCACTTTTAGCACAGCAAGTAGAGGTGAAGAAAGCATTGGAAGAAGTCGAAATGGATTGGTTAGCGGCCCAGGAAGAATTGGAAATAATGCTACAAGCATAGGGACAGCGTATGAGTCAAAGTCTTTTCCAACACACAAAACACGAAGAATATTGCCCACAATGCGGCGCGCCTTTGCAAATGAAACAGGGTAAAAAAGGTCTGTTTTTAGGTTGTACCGCATATCCCGCCTGTGATTATTTGCGTCCCTTGCATAAGGTTGAACATAAGGTGTTGAAAGAGCTTGATGAAACCTGCCCGCAATGTGGCAATCCACTCCAACTCAAACAAGGTGCCTTTGGCATGTTCATCGGTTGCAGTCATTATCCCGATTGTGATTTTGTGGTGCATGAGCAACAGGATGATGAGCAATCCATTGACTGCCCGGAATGCCATAAAGGACATTTGGTTGCCCGTCGCGGACGACAGGGGAAAATCTTTTATGGCTGCGATAACTTTCCCCATTGCAAATTTTCCTTACCGGCAAAACCCTATGCCATGCCTTGTCCACAATGCCATTTTCCACTTGCGCTATTAAAAAGTGAAAATGCCGAACAGCAAGTGTGGCAATGCGCGAATAAAGGCTGTCGACATATTTTTGAGAACGAAAAATGAATGTACAACAAATTGCCGCCCGTTTAATGCAAGACGAAGTCGTTGCCTATCCTACTGAAGCGGTATTCGGTTTGGGCTGTAATCCGCTAAGTGAAAGTGCGGTCAGAAAATTGCTCGATTTAAAACAGCGTCCGATTGAAAAAGGCCTTATTTTAGTCGCGCCGAGCTTGCATTTTTTGCAGCCTTTTGTTGATTTTTCCTGTTTGTCCAACGAACAGCTTGCACGCTTACAGGCACAATATGAACATCCAATCACTTGGGTGGTGCCGGCAAAGGTAGAAGTCCCACATTTTCTGAAGGGGCAATTTAATAGTATTGCGGTGCGTTTATGTACTCATCCTGCCGTCAAAGCCTTATGCGAAGAAACAGGCTTTGCTCTCACCTCGACCAGTGCGAACTTAACCGGTTTATCACCTTGCCGCAGTGCAGATGCTGTGTGTTCCCAATTTGGGGCAGATTTCCCTGTGCTTGATGAAGCAGTCGGCCAAGCACAAAATCCATCGGAAATCCGCGATTTGCTCACAAACCAACTATTCAGACAAGGATAAGATATGCAGCACTATGCCGTTTGGGGCAACCCTATTGCTCAAAGTAAATCCCCGTTGATTCATCGCTTATTTGCCAAGCAAACCCAGCAAACGATGGAATATGTTGCCAAATTAGGTGACCTTGAGGATTTTGAGCAGCAATTACAGGCCTTTTTTGCTGCAGGAGCACAAGGTTGCAATATCACCGCACCATTTAAAGAACGCGCCTATGCGCTCGCTGACGAACATAGCGAACGGGCGAAACTGGCAGAAGCCTGTAACACACTAAAAAAATTATCTAACGGTAAACTCTATGCGGACAATACCGATGGCATTGGTTTAGTGACGGATTTACAACGCTTAGGTTGGATTCAACCACAACAACGCATTTTAATTTTAGGTGCCGGCGGGGCAACCAAAGGGGTATTGCTACCCTTATTGGAAGCACAGCAGCAGATTGTCTTGGCTAACCGCACCCTAGAAAAAGCGCAACAACTGGCAGATAAGTTCAAACCTTACGGCACAATTGAAGCTGTCGCAATGGATGCGATTCCCGCGCAAACCTACGATTTAGTGATCAATGCAACTTCGGCCGGATTAAGCGGGCATACCGCCGCCGTTGATGCCTCAATCTTATCATTAGCCCGAGCTTGCTATGACATGCAATATGCCAAAGGTGGTGACACGCCTTTTATTGCCTACTGTAAATCCTTAGGTCTGAATAATGTCAGCGATGGTTTTGGTATGTTGGTGGCGCAAGCCGCCCATTCATTTTATTTGTGGCGTGGGGTGATGCCCGATTTTGTCGCAATCTATGAACAACTCAAAAAGGATATGGCATGAGTACAAGATGCCCTTGGGTGGGCGAACTTCCGATTTATATCGACTACCACGATAAGGAATGGGGCAAGCCACAATTTGATAGTCAAAAGCTGTTTGAAAAAATCTGTTTAGAAGGGCAACAGGCGGGTCTTTCCTGGATCACCGTATTGAAAAAACGAGAAGCCTATCGAGCAGCATTTCATCAATTTAATCCTGCCAAAATCGCGCAAATGACCGAGCAGGATATTGATCGTTGTATGGAAAATGTCGAACTTATTCGCCATCGGGCAAAACTGGAAGCCATTGTAAAAAATGCCAAAGCCTATCTAGCCATGGAAAAGTGCGGTGAAAATTTCAGTGATTTTGTATGGTCGTTTGTAAATCATCAACCGATTATCAATGATGTCCCCGATATTTCTGTGGTACCCGCTAGAACTGAAATCTCAAAAGCAATGTCAAAAGCGTTGAAGAAACGTGGTTTTGTCTTTGTTGGGGAAACCACATGTTATGCCTTTATGCAATCTATGGGGTTAGTTAACGACCATATAAATGGCTGTTGTTGTAAATGATATTCCAGTATAATCCCCCTAATTTCATCTGAATAAGAACTGAATTATGAATAAAAAATATACCTTAATTTCAATCTCAATTCTGACCGCACTTTATAGTCAACAAAGTTTGGCAGATCTGCATGCTCAATGCTTACTCAGCGT
The DNA here is from genome assembly GCA_963537955.1 of Parahaemophilus parainfluenzae. Lineage (GTDB taxonomy): Bacteria > Pseudomonadota > Gammaproteobacteria > Enterobacterales > Pasteurellaceae > Haemophilus_D > Haemophilus_D parainfluenzae_AJ. The sequence continues at coordinate 5,956 of CAUTFW010000019.1, read as the reverse complement.
GCCTCACTTTACAGGGGAAGTCGTGAAAGGTGATGTCAATAATTTGCCGGTTTATATTGAAGCAGATAAAGCAGAGATTAATCAGCCAACTCAGGCGATTTATCAAGGCAATGTGGATTTGAAACAAGGAAACCGTCATTTGATTGGGAATTCAGTTGAAGTCAAACAAACAGGTGAGGGCAACAAAACTCAACGTTGGGCTTATTTGCGAGGCGGATTTGATTACAAAGATAATCAAATTAATCTATTAGGTAATGATGCGAGTTTTAATTTAGATAGCAAAAACGGTAACGTCACTGATGCAGACTACCAACTTGTAGGACGTCAAGGTCGCGGTAAAGCACAAGAAATCGAGTTAGGTGATGATTACCGCTTAATGAAAAACGCAACATTTACCTCTTGTTTGCCAGATGATAATGCGTGGGCGGTCGATGCCTCTGAGATTCGTCAGCACATCAAAGAAGAATATGCTGAATTTTGGCATGCACGTTTTAAAGTATTAGGTGTGCCAGTGTTCTACACTCCTTATCTACAATTACCGATTGGTGATCGCCGCCGTTCAGGTTTATTAATGCCAACAGTCGGTCATTCTAGCCGTGATGGTTATTGGTATAAACAGCCAATTTATTGGAACATTGCACCAAATTACGATGCTACATTTGCACCAAAATATATGTCTCGTCGTGGCTGGCAATTAAATGGTGAATTCCGTTATTTAACACCTGTTGGTGAAGGTAAACTTGCGGGAGAATATTTAGGACGTGATCGTTATGATGAATATACCAGTGATAATCGTAAGCGTCATTTGTTCTATTGGAACCATAATTCCTCTTTTCTTGAAAACTGGCGTTTAAATGTTGATTACACTAAGGTAAGTGATAAACGTTATTTCACCGATTTTGATTCAGATTATGGTGACAGTACTGATGGTTATGCAAATCAATACGCACGTATTGCTTACTATAAACCTAATTACAACTTCGCGATTTCAGCACGTCAGTTCCAGATTTTTGATGAAGTCAATATCGGGCCTTACCGAGCTATGCCACAAATTGACTTCAATTATTACAAAAATGATTTGGCGAACGGTTGGGTCGATTTTAAATTATTTTCGCAAGCAGTACGCTTTGATAATGATAGTGCTTTGATGCCAAAAGCATGGCGTTTTCATGTTGAACCAAGCTTGTCTACAGCAATGTCAAATAAATATGGTAGCTTGAATATTGAGACTAAACTTTACGCGACCCATTATAACCAGAAAAAAGGCTCTTCTTCTTCGGCGGAAGACGTACAAAAATTGGTAAATCGTGTATTGCCACAATTAAAAGTAGATTTACAAACGGTTTTAGCAAGCAATAAAACTTTATTTGATGGTTATACACAAACGCTTGAACCGCACGCACAATACTTATATCGACCATATAAGGATCAAAGCAACATTGGCTCTAAGTTAGTTAATGATTATCTTGGCTTTGGTTATGATTCCGCGTTAGTCCAACAAGATTATTATTCATTATTTCGTGATCGTCGTTATAGTGGTTTAGATCGTATTTCATCAGCTAATCAAATAACGCTTGGTGGAACAACTCGTTTTTATGATAAGAATGCTGATGAACGTTTTAACTTCTCAGCAGGACAAATTTATTATTTAACGGCATCAAAAATTGATGATAATCCAAATAATCGTACGCCAAAATCCTCTTCTTCTTGGGCCTTGGAGTCTAACTGGAAAATTAGCGATAAATGGAATTGGCGTGGTAGCTACCAATATGATACGTTGTTAGATAAAGCCTCCTTAGCAAATAGTAGTTTGGAATTTAACCCGATGAAGAATAATCTGATTCAGTTAAATTATCGTTATGCGAGCAAAGAGTACATCAACCAAAACTTGGGTGCTTCCGCAAACCGTTATCAACAAGACATTAAACAGGTTGGTGTTGTGGCTGCATGGGAAGTGTCGGATAACTGGGCGCTTGTTGGAAAATACTATCAAGATATTGCATTGAAAAAACCGGTTGAGCAATATGTGGGCGTGCAATATAACTCGTGCTGTTGGTCTTTAGGCGTTGGTGCAAGACGTTATGTGACGAGTCGCCAAAATCAACGTAACGATCAAGTGGTTTATGACAACAGCGTTGGTGTCACCTTCGAATTACGTGGTTTAGGTGAAAATGATCATCAAAGCGGTATTGAAGACATGCTGAAGAAAGGGAAACTTCCTTATATTCAAGCGTTTAGCTTATAGTGAAATGAATAAAGGCTACCAGAAGGTAGCCTTTTTGTTTAGAAGATCGGTTAAAAAAGACGATGATTTTTGACCGCACTTTGTTTATTTTTTCCGTTTTGCTCGAGGATGGGCTTGATCATACACTTCTGCAAGATGTTGGAAATTTAAATGCGTATAAATTTGCGTGGTGGACAAATTGCTATGCCCTAAAAGCTCTTGAACAGCCCGCAAATCTGAACTCGCTTCCAGCATGTGAGTGGCAAAAGAGTGACGCAGTTTATGCGGATTGAGATGACTGTTTAATCCTTGTCGAATGCCCCAGGTTTCCATTCGTTTTTGAATAGAGCGATGAGTAAGGCGATTTCCCTGTTGGCTCACAAAAAGGGCGTCATCTTTTGGATTAAATAAGGGGCGTACTTTCAACCATTGCTGAATTGCATGAGAAGCATAGCGTCCAAAAGGCACAATACGTTCTTTGTTCCCTTTACCAATCACTCTGACTTCGCGTACTCGCGTGTTAATGCTATTGAGGTTTAAGCCTTGCAATTCAGATAAGCGAAGCCCTGAACTATACATCAATTCCATCATCGCACGATCGCGCAAATCAATCGGATCTTTGCTGTCATTTGAAAGCAATTTTTGGACCTGTTCAGCATCAATATTTTTCGGTAAATGCTTGCCTTGTTTAGGTGCTGAAATACCTGTTGCCGGATTCACTTTCATTTGCCCTTGTTGTACAAGATAGCTGAAAAACTGACGAAGAGCAGATAAGCGTAATGCCAAGCTCTTTTCTTTTAAACCTTGCTTACGGCTTTCCGCCAAAATAAGGCGAACCACGCTTGGATTTACTTGCTGCCAGTGCTGAATACCTTTTTCAGCGAGAATCGCTAAAATGGCATCCAGTTGATGTTGATAATTAGTGAGGGTATGTGGGCTTACTTGGCGTTCAATTCGTAAGTAATCCCAATATTGATTGAGGAGCGTATGCATTAGAGAGTTAATTCAAACAAACTTTTTTTCGTGTTTAGCTTAAATCCTTCGCGTTCTAAAATACTCTGTTGAGCTTGGCTCAATTCCGCCACTAAACGGTTAGATTGTGTATAACGGACAAACTCTTTTGCTTTAGAAATAAGCGCTGCATAAATCTCGGCTTGATGTTTATCTTCTTTGACAAAAATATCAGTTAATTGCCAATAGCGTTGTAGTTGTAAAGAAGATAAGCGAGGATAAAGTTGAACAAAACCAATTGCCTGTGCGTTTTCGTTTACAGCAATAAAAAACATGCTTTCATTAAAACGCATACGATTTGTTAGAAAGGTTAAAGTGCGGTCAGGATTTTCACTCATTCCGTTGGCAAGTCGATAGGCTTCAAAGAGTGGAGCAAGCACTTCTATATTCCATTGTTCGGCTTTGAAAATTTTCATTGTTACCAGACCTATTTTCCGTTTATTTATAAAATTGGTTATTTTTTATCGGTTCCGTACAGTAGATTGTAGCTTTTTAGCACAAAATAATCATCATTTCCCCAAAAAAATTTTCAAAATGTGATTTTGCACAAAGAAATCTGTTCAAAGTTTGGTATAGTAAACACACTTTTTATTTATTCAATATGGAGAAACAAAAATGGCACGTCGTCCTTTAGTGATGGGTAACTGGAAATTAAACGGTTCCAAAGCCTTTACCAAAGAATTAATCGAAGGATTAAAAGCTGAATTACAGGGTGTAACAGGTTGTGATGTGGCAATTGCCCCACCTGTTATGTACTTAGGTACAGCTGAAGCGGCACTTGCAGGCAGCAAAATTGCTTTAGGTGCACAAAACGTTGATGTGAATGTTAAAGGTGCTTTCACCGGCGATATTTCAACTGAAATGTTAAAAGATTTTGGTGCAAAATACATCATTATCGGTCACTCTGAGCGTCGTACTTACCATAAAGAAAGCGACGAATTCGTAGCGAAAAAATTTGGTGTATTAAAAGAAGCAGGTTTAGTACCAGTATTATGTATTGGTGAAACTGAAGCTGAAAACGAAGCAGGCAAAACGGAAGAAGTATGTGCGCGTCAAATTGATGCAGTCATCAATGCATTAGGTGTAGAAGCATTTAATGGTGCAGTGATTGCTTACGAACCAATTTGGGCAATCGGCACGGGCAAATCAGCAACTCCAGCACAAGCACAAGCTGTTCACGCATTTATTCGTGGCCACATCGCAGCAAAATCACAAGCTGTAGCAGATCAAGTGCTCATTCAATACGGTGGTTCAGTAAATGATGCTAACGCAGCAGAATTATTCACTCAACCAGATATCGATGGTGCGTTAGTGGGCGGTGCTTCACTTAAAGCGCCTGCGTTTGCAGTAATCGTGAAAGCAGCGGCAGCAGCGAAAAACTAATTTTCTTGTTCTAAAAGAGATAAAAAAAAGTGCGGTTAATTTGATCTGACCCCAAAAATCTGGACTATTCACATAAGGACTGATGACGATATTGTATCGGACTCAGTCCTTTTAATTTTAGTTGAATCCGTCGATGATTATAGTAATTCAAATAATCCCTTACCGCATTAACTATCTCTTCTTGCGTATTAAATTCCCGGCCATAAAAGCATTCCGTTTTTAATCGTCCAAAGAAACTCTCCATTGCGGCATTATCCAAACAGTTTCCTTTCCTTGACATACTTTGTATGATGCCGTGCTCAGCAAGAATTTGACGATAAGCCGCCATCTGATATTGCCATCCTTGGTCTGAATGTAAAATACTACCTCTTGTTTTATCTAATCGCTTAACCGCCAGCTTTAACATCTTCTCCACCTGCGCCCAGTTTGGGGAATAACTGAGGGTATATGAGACTATCTCATTGTTAAATAAATCTAATATTGGGGATAAGTAGGCTTTATTGCCATCTTTTGCTTTAAACTCGGTCACATCCGTTACCCACTTTTGATTCGGCTTGGTAGCGGTGAAATGACGTTCTAGATGATTAGGTACGATATGACCAATCGTCCCTCGATACGTCGTCAATTTCTTGCTTTTTCTTACCCGCACTTGAAGTTCAAGCTCTCGCATTAAACGTTGGATTTTCTTATGATTCACGCCCCGTAAACAGGCGTGAACCCGTAGGTAACCATAATCGGGATGTTTTGCTTTAATCTGGATAATCTCGGCTTTTAGCCCTTTATCCTTATCGGGTTTAACCTGGCATCGAGCAAAAAACGTACTGCGCGCTAAGCCTGCAATACCTAATAGATATTTTAGGGGATAATGAGCTCTTAACTTTTGGATAACTTCCGCTGCCAGGCTTCTTCCTGAAGTCTGAGCTTTCTCAACTCCTTTAGGTACGCGACTTCCGCTTCAAGCTGTAAAATTCTCAGACGTAAGCGGTCTTCTTCTGTTTTAGGTGGAGGGGGCATTCTGGCATATTTAGGTTTCATTGGCGGTCGTCCCGATGGTTTATAAGGAATAAGCCCTTTTATGCCACTTTTTTCAAAGCGTTTCAACCAGGTTCCGACTAATGCATCAGAGGGAATATTGTAAAAACGAGCGGCTTCTCGAATGCTCATTTTCCCTTTTAGGATAGGTTGAAGAACCTGTAATTTAAATTCTGTTGTGTAGTGTTTACCCATAAAAAATCTGCACCTCAATTGTTGGTTGTTTAGTCCAACTTTTGGGGTGCAGATCAAATTTTAACCGCACTTTTTGTTTTTGATTAATGTTGATTGCGTTCCCACAAATCA